>CAYTPZ010000011.1:0-42327 GCA_964440095.1 uncultured bacterium | reverse complement strand
GATGTTTCAATGGAATTCCTCCGGGATGGGGCGTGTGGGGCAGGGGAGGATGATCTGGAAGGGAAGCTACATCTCGTAAATACGAGTGTCAAGCTGTTGCATTTATTGAGTTTGCAAAAACCCCCGACGCTTGCCGGGGGTTTTCTTAATCCGATATCCTCGCGCGAGGAAAAGGCCCTTAGAAGAGAGCTTTCACGGCACTCCAGGAAGTAGCTTCGGTCGCGGTTCCACAATCGCACTCACCGGAGCAATTGAAGGTGAAGGTTCCGCCTGTGGAATCGATGATCTCGAAGAGATCATCCACCAGCACGAGGCAGAGACAATCATCACCGGGTGCAACGGTCATGGCAACGTCGGCACCGATCCAGGCAGCGTCAAAAGCCAGGAACTCGATGCTGCAGATCGTGAACTGGGTTCCACCATCGCCCTGGGGCTCGGCCCATGCAGCGGAATAGTCACCATACAGATCACCAATAACCAGATCGGTGGAATGGGTAACGGTAACTGTTCCGGTGGGATAACCGGGACCTACAGGCAGGTTGTCTATTTTGAACTCAGCAGCCGTGATGCCGGCACCAACTTCACCGACCATCCATGTGGCAACCACATAGACATTCAGCGGGGTATAGGGAACGACAGCTGCGTCGCAGTTTTCATTCGTCGGCTGCTCATCAGCATAGAGGCCGATGAGGGGCTGTGCGAAAGCAGGTAACGCGACAAGCGCGACAAGGGCGAGGAAGAGCAGTTTTTTCATCCTGAGTGACCTCCAAAACAGGAGTAGAAGACGTAGAGGGGTGGCTCGGTGAGGTAAGATATCACCGGCGTCAGTTGCTGTCAATTAATCTAAGTTGCTTATTTTATTCAAGTTTAGATTTGTAAAAGGTACGAAAAAAGCCGCCACCCCAAGGGGTGGCGGCTTCAAAGTAATTCTAAGCCCCAAAACTAGAACAGGGACTTAACAGCACTCCAGCTGCTTTCTTCGGTAGCAGTCTCTTCCAGGCAGACGCAGGTGCCGGTGCAATTGAAGGTGAAGATTCCACCATCAACTTCAACGATCTCGAACAGATCATCGACAACGACCAGGCATTCGCAGTCGAGGCCAGGAACAACGGCCATGACATGGTCATCGCCAATCCACAGCGGATCGAATTCCAAGAATTCGATGGTTCCGATGTGAGCGAAGGGACCATGCTGGGGCTCACTGAAAGCAATGGAGATATCAAATTCGATATCGCCAATGACCAGATCGCTGTCCCAGGTCGGGGTGGAGGTGCCGGTGGGGTACCCGGGGTTGCCGGGATAGTTGGCGACGGCAAATTCGACAGCCGTGATTCCACCAGGAACATTGGGGATATAAGCCATCACGTGAACAACGAGGGGCTCATACTCAACGATCGGAGCCTGGCATTCGACACCATCAGCATCGGCAAAAATGCCAATGAAATCGGCCGAAGCAAAGCTGGCAATGGCGGTCAGCATCAGCAGAGCGACCATCAGTTTCTTCATGTTGCAACTCCTTGATGTGATGAGTCTAGAAGCTATCCCGCTTCGATTCTCATTAAGTGACAGTCCGGCGCGGGTTTCGCGAAGCTTCCCGCAGGTTCTGTCTTTCCCAGCCGGAGACGTCTCTAATCCGTTCGGCTGGAACTCTCGGCAGCCGCCGCCAAGCGGCGACTCCCATCAATCGCTTTTTTCTTACTAGAACAGGGCCTTGACGGAACTCCAGCTGGTCTCTTCGGTCGCGGTCTCTTCCAGGCAGACGCAATCCTCGGGAACCGAGCAGTTGAACCAGAACAGACCACCCTGGGCCTGAATCTGCTCGAAGACGTCATCCACAGTCACCAAGCAACCGCAGTCGTCTCCTTCCATAACTTCGAGACGATGATCCGGACCGATCCAAGCGCCGTCGAAGGCTAAAATCTGGACGGAAGCAATGAGGACCAGGCCATTACCGGCACCCTGAGGGCTCGACCAAGCGATCGAGAAGTCAGTGTCCAGCTGTCCGATAACGAGATCGGAAGTGGCCGTAACTGTGGCGGTACCAGTGGGATACCCAGGGCTGCCCATCCAGTTACCGACCTTGAATTCGGCAGCGGTGATACCGCCATCGAAGGTCTCGGTCAGAATTGCCATGATGAAAATATCCGACGGGGTGTAGGGCATCACGACGCCAGTGCAAGCGTCAGCCTGTTCATCCGCAAAGATTCCGATGACATCCGCATTCGCGACGCCAGCGAAAAGCATCATTGCGGCAATGACGATCACTTTCTTAAACATTGAGCAATACCTCCGGTTGTAGCAATGCTGTCAGGTTTGGGAGGAGAGCCCCCCCTGGTCTCACACCCGCAGGCGCAATTCCAGATCATGGACTAGCCCAAGAATCCGATTCGAAAACAGGACCGGATTAGGGGCAGTCACTCAAGTTGTACTGGCTCGCGAACTGCGCCTGGTCGGCGATGTCCACGTTCGTTGTGCCGGGATCGTAGTATTCTTCATTGAAGTCGGCGCAAGAGCAGCCAGGCAGACCTTCGTTCGCATCGCCTTTACAGCGACCAAACTTCGCCCAGTCCTGAGTGTTCACGGTGCCGTCTCCATTGAGATCCTGGCTATTGATCGAAAGGTTCACAGTATCGAGGACGTAGCCGAGAGCGATGACGTCCAGCATGATGGCCGAGCACTCGTTCCAGCCGCCACTATCATTACCCTGATCCACGCCGCCACGGGCAACGCCGGAAAAGGTTGTATGGCCGGGATCGGGAGCGTAGGTCGAGCTGTCAGCAGTGACGCCGCCTTCACACCAGATAACATCCGAATGCTGCAGCCAGATATCCGTGGAAATGAGTTCCACAGGATCGCCGAACTGATCGTTCACAAAAACGTCGATCGTGTGATTGGGACCGATTGCTTCATATCCACCGGGGGAGGCTGTTAAGCCACCTTCGGCGACGATCGTGACCACACACTGAGCCGGGTCAATGATGTCAGCGGACGCGAAGCTCGCGAAGCCTACCAGCGCCAGAGCGATGATGGTCGCGAATATTTTCCTGCTAGTCATTGGCAGAAATACCTCCTACAAAGAGTCGCATGGAGCTTACCTTCCGGACTCTGACTGGCAAGTCTCGGATGGAGCGCTCGGTTGTAGCACAAGCAAGGGCAATGCAGGGGTTTCGCCGGTTGATATCCAGAAGATGTCCAACCTTTGAAGCTATCCTCTCCATATCAAGAGGATAAGCAACTCCCCGCAGGGAGTGATTCCTGTGGTCCGGCAATTATACCAGAGCCATCTGACAGGGTCAACAGCCTTTAATCGGCCCCTTGGACAAGTTAAGAATTTGCCCGACCGATGATTGGACTGCCCTCCCAGGTGGGCGAAACAGGATTTGAACCTGTGACCCCCTGCTTGTAAGGCAGGTGCTCTAACCAGCTGAGCTATTCGCCCCCAGAGGCCGTATTCGAGCCTCCATTTCCGGAATGGCCCAACTTAAAGAGCGCCCAGGGGATCAGAAGGCAGTAGCCCAGAACCAATAGGAACGGGGCCCAGGTCATACTTCCTGCGGCGAGAGTGACGTATCCGATGATGATTGACGCCAAACCAGCCAGGAAAAGCCTGAAAAAAGCCGTCTGTTTCATTCCTGTGACACCTCTTCAATTGTGGGCAGAGTCCGGAAGCTATGTTCTTTCCCTGCCGATTGCAACCCGCGCGCATCCAGCTCCTCCGCAGCGCGACTGAGATTTCCGGAGCTGAAGGGTTTCAAATCCAAGGCGATCCACAGATAGCCCTGGGCCTCGATTCCCTTCATCACCGCCTCTCTCAATCCGGGCTCGGCCAGACGTTCCCATTCCTGGGCGCCCAGCTCGATTCGGGCAAGGTCTCCATGATGACGAACCCTGTAGTCCCGAAAACCCTTGCCGCGAAGGATGTTCTCCGCGTTCGCCACCTGACCCAGTTTGGCTTCCGTCACTTCATCGAAGTGGGGAATCCGGCTAGCCAGGCAAGCTCGGGCGGGGCGATCCCAGACCGACAGGCCTCGCGCGCGAGCAAGTTGACGGATGTCCTCTTTGACCAGCCCCGCTTCCTCGAGCGGGGCCCGGACATTGAAGCGACGCGCAGCGTCGGCTCCGGGCCTATGGTCGGAGCGGTCGCTGAGGTTACCGCCGTAGAGCAGGGTCTGAAAACCTTCGGCGCCGGCGATGCTTTCCATAAGCCCGAATAGCTCGGATTTACAGTGGAAGCAACGATCAAGGCCATTGGCGCGATAGTCCCCAAGCTCTATTTCCGCAGTGCGGATGACCCGCACCGGGATTCCTTGCTGCGCGGCGAAGTCCAGAGCCTCCCTTTTTTCCCAGTCAGGAAGCGAGGGAGAATCGGCTAAAACCGCCGCAAAGCTGTCTGCAAGCACATCTTGGGCCACTATGGCCAGGAGCGCGGAATCCACTCCGCCTGAATATGCCAGCAGGGAAGAACCACATTCCGCGAGAAGCTCTTGCAACCTTTGATCCTTGTGGCGCAAGGATTTCGGAAGATTATGAAGATTATAGTGAGTCATGGAGAAAACCTGGAATTCTGCGGGATCATAAAGCAGTACCCTCAAGGATTTGGTTACTTTCGGCCATTTCGGACCATTTCCACCTTCTCGAGGTGTTCTTGGAAAGTCGCGGAAAAAAAGTGCCCACCATCCCCACGAGCCACAAAATACAAATCGGGCTCACTTAGGTCGGCCCGGAGTACCGCTTCAAGGCTCCGCTCACCCGGGCTGCAAATGGGACCTGGCGGCAGGCCCTCGTTTCGATAGCTGTTGTAGGGCGAGTCATCCTCTAGATGCTTGTAGAAGAGCCGCTTCTTCCGAACTCCCAGGCCATAGATCACCGTGGGATCCGCCTCGAGTCTCATTCCCAGGGCCAGTCGATTTCGATAGACCGCAGCCACCCGCTCACGCTCGGAATCCAGCATGGTTTCGGCCTCGACGATGGAAGCGAGGACGATCCATTCGCGCAGATTCAGTCCGGTGTCCTCCAGGGAGTAGGTCTCTTGCAATCTCCGCAGCACTTCGTCGAAGCGACCGAGGAGGCGGGGGAGGACATCCCCCTCCCTTACTGGGTACTCGAAGACATAGCTGTCGGGAAACAGCAACCCCTCCAGATCTCCTGCGTTTTCAAGGAATTCATAGTTGAAGGCCTGAGCTTGTCGCATCTGCTGGCTCAAGCTGAGCGAATCCAGATCAAGTTGTCTTGCGATGAGCCCTGCGGTTTCATCCATCCAAAGACCCTCGGGGATGCGCAGCCAGGTTTTTTCGGTCTCGCCGCGGCGCAGTTTGGACAGCACCCTGCCCGGTGCCTGGGGCATGCGAAACAGATAGCGTCCGGCCTTCAGATTGTCGTCGCCCAGGATGAGGGCCAAGCGGAAGAGCTGCGTGCCTTTCAGAACGCCCCGAGCTTCGAGGCTGTCGGCAATCTGTGAAGAGCTGAGCCCTTGGGGAATCTCGACCAACACCTTTTCTCCGCTGCCCGGCGGTACCATGGACCAGGAAGCCCACACGGCCGCCACCAAATCGATGGCCAGGAGAGCCAGGAGTATGATCACCAGGCGATTGCCTATGAGTGGACGTCTCATGCCTTACCGGCCTGGTCGAGATAGGTCTGCAGCATCAAGGTGGCGGCGATGCAATCCCAATCCTTTTTGGAGCCAAGGGGAAAGGCTTTGCGCGCCTCCACAGTGGTCAGTCGTTCATCGCGCAGGATCACGGGAAGATTGAAACGCTCGCTCAGAATATCGCGAAAGCGCTCGGAAGCGGCGGCGCGATCGCCCACACTGCCGTCCATGTGAAGGGGATATCCAAGAAGAATCAGGGTGATGCCCTTCTCGCGAATGAGATCTTCCAGGAAATCGAGCAGACTACCCTGCCCGCGTACAAAGGTTTCCAGGCCCTGTGCGGTGATGCCTTCAGGATCGGCCAGTGCCAACCCCACACGCACTTCTCCCGGATCGATGGCCAGGACGCGCCCATGGGGAGCGTCGCCACTCATTCCGCCTCGCCGGGCTCGGGCAGCGCTTTTTCCAGTTCCAACAGGAATCGACCATCGGGACTCTTGCGGAAGCGGATGTCATCCATGAGCGCCTTCATGATGGAGAAGCCTCGACCACGCAGGGAGAGATCATCGGGGCCGGGGAGGGGTCGATCGAGCACAGAGGGATCCACGCCGGGACCTTCATCGCAAACACCGAGCATGAACTTGCCTCCACTCACGCGAATACGCATGCAGACTCGCTTGGCCGCGTCCATGCCGTTGCCATGCTCCACGGCATTGCTGGCCGCCTCGATGGCTGCGATGGAGACTTCATTGGTGAAGTCGTGATTCCACTGCAATTCCTCAGCCACCGCCGTGAGGCTGGCGTTGAGTACGTCCAACCATCGGAAGTCGCTGGGGATCTCCAGATGGATCGTCCCGTTCTGAGTTTCGCCGCTCATCAGTCCTGGAAACTAACCAGGGCGGATTCAAGGTCGTCGTAGGAATCGAAAATCCCCGCGAGCTTGGTAACCATGAGGATCGAATCGATCCGCTCGGAGACGTTGAGCAGCTTGAACTGGCCACCGCCGTCCTTCACCGATGTGTAGCCGGCGATGAGGATGCCCAGACCCGTACTATTGATCCAGTTCACTCTTCCGAGGTTCACCAGAAGCTTGGTTTTGCCATCGGCCAGGAGTTCCTTGATCAGGCCATGGAACTGTTCCGCATCCGGACCGCCCATGATCTTGCCGCTGATCTCCAGCACGGTGACGGCTCCCTCTTCACGCACCTTTACATTCATGAAGTCTCCTTGCTTCGGTTTGCACTCTCAGTAAGCATTTCCAGAACCCGCGCGAAATCATCCGGCAACGGGGATTCAAAAGCCATCTCACGATCCTCTGCAGGATGCGGAAAGACGAGACTCGCGGCATGCAGTGCCTGACGCTGCAGGATCACGAGCATTTCCTTTACACGCTCACGATCGGCCCGCAGCAGGCCACCGGTTTTCCTACGCCGCCCTCCGTAGAGAGGATCGCCAAAAACGGGGTGGCCGATCGAATTGAGGTGAACCCGGATCTGATGGGTCCGGCCCGTCTTCAGGGCCAAGCGAATATAGTCGAATTCGAGGAAGTGGTTCAACCGCCGGTATCCGGTGCTGGCCTCCTTGCCGCCTTCCTCGAGCACGGCCATGCATTGCCGATGCCGTGGATCCCGGCCGATATTCCCCTCGATGATGCCCTCTTTCTCGGGCAACTCACCCCAAACCAGGGCCAGATACTCCCGCCGGATCTCCCGAGCGGCCAGCATCTCGGAAAGCCGGCGATGGGCAAGGTCGTTTTTGGCCACCAGAATCAAGCCGCTAGTGTCCTTATCCAGGCGATGGACGATGCCCGGCCTCTGCACCCCTCCGATACCCGAAAGACTGTCCAGGTGATGAAGTAGCAGATGAACCAAGGTTCCCTTGCCATGACCTGCGGAAGGATGAACCACCAGCCCCGCCGGCTTGTCCACCACCGCCAGGTGATCGTCTTCGTAAACGATGTCGATGGGCGCATCTTCGGGGGTGAGTTCCATGACCTCGGGTTCGGGAATATTCACATGCACCTGCTGACCTGCCCGAAGTGGCAGGCCCGTTTTGCACTTCTTCCCGTCCACGAGGATGGCCTCCTCGCGAATCAGCTTTTGAATGAAAGCGCGGCTGTATTGGGGAAGCCGCTCATGGATGAAGCGGTCCAGGCGTTGGCCCTCGACCTCGGGCGGGATGCGGATATCCTGCTCCCGCTGGCCGGAGTCCATCAGACCCTCGTTTCACGGCGATGGGATATGAGCATGTGCAGCGCCACCAGCACAGCCCCCACGCTCACCGAGGCATCGGCCACATTCCAGATATACCAATGATGGCCCGCGATGTGGAAATCCACGAAGTCCACCACTTCACCGTTGCCGCGGAAACGATCGAATAGATTGCCCAGTGCCCCGGCCATGATCATGGCCAGGGGAATGAGCAGCCACCCGCCTTCGCCGATGCGCCCCCTGGCCACCAATCGCAGGATGACCAGTGCGGCCAACAATTTGATGCCCACGAAGAATAACCGCGCGCCGGGCAGCAGACCGAAGGCCGCACCCGGGTTGGTCACCGGTGTGAAATCGAGCAGACCGGGAATAATCGTGCCGCCCCAATGGCCGGCCATGACCATCTGCTTGCTCACCAGATCCAAGAACAGGATCAGGATCACCGCAGGAAAGAAAACTCCCCAGTTGGGCCTAGGCCTTCCGGACTTCAATGCGGATCTCCTTCCCGGCGATCTCGAAACTTTCACCGCCGGAGCCGTCGCCCTCCTGGAGACTCAGGGCCAAGGTTTCCTCGCAAAGCCGAGCACCCCACTGGCCCATGGCCTCGGCGAAGAGCGCGTCGCCCTGCCAGGTGATGGCGATACGATCGGACACTTCCAGACCTTCGCTCTTGCGCAGATTCTGCACACGATTGGTCAGCTCGCGGAAAATGCCCTCGCGCTCCAGGGCCTCATCCAATTCGGTGTTCAGCGCGGCGAGAATGCGACCTTCCATGCCGCCCACCCAGGGATCGGTGGCTTGGGCGGCAAAGTCCATTTCCTCGCGGCTCAAGCTGAAGGAGCGACCCTCGGCCTCAACAGTTACGCTTCCCTCATCGAAGGCCTTCTGTACGGCGGCATCATCCAGTGCGGCAAGGGCGGCTGCCACGGCCTTCATGGATCCACCCAACTTAGGTCCCAGAACCTTGAAGCGAGGCTTGACCACGAGTCTCAATCGATCTCCCGGATCGCTCAGGAAGCTGATGCGCTTCACATTGAGTTCGTCGGCGAGCTGCTCCACCAGTTCATCGTCCTGCAGCAGTTTTTCCACGGCCTCGGGGCCGGTCACCTGGAACTCGGAGAGCGGCTGGCGGACCTTCTGTCCGCTCACATTGCGCAGGGCGCGCCCCAGTCCCACCAAACTCAGCAAGGCTTCCATCTTCTCTTCCAGCTCGGGGTCACGCAGCTCTGCATGCACCTTGGGATAATCAGCCAGGTGCACACTGCCTGCGCCCTCGCCTTGAAGATTGCGCCAGATGACCTCGGTGACGAAGGGTACGAAGGGCGAGGCCAGTCGGCAAACACCTTCAAGCACAGCGTAGAGGGTCTCATAGGCCGCAGCCTTGTCGCCACTCAATTCGCCCTTCCAGAAGCGGCGACGATTGCGGCGGACGTACCAGTTGCTGAGCTCCTCCAGCACGAAATAGGACACACCCTTCGCCGCCCGGGTGATGTCGTAGGCCTCCATGTGCCGGCGCGTGGACTCCACCAGCGATTCGAAGCGCGAACGGATCCAGCGGTCGAGCAAGGTGAATTCAGGCTCTGCGCTGCCGGGTGTCCATCCATCGAGGTTTGCATAAAGCGCCAGGAAGCCGTAGGTGTTGCGCAGGGTTCCGAGAGTTTTGGAATTCATCTCACGGGGACCGGCCTTATCGAACTTCAAGGGCTGCCAGATGGGACTGGCCATGGCCATGTACAGGCGGATGGCGTCGCCACCCTCCCCATCGAGTACTTCCCAGGGATCCACACGATTGTCCATGGATTTGCTCATCTTCTTGCCCTTGGCGTCCAAGACCATTTCGTTGACGAGCACGTTCTTGTAGGGCGCCTTCCCGCGCATGAAGACAGCGATGGCCAGCAGGCTATAGAACCAGCCGCGGCTCTGGTCGATGCCCTCGCAGATGAAGTCCGCGGGGAACTGATCCTCGAAGAACTCCTCGTTCTCGAAGGGCCAATGCCACTGGGCGAAGGGCATGGCGCCGGAATCGAACCAGGCGTCGATGACTTCTGGCACGCGCTTCATGGCTTGGCCGGTTTCCGGATGCTTCAGCTCCAGCTCATCGATGAAGGGCTTGTGCACGTCGAAATTCTCGGGCAGGCTGCCGCCCGCCAACTCGCGAAGCTGCTCGATGCTTCCCACGCAGACGTTTTTGCCGTCCTCGGTCTGCCAGATGGGAAGGGGCGTGCCCCAGTAACGATCGCGGCTGAGCGCCCAATCAATGTTCCCTTCCAGCCAGTTGCCGAAGCGATGACGCCCCACTTCTTCCGGATACCAGCTCACCTGATTGTTGGCCGACAGGAACTTATCCTTGAGTTTGGTGGTCTCGATGAACCAGGCCGGCTGGGCGAAGTACATGAGCGGTCCCTTGTCACGCCAGCAATGGGGATAGGTATGCTTCACCTGGGTCTGGGCGTAGAGCAGTCCCCGGGCCTTCAGATCTTTCATGATGGGCGGATCGGCCGCCTTGAAGTCGAGGCCTGCGAAGGGCTCGACCTTCGCATCCACCAGGCCATCGGCGCCCACCGCGGCCACGAAAGCCAGGTTTTGTTTGCGGCCTACGTCGTAATCGTCGGCACCATAGGCTGGGGCCATATGCACGATGCCCGTACCGTCTTCCGCGCTCACGAAGTCGGCCTCCACCACCACGGCCACGGCCTTACCCTTTTCCGTCGGCATGTGATTGTAGAGACGCTCATATTCCAGGCCCACAAGATCGCTGCCCTTGAGGCGATTGACGATTTCGTAGTCCACCTGTCCCAAGACCTCCAGACGGGCCTCGGCCAGGGTCAGCTTCTCGCCGCCCTCCATTTGCACGGTCACATAGTCCAGCCTGGGACTCACCGCCGCCGCCACATTGGACAGCAGGGTCCAGGGCGTGGTGGTCCAGACCAGTAGGCTTTCATTCTCGCGGCCCTTGATCCTGAGCCTGAACGTGATGGAAGGATCACTGACCTCGGCATAACCCTGGGCCACCTCATGGCTGGAATAAACCGTTCCCAGGCGCGGGTTGTAAGGCATGACCTTGTAGCCCTGATAGATCAGCCCCGCGTCGAAGAAGCTCTTGAGCAGGAACCAAACCGATTCCACGTACTCGGGCTGCAGCGTGATATAGGGATTGTCCAGATCGAGCCAATAGGCCGTGCGGCGGGTCATCTCCCGCCATTCCTTCTCGTAGGTAAAGACGCTCTCGCGGCACTTGGCGTTGAAATTCGCCACGCCGTACTTCTCGATGTCGTTCTTGTCCTTGAGGCCGAGTTGCTTCTGCACTTCGAGTTCCACGGGCAGGCCGTGGGTATCCCAGCCCGCTTTGCGCAGTACGTGATGGCCGGTCATGCTCTTGTAGCGGCAGATGGCATCCTTGGCCAAGCGCGAGATGATGTGATGCACGCCCGGCGAACCGTTGGCCGTGGGCGGGCCATCGTAGAAGACGAAGCTCGGCAGATGCGCGTGCTCCTTCTGGGTCTTTTCGAATATGCTGTGCTCTTCCCACCATTCGATAATGGCCTTTTCCATCTCCACGGGATTCGCGTAGATGGAAAGGCTGGGAAATCGCTCGGTGGTTTTCGCATCACTCATGATGGGTCTCCATGTTCGAGGACCGCGTCCAAGGCGGATCGCACAGCCTCCATCGTCTCGGCGGAGGGCCCTTCGCCCTCCTCATCACACCTGGGCCACATCAGGCCCAACACTTTCATGCCCGCATGTACGGCCGCCTGATTCTCAGGCAGGAATCGCCAATCGGCGGCGTCTGCTCCCATATCCTTTAGATAGGCGAGCTGGGCCACGGTCATTTGCCCCGGGCCGGACAATCCGGCCAGCACGGCTTCGGGCAGATCGCCGGCCAGATGGCGCAATTTCTTCGACCAAGCCTCCCCCATATCGGGAAAGCGCTTTCCCAGGCGCGGCTCATGGGGGCCAAGAAGCGGGCTGTCCCCCGTGAGATTCAGATGATCGGACACCGCGAGCAAAGGAGCGCTTTTCAGTTCCGGCAGAAGTATGCTGCCCGGGCCGGCGAGGATCATGTTCGAAGCGCCCAGCAAACGAAGGGCCCGGGGAAGCTGCCCCAGCGATTCCATGCTGAATCCGTCATGGAAACTGGGAGCTTGCTCAAGCAGGAGCCAACCCTTTCCAGCAAACAGCCTGCCCGCCGCCGGACAGTGAGGAATGTCGCCCAGAGGTCCCACTTCGCTCAGGCCCTGGCGCAGCGCAGCCGCATCGTCTCCATAATAGACGAGCAGGGTCGCGGTATCAGTTAGATCGCGGGCCCGAAGCGCTTCCGCGCTTTCCTGGATATAGGTATAGAGCTGGGACATGAGCCTCCCCTGGGTGCTTCCCGAACTAAGAGGCGCAATTTATTCGACTTATTGCGCGATTGCAACGGGATTTGCGAGATCAGCCTGCGAAGACGGCCCTTCCCACCCTCAGGATGCTGGCTCCTTCCTCAACGGCAATCTCGAAGTCGTCGGTCATCCCCATGGAAAGTTCGCGCAAGGGCAGCGAGGGATGTTCCTCAGCGCGAAGGGATTCGTAGATCTCGCGCAGACCGGCGAAGGCCTCCCTGGCGCCCTCGGCGCCGCCGCGGAGTGGGCCGATGGTCATGAGCCCGTCCACCACAATTCCCTTGAGGCCCGCCAGATTCAGGGTGAAATCTCGTGCGGCTTCCATGGATAAGCCGTGTTTGGATTCGTCCCCCGAGCAGTTCACTTCCACCAACACCGAGCTCACCATCTCACGGGCCAGGGATTTTTCGGACAGCCGCTCGGCCAGATCCTGTGAATCCAGGGAGTGGATGAGATCGAAGCGGCCCAAGACCTTGTTCACCTTGTTGCTCTGGAGGTGGCCGATCAAGTGCCAGATTACGTCGGCGGGCAAGGCGTCGATTTTGGGCAGGGCCTCCTGAACACGATTTTCGCCGAACTCCCGGTGACCGGCCCCATAGGCGGCCAGCACGGCCTCGGGAGGCGAATTCTTGCTCACGAGCACCAGGCGTATATCACCGGCCTCGCGCCCGCATCTCTCGGCCGCCCCGGCCACGCGGGCCTTCACTTCGGCCAAGCGAACTGGAATGTGAGACCACTGGTCGCCGTCCATTACCTGCCATCCTCACCGGGACGCGTGAAGTGCTCACGACAACGGGGCTCGTAGATTTCCTCGGCCCCCACCATCACCCGTTCGCCGCCCTCCACGATGCGCTGGGAAAACAGGGCCGGTGCGCCGCAGACCAGGCAAACGGCGTGGGTCTTGGTGATTTCCTCGGCCACGGAGAGCAGATTGGGCATGGGCTCGAAGGGTTCGCCACGATAGTCCATGTCCAGGCCGGCCACGATGACCCGGCGGCCCTGCCCAGCCATTTCCACGCAGAATTCCACCAGACCCGTTCCCAGAAATTGGGCCTCATCAATGCCGATGACCTGGGTGTCACCGTGAAGGGCGCGGCGGAGGGCAGCAAGATCGTCCACAGGCTCCGAGTCCACGCGACTTCGGTCGTGGGACACGATCTCGTTGCCCGAATAGCGGTCATCGATGCTGGGCTTGAAAGCCTGCACCCGCTGCCGGGCAATACGGGCCCGGCGCAGCCGGCGAATGAGCTCCTCGCTCTTCCCACTGAACATTCCCCCGGTGATTACTTCGATCCATCCCGCCTGGGACGGCCTCATTCGCGGACTTGCTGGATTCATCGCTACTCTCCTGATGCGGCTTGAATGACAGGAGTATCACCAAGACGGCTTGGAATCAAGAGGCCACAGGTGGGTATGCCCTTGATTCCTCATTGCGCCCGAACTATTCTGCCCCCCGTCCCAACCCGGAGGATGTTCATGAAAGCCCCGCTCGTTTCTGTCGCTCTACTATTGTTCGCCCTGCCCGCCCTGGCAGTACCCACGGGCAGTTACTTCTACGAATTCGGCCTGGGCGGTCAGTCCATGGGCCGCGAGGCATTCTCGGTGGAAAGCTTCGGCGACACCCTGGTGATTCAGGGCGAAGCCCAGCTTTCGGTACCCCGACCGCAGATGCTTACCACCCGCACCATCGTGCACCTTCCCGACTTGGAGTTCGTCAGCACCCTGCTTATCACGGGAACGGGCGACACACTGCTCAGTGTTGTGGGCGCAGATAGTGTGCTCGTGGCCTATCGCGGGCAGATCGGACGCGATGTTTTGCTGCCCTTCGACGGCAGCCTCGTTCCTCTGGACAATGGCGTGGCTCAGCACCTCTGGCTGCTGGCCCAACGCCGTCATCTATATGGCAATGAGGACAATCTCAACGTTTTGATTCCCCAGGCCCAGTACACGGGCCCCTTGACCTGGCGTGACGAGACCCGTGCCTCGGGTTTCATCAAAGACCAACCCGTAGATTTTCAGCGCCAGGGTTTCGGCATCACTGGTCTGCTCAGCGAAATGGACATTGCCGACGATGGTGAACTGCTGGCCTTCCGCGTCCCCTTGCAGGGTTTCGAGATTCGCCGTGCCGACCTCCGATTCGCACAGGTCAATCCACTTGTAGAATCCCGTTTCGAAGAGACCGAGCTCACCGTGGAAGGTGGCGGCCCGGGTCTGGGCGGCACCCTGACCATGCCCGTAGGCGAGGGTCCCTTCCCTGCCCTTATCATGATTCAGGGCTCGGGACCGGCGGATCGCAATTCCACCATCGGCCCCAACCGCCTCTTCTTCGATCTGGCTCAGGGACTCGCGGAAAACGGCTTGGCCACCCTGCGATATGACAAGCGCACCTACTATTATCAGCAGAATCCCGAGGCGGCCACCGACTCCATCCTCAAGAACCTGACCCTTCAGGAAGAAGTGGTCGATGACGCCGAAGCCGCCTTCCGTCTGTTGATCCAGCAGGAAAATATCGATCCTGATCGCTGCTTCATTTTGGGACATAGCCTGGGCGCCATCGGCGCACCCTTGGTATCGCGGTCCCTGGAGAAGGATGAGCTTCCGGTCAAAGGTCTCGTCCTCCTGGCTCCTCCTTCGCGCGACCTGCTCACCATCATGCTCGAACAGTACGAGTATCTGAATCAGCTGGGCACACTTACCGATGCGCTTCTGGAAGAATATGTGCACTACGGCAATCGCATCCGGGATGCCCAGGTGGGCCTGGATGAGACCATCCTCGGGGCCTATCTCAATTACTGGGATTCGGTGGTTTATCAGAAGCCCCTACGAAATTTCCAAGCACAGGATGCTCCCGCCCTCCTCCTCTTTGGCGAGCGTGATTATCAGGTGCCGCGCACCGACATGGTTGGCTGGCGGAATCATCTTGAGGAAAATCCCCGTGAGAACACGAGAGTGGAGCAGCTCGCGGGGCTCAACCATCTCTTCCGCCACGGTGTGGGAGCTCCCAATCCGGAGGAGTACGGAAAGAAAGGCGAACTTGAGCCCGAGCTTATCGAGCTCATCGCCGATTGGGTCAACACCCTGCCCTAGGGGCTGACAATGGCAGGTAACTAGTTGGGGCTTATCTAGTTACCTGCCATTATTTTTACCTTCCCGCCCCCCACTAGACAAGTATCGCCCAATACACTACTTTGACCGGCCTGGGATCAATCGCGATTCCACCTTCAGGCAGCCACGCTGCCGCAACCCGCTGCGCTTGTCTCGGCGCATGGCTGTAAGAAACAGGAGGAGACATGTCACTGAGAATTCTCGGTAAGAAGCTGGGTATGACCCAGATCTTCGTCGAAGAGGGGAAATTGATCCCCGTCACCGTTGTCGAAGCCGGCCCCAACTACGTGCTCCAGAAGAAGACCGTGGAGACCGACGGCTACGACGCCTTGCAGCTGGGCTTTGAGCCCAAGCGCGCCAAGAACACCCCCAAGCCCATGCAGGGACACTTCAAGAAGGCCGGATTCAATTCCCTTCGCCATGTCCGTGAATGCCGCATGACGGCCGCGGAACTTGAAGCCTTCAATGTGGGTGACGAAATCAGCACGGAAGCCTTCGCCGAAGGCGACTACGTCGACGTGGTCGGCACGAGCAAGGGCCGCGGTTTTGCCGGTGTCATCAAGCGCCACGGAATGCACGGAACGCTCAGTCTTAGCCACGGTGCTCACGAAGTGATGCGCCACGCGGGTTCCATCGGCCAGAGCGCCACACCGGCCCGCGTTTTCAAGGGCAAGCGCATGGCCGGTCGCATGGGCACCGATCGCAAGACCATCCAGAACCTGCAGATCATCGGTGTGCGAAGCGAAGAGAATCTGCTGCTCATCAAGGGCGCCATTCCCGGTCCCAACGGTGGTCTGGTTCTGGTGCAGAAGGCTCACAAGAAGTAACTCAGGACTACGGACAAGAAAAGAAGCCGCCCCCTCCGGAGCGGCTTCTTCTTGTTCACAGTCCTAAGCTCTTCGACTACCGCTTATCCATATTCTTGAACTCCCTACCCAGTTCCGCACCTTCATAGATGAAGCGCGGACGGTAGATGCGGTTGTCTTCCAGCTGCTCGAAGTGATGGGCAACCCAGCCCACCACGCGGGAGATGGCGAAAACCGGAGTGAAGAAATCGCGCGGCAGCCCCAGGGCCTTGTAGAGGACGCCCGAGAAGAAGTCCACATTGGGCCAGATGTCCATCTTGCCCTTGGCCTGGAAGCGATCTTCGGTGATTTTGTAGAAGAGATTGGCCTTCTTCAGACACTTGTCCATCTCGGGATCATCCACCACAAATTCCCCGGCCAGCTTGCGCAAGATCTTAGCGCGCGGATCCATAACCTTGTAGACCCGGTGGCCGAAGCCCATGATCTTTTCCTTTTTTGCGATTTTACTATCAATAAAGGGCTCCACTTCATCGAGCTCTTCAATGCTCTCGAGCATGTGGATGACCCGCTCATTGGCGCCGCCGTGCAGCGGGCCCGAGAGCGAACCGATGGCAGCCACCACGGCCGAGTAGATATCAGCCTCGGTGGATGACACCACGCGACAAGTGAATGTGGAGTTGTTACAGCCATGATCCATGTGAAGGGTCAGGGCCGTATCGAAGACCTTCACAGCTTCGGGAGTGGGTTCTTTGCCCGTAAGCATCCACAGGTAGTTGGCGGCATGACCCAGATCCATGCGAGGCTCAACGGTACGCATTCCCGTGCGCACGTTCTCGAAGTAGGTCACCACAAGCGGCAGCTTGGCGATGATGCGAATGGCCTTGCGGCGCTTCGCCTCCAAAGACCGATCAGCGATCTCCTTATCGTGCATGGCCAACTGGGCGACCAGGGCCTGAAGCACGGCCATGGGATGACCGTCCTTGGGGGTTAGCGTGATGATGGACTTCAGATGCGGATCCAGGTAGCGCTCGGCCAGCAGTTCATCCTGGAAGTCGTCGAGCTCTTTCTGATTGGGCAGTTCTCCGTGAAGCAGCAGATAGGTTACTTCAGCGAAATTGCAATGCTCGGCCAGATCCTCGATGGAGTATCCACAATAAAAGAGATTCCCCTTTTGCCCATCCACGAAACTAAGACGGGTTGTGTCAACGTTTACTCCCTCGAGACCAGGAAAGAAGTTTTCCGAATTTGCAGGCATATCATCCTCGCGCTTGATAAGGGGGATTGGGGTTCGTGAAAGATGTAGCAGGATTCAAGACAAGATTCAATAGTATCGATGAATTATGGCGCTAAAGTAATCTCGGTTTTGGTTTTCCCGGCCTCGCCAGAGCCATGACGACGATGCCGACCAGCACAAGTAGTAGACTATAGAAGATACCCCGGCTCATACCGAGGATCAGCCCCGCATCGGGCTCTCGGAAGAACTCTCCCAAGACACGAAGCAGCCCGTAAAGGGCCAGAAACTCGCCGCTGAGCGTGCCGGCGCGGGCGGTAACATCGCTTTTCCAGAATCTGAGCTGGGTGTAGATAAGCAGCACGGCGCCTTCGAGTCCCGCCTCATAGAGCTGGGATGGATGGCGCGTCGGAATCTGGGAGAGAGCCGTACCGTAGGGAGCGCTGGCCGGGAAAATCACTGCCCAAGAAACGTCGCTGACCTTCCCCCACAATTCACCGTTGACGAAGTTGGCGATGCGGCCCAGCAAAAGGCCCGGCGGGGTGAGCGTTGCCAGGATATCGCTGAGCCTGGCCAGTGGCATCCCGGCCTTGCGCGCTACGATCCAAGCGGCCAGGAGCACGCCGATGAATCCGCCGTGACTGGCCATTCCGCCCTTCCAGACCTGGATGATGCTCAGCGGATCACGAAGGCTCGGCCCCAGATTATAGAGCAGCACCCAACCCAAGCGTCCACCCACAAGCACGCCTAGAGCCAGTGCCATCATGGCTTCGGCGCTGGCGTCCCGATTCAGAGGCGAGCGCCCCTTGCGGTGGTAGAGATTCAGCAGCCAAAAAGCCACCAGGAAACCGACTAAATAGGCCAGCCCGTACCAACGCAAGCCGAAGCGATCGCCCAGATGAAGGGCGATGGGATCAAGATCGTGAACCCAGTGCGTCGTCAGAACGGCGTCTCCTTAGTAGCGAGTAAGATCGCCCACTTGGGCCTGAACAGCGTCCAAGATGGCCCAGCTATCCACCAGATCCTTCATGGCATTGTGATCGGGGAAGAGAGGTCGGTCAATGTCCAGGAACTCCACCTTCTCGCGAATGACCTTCTTGGCCGCCTGGGTTCCCGCGCCCGGTTCGTAGTCGCGGAAGTCCAGAGCCTGCGCGGCGGCCATGAATTCGATGCCGAGGACACCGGCGGCCACGTCGAGAATTTTCCGCGTTTTCATGGCGGAGTTCATCCCCATGGACACGAAATCCTCCTGGTCGGCCGCGGCGGGAATGCTTTGGAAGTAGGCCGGGGTGGAGAGAATCTTCTGCTCAACGATCTGCATGTCCGCCGTGTACTGACTCAGCATAAGTCCGCTGAACATACCCGCGCCCTTGGTGAGGAAGGCGGGCAGGCCCACGCTCAGGGCGGGGTTGGTCAGGCGATTAAGGCGCCTTTCACTGAGCACGCAAACCATGGTGATGGCGCCGCCCAGATTGTCCAAGGGCATGCTCATGGGTGTGCCCTGGAAATTCGCGCCGGTGAGCACAGTTTCGTCCTCGGGTAGAAAGATGGGATTGTCTCCCACGCCGTTCGCCTCGATTTCCAGTTGCTCCCGAGTCCAGCGCAGCTGGTCCCTCGCGGCACCGATGACCTGCGGGGTCGAGCGCATGGAGTAGGCATCCTGCACCTTCACCTTTTCCTTGCCGCTGAGCAGGTCGCTGCCGCCGACCACCTGACGAATGTTTTCCGCCGAAGTCACCGCGCCTTGGAAACCGCGCAGCTGATGAAGACGCCGGTCGTAGGGCTTCATGTTGGCCTTGAGCGCTTCGAGGGTCATGGCCGCGGCGATCTCCGCCTGCAAAAGGAAGCGTTCAGTGTCGAAGACCGTGAGCATGCCGATGGAGGTGATAACATTGCTGCCATTGATGCAGGCCAGGCCATCGCGGGCCAGCAGACCGGGAACAGGAACGCCCGCCTTTTCAAAGCCCTCACGGGTGCTCATGCGCTCACCCTCGTAGAAGACCTCGCCCTCGCCCATCATGCACAGGGCGATCTGGCTCATGGGCGCCAAGTCGCCGCAGGCTCCCACCGATCCCTTGTCGCAAACGTGGGGCGTGAGGCCGAGGTTGAGCATGGCCACGAGAGTTTCGGTTATTTCGGGGCGGCAGCCGGAGTGGCCGTGGGCGTGCACGTTGGCGCGAAGAAGCATGGCGCCGCGAACCTGGTCGATGGGGGTCGGCTCGCCGATGCCCGCCGCGTGGTTGTAGATGAGATAGCGCTGGAAGTTTTTCACCTGCTCGTCATCGAGCACGATTTCCGAAAACTCGCCGATGCCGGTATTGACGCCGTACATGATCTCGCCGGCTTCGATGCGCTGCTCGATGAAAGCGCGGCAGCGCACGATGCGCTCGCGGGCCTCGGGATGCAGTTCGACCTTCTCGCCATGGCGAGCGACGGCTACGAGATTTTCGACGGTGATGTTCTTACCGGTGAGTATGACGGACATGGGGATCCTCCCGTGTCTGGATCGCGATGGCGATCGGACGCAATATCGGGTGAATCACTCCCGCCCGCCCCCCAGCAGCCGCCTCGCGGCCCGGGTGCAAACAAGGTGCTAATTCGAGAGAGCTGAGTCAAGGTGGTGGTCCGCAAACTGCTTACCGCTTACCGCTGGCCGCTGAAGAGGTATTTCCCTCGAGGCCCCATACATTTCCTTCCAGATCGCGGAAAGCAGAATGCCGCGGAATATGGGGAATGTCCTGGATGGGATCACAATCAATGCCCGACGCGGCCAGGTCGGCCACGACGGTTTGGATTTCTTCCACGTTCAGGTAGATCCAGGGGCCGCCGTCCAGTTGACGCTCTCCCGGCTGGCAGGGGTGTAGATCCAGGCGCATTCCCCATGCGGGGTGATGGAAGGTTGCGTAGTGCTCGCTCACCGGGAAGTTCGGCAAAAAGCCGAGCTTGAGGGAATTGAATGCCCCAAATCCTTGCCTCCCCACAGCTTCCGACTCAATCCATCTCCAGAAATAATAAGTACTAAAATAGTCCCTTTTACCCTTGCAAGGATGCCAGGATGCCACTAATTTGCTGCTGTAAGATAGAGAACCGATCTGGTACGAATTAAGCGAGCTAAGATGATAAAGCTATCGAAACTCAGCGATTACGGCGTCGTGCTCATGACCGAGCTATCCCGCCGACGAGATCAAGGCTGCCTCACCGCCCGCGATCTCTCCGCAGAGCTAGGCTTGCCCCTTCCCACCGTGAGCAAGTTGTTGAAGCTGCTCGCCAAGGGAGGCTTGCTTGAATCGCAGCGTGGAGCCAAGGGCGGATACAGCCTGGCCCGTGAACCCGAAGCCATCGACCTGGCCCAGATCCTGGTGGCCCTGGAAGGCCCGGTATCGATGACCGCCTGTGTGGATGGTGAATGCGAACACCTGGAGCAATGCGGCGCGGCGAGCAGCTGGCACTGGATCAATCAGCGCGTCATCGATGCCCTGCGCGAAGTCACTCTGGCCGACATGGGCGACTCGCTTCTTCTCAACATGGCGCGCGGTCGCGGCGATCAAGCCGATCTTCCCCTCGAAATCGAAGGACGATGAGATGAGCAGCGACGAAAAAGTCATCCAGGATTTTGCCGAACAGGAATACAAGTACGGCTTCGTTTCGGATATCGAATCGGACACCCTTCCCCCCGGCCTCAATGAAGATGTTATCCGTCACATCTCGGCCAAGAAAGAAGAGCCGGAGTGGATGCTCGAATTTCGCCTGAAGGCCTACCGGCATTGGCTCACCCTGGAAGAGCCGCACTGGCCCAAGGTCGACTACGATCCCATCGACTATCAGGCCGTCAGTTACTTCTCCGCGCCAAAAAAGAAGCTCGACAGCATGGACGAGGTCGATCCGGAAATGCGCGAGACCTTCGACAAACTGGGCATACCTCTGGATGAGCAAAAAGTGCTGGCCGGCGTCGCAGTGGACGCAGTCTTCGACAGCGTTTCGGTGGCCACCACCTTCAAGGCCAAGCTCGGAGAAATGGGCATCATCTTCTGCAGTTTTTCGGAAGCGGTGAAGGATCATCCTGAACTGGTGAAGAAGTACATGGGCTCGGTGGTGCCCTATACCGACAACTTCTTTGCAGCCTTGAATTCGGCGGTCTTCACCGACGGATCCTTCGTACACATTCCCGCCGGCGTGAAATGCCCGATGGAATTGTCCACCTACTTCCGAATCAATGAGGCCAACACCGGGCAGTTCGAGCGCACGCTCATCGTGGCCGAAGAAGGATCGCAGGTAAGCTACCTGGAAGGCTGCACGGCACCCATGCGCGACGAGAACCAACTTCACGCCGCCATCGTGGAACTGGTTGCGCAGAAAGATTCGAAGATCAAGTACTCCACCGTTCAGAACTGGTATCCCGGGGATAAGAACGGCGTGGGTGGAATCTACAACTTCGTCACCAAGCGCGGTCTCTGCGCCGGCGAGAATTCCAAGATCTCCTGGACGCAAGTTGAAACGGGTTCGGCCATCACCTGGAAATACCCCAGTTGCATTTTGAAGGGTGAGGGTTCCGTCGGCGAGTTCTACTCGGTTGCTCTTACCAATAACATGCAGCAGGCCGACACGGGCACGAAGATGATCCACCTGGGCAAGAACACCAAGAGCACCATCATCTCCAAAGGCATCTCGGCGGGCAAGGGGCAGCAGACCTACCGCGGCTTGGTGCGTGTGGGCAGCAAGGCCGAGGGCGCACGCAATTTCACCCAGTGCGACTCCTTGCTCATAGGCGATCGCTGCAGCGCGCACACCTTCCCGGTAATCGAAACGGGACACCCCAGCGCGCAGGTGGAACACGAAGCCACCACCACCAAAATTGGTGAAGATCAGATTTTCTACTGCCTGCAACGAGGCATCGACAACGAAGACGCCCTCACCATGATCGTGGGCGGTTTCTGCAAGGAAGTCTTCGCGGAATTGCCCATGGAGTTCGCCGTGGAGGCGCAAAAACTCCTGGGCGTGAGTCTTGAAGGAAGCGTCGGTTAAGGACGAAGGAGAGGAAGCGAATGCTGGAAATCCGCAATCTTAAGGCCCGTGTGGCCGGGAAAGATATTCTTCACGGCGTCAACCTCACGGTGAAGCCGGGTGAGGTGCACGCCATCATGGGCCCCAATGGCTCGGGTAAAAGCACGCTGGCCCAGGTGCTTGCCGGCAACGAATCTTTCGAGGTGGCCGAGGGACAGGTGCTCTTCGGCGAGAAAGACATGCTGGACTTGCCTCCCGAGGAGCGGGCGCGCGAAGGCATCTTCCTGGCATTCCAGTACCCGGTTGAAATCCCCGGAGTGAGCAACCTCTACTTCCTGCGAACCGCCATCAACGCGCTGCGCAAGCATCGAGGTGAGGAGGAACTGGATGCCATGGACTTCATGCAAATGGCCCAGGACAAGATGGATCAGTTCGGCCTGGACAAGAAGCTCATGATTCGCTCGCTCAATGTCGGATTCTCCGGCGGCGAAAAGAAACGCAACGAGGCTTTTCAAATGGCCATGCTCGAACCGAGGCTCGCCGTGCTTGACGAGACCGATTCGGGCCTCGACATCGACGCATTAAAAATCGTGGCCGAAGGAGTGAATACGCTGCGCTCGCCCGAGCGTTCGCAGATCGTCATCACCCACTATCAGCGCTTGCTGGATTACATCGTGCCCGACGTGGTGCATGTGCTTTCGGAGGGGCGCATCATCAAGA
The DNA here is from genome assembly GCA_964440095.1 of uncultured bacterium. Lineage (GTDB taxonomy): Bacteria > Krumholzibacteriota > Krumholzibacteriia > JACNKJ01 > JACNKJ01 > JACNKJ01. The sequence continues at coordinate 19,285 of CAYTPZ010000011.1, read as the reverse complement.
CGGGCGGCAAGGAATTGGCCCTGGAGCTTGAGAAGAACGGTTATGGCTGGATCGTTGAACGGGCGGACAGCGCCCAGAAGTCCTGAGGCTGAGGGCATGGAGAAGACAATGGAGAATCATAAATTCTCACCGGCACAGCTTGAAAGTATGAGCCCTGGCGAGTCCAGTGATCCTGCCTGGTTGGTTGAACTGCGCAGCCGAGGGCTTGAATGGTTCCGCGAAATTGGTTTCCCCACAAGGCGCGACGAGCACTGGCGGTTTTTCAAGCCAGGCGATGTGTTCAGGGGCGATTACGTCTACGCGGAATCGGCACCCGAGAGCATTGAGAAAGATGCCCTTGCTCCCTACCTCTTTCCGGGTCTGGACGCCCATCTCTTGGTCTTCGTCAACGGGCACTTCCATGTAGGTCTGTCAGACAAGAAACTGATTCCCGAGTCGCTGCACCTGAGTACGCTTCGGGATTCGCTGCACGAGGAAATCCTGCCGCAGAAACTTGGTGGACTCGTGGAAGTGGACGAGCACGCCCCCCTGGCCCTCAACACCTATCTCATGCAGAACGGTCTTTGCCTGCGGGTGCCCAGAAACATGGAATTGGATCGTCCGGTACACGTGCTGCATCTGAGCACGGGTGAAGATCCCGTGGCTACTTTCCCGCGCAACATCATATGTCTGGAAGAGGGCGCTCGGGCCTCGGTGTTCGAAACCTATGCGAGCCTGGATGAGCAGGCACACTTCAGCGTGGCGGCCACCGAGGTTTATCTTGAGTCCAGTAGCCGGCTGGATCACTACCGCTTGCAACGGGAAAACGAATCGTCCGCCCACATCGGATGGGCAGGCGTTCACGTGAATCGCGACGCTCATTACGAGAGCCATGAAGTTTCGCTGGGAAGCGCCAAACTTCGCAGGGGCACGCAGGTGCAGCTTGCCGACCCCGAAGCATTTTGTACGCTCAACGGTCTTTACATAGCCCGCGGCGAGCAGCACATGGACCATCAAACTCGCGTGGAGCACCAGAGCCCCGATTGCCGCACCGAGGAATTGTACAAGGGTATTCTCGCCGGTAAGGCCGATGCAGTTTTCGGAGGACTCATCCTCGTTGAACAGGACGCACAGAGAACCGACGCCCTTCAGAACAATCGCAATCTTCTGCTTTCGGACAGCGCCAAGGTTACGAGTTTGCCCATGCTGGAGATCTACGCCGACGACGTGAAATGCAGCCACGGATCCACGACGGGACAGCTCGATGAAAGACAGGTGTTCTTTCTGCGATCCCGAGGCATCGGAGAAAGTCAGGCTCGGGCCATGCTCACATTCGCCTTCGCCCGCGAGATTCTGGAAAAGATGGACCTGGAACCCGTGCGCAGCCGGCTCAGTGAAGAATTGCGCCAGCGCTTGCCACACTAGGAGACGAGGACGGGATGAGTATTCGTAGCGAAAGCCCCAAGCTGGACACAGAGCGTCTCAAAGACCTGCGCGAGGATTTCCCCATCCTGAAGCAGCAGGTTCGTGGGAAGCGTTTGGTCTTTCTGGACAGTGCGGCCAGCGCCCAAAAACCGCGTCAGGTCATCGATGCCATGAGCCGCTTCCAGGAAGAGGGCTACGCCAATATCCACCGGGGTGTGTATGAGCTTAGCGCCCAGGCGACCCTGGCATTCGAGGATGTGCGTGAAAAGGTGCGGCGATTCATCAATGCTTCGGAAACCGCTGAAATCATCTTCACTCGCGGCACCACCGAGAGCATCAACCTGGTGGCCCAGAGTTTTGGTCGATCCCGGTTGCGCGAGGGCGACGAAATACTTCTCACGGAAATGGAGCACCACTCAAACTTGGTTCCCTGGCAGATGCTGGCCGCCGAAAAGCAGCTCAAGCTCCGTTTCATTCGCATGAATGATGAGGGTGAGCTGGACCTCTCTTCTCTGGGCGAGCTATTCAATGAGCGTACCAAGCTGCTGACCCTCGGCCATGTATCCAACGCCCTTGGCAATCTACAGCCCGTACGTGAGATCATCGCCGAGGCCAGGAGGCGCAACATTCCCGTGCTCCTGGACGGCGCCCAGGCTGTGCCTCACCTTCCAGTTGACGTGCGAGAACTGGATTGCGACTTCTATGCCTTTTCGGCTCACAAACTCTACGGTCCCACGGGCATCGGTGTGCTCTATGGCCGCAAGGAGCTGCTAGAGAAGATGCCGCCTTGGCAAGGTGGCGGCGATATGATTCGCAGCGTCACCCTGGAGGAGACTTTCTTCAATACACTCCCTTGGAAGTTCGAAGCGGGCACACCGGCCATTAGCGAAGTGATGGGACTGGGTGCGGCCATCGACTATCTGGAAGCAGTGGGCATGGAATACCTTCATACCTACGGCATTGAACTCATGGCCTATGCCATGGAAATCCTTGGAGCACAACCGGGCATGCGAATTGTCGCGCCCAAGGCCGAGCGCGTGGGAGCCATTTCATTTCTCATGGACGATGCCCATCCCCACGACATCGCCACCATTCTCGATGCCGAAGGTATTGCCGTTCGCGCGGGACACCACTGCGCCCAGCCGGTGATGGATGCCATGGGTGTTAGCGGCACCACTCGCGCGTCCTTCGCATTCTACAACACTCGGGAAGACGTGGACGCCCTCGCGGCGGGCCTCGCCAAGGTCAGGGAGATGTTCGGAGCATGAGTGAACTGCGCGATCTCTATCAGGAAGTCATTCTTGATCACGGGCGCCGCCCTCGCAACCATCGCAAGATGGAGGACGCCACCAACAGCGCCGAGGGGCACAACCCGCTTTGCGGCGACCAGCTGACCCTCTATCTGAAAATGGAAGTGGGGCGCGTGGCCGATCTGTCCTTCGAAGGATCCGGCTGTGCCATCTCCACGGCTTCCGCATCCATGCTCACCGGAGTTCTTGTGGGCAAGAGCGAAGCGGAAGCCCGCGAACTTCTGGAAGCCTTTGTGGAAATGACCACCGCCCCCACCGACGTGGAACCCGACGATTCGAAGCTCGGCAAACTGGCGGTCTTCGCCGGCGTGCGCGAGTTCCCCATGCGCGTGAAATGCGCCACCCTATGCTGGCACACCCTCGAATCGGCGCTTAACGATTCGGATGAAGCGGCCAGCACCGAATAGGAGCCTTTTGTGAACGAGTTCAAAAGCACCAACGAGCCCGCAGCCGTACGCGATCGCATCGTGCAGGTTCTCCAGACCGTTTTTGATCCGGAGATTCCCGTGAACATCTATGAGTTGGGGCTCATCTATCGGGTGGACGTGAGCGAGGAAGGCGCCGTGGAAGTGGACATGACCCTGACCTCGCCGGCCTGTCCTGTAGCAGGATCACTTCCCGGCGAAGTGCAGGAGAAGATCGCCCGCATCGCCGGTGTGACCGCCGTGAAGCTGGAGCTGGTCTGGGAACCCAGCTGGGAACCTTCCAGGATGAGTGAAGCCGCCCGGGTCGCCCTGGGCTTTTTCTAAGGCTTGGGATCCTCGAGGATCTTCCAGCCGAAGGTCCTCAACAGCAAGCCCAATCCCCCCGCCGTGAAAACCAGGAGTATGCCGTCCAAGGGTAAGCGGAAACGAAACTTGGACAGCACCACGGCATGCACGGCTGTGTAGGCCAAGAAGAAGATCAGGGCGAGCCTCGCCTCAGGCCGCCTTTTCAGTGAAATGAAGAGAAAGAAAAGGGCAAAGGGCAGAGCCAGGCCATAGCTTGCAATGCTGATGAGTTTCTCGGCATTAAGCCCTGGACGATCTTCGGTCATGGGCTGGGGATACAGACGCCAAAGGTTCAAACCCTTGGCCGCGCTGAGCCCCACAAAGCGCATGGGATCTTCGCGGATGAACTCCCAAGTTCGCGAGCGAAGTGCTGCGTCGAGTTCCGCTTCACCCGGTTTTTGCGCCGCAAGGGTGTGATACTCGGCCTGCATCTGATCCGTCCAACGATTACCCGTGGTCGCCTTGACGCCTGGGTAGTTGCCGAGCCAGAAGTTGTATCCACCGTTGAGCGAGACCAGGACGGGTCGCCCGAAATGCGACATGTTCCGCGCCGTCCATCCCCCAAGCGCCAAGACCAACATGACGGCGAAGACCAGGGACAGACCGCGTCCACGCCTTCTGGCTGTTCGGTCCCCCTCGATCCATAGCCATGGAATGGTCAGGGCCATAGCAGGCAAGGCTGCCGCGGTGGTGAGGCAGGCGTATCCGCCGAGGAGTCCGGCGATGCCAGCGCGAAGGCGTCCGCCTTTTTCCACACTTTGGAGAAGCAGTAGGAAAACCGCGCTGAGAAGAACCGTGAGTAATGCCACAGGATAGAAACTGCCCGCCGTATAAATGTAGAGTGGATAAATCGCACTGAGGGCCGCAGCCAAAAGGGACTGGCGATGGCCCAGGAATCGTCGAGCCAGGAGAAAAACGAAAAGGACCGCGAGTGAACCCAGTATCGCTTGAGCCACACGCACAACGAGGACATCGGCACCCAGAACGGCGAGAAACGCGGGATAGCCAGGCGGCCAGAAAGCCGTAGGACTGCCATCTTCGGAAAGGTAGGCACCTTGATCCAAGATGCCGCGGGCCAAACGCTGATACTCCTGCCCGTCGAACCAAAAGATTTCTGGCTCGAGAGTGCTGATGTACGCGACCCTCACCACCAAGGCGAGCAGGATGAGCAAGATCAGCATCAGGCCGGTTCTACTGCGCTGGCTCAGTTTCAAGATCACTCCTCTCCCGAGATTCGTGCCGTATTTTCGAAGAGTTTCGCCTCGATACCGATGAATTCGAGGGTTTCCACTTCCCGCCAGCGCTCCGCGAATGCCTTCTTGGTCAAGCCCTGGGGATCGGCATACCAGGCGCGATAGTCCACCAACCAGACGCGGTCGTAGTTCGCAATCCAGGCTTCCATGTATTCTTCAAAAACCGCGTGAGTGGGATTGGCCCAGTTCAGCCCTCCCAGCTCGCCGGCGCCGGTATAGTAGTGCTGGAAAGGTTCCTCGATGGAATAGACCAAAAGCAGGTCGCCGTCTTGGGCACGCTCTGCCAATGTTGCGGCCGCCTGCCGCGCATCAGGTTTCCAGTAGCGTGAGTTGAAATAGAAGCCGCTCAAAGACACCGCCGTGCAGATAAGGAGTGCCGCGAGAAACAGTATCCGCAAACGCGGCTTGAGAGCCGAAAGTCCTGCAGCGACCAAGATGAGGAAGGCCGGATATCCCACCGAAACATATCTCACGTTGTAGGCCTTCACGTTCAAAATAGCGAGACCCGCGGTGATGATCATGGGTAGCAGCAACCAGAGCAGGAAGAAACCCAAGCCTTCCTTTTTCCCCCTTCGTGTCAACAGTCCACGCAGAAAAAGGAATGCGACGATGGCGCCGGCTATGGCGAAGTAAGGCAGCCAAGGAATGAACATATCGGCCGAGAGGCCTCGATTCATTTCGTCCCGGGCTGGTCCCACAGTGTCACCGATGCCGTAAACCGAGAAGGTGAAAACAAAGGCGAGGGGATGGAAGTTGATATTCCGGACCGCACCTTCTTTTCCCACCATGTCCGGACGCCAGCCAATGTCGAAGTTCTTAATCCAGGGTAGGAACAAAACCAGAATGACGATCATAACCAGGATGATGCGAAGGGCCAGCTTGGGCCTGCGCATGAGCAGATAGATACCCTGGGTCGCAATGAGAAAAGCCCCCGCCAGGTTGCTGAGCAAGAGCGCGGCCGAAGTCAGGAGAAAGGCGATCCAGTTGGGTATTCCACCGCGATCCAAAATGCGCAGGAGCAGAATCATGGAAAGAATCGACAGCGTGATCAGCTGCGCGTAGTTGCGCACCTCTTGGGAATACCAGATGTGGAAGGGCGCCACCGCCATGAGCAGCGCCGAAAGTTGGGCGATCTTCTCGCCGGCCAGTCGCCTCGCCAGGATGTAAATGAGCCAGATGCCTGCGAGGCCGGTGATCACCGAGAGACTGCGGGTCCAGATTTCACCAAATCCGCCCAGGCGGCCCCACAGGCCGAGGATGGCCATATGAAGGGGACCGTGAAAGGTGTGGATGAGGTTATCAAACATGGGTCCGTGGAGCCCGTCCACCTTCCATATGGAAGTGACTTCGTCGGCCCAGAAGCTCTGTTGATCAAGGCGGAAAAATCGAAGGAAGGTTCCGAGCAGAAGGATTCCAGCCATGGGCAGGAAACTCTTCCGACTTTCACGGGACATCTCAATCGCGTTTTCCATTCGCCTCCTTTGGCGGACCTATTTACGACGCAGTATGCGTTCCCGAAGCAATCGCTGTTCCCGGCTGAACAGTTTCCTGGCCGTCAGCATGGACATGAGCATGGCGCCCATGGCCGTGGATGCTGCGATCATGAACATGATCAGAATCTGATACTTCACCGCCAGCATGGGGTCGGCTCCTGCCAAAATCTGCCCCGTCATCATGCCTGGAAGAGATACGATTCCTACCACCATCATGGTGTTGAGAATGGGGATCATGCCCCGGCGAACGGCTTCCTGTAGAGGACACCTTGCCGCTTCTCGTGCACTCGCTCCCAGGGACAATTCCAGTTCCACCTCATCCGCCCGCTCGGCCAGATGCTCCAGGAGCGCGTCCAAGGAAAGGGAAATGCCGTTCATGCTATTTCCCAGAACCATGCCGATGAGGGGAATCACGTAACGCGGTGCGAACCAGGGTTCTACGCCGATGACCAGCGAGGTCACGGCAAATGTGGTCAGAAGAGCCGAGGCGGCCAGGCTGAGAAAGGCCAGGCCACCGCCACCTCGGATTCGACGTTTGGGGCGCCCCAAAGCAGTGCGTGCGGCGAGGAAAATCATCACGAAAATGAGGGGCAATACGGCCATGGCACTCTGAAGTCCGAAAATGAACTTCAGCAAGTAACCGATGAGTAGAAGTTGAAGCACTGTTCGCAGCGAGGCGATGGCCAGTCGCTTCTCGAGACCCAGGCGAAGAGCGAAGCTGACGAGGCCCGCGCCCAGCACGAGGCTGACACCCAGGGCAAGATCCAGGGCACTCAAATCGACGGTACCGCTCATGCCCCACTCCCTCCGCTTCTGAATTGGGTCAGATCGAGGATCGAACCTTCCTGTTCGCTTCGGCGATCGTGGGCCACCAGAATCACGGACATCTTCTGCTTCGCTCTTTCACTTTCCACGAGTTCGTGAACCAAGCGGGCGGACTCAGGATCCAGGGCGCTGGTGGGTTCGTCCATGAGCAGAACCTGGGGTTCGTTGAGCAGGGATCGAACCAGGCAAAGTCGTTGCTGCTCGCCGACCGAGAAGCTGCGCGGATCTTCTTCTTGGCGTTTACCGGAGAGGTCAAGGCGATGGAGTAGGGCATCGGCCCGCGACTTGGGATATTCGGACTCGGCACTGGCATAGGCAAAGGCCAGTTCGAGATTCTCACGCAGACTCATTTCCAGGAGCAGGGGTTTTTGAAAGAGAAGATTCACCCGGCGTCGGTAGAGAGGCCATCCCCAATCGCACGGCTCACGGCCAGCCAGGAATATGGAACCTGAGCTGGACATGTCGAGTCCGGCCAGAACCCTGAGAAGGCTGCTCTTACCCACGCCGGAAGGGCCGCCCAGAGTCAGGACATCTCCAGGCTTGAGACTGAAGGACACGGACTCAAGTAGAGGCCTACCTCCGGCCTCCACCGCGAGATCGCGGACCTCGAAAAGGTTCATATAGGGAGAGTGTTCTTCCACAAGGCCATGTAACTACGGATAGGCTCTTGGGCAAAGAAAAAACGCCCACAGAGGCGGGCGTCTTTTCTGAGATGTGAATCTGCTATTTGACAGCGATGGCTTCAATTTCCAGGGAAATGCTCACCTTGTCCCCCACCATCAGCTCGCCTGTGCCCCAATTCTTGGTCCAGGTGAGTCCGAAATCTTTGCGAACGATCTTGGTAGTGGCGGTAAAACCGGCGTGGACGTTGCCCCAGGGATCGGTAACCTTGTGCCCGCGAAAGATCATCTCGGGGAACTTCACCACATGGAAGAAATCCTCGTTTTTAGATGGGCCCCTCTATGGGCAATGAAGGACTCCCCCCCTTACGAATCCTATTTCAGAAGCACGAGCTTGATGGCCTTCGCGTCGTAGGCGGAAGACACTTTGACAAAATAGATACCGCTGGGAAGGGCGCGGCCACGATCGTCCCGGCCATTCCAGTTGTACCCGTGATCGCCGCTGCCCAGATAATCAACGGCCAAAACACGCAGCAGTCTTCCATCCAGGCCGTGCACACTGACGCGAACATCAGAGGGATTCTCCAAAGAGAAGGAAATCCGGGTGCTGGGGTTGAAGGGGTTGGGCCAGGCACCGCGCATGTGCAGGCCTGCCGCCCCGGGAATCTCGCCCACTGCTACGGGAGCCTCATTGGCGCCGCCGGGTGTAATGTCCACGAAGAAATGCCAGTACCCTTCACCGTTGGGGTAACGCCCCTCGCTGATATCCGGCTGCTGGGGACCCATGTCATAATAATCCATACCCGTGATTCCATCAGGAGCCGTGAACATGACGACCTCTACACCAGTGGAAGACCAACCGAATCCCAGCACATCCTCGTAAACCACGATGTAGTTGTCCGCATCGAGGATTGTGCCCGGAGGGAAGGACCACTTGGTGGGGTTGAGCACATCGTCGGAGAGGAAGTATCCGGTTATGTCGATTGCCGCCGCACCGCGATTGTAGATTTCCACCCAATCGTCGATTCCGCCCGCAGCACTTGTGCACTGGAACTCGTTGATACAGAGGTCCGAGTAGAGTGTCGAAGTGGAATTGTCCGCGCCGGGTGTGGGCGTATTCAGATACTCGGGCCAGTCGGCATCCATGGGGTAAAGACCCAGTGAAACATCGCCGTTCTGAAGCCCATAGGTGAAGCCGTGGATTAGCACGTTTCCGTGATCTTCGGTCTCGAAAAGCGCAGCACCCTCACCCATGGCGGAGAGCTTGAAGTTCGCGTGCAAGGGTCCCTGAATCGTGTCGGTGTCGGCCCACACGATAAGGTACTCATCGGGCTCGAGAACATAGGACGGCAGAGCAAACTTGTGAGTGGCTTCCAAATTATCACTCAGGTAAAAACCTTCCAGATCCACAGCCGTATCACCGGCGTTATAGATTTCCATCCAATCGTCGTACTGGCCGTAAGGATCGGTGATGCCGGTGTTGTTCACGGCCAGGATCTCCGTGATCTTCAGTTCGGGTAGAACGTGATCCACGGTATAGGCGCGATACTCAATGGGCGCTTCATCGGGCCAATAGTTACTCTGGCCGATGTCATCAAGAGCATGGACATAATAGGTCACCAGGGTACCGGTGGGCTGAGGAGCGATGTTCGAGCCCCAAATGGAATCGCCGGCGGCTCCGTCGCCATGGAGACCATCGTCGAACATGTCTTGAGCCACGTAACCCGCACCCGTGTCCACATACAAAATCACCGAGGCGATGGCTTCGTTGTCCCAAGCTTCTGCGGAGATCGTTACCATGTCGCTGCTTGTGGGAAGATCGATATCGCGTAGGCCGGCTCGGCAAATGGGCTGCTGGTCTTCTTGATAAGTACTGTTGACCTCGCCAGGCGTTCCTCCAGTTTGAATGCTCGGGTCCCAACTAGTGGGCAGTGTGTTGTCGAGGAAGTAGTTCACGAGTTCCAGGGAAGGTCCACCACCATCGGCGCTGCTTGGCCAATCGCCGCCGTCCTGATAGGTCACCCAGTCCATCACCGTACCCACGGGATCGAAAATAAAAACCGTGTCGCTGGCATTACCGAGTCCGAATCCCAAACCGCCGGGATCGAAATCGTTGGGATTGAGATTGGTCACGTCAGGATAGATCAATTGGAAGATGGTTAAATCTCCCGCGACCACGATGTATTCACCCGGGTCGAGAATGCCGTGCAGGTAGCAACGCGGATGGGTGAGGTTATCGTCAAGCATGTACCAGCCGGTGATGTCGAGAGCCGTATCGCCGCGATTGACGAGCTCAACGAACTCCACATCGGTTCCGGGACTGTTGTACATGATCTCGTTGATGACGAGTTCAGCGGAAGCAAGGCTAGCGGAAATGACAAGGACCATGGCGAAGATGATGGGGATACTCGAGCGATGCATGCGCACTCCTTCCAAGGCCAATGATTATAACATAGCCCAGGCTGACAGACACATGAAGTTGTGGGATTGCGGCCTAAGAGACGAAAAGATCTTGAAAAAGCCCATGCCGAAGAGCCAGATCACTGAGGAGAAGTTCCTTGCTGCCAAGGCGATTCATGACGGCGCGTACAAGGCAGGCACCCGCTAGAATTACCGGCGCACGTTCCGGATGTAGCCCCCTAATGGTACGTCGTTCCACAAGGGGGAGCGTACGGTAGAGCTCGATTTGGCGGTCCACCTCGGCAGGAGACACCTTGAGTCCACGCAAACGCTCGCCTTGGAAATCTTCCAAACCCAGTTGCACAGTTCCCAAGGTGGTGAGCGTCCCTCCGATGCCCACCAAGGCTCCACTCTTTCCCGAAAGGGCGGAGAGTTCCTTGTGAAGGGCATTCAGGGCTGCATCTACCCTTTCACGCGAAGGAGGGTCATCCTCGAAAAAGTCTTCGGTGATGGGAATACAGCCCAGGGGGAGGCTGAAAGAATCCTTCACCTGCGCCTGCCTGCCGAAGTTGAACTCGGTACTGCCCCCTCCTATGTCGAAGGTGACCAGGTCGTCGTTCCTTTTGCCCAGACTTGTGCAGGCGGCGAGAAATGACAGGCGCGCCTCTTCATCACCCGAGATGATGGCCACCAGCAGGCCGCAGCGATCCTGAACGCGGCCCAGGAACTCAGCCCCATTGTCCGCCTGGCGAAGTGCTTGCGTACCCACGGCACGCATGTCGCTTGCGCCGAGTTTGTGTGCGAGATCCACCAATTCTTCCAGGGCAATCAGCGTGCGATTCATGGCGCTCTCCGAAAGTCTGCCGCTTGCGCGCAGACCTTCTCCCAGACCACAAATGCGGACCTCATCGGCAATCACAGCCATGTGTCCACCACCGCTCATGGCCACGAGCAGTTTCACGGAGTTGCTGCCCAAGTCGAACACGGCTTTGGACTTCATGCTGCTCCTAGGATTTTTCAGGGGAAGCATCGTCCTCGTAGGTGCTCAGAAGCGCGCGCGCGATGTTGGTTGAATAGCTGTCGATTCGGCGCAGAGCATCCATCAGATCCAGATGATACTCGCTGCTCTCCACGGATTCGGCCACGGCCTTGCGCACACGAGCATAATGAGCCTGGCGATAATCACCCTCCATCACACGATATCGACGATGCTTGGCCTTGATGTTCCTGGCCTCGTCCAGACTGCTGTCGCGGAAAGCTTCCAGGCTTCGTGATATCTGCTTGAGCATCTTCAGATGGAAGGCACGAACTTCCTGTACGCCCGACTCTGAGAACTCCACATTTTCGGCCGCCATTTTCCGAGCAAGCGGCCTCAATTCCTTGTCGATGATATCTGCCATATGTTCATACTGCTTGGTAACGTGCATCATCAGGTACACTTCTTCAGTTTGTTCCTTGCTGATACGTTGCTTACCAATGTCCAGGAGATAGCTCGAAATCTCGGCTTCAAGGTCATCCACCACATCTTCACCATGATGGATAGCGTCGAGCATCTCCAAATTCCGTTCGAAGAAGGCAGGGGAAATGCGCTCGGCCATTTCCTTCACCCTCTCTCCCATTCGCAAGATTTCCACCTTGGCCAGATTCAGGGCCAGCGCCGGTGCATTGAGAATAGTCCTGTCCAGGTGACGGGCCCGGTTGGTCTGAGTCTGCGGTTCGGGACGGTCGGGCAACAAACGAAGGACAAGTTTTGCGAAGAGCGGAGTGAAGGGAAGGAAGATGAGCGCGATGCCCACATTGAAAACCGTGTGTGCGTTGGCAACCTGTCGGGCGATGCCCGCGTCGCCAGATATCTTACCGACCAGCGAGGTAAACTGCGGAATCCAGGCAACCATGAGCAGGACGCCAAACACCTTGAAAAGCGTATGCGCCATGGCCACACGCTTGGCCTCCCGTCCTGAATTCAAACTGGCCAGTACGGCCGTGACGCAAGTGCCGATGTTTGCGCCGAAGATCAGTGGGATGCCGGCTTCAAGCCCCAGAAATCCCTGCTGAGCCATGACAATGATAATACCCGTAAAAGCACTGGAGCTCTGAATAAGGGCGGTAAATGCAGCACCGACAAAAATACCGAGCACTGGATTTTCCAAGCCGACGAGAACATCGACGAAGGGCTTGTAGCTGCGCAGAGGCTCCATGGCCTTGCCCATGATGGACAGGCCGAAAAAGAGTATGCCGAAGCCCAGCATCGCATCGCCCATTTGCTTCAATCGAATCTGTTTGGTCAGGTACTTGAGCGCGAATCCCAGTGCGATGATCAGCAAGGCGTAGTCGGTGAGCTTGAACGCAATGAGCTGGGCGGTGATGGTCGTGCCGATATCTGCACCGAGGATAACACCCAAGGTTTGGGTGAAGCTCATGAGTCCGGCCTGCACGAAGCTCACCAGAACCACCGTGGTGGCGCTGGAACTCTGGATAACCATGGTCACCAGGGCGCCGATGGCCAAACCTACCACTCGATTGCGCGTGAGCACGCTGAGGATGCCGCGCATTCGTCGTCCCGCGCCGCGCTGTAGCGAGGCACTCATCATGTCCATGCCGAACAGGAAAAGACCGAGGCCGCCAGCCAAACCGAATAGCATGAAAAGTGCCCAGCTGGGACGCTTCACCGGCAAACTCAGAATGAGACGCGCTTCAGGATCTTCCTGCCCCGGCAGCAGGGCCATGACCGCATAGTCGCCTTCTCCCGCATCCGCAGTTAGCTCGATACTCGCCAGACCGCGATCGTCTGTGGTCGCGATTCCTAAGACTCGACTTTCGGGAGAGAGAATGTGAAAGTGGACATCCACACCCTGAGCCGCCTCGGGCTCTGTGCCGATTACGCGCACTTGAAGCTTTGTACTACTACCTGAAAGCAAGGTGCGCCCATCGCCGGAAATGCGGCGATTGCGTTCATCCACAGGGTGCAGAAGCTTCAGGCTGGTTTCTACCGCTTCTTCTTCAAGTTCCTGCGTAAGGCTGTCGGCCTCGACGGACAAACTGTCGGCACTTTCCAATGCAAATAGGCTCATCGGCACCATAAGGGCGACGAGCAGAAGGAATCTTGAGAATGCGGGGGAAATCATGGGAAACGACCTTCCATGGGGCCTCCATGCCCCATCCAATTAGTATCGGCGCGGGGGGGGGCTGCCTTCAAGGTTTTTTGAAGCCAGCTCGCTCGTAGACAAGAGAGGTTTTACCTAGACCGGGCTGCCAAGTATCACCCAATGCCAGATGTAGGGCAGGCAAAAACTGAAGAGAGGCCCAGAGTGAAGGCACCGAACTCTTGTTTCCGCCGATTTCATAATCGTAGGAAATCTCAGCTGCCAGAGCATGGCCTTCGGCATCTTCGAACCAGGTGACTTCAAGATCAGCCATGACGCCGTTTCCGAAATCGAGATAACCGGGCTGAATACGACGTTCCAAAATAGGTCCGCCTATAGTCTCGAGCTTTGCATTCGCTGGAAGAGTGGCTTCGGAAAGACTGGGGAAAATTTCGAGCAACTGCGCAAGCAGAGGACTCTCAAAAACAGGTAGGCCCTTTACCTTGCATCTGCGCGCATAACGGGATTGCCAAGGGCCATCCTCTGCCACTGGAATGATATCCTCTTCGAACTCCTCATCGGAGGCGTAGGAATCTGCCGCAGACACGCTCGCGGCGGCCACCTTGCCCCGAATGGACGATTTGAACTTGAGTGCGAGTTCAGCGGTCTCAGCCTTGCGCTCTCCGCGCACCTTCACACGTTGCCTTAGCAACCACCCCTGCGAGCGAAGTGCGAAATCGGGAGTGTCGAAGTAGCGAATCTCGCGTGTCTTCACCTTGGGTTCGCCGCCAGGCTCTCGCAGTTTAACTTTTCGTTCGCTTGCGAGTGCCCGCAACGTTTCGAGGCTGGATTCGAAAAAAGCCTCGGGTCCTTCGAATGCATCGGTGCGAAGGAGTATCTTGATTTCACGCGAATTCACCCCTGCCGGTGCCTGGGCCAGCAGTGGTAAGCAGTTTGATAATAATACGATGGCAGTGAAAACTAGAGTTGCTCGTTTCATGGCTCAACCTCCTGAGACTTTATTCAATAGATCGAAACTCCCTACCAAGCAAGTAAATGCGGACCTCACACTGGCAAAAGATCTCCATATCGGGTAAAATTTAAAATCTCACATCCAACCTAAACACTAGGAATGCCATGCTTCGGAACGCAATTATCTTCCTGATCTTCCTGCTTCCGCTGGTCGCGGCGGCCGACTCTTCCTACACCATGACGCGTTCGGCTCATCCAGCACCGGGAGCCAAGGAAGCAATTATGCTTCCCTCTCCTGTAGAAGACTACGAATCCGCCATGCGGAGACTCGAAGCCGAGGGCTGGCTCGACGGCGATCGCACACCACCGGCCGACCCCCAGTTGAATGACACTTGGCTTTGGTACATCTGGGATCTGGGCGGCATGCCCGTGGCCAACCTGCTTCCCTGTACCGTGCGCGGCTTGGGCAACAACATCTACGTGGTGGTCGAGGATTCACAGTGGAATGTTAATATCGATCAGGCCGACGTGGACACCATCGTCGATCACTTCGACAATGTCAGTGTGGGCAATTTCCCCGACCAGGGCATTTGGGATCTGAACACCAGCCACTTCGGCGGTCCGCCCAACTTCGACGGCCTCGATCGCATTTTCTTCCTCTATTACGAGTTCAACATTTCGGCCGACGGCTACTTCTGGGTCTATGATCAGTTCCCCGACGGAAGCCAACCCTGGGCGAGCAACGAGGCCGACGTCATCTACCTTGCCACCGACAGCGGCAACTGCGCCAGCAACTACCTCATGGCCGTGGGCGCTCACGAGTTCGAACACCTGATCCACTTCAACCAGGATCAGAATGAAGAGTCCTGGCTCGATGAAGGAATGGGCGAGCTGGCCATGTGGCTCTTCGGCAACCCCGACAACATCTCCTCGTTCAACACGAATCCCGACAACAGCCTTGTGACTTGGGGCAGCAGCTGGGCCGATTACATCCAGACCTATCTCTGGACGCTTTATATCTACGAGCAGTTTGGCGGCCAGCAGGTGATTTGGGATACGGTTCACAATCCCATCAACGGGATGAACAGCTACCAATCGGTCATCAACAATCTGGGCTATGTCGATGAAGTTGAAGACATCTTCAACAACTGGTCCGTCGCCAATTATCTGGACGAGCCCGACATCTACTCCGGTCAGTACGGCTACCAGGGTGATACTCTCCCGGCCTTCAGCGCCTGGCGCTACATCAGCACATTCCCGGCGAGCGGCAATGGTTCGGTGCAGGACTGGGCCTCTGAGTACATGCGCATTGTGGATGGAAGCGATGGCGCGGCTCCGCATATCACCATTGACGGATCGGATATCCACGACTTCCGCGTGACGATCATGGGCGTAGACATGGCCCTTCCCACCGTCGTGGTCGAGTTGGAATTGGATGCCAGCGAGTCGGTATCCTACACATTCATGGAGGGCGCCGCCCACGAGGAAGTGGTGGTTTCCGTGGCCAGCACCACCCTCACTGGAACAGGTAGTTATACCTATGCCGTGGAATCGGTGCCCACCGATGGCCCCGAAATTCCCAGCAGCGCTCGGCTTTTCTCGGCCTACCCCAACCCATTCAATCCCGCCACGCAGTTCAGCGTGAAACTGGAGCGTAGCGGCGAAGTCGGTATTGAGATTTTCGATCTGAAGGGCCGCCGGGTGGACAGCATTGCGAAGGTCCATCTGGATGCCGGTGAACATCGTATCGACTGGAAGGCCGAGAATCTGCCTTCGGGCGTTTACATGGCTCGCCTTTCCCGCGATGGCAAATTGCTCAGCAGTCAGAAACTCGTGTTGGCGAAGTAGGGTATGTTCGGCAACATGTTCTAATCACCGTTACACATACTTGGGGCCCGGTGGATTTCCGCCGGGCCTTTTGTATGGGCCAAACCCGGTGATTGCTGGCCTGATGCATGCTATAATCCACGGAAACACCCCCGAAAGGATCGAGCATGCGCAGGATTTTTTCCGTTCTGACCTTGGCCGCCCTGGCTATTGCGGGCTACAGCCTCCTGAAACCCGAAGCCCCCACTCCCGCCGGGCGGTTCCCCTTGCCCACCGAACATCGTCTGGACACCGACGCGGAAAAGAACAACCGCGCGGGGCGCAAGCAGTGGATCGCCGATATGCATCGCGCGGCCCCGGGTGTCGACTGGAAGGCCATTGAACGCGAAAACGGATTGGCCCTGCAGGCTCATCGTGAGGGCAATCGGGAAACCGACAAGTGGAACGAAATAGGCAGTCGCAATCAGTCGGGACGCATGCACTGCGCGGCCATTTCCGTGGCAGGCGACAGTCTCTACGCAGGCTCGGATCGGGGTGGACTCTGGAAGGCCGATCTCTGGGGCAATGGATGGCGCCCGCTCTCCGATGATATCTGGGGTGGCGTTCACTTGGGTGTGGCGGCTGCGGGCGTGAATCCGGAAGTGGTCACCATTCAATCCGCCAGTGAGGTCATGCTCTACACCGAGGACATGGGCGACACATGGCAGACGCCTACCGGATTCGAAGGCACGGTTACCAGTTGCAAGCGCATTGTTCGCGACGTGGCCAGCACCGATCGCGTTTACGCGCTGGTGGCTATCCAAGGTGGCGGCACGCAGCTGTATCGCAGCGATGACGCGGGCCGTAGCTACACGAAGATCTATCATCTCAACGCCAGTGTAGGCGACTTCTGGGTGGACCGCCGAGACGGCAACGATCTCTACTTGATGAAGTATAAGACTCTCTATCGCAGTCTTGATCAGGGCGCGAATTGGGTGGAAATCGGCACGCTGGATAATCCGACTTATCCGGGTAAAGTCATCCTGGCCGGCAGTGAAGCCGGCGCACCCACTTTTTATGTGGCCATTCAGTTCGCGGGAGATTGGCAGCTTTGGCGCTCTCTAGACGGTGGCGTGAATTGGGAGTATCGCTACGACATCGATGACTTCTGGGAAACCATGAACTGCTCCATCACGCAGCAGAGCACTGTTGTTTTCGCGGGCGTGGAAGCATGGCGCTCCAATAACGGCGGCAGCAGCTTCACCAAGGTCAACGGATGGGGTGAGTACTACAGCGATCCTTTGAACAAACTGCATGCGGACAATCCCGGCCTCGACGTGATCTGGTTCGATGGCGCCGAGCACTGGTTCCCGGGAACCGACGGTGGACTCTATCGCAGCGACGACCGCATGGCCTCGGTCCTGAACCTTTCATTGGAGGGCTTGGGCGTAAGTCAGTATTACACCACCCACACCAGCGTACTCGACCCCTACCGCATCGCGGCGGGAGCGCAGGACCAGGGCTATCAGCGCGGCGACGGCCTGGGTCGAGGCCCGCAGATGGACTTCGATCAGCTCATCAGCGGCGACTACGCCCATCTGACAAGCGGCGATGGCAGCCATACAATCGTCTTCTCGGTCTATCCCGGATTCGTACTTGTGCATCATGGTGAGTTCGGTCCCTCACTCCACTATCTCGATTTTCCTCCTGGAGAGAACTATCTCTGGCTGCCCTTTATCGTGGCCGATCCGGACAATCTTCAGGACTTCTTCTTCTGCGGCACGCATATTTACCGTTGCCACTGGAGCGGTGGCAATAACGAGACCTACACCTTGGTTTCCAATCAGAACTTCGCGGTGGACGGCGCCAGCTACGTAACCGCTCTCTCCATTGCACCCAGCGATCACAGCCGCTGGATCGCCACAACGAACAATGGCCGGCTCTGGTACTCATCGGATTCCGGCTCCACCTGGACACAGTCCACCGACACCGGACCATCCTCTCATTACTTCTACGGAACGGGCGTGGAGCATTCCGACACCAACCCCTTGGAAGCCTGGATCAGCGGGAGTGGATACAGCGGTCCCGCGGTGTATCGCACCCTGGACGGCGGCATCAGCTGGACCGCCATGAGCGACGGCCTTCCCTCGACCTTGGCTTTCGAAATCGTCTTTGAAAGTCCGGGCGGCGATGTGCTCTACACCGCCACCGAGAATGGTCCCTATCGCTTCGAACCCAGTGCCGAGCTTTGGCAGTACATCGGCGGTACGGAAGCGCCGCTGACCACTTACTGGTGCGTGGAGGCGGTACCTTCAATCGGCGTGATTCGCTTTGGAACCTATGGCCGGGGAATCTGGGATTACGACGCCTCCGGATCCACCGGACTGCCCGAGGATGAGGCGCCCTTGATGGCCGAAAGGCTCTCGAGCTTCCCCAATCCCTTCAATCCTCATACCACCCTCAGCTTCGCGCTGGCGGAAGCAGGCCCAGTTCGCCTGAGTATCTTCGATCCCGATGGGCGTCGCGTGCGCGTGTTAGTGGATGGAAGAAGGCTGGCGGGAGAACAGCAGATAACCTGGAATGGATTGGATGATCAGGGACATTCCTGCGGCAGTGGTGTCTACCTGGCCCTGCTAGAAGCCGACGGCCAGCGCATCAGCACTCAGCTGACACTACTGCGCTAGAGCTATGCAAAACAGCCCGCCTCCTTCGGGGGCGGGGTTTTTTGTGCATTGAAATAGAAGGGGCGATTCAGGTCCAACCAGCTTGTCTGGAAAGTGGGATGGCAAGAGGAACTCTCATACATTCTGTCTCGGCGGAAAGCCGCGAAGCTTGACCCGGACATTTGAGACATCGATACTGCGTCCCATTGGAGGATCCATGGATTACCATCCACCGCCCTACAACACCGATCCGGATGTGCTAGCCGGGGAGATCGAGATTTCGGTCTACCGCGCCTCAGGTCCGGGTGGTCAGCATCGGAACAAGACGGAAAGCGCGGTGCGTATACGGCATCTGCCCAGTGGCGTGATCGTGGTGGCTACGGAGCATCGGTCTCAGATTCGCAATCGACAGTTGGCTATGGAACGATTGATTGAGCGACTTACCCGCTTAAATCACACGCCCAAACGACGGAAGGCCACACGCCCGCCAGCCGCTGCCGCGGAAAACAGGCTGCGAAAGAAGAAGCTACAAAGCCTTCGCAAGAAGCTGCGCAGTCGCGCCAGAGATGAAGATTAATCATGGAGTCACGAACACGACATTTCAGCTTTTTATCCTAGTAATCAACGCTGACCGCAGATTAAACTCACAAGTGCAACTCCTGTGATTGTACCTCTTTCTTCCCGAC
>CAYTPZ010000010.1:0-55486 GCA_964440095.1 uncultured bacterium | reverse complement strand
AGCCGCACTCGGTGCGAAAGTAAAGAGCCGAAAACGGTGAATCATGGCTCGCTGCACTGATGAAAACCGAAAGAACCTGCCAAGTAAGGCTCGCGCATGGGCTTCTAGAAAAGGATCGGCAATTCGAGCAGGAGGGTTTTGCCTTAGCTGAAAGAGCTTACTAGGTCTTACGCTCTTTCTTCTCGGCCGCCGGGAAAAGCACGTTGTTTAAAATGAGTCGATAGCCCGGCGAATGGGGATGTAGGGAAAGATCCGTGGGCGGATCACCCACTCGGTGAGAATAATCTTCGGGATCGTGCCCACCCATAAAAGTAAAGGTGCCTTCACCCACCTTGCCGTGCAGGTAGCGAACCTCGTCGGCGCCTTCCACTTCGCCCATCACCGTTACATGGTCCTTAAGGAAGCCCTTTCGATAGCTGGTGGTCTGTCCCATGAAGCCCTCCACCACCGCAACGTGATTCTGGGTGAGCATGCAGGGAACGGGGTCGAACTTGGCGGAGAATTCAAACAGTGTGAAGTAGTCGCGACCTTCGCCGCGCAAGGCGGCATCGGGTGTGGCATCGATGTCGCTGAATTCATAGACCAAGGGGCTGCTGATCAAATTGAATTTCTCGAAGGCGATGCACTTGTCAAAATCCAAGGCCTCCTGGAAGCCACCCTGAGGAGGATCTCCATCGAAAGGTTCGGCGACAATGTCCACGCCTTCGGCGGCCATGGCAATATCGAAACTGTCGGTGGCGCTGCACATGGCAAAGAGAAAACCTCCGCTGTCCACATAGGCGCGTATGGCGCGGGCCACGGCTTTTTTGTGCTCGCTCACTGAGGCGAAACCCGCCTCGCCAGCCATCTTTTCATACAAGCGCTGCTGCTGCCGGTACCAGGCCTGACCACGATAGCTCGCGTAAAACTTGCCGTACTGCCCCGTGAAGTCTTCGTGATGCAGGTGCAGCCAGTCATAGTCGTCCAACCCGCCGCGCAGAACCTCTTCATCGTAGAGAACTGTGTACTCAATTTCGGCGTACTCCAGCGCCAGCATTACCGCGTCATCCCAGGGCTGTTTGTTGGGTGGCGCGTAGATGGCCACCTCGGGCGCCTTCTCAAGTAGCACGCGTTCCATGTTGGACGCCTCGATTTCCGCGAAGAGACGCGCCCTGTCGGCACCACTGATCACTTCATACTTCACGCCCAAATGCGCCGCTTCCCGCCGGGCGAATTGGGTATCGTTCACGATAAAGGATCCGCCACGATAGTTGAGCAACCACCAGGCTTCCTGTTTGGCCTGAAGCACATGATAGGTTAGCCCGTATGCGCGCAGGTGCTCGGTCTGCGTAAGATCCATGGGAATAAGCAGGTCGGCCCGGACCAGCGCGGGTGTGAGCCAGAGAAAAAACCACAGCAAGCGTTTCATGCGTCCTCCGATACCTGTTCACGCAATTCACGCAGGCCTGGAATCAGCGTGCACCCGGGATGGCGATCGAGAAGATCGTCCACGAGCCCGCGCGCCTGAGGAAGATCGCCCATGCGCAGGGCCAGCCACGCGGCACGCTCAAGGGCCGCAGCTGCTCGATGATGTTCGGGAAAGTTCGCCTCAAGTCTTAGCCATGCATCCAGCGCTTCGCTCGACCTGAAAGCCCGCTCATAGAGGATGCCCATGCGATAGAGCAATGTTGGCAGCGACTCGTCTTCGGGAAATTCTTCAGTGAACAGGGCAAGGCGGTCGGCAGCGGCGCTCGGCTGCTGGCGAATTTCCAGCTCCATGGAACCGCGAAGAAGTTTTCCCAATGACTCGGGCCAGCCGGCCGATTCGGCGAGCAGCAGGGCATCTTCCAGAGCATCGTTGGCATGACGTGATGAGGGGTACTCCTTGGCAAGAGAGGCCAAGCTATCCTGGGCCGCGCTCAATTCTCCGGCGAGAATGTCCATGCGCGCAAGCTGAAAGCCCGTGGACAGGTAGGCCTCCAACCTCAACAGCCGGCGGCCAAAATCCGAAGGACCTTGAAGCACTTCGCCCTCGCGCGGACGGGAACCCTCGTTCAGGGAGGCGAACAAAGCGCGGGCCTCATCATCTTGATCCTGGGTGAGCAGATTGAGTCCCAGCTCAACTTCCAGGCGCCAGATTTCCTCGCGGGGGAACCAGTTGAATGGCTTGAGCAGCGCTTCCCGGGCAGCCACTTCCGCTGCCTTCGCATCGGCCAAACGGGTGCGCAAATACTCTTGGCGCTGCAGGAAGATCTGTAGATTCTCCTGGATTCCCCAATCAACACGACTCAACTCTTCCAATTCTTCCGCAAGATTCATGTCACCACTACCGCCGAGCAGGCGGGCGCGGGAATCGTCATGCAGGTCAAGTTCCAGGAGGGCAAGGCGCGCCTGCCGGCCTTCGGGGCTGCCGGCCTGCTCTGCCAACAAGGTCTCCCAAATTTCTCGAGCCACCTGGGGATGATCCTTGCAGCGACGCGCCTCACTCTTCAGCCATGCACGACGTGCAAGGGTATCGCCGGAATAGATTTTAGACACTTCTCGAAGATAGGAAGACCAATCGGCATCGGCGAAATAGACTTCGCGCAGCAGGGGCGCCAGGCGATTTGAGGCGTTGGAAGTAGAGAGGCTGTCGGCAAGATGGCGCTGATCGCCCAGGTCTTCATGATCCCGGAGCAGGCGCTCGGTGGCGCGGACCAGGCTACGTGTGGGTGCGTGAGTTGCGTAGTTCTCGTTCCAGTCGGCAAAAGCAAGAAGGATGGCGTCCAGGCGACCACTGATGGAGTACTCCTCCACCAAACCTTCCATGAGACGCGCCCGGCCACGCTCATCCCGTTTGGAAAGACGCTCTAGACCGAGCTTGTATGCGCTTTCAGCCAGGTCGTAGCGATCTGAATTTCGATAGAGATCAGCCAAGGCCATGAAAGATTCGGCGCGCATGGCTCCCGACAGGTAAATACTCTCAGCCAGACGACGCCCCTCCTCTTCGCGATCGGTGCGAAGCAGCAGACGTGCCAGCTCCGCGCCCATCCCCCCGGAATGGGGTGAACGCACAAGAAGGTCGCGTAAGATAAGTTCGGCTTGAGGGAACTGCTCCATTCGAATGTGAGCCCGCGCCAGTTCAAAGAGCAGATGATCCTGCCCGGGATAATCATCGTTAAGCTGCTTGAAGAGATCCAGCGCCAGGTCGGGACGGGTACGCATGAGACTTTGCGCCGAACGAATGCGTTGGGCCAAGTTTCCCGGCGGAGTCGGCAGAACTCCCTGGGCCGCCAGGCTCAAAGCCCCGAGCAAGGCGAGAATCGTCGCCAATTTTCTCACGGCAGATTCTCCCCACGCTGATCGTCCAGCAAACCGCGATAGTATTCGCGAATGAGTTTTTCGTATTCCGGTGGCAATTCCTCACCCAGACCGCGACGAATGGCTTCGCGCAAAGCTTCCAGTGGATCCTCACCCTCAAACCTGTCAGGCCAAAGCGGAGCCAGGTCTTCCCCAGTACGATTCTGCCGCTCGCGCTTGAAGTCCTGCCGGTGCAGGGAGCGCTGGGCATCCAACAAGCGTTCGAAGATCTTCTCCTGACGGCGTAGCGTTTCATCGGTGAGCCGCCCGGCTTCAAGATCTTTCTCTACGTCCTGCATCTCTTCGAGTATGCGGTCCAGGCTACCGAGCATTTCACTGGCCTCATCACCCCCGAGCTCTTCGAGCCCGCGGCGCACGGCCTCCTGTTCGGAGCGCAGACGTTGCATTCCTGCGCGCTGCTCGGGGCTGAGCCCGCCCTGGCCCATCTGCTGCTTCATGCCCTGGGAATCCTTGTTGAGCTGCTCCTGCTGTTGCAGCATGGACTGCATCTGTCCCATGGGATTATTGCAGGATCCACCCCCCTGGCCCATTTGCTGAACGCCGTACAGCAGTTCCACCACGGTCAGGTTCGTGTGGCGCAGCGCCTGATTGGATTCGCTCAAGCCACGAGAAGCGTGTTGAGCTTCCAGTTCAGCCACACTGGATTCCAAAGCTTCTTGCGCACGTGACACTTCACGCATGGCAACACGACTGATGGCCATGCTCTTGGAGGCGATTTCCAGCATCTCGGCGCGCAGTCGCTGTATGATGCGGTAGAGATCCATTTGCCGGCGAGCTGCACTGGCCAGATTCTCTTGCGGGGAGCCCCATTGATGAATATTCTCCAGGCCATCGCGTCCCGTTTCCACTCGTTTTGAAAACTCCAGAGCCTCACGGGTTACACGCTCGATGCCCTCCATGGCCTCGGCATCCATCTTCGAAGCCATGCTCGACTGAGCTTCCATCACTCGCCAGTAGAGCTTGAGCAGGCGCGTCATGGCCTCTTGCTGAGACTCGCCGCTATCGCCTTGCTCTGATTTTTCACCCGGCTCGGGCATGTCCTGCTGGTGTTGGGGCTGCTGCTCCTTGTTCTGTTTTTCCTGCGCCTCCTTGCGCATTTCTTCGGCCGCCTCGCTCATGCTTTCGGAAGGCGAATCATCAGACTCGCTCATTTCCTCGGCAAGTTCGGGAAAGTCTTCGGCCAATTGCTCGGCTGTTTCATCCACATCTTTTTCCAGGGCTTCGCTTTCCTGGGCCAACTCCTCTTGGCGCTCCGCCAAGGATTCCATTTCCTCCGCCGACGCATCGCCGTCCTCGGCGGCTTCCGTTTCATCCTTTAGCTGTTCCTGTTGCTGCATCAGTTCGTCGGCCTGTTGGAGCAGCGCATCCATTTTTTGATCGCGCAGGATCTGCTCCAGCAGCTTTTCAGTGCGTTCCAATTGTTCGAGCAGTTCTTCCTGGTCCAAGCGCATTTCGGCAAGTTCGTCGGGAAGAGTTTCAGGATCCATCGCCGCCAGCATCTCCTCGAAGCGGCGCAAGATTTCCCCGGCCTCGGTGCCGCTGAGCTCTTCCATCATCTGCTGAATCTGCTCGAGCTTTTCGCGCGTTTCCTCGCGAAGCAGTTCGTTGGCGGCCATCTCTTCCAGACGCTTCTGCAGTTCATCGGAAAGACCGGAAAGCTCCTCGGTGAGTTTCTCCTGATTCTCGAAGGCTTCCTGCAGCTTTTCTTCCTTTTCCCAATCCATTTCCGGATCGGCGCGCAACTCCTCCTCCAGCTGACGCAACTCTTCCTGCATCTGCCGACCTTCCTCGAGCAGTTCATCCATGGTTTCACCACGAACCACATCTTCGCGATCGATCTCATCGAAGAGTTCACGCAGGGAAGGAAGTTGCAAACGATGGATGGCGCTGCGAGCAAACTGTGGATTGACCGGACGGTTGTCCCAAACCTCGGCCCAGTATTCCACGACGTCCCCCGGGAAAAGCTGTAGACCTTCCAGGCTCCACAGCACTCGTTCGGCGCGGCGCGGCGTGGGTTCAGCGCCAGACTGCACGGGAATGTTCAAAGTGTCCGGGCGGCCGATTACCTGGGCGCGAAGCCTTAGAGTGGCCACGCCATAATCGTCGGCGGCCAGAATATCCACCCGCGTGCGCATGTCGCGGCTGAGTTCGGCGTCGGGCTCGGGGGCGAGGATATCCACTTCAGGGCCCTGATCGGCACGAGCCCTCAACTTGAGCAGCCAAGGTGTTCGGCTCCTGACCTCGTGGGTATCGAGCATGTCCAGAGCGATGCGTCGATCATCGTTGAGCGGAAACTCGCCTTGAATCTCCTTTCCATCCACCGAAAGCGGCAGGGAATCGCCGGCCTCAAAAAGTAACCAGGCTTCGGACAGGTTCGAAGACCCACGCGCGCTGAGCTTCAAAAGGCTGCCCTCGGGAAGCGTGACTTCTCCCGAATGCAGCTCAAGCAGTTGCGGCCCAATGTTCGTGTAGGCTGGCGCAAGGGCATTAAGCTTCATGCTGTCGAGCACCGGCGGGTGAAAGATATCCACGCGATGCCAAGAGCCCTGCTGTCTTCCCCGACTGAAGCGATAGGAGAAACTGCTTCGGATGTCTTTCAGTTCATGTACGTAGTTCAGGTTCTGATTCTCGAGGGACAGTTCAAGGGGCAGGTCTCCCGTGTGATCGATCTCGAGTTTCACCCGGCCGGAAAAACGCCAAGGGAGATTCCGCGCTGCCGCTTTCAGCTCGATATCACTTCCAGCCAGTAACTCAACGGATCCCGGAGAAACATCCAACCAGGCTCGCTCCTCGTAGTGGGCGGGATCGTCGGGAGTGACCAGAAATTCCAAGGGGCGAATTCCGGCCGAGGAAGGAAGCAGCATGAACAGAAGCGCCAATGCCACCAGACCGAGGCTGCCGAAGGTCAATCGCCGCGGAACCTGCGAGACGGCCGGAAGACCGTCGGCCAGTTCACCCACGGCGCGGTGAAGAACCGAGTCGAGAATTTCCGGCGAGTATCCCTTGCCGTCCAGGCGACCGGCGGCGTGATCGGACGCGGTTTCAAGCACCTGACTCTTATTCCGGCGCCCTTCAACTTCGCGAAGCAGGCGCTGGGCTGAAGGAAGTCTGCGCCAGGGCCAGAGCAGTGAGAGCAGGACGGGAAGGAGAATGAGAATCCAAAAAACCGTGGCCAAAATTTCACCCGAAGACGGGGCCGCGGGCGGACGGTAGCGAATGAAAATCGCGAAAATCAGACCTGCTAATCCCTGGGCCAGCTTCACCCAAGGCAAAGTGGCGAGCCAGTGCCGACGACGGGAGCGGCTAAGCTCCCTCTTCAGCAGGCGCGCGAAGCGTCCGAGGGATCGATCATCCTGGGCTGGGCTCATTGTTCGTTCCGGGTCAGGGCGTAGTAGAGAACGTTCACGGCCATGCGGAAGGCCGCTTCACGTTTTTCGGGGGGGTTCTTGTGCACGCTGGAATCTTCCAAGCCGTCGCCGATGTCGGCCTCATGGGTATAGAAAACCGCCAAACGTCCATCGAGGAAAACGCCCCATCCCTGGGGCGGTTTTCCATCGTGCTCGTGGATTTTGGGAACCCCCACAAGCTCGTACCAAGAATGATAAATGGGGTGGCCCGCCGGAACAAGCTCCAGGGAGGCTTCAGGGAACAAGCGTCCCATGGCCATACGGAAGGAGGGATCCATCCCGTAGTTGTCGTCGGCGTAGAGAAATCCGCCACCCTCAAGCCATTCGCGCAGGGCTTTTTCCTCTTCCTCGCTGAAGCGCACCTGTCCGTGGCCGGTCATATAGACGAAGGGCATGCGTCGCAGGGCCGGATCCAGGGGCCGCAGCACGACCTCGCGCGGAGCCGCCTCAAGACCCGTGCGGCGCTCGAACTCGTCGAGCCAGTTGGGAATGCTGCTGGGATCCGCATACCAGTCGCCTCCGCCCCCGTATTGCAGACGCCCGATTTGCAGCTCGGTGGCCATCAAGGGCGCCGCGAGCAAAAGGATCAGGCTGAAAATTCTAAACATCGACGGCCTCCGGTAGGCAAAGCAGGGAAATAGCGCCCCCCTCGGGATGATTCTCGATACGCAACTGCCCACCCATTTCCTCGCTGAGCTGGGCGCAGATGGCCAGGCCCAGTCCCGTTCCCGAAGTCTTGGTGGAAAAATAGGGTTCGAAGAGTCTATCGCGAAGCTCTTCGGGAATTCCCGGGCCGTGGTCACGCAGGCTCAGTTCGACACCCATTTCCACTCGCCGCCAATTCAGTTCGAGGCGGCCCCCCTCCTCCATGGCCTCACGCGCGTTCTCCACCAGATTCAAAATAATCTTCCTCAGCGCTTCCCGATCGGCATACACGGGCAGCGAAACCAATTCGGGTAAGTCCACCTTCAGGGCCGCTCCGGTGTAGGGCGCCACCACTTCGGCGGCCAGCTCGGGCAACTCCACAGAGATGATGGCAAGTTTCTGACCCCGACCGAAACTGGAAAAATCTCGGGCGATGAGCCTGAGAATTTCTACTTGCTCGTAGAGCGTGGTCACTGTGTCGCGGAAGATGGCATCGAAATTCGGTTTTTTGTCTCGCCAGGCGCGCTCCATGTGCTGCACCGAAAGCTTGATGGGCGTGAGCGGATTCTTGATCTCGTGTGCCACCTGCCGGGCCATCTCGCTCCAGGCCTCCAGACGTTTCTTGCGCACCACCTCGCGTTGTGCCTCTTCCAATCGATCGGTCATGCGATTGAAGGATGAAACCAGCTCGCCGATCTCATCACCGCCAGACTCGGCCAGTCGCTCGCTGAAGTCGCCGTCGGCCACGCGCCGGGTGCCGAGTTGAAGGCGCTGGATGGGCCCGAAGATGCGGCGGGAAAGCCATCCGCCCAGGGACAGGGCCATAAGCAAGAGTAGCGAGGCCAGCGCGAAGACCTGCCCCGTAGCTTGGCGCATAGCCACACGACGGTCCTCACGACCCGCGGGGTTCTGACTGCTGAGCACACCCACCGGCGCGCCACTCACCCCGGGCAAGGCCAGGAGGGCGCGCTGGAAATGTCCGTCCTCACCTCGCTCGCTAAAGGGGCGGGATATGCCCTCTGTCTTGGACAAACGCTCCACGCTGCTCATGCGCAGACGCGGAGGAATCCAGCCGAGGCGATAGGCTTCGTGGCGATTGCTGTGCAACAAGTCTCCACCCCGGAACAAACTCAGGTCGCCACCGATGCCATCGGCAAAATCGGCAACCTGCTTGTTTCTGATCTTCATGCGATAGAACACCAACATGGGCACCCGCGCCCCGCGGTGTCGAATTTGAGGATCCAGCAAAATACCTGCGAAGAGATCGTAGCCCACGCGTTCGTAAACCACCTGATCCCGGAGCATCACAGCCAGAAAGGAATCCACCTCGCTCTGACCCCAGTCGCGCAGGCTTTCATCCAGGCGGATCACACCTTCGGCATCAAAAATGATGATGTGATTGCGAGACTGAGCGCCGATATCGCGGGGCGCCTGCTCGAACATGGGATCGTCCACCACGAAGCTTTTCACGTACTCGCTGCGCACCAGATCCTGGGCCTCCTGGCGCACCTGACTTTCCAGCAGGCTGCGCGCGGCCTGCACGCGCTGGATGGCGGCGCGCTCGGAGCCGTCCTCCAACTGGCGCAGCACTTCCCTTGCGCCCAGAATTCCGATGAGAGCGGTGGGCAGAAGCGCCACGAGAAGGAAGGAACCGAGCAAGCGGGCCTGGAAACCGAACTCGAGACCGCGACGACGCCCTTCCCGGGGGAAGATGCCCAGGGCGGCAAAAAGCAGATCCAGCAATACCAGGAGCGCCACGGCGGACAGATATAGTGAGTTCCTCGACAGCACAGCCATGAGCCGCGCCGGCAAACCGCGCTCGCGCAAACTAGCGGGGCGAGGCAGAGTCG
The DNA here is from genome assembly GCA_964440095.1 of uncultured bacterium. Taxonomy (GTDB): domain Bacteria; phylum Krumholzibacteriota; class Krumholzibacteriia; order JACNKJ01; family JACNKJ01; genus JACNKJ01. The sequence goes on along the minus strand of CAYTPZ010000010.1, from coordinate 46,245 downwards.
GATGTTCGCGTGGCAGATCCAGAACCAGGGCGCCCAGATTACCCAAGGGATCGAGCAACGCAGTCTCCCCCCGAAGGAAAACCTGGCCGCTGGGCCCCGTGATCTCGTGAATACGAATGTCGCCGCCACGGCCGGGGGGCGTTAGAAGCTCGGAATGTGCGGGAGTGTCACCCACCTGGTGGAGACTGCGAAGCAGACCCCGAGGACCGTAGATGGCAAATGCACCCGGTCCCGACATTTTGGATAGCTGGCTCCGGCTCCAGACGGACAGCGCGAAACCCGGCTCAGGGTTATCTCCCGAGGCCAAAGTGCTGCGCAATTCACGATCCCCGGATATCTCGCCAAGTATGCGCCGCAAAAGCAGGTGCCGGCCCATGTCGCCGCAAGTCTCATTCTCCTGTTTTTCCAGGGCGGCCAGATAGCGAACCTGGGTGCTTTCCTGGGCGTCCTGGCTCAAGAAGACCATGGAGATCACCAAGGGCAAGAGCAGCCAGATCATGCCCGCGGCACGTCTTCGACTCGTGGACGGTACCCATGCCGCCAAGGCCAGAGCCAAGGCCGCCACGATCATGAACGCGCTCTGCCAGATCAGGGTCGAGGCCAGGATCAAGGCAAGCAGCACACTCACACGAGCGGGACGGGACAAGGCTCGCCATGCGCGGCGGGCCTCGGGAAGCAGCAGGAGTAAAAGAATCAGTTGAACGAAAAAGATGCCCAGGTAAAGCGCGACCCCGGTGGCCGATGGCAGGAGTCCTTCAAAGAGCAATGTGCCCGAGCTGTTGTTTAGAACAAGCCCGGTCACCCAATACCCCGCGGCGAGAATGGCCAGAGGAATAAGAAAAGCCATGGCCACGGCAAGAGGCCTGCGATTCACCGGGACTCGTTCCGGTTCAAGCCGACGCAGCATGAAGAGCGCCACGAAAAGGATGAATCCGCTGAGCAAGAGATCGCCGGGACTGGCCAGCAAACCGCCTAGGCCGGGCAGTGAAAAGGCACGGGGATTAAAAAGCTCGCCGTCTAGCTTGGCAAGGGACAAGGCCCCTCGAAGAAGCAGCGAACCGCCAAGCAGCCCCGCCGCCGTTCCCGCAAATCTGAATGCGCTGGGAACTTCCGGCCGGAAGAGCAGCAGCAGTCCGAGCAGGAGAAGTGGCAGGGCAATCCAGAGCGGGCCGCGCGATGCTTCGCCACGAAGTGAAAACTGGGTATCGGGCAGACGATACAGTCGCGCGAATCGCTGTCCTGACAAGCTGAGAAGCGCACCACCTTCTTCCATTTGAATATCAAGGGGCCAGGGTTCTTGCAGATCCAGGTACAGGGAACCGCCTTCCACGGGCAAAATGCCCAGCTCGCCTTTCCACAAGGTGACGGGTCCAGGATCCTCGGCGCCGTCGGTGCGAAGCAGGGGAAGATCGAGGAGCCAGTGAGATCCGTCGGCTGCGGTGAGAGACAAACTCAGAATGCGAAAGACTCCGTAAGATCTCAGGCTGAGCTGCGGCGCGTCATTCCCGACAGGGAGTTCGCGCTCAGGCGGAAAAGACCAGCCCGCCCAGACCAAGGCATCACCATACTTGATGCGCTGAATGCCCAGCCCTTGCAGCGGACCTTCCTGTGGTATGCATCCCTGCAAGGACATGCCGTCCCCGTTTTCGGCGAGCAGCTCCTCGCCCATTTGGCGCAGCTGGGACAGGGCCGATTCCAGTTCCGAAGCCATGTTCGGCGGAATGAAGGGGAGATCCCCGCCTTCCTGGGCCGGGGCGCCCAGGGACAGCAACAACAAGGCGAGGAAGAGACTCAGTCGTTTCATGGCGCCAGCGCTTCCTGAAGAATCCAGCGGCCGGATTTCAGTGAAATTTCACAAGCCAACTGGCGCGGTGGAAGCGGATCTTCCGGCGAGCTGGGAGTCCAGAGAAAGAGCATGCTGAGATGACTTCCATCGTCGCCGTGATCCACCACCGATACGCGCAACACGCGGCGATCCAGGGGATGCAGCCACGCGGCGAGCAATGCCCTCGCCTGATCGTGCCCGTATAGCCCGTCCTCCACACCTGCCTCTAGAAGCATCAGGCGCAGGCGATCGGTGGGGAAATGGCGGGCGAGGCCGGTCAGATCCCCATCGGACAAGAGGGATTCCAGCTCGAGGGCCGCGCTCAGGGCCGATTCGTCGCCACGCAGGGCCTGATGCCAACTGGGTGTGGTGGGAAGGGCATCGTCCTGGGCCATGGCTGCCAGAGCCAGGAAGCAAAGTGCAATAATGGAAAGGCGCATAAATGCATTCTACAAGGTGGCGCCGGATGGGTGCCATAGAAAAGGGGCCCCGCGAGGGGCCCCCAAGCAATGCCAAGGCGAAATCCTAGTTGTTCGTGGCCAACTTACGCTGACGGCGAGACTGCGAAGCCGCCTGCCACTCCACCAGCACGGGACTGGCGACGAACAGGGAGGAATAGGTACCCACCAACACACCGACCAGCAGCGCGAAGGCGAAGTCGTGGATCACGGGTCCTCCGAAGAAGAAGAGGAAGAGCACCACGACCAAGGTGGTGAAACTGGTGATCACCGTACGACTCAAAGTCTGGTTGACGCTCTGGTTGACCACCGCCGGATAGGCTTCGGCGCGACTGCGGGAACGCAGGTTCTCGCGAATTCGGTCGAAGACCACGATGGTATCGTTGAGCGAGTAACCCACAATGGTCAGCAGCGCACCCAGGATGGTCAGGTTGATCTCCTTATCCAGCAAACTGAAGATGCCCAGAGTGATGACCACGTCATGCACCAGGGCAACGATCGCCGCGATGGAGAACTTGAACTCGAAACGCCATGTGATGTAGAGGATGATCCCCAACAGCGAGTAGACGATGGCCCAAAGAGCCTGCGTCCGAAGCTCGGCGCCGATTTTGGGACCGACCTTTTCCTGGCTGATTTCCAAAACCGGATTGTCCGGGAATGCATTGCGCATGGTCTCGGCCAGTTTCATCTGAACGGCGTCACCGCTGAGATCATCGGCCAGAGGCGCAAGTTCGTCGCCTTCGGCCTGCAGAATGATCAGCACTTCATGCTCGGTTCCGAAGTCGGAAACCTGGCCGCCGCTCAAGCCGCCTTCCTCCAGCACATTACGAACGCTGGAAAGATCCACGCCGTCCTGGAACATGACGATGAATTTGTAGCCACCCTTGAAGTCGATGCCGTAGTTGAGACCGCCCTGAATGGCGATGCTCGCCACACCGATCAGAATCACCACCGCCGAGATCGTCATCATGATCCGGCGGATGCCAATGATCGGATAGTTCTTGTTAATTAGGATCTGTAACATTGTCTCTCCTCCCCGCTAGATGCTCAGTTTGTCGACCTGGCGGCCGGAGGTGAAAAGGTCGAAGATGATCCGAGTCACGAGCAGGGCCGTGTACATACTGGCCATGATTCCCAGAGACAAGGTCACCGCGAAGCCCTTGATGGGGCCGGTTCCGAAGATGTAAAGCACGAGGGCCGTGATCAGGGTCGTCACGTTGGCGTCCATGATCGTGGAGAAGGCGCGCTCATAACCGGCCTGAATGGCCCGGCGCACCTTGGAGCCCGCACGCATCTCTTCGCGGATGCGTTCGTAGATGAGCACGTTGGCGTCCACCGCCATACCGATGGTCAAAATGAGACCTGCGATACCCGGCAGGGTCAGCGTGGCGTGGCGCGAGGCCATGACCGCCATGACGATGACCAGGTTGAAGACCAGAGCCACCGTGGCGATGAGTCCACTGCCGCGGTAGTAGAAAACCATGAAGACGATGACGGCCAGGAAGCCCAATAGACCGGCCCGGAAGCCCTTGTCGATGGAGTCTTTACCCAGGCTCGGCCCCACCGAGCGTTCTTCCACGATCTTCATGCTCGCCGGCAGCGCACCGGCCCGCAGGATGATCGCCAGGTCATTGGCTTCCTCGGCGGTGAATCCGCCGGTGATGGTCGCCGAGCCCGCGCCGATGCGCGACTGGATGACCGGAGCCGAGAAGATCTGCGTGTCCAGTACAATGGCCAGCTGCCTGCCCACGTTGCGCTCGGTGACGCGTGCGAACTGCGAAGCGCCCGAACGATCCAGGGAGAAGGCAACCCGGAAGTTGCCGGGACGGTCGCTGTCGGGCTCGTAGCTGGCGCTCGCCAGGTTCTTACCGCTCAGCTCCACGCGGGAGTTGCAGTAATAGAGGATGCGTCCGGTGCGGGCACCCTCGGCGTAAACCTGATCCTCCGCGCCCCAAACGAACTCGTAGCCCCGGGGAATGGCGTTGGCCACGGCGGGGTCGGCGATGTACTGGCGCAGACGGGGAATGTCGTCCTTGTCGACGAGCAGACCGCCCAGCTGGAAGGCGCGCATGTTGGAGCTGAAGGGATTCTCCGAGTCATCGGCCGTGACCGTGTCGTCGCCGCCCATGAAGTTCACGTCGCCCAAACTGTCGGCAGCTGCTTCGCCATCGACCACGTCGCCGCTACGCATGGGAAGGCGCTTCTTGAGCACCTCATCGACCTTCTGGATCACCGTCACAATTTCGCCCTGCTGAGCCAGAAGCTTCAGTTCGAGCACGGCGGTCTGGTTGATCAGCCGCGTGGCGCGTTCAACGTCGGGCAGGCCCGGCAACTGAACCACGATGCGGTTGTCGCCTTCCTGAATAATGGTGGGCTCGGCCACGCCATACTGGTCGACGCGGTTTCGGATCACCTTGAGAGCCTGATCTACCGTGGCCTGATGGTCCTTGGATTCGATGCCCTCCAGGTCCACTTCGAGAACGAGATAGGTTCCACCCTGAAGGTCGAGGCCGAGGCGAATGGATTTGTCGAGCAGGTCATTGTAGCGGGCGGGATCGTCCACTTTGAGCTGCTCGATTTCCTCGTCGTTCATCCCCCAAAGGGTGATGGTCGGCCAGAGGAAGAAGATGCTCAAGCCCAGCACGATGATGACACTGGCGATCTTGAGTCTCTGGTTTCGAGACATGGTTTACCTCCGAGACCCAATGGGTCCCAAGATTTTGCGGATCATCCGCGTGGTCTGCACCCGCCTTAGCGGGTCGTCAGCTCGTCGATTTTCTTGAAAAACTCTTCGCGCTTGATGGGCTGAGGGCCGAATCGCCAAACGGTTTTCGGGTGAACGGCCCAGATGGACTGCTTACCGCTGAGAGGGAAATACTTGGCCTCACCGTTGGGATTGTCAGGGCCCTGGGCTGAAAGCGTGGGGTCCTTGTTGGCGAAGATGAAGACGGTTTGGCCCTGTATGAATACAGGCCGGTTGAGGGTCCTGAGCACCCGGTCGTTCATGCTGTTGACCGAGTAAATCTTGATGATGCCGTCGCCGGGGTCTCCCTTGTAAATCTTGTCGGGGGTGATGTTGGCGATGTAGTAGTCGCTCTCGGCTCCGGAGCCCTGGCCCGCAGTTCCCACCTGGCCCTGGAAGATAAGGTCCGCGCTCGCAGCCTGCTCTTCGACGCTGACCCGTCCGATAACTCTGCGAAGTTCACGGAGGAAATCGGAGAGTCCTACTTTCCTAATCATGGGCGCATCGGCAGTGGGCACTTCTTTGAAGAACTTGGTGACCACACCGTCTTCGCTCACGGGATAGTAATGGTAGTCAGTGCCGAGGATGAGCATGTGATCGTGACGGTTGTCCCGCGACAGAAGAACAACGCAGCGGTCCCCCACCTTGAACTCTTTCAAGGGCGCTTGCAGCGGCAGGAAGCGGAACCGGATCTCACTGAGACCTTCCTGCTCCTGGGGCTTGTCCATTTTCAGGAAACTCTCGATCCGCAGAGTCGCCGACCAGTTGAGGGACTTCTCCGTGCCCTCAATTTCCCGAATGCTCGTGATGGTGCCCAGCACCACGGATCGCGCATTGTGAATGCGGTATTCGTGTCCGGCCTGGGTGTAGTCCACGAGTTGATAAGGGAAGAGATCGAGGTTGCCCGGAGACGCCATGTTGCGTGCTTCTCCACCTTGGGCCATGGCGATCGAACTCAACGACAAGGTCGCGAGCAGGGCGAGAATGACAAAACGGAATTTTGGGAAGACCATCACACTCCGGGACAAGAAGTCGGGCCCTTGCGGGCCCGTGTTCAGGGACAGGAATATAGCAGAAGGCACTTGGCCATGCAAGGGCTTGGGAAAGCGAGTCTTAGCGGATAATTACTCCTCGCTCATGGCGCTGGGAAAGATCTCTTCCACCAATGCGGGAAGCGTGACAAAACGGAAGCCGTAGTCGGTGAGCCGAGGCTGCATGCGCTTCAAGATTTCCAGGGTTTCCCGCCGGGGATGCCCGATTCCGATAGCCCAGCCCCGCTCCCGAGCCAACTCACTGAGTTCCAGCAGGTTCTCGGCGATGGCGGCCTCGTCCTCGCCTCCTCCATCCAGGAAAAGATCGGCGCGCAGGGGCGGACGGCCATGGGCTCCGGCCAGGAGAGAGATCTTGCTCTTGTGGTGAGTCCAGGAGTCGAGCACCAGCAGGTTGCGCTCGCCGGACCAGTCCAAAATGGCATTGACCACCTCGGTATCCTGGCTGGCGCGGCTACCCATGTGGTTGTTGAGGCCGTCCAGGCGGCGGTAGCCGGCGGCGTGCTGGTCCAGCAGGATGCGAGTGGAATCGGGGCCGATACCCGCGAAAACCGCGCCGAGGCCCGGGTCGCTATTGGGCCAATCTAGAGGCTCCATGGGCAGGTGCATGAACACAGCATGACCACGCTTGCGGGCCTCCTTCTCCACTCTCTCGCTACGACGCTGGTCGGGAAGGATGCTTGCGGTTAGGGCCATGGGCAGTTCCAGAAGGCCCTTGGCCACCGGACCGTAATTGTTCCCGAAATCGTCGATGACAATGGCCAGCAGCGGCTGATCCTGGAAAAGCGGTGGATCGCCGGTCGGCGCGTCCATGCGCAGGCGGGCGCGCAGGGGCGGGTTTCCGTCCTGCTCCACGAGATAAAACAGATCGGGTCGGCCCGGCCGACCACCCTCGCGACAATCGAGCACGTCCAGACCTTCGTCTTCGAAAATGCGGCTGAGCCAGCGATTGGCGTTTACGGGATGCAGCCTCCCCGGGCACCGGAATCGATAGAAGGCCAGCCCATCCTCGCCCCGCTCCCGGCGTATCCTCGTTGGCGAAACGCCCAGTTCACGCACGGCGCGCGACAGAAGGCCGTCCAGCTCTTCCTCGGGGGTCAGCGGCAGGGGCCGGCTTGGAAGGCCACCTCCGTTCCATTCGAGGAGATCCCGCTGGAGCAGCAAAACGCCCGCCGCCACGGCCAGGGGCACCAGGAGCAGGAGCCAAAGCCAGCGACGACGTCGACGAGGCGGGGGATTGTTTTTCTTGCGGCGAGCCATGGGCAGAACTTAACAGCATCGCCACACGAAACAACGAGGAATTCACAACAGTTCAAAATACAAAAAACCCGGCCCCCTGAGAGGCCGGGTAATGTGTCTCAGCTTGCGCGAGGCGCTAGCCCTGCTCGATGTCGACCCACTTCCAGAGACGGTAGTTACCGTTCTCCACGGGAATGGTGTAGAAGCGAACAGTGTCACGGACCAATAGCACATTAACCTCGGTGCCTTCGATGGTGCCCTTGAGGTTGATGGTCATGTCGGTCTGGTAGGTACGGTACTCGGTACCCACGGGGAAGGTGTCGCCCTGTACTTCGAAGGGGTGATCCGGAACACTCCAGACACCGGCGGGGTTAAAGCGAAGGTCGATGCTTTCCACGCCAGGAGTGGTGCCTTCCTGGCTGGGATTACCGCTGAAGAGAGCTTGGGTATGGGCTTTTTCTTCCTCGATACCCCAGGACGGGCCGTCACCGGTATCTTCGATGAAGTAGAATTTGAAGGCCTCGTAGGAAGCCCCATCATTTGCCAGTTCTTCGCCATCGTAGAGGATGTGGTCGCGATACTCCGCGAAATCCATATGATTCCACGCCTCGACGAAGTTGGTCATCATGTTGTCTGGGGTAGTGTAGTCCAGGTACTCAGGGCCGTCGGTATCGCCGCCGGGCTTTTCGGGCGTGCTAAATAGGCACCCGCTGCTGGCGAGTAGAGCCACGGCCAGGATGAGAAGCGTCGTCAGACGGGCTCGCGTGGTCATAGGTCCTTATCTCCTCTACTGGGATCCCCGCCGTTTTCCGGAGGGGGTGGGTTCAGACATCCAGGTTCAGTCTCAATCTTCCCCAGGACTGTGTTGCCGAGCTGTTGGATTCATCCCATATCGTCAGAAACCACTGCCCACCAACTAAACGAAGAGTCAACTCAGCCGACCCCTCATAAATGGTAGTTTCGCCGCTGGCGTGGACCACAAACAGCTGATAGCCGATGGGGTCCTCTTCGTCGCCCAGGGCAATCGTTGTTAAATCCGATCCCTGGGTCATGTCGGTCAATGGATCAAAGATCCATTCCACTCTCAGCGAATCCACCTGGGTGTAAAGCTTGTCCAGGGTCGCCAGTTCCCGGTCTTTCCCGAAGTCCACGAAGTAATCGGGCTTCCCTTGGTTATTCGCTTCCTGTTCGTCATTGAAGGACGGGATGAACTTGAACCGGTGGTCCTCGTTGTCCTCGTCTCCCAGACTATTCTGGTAATTCGTACTGGTTTGCGAATCAATTGCGCTTCGCATGTTTTCCAGTACGCTCTCCGGATCAATAGGAAGCGTCCAGGGAACGTCAACTTCGTTGGGTTCCTCCGGAATCCGGGGCTGGAACAAGCAGCCGCTAGCGAGAATCATACCGAACAACGAGACGACTAGCGTCGCTCCCCGAAACAGCCCCCGCATATTCCTCTTCCGAATCACGTATCTCCTTAGAAATTATACTCGATAGATAATGTGGGAATCCAGAGACTCCGCTGATTTTCTCGGACAAATTTACCGAATTTCGCCTGGTGCTGGAGGTTAATCGTGAGCTTCCCAGTACCCAAGAAATCTCGATTGTAGACGAGTCCCGTGTCAAGACTGCCATAGGGTACCGTTTCCTCACTACCATCAGAGTAGTAGTAAGATACCTCTCGGCCGAGACCCTCTTTAATGGAGAACTTCAAGTATTTCAACAATGTAGCCGAAAATCCCAGGCGTAAATCTTCCTTTTTTACCCTCCGGGAGAGAAAAAACGTCTCGGGGTTTCCGGCCACATCGGGGTCCGGGAGAAAACTGCCTAGTTGCCTCAATTTGAATTCATGCCCCACATCCAGACGAATGGACCCGTGAAGAGGTAATGAGGCAGATGTAAGCAGGGTGGACTCCCGGGTGAGAGCATTTTGCTCCTCCGTGAAGACGAAATCGTCCTTGCTGACCTTCACTTCCATGTTCTGGGATACGCTGAACTTCTCGAAAAAGTTGTAATCCAGGCGAGAGTTCCAGGTAAGGGTGGTCTTGTCCTTGTTCGAGATCGACTTGCTCTCGCGGATCATGATGTCGCGATTGAGGAAGTAGGCCACCGAGTTCTCGGCCTTGAGCCAGTGGAAGGGTGTTCCGCTGACCGTCACCGTATATCGCTCCTTGAGCTGGTCACGATCCTGGGGGTTCTTGGTGGAATTTAAATAGAAATCCTGGGTCAGGAAGAAGTAGGCGTCCAGGGTCAACTTCAGGGTTCGGCTGAAGGACTGGCTGCTGGAGAACTGGGCTTCCCGCGTTCGGGTGGTCTTATCGGATGTGTACCGGCCCGAATAGGCCTCAGCGTTCTTCAGGTGCACGGAGATGCTCTGATCTTTCCAGGGCCGCAGGCCCAGGCGCAGGTCGAAGTTCTCGGAGATGTCGTCCTTTTTCTGAGATTTGTTGTTGGATACCCGCTTCTCCCCCTCTTTGTAGGAGAAGCCCATGCCCAGATCCATGAAGGCGGCCGGCGTCCAACTGAAGTCGATATTCCCGCCCCAGTCGCGATTGAGCGTGCGCTCTTTGATGGGAATACTGTCGGGCAGGACCACGTTGGTTTCGTCGCGCTTGAAGTCCAGTCGTTCGCTGGTGGACTCCAAAAGTCCACCCGAAAAACTCAAGGTGACGGCCGTCCCGCGCTTAATCTTGGTTTTCACGTTGATGGAGTCGCGACGGGTTTCCAACTGATCGCGAAGGTCCAGGAGTTCACCGCTACCCGTTCCCCGTGCGCCGGAGTATCCGGTAGTGAAGCTCAGGACTTCCGCTGGATTCAGATCCAGGCGGGCTGCAAAGTCGCGCGAACCATTGGCCGTGGACTTTCGGAGACCCTTGTTGTTCTCGGTGTTGCTCTGGTTGGCCGAGGCGTTCACGTTGCCGTTCACGCCGAGCCAGTCTGTGATATCCCAGCCGCCGGAAGTTTGCGCGGACAGACTCGAGCTGTCCCATTCATCGCGACGGTAATTTTCTTCGCCGATGTTCTGTTCCTGCAGTTTGCGATTTCGCCTGGCGTTCAGTGACAGCGGAAAGCGCCGGACCAAGCGCTTGGACGATGAAATGCTCAATCCCTTTTCCGTGGTCTCGCGCTTGAGTTCCCGAGGTAGGCCGCGGTCGTAGAAGATTTGCCCCGTGAGATTCCATGTGGTCGGGTAGCTCACCGAAAGATCCAGGCTATTGCTGATATCCATACGCCGATCGGTGGATCGGGTGTTATGCTTGAACTTGGGATGCACGCCCAAGGAGCCTGCGGGAATGTCCGGTAGCCCGGATTCTTCCCCATCTTCGTCTTCGCCTCGCTCAAGACTGTCGGGCAGGGCTCCGCTCTGAAGGGAATCCGGTAGCATGGGAAACTCCCCGGGGGGAATGCTTTGCCGCAGGGAGTCCAGTCCCGTTGGCTTGCGATCGGTGGCGTCGGGTAGCGCCTTGCCGTCACCACCAACCTGGGCATAGGCCTGCCCCAGCGCGGCCAGCATGATCAAGGCAGCCAGGCCCATTCGATTTCTCAGGATGTTCATCATCGACGGCACTCGGGAAGTCCTTCTGCCAGACGGGCCAACTCTTCGACGCTGAGAGTTTCAGGTCGCCGGGAAAGGTCTACCCCGGCGGCCTCGCTTAGTTCTATCAGAAAATCCATATCCACCTTATAGAACTTGCGCAAGGTGGATTTCAATTGCTTGCGGCGTTCGGCGAAAACGGCCTTGAGCAGCGATTTATACGCATCCCATAGCTCGGGCGCCACCCTTGGCTCAGCCAGGGGGCTGAACTTGAGCACCCGGCTATGCACCCGCGGCGGCGGATGAAAGGCCCCCGGCGCCGCATCCGCCACCTTTTCCACACGGTGGCGGGCCTGAATCAGGGCAGGCAAGAGACCGAAGTCGCGCCCGCCGGGCGAGGCCCCCACCCTTTGCGCCACTTCGCGTTGCATCATGAAAACCGCCCGCTCCACGCGATGGGCCCCGTCGGCAATGTCAAAGAGCGCTGTGGAACTCAGCTGATAGGGCAGGTTCGCCGCCACCTTTATTCGCTCCCGATCCACTCGCTCCGCCACCCGTGCGGGGGGCCAGTCTTCCAGTCCCTCACCCGAAAACACGGCCTCGGCCAGAGCGGGATCGCCCTTGAGGCGGGCGAGCAAATCGCGATCCACCTCGAAACCCATCAGGCAGGCACCCGATTCCACCAGGGGATAGGTCAGCACCCCCGTGCCGCAGCCGTACTCCAAAATGAAATCATCCGGCCCAGGATCGATGGCATCGACAATGCGCTCGATCACCCGCTTGTCGCGCAGGAAATGCTGCCCCAGCCATTTCCTCGGCCGAATGCGTTCGCCCTCGCTCATGCCATGCCCAGGAATCGCTCGAAGGAATAGTCGGCAATGGCATCCAGTTCGGTCTCGCCCATGCCGTAGATCTCCGCCAGCTTCGCGCGCACGTGAACCAGGCGGGCCGGTTCGTTGCGTTTACCGCGGAAGGGTTCGGGCGTGAGCCAGGGGCAATCGGTTTCTAGCAGTATGCGATCCACGGGCACCCTGGCCGCAAGCACCTCGGGCAACTTGCTTTTCTTGTAGGTGAGCTGCCCACCGATGCCGAGCCAGAAACCGCGGTCGAGACAGGCGGTGGCGAAGTCGCCGTGGCTACCGAAGGCGTGTACCACCGCGCGCTCAGGAGCGCCTTCATCGTCGATGACCCGCAGGAACTCCGCCTCGGCCTCGCGTACGTGGAAGATCACGGGCAGGCCGGTTTCACGGGCCAGACCCAACTGGCCGCGGAAGCATCGATCCTGGGCGTCGCGGGGAGACCAGTCGCGATAGAAATCCAATCCCATCTCGCCCAGAGCGACCACCTTGCGATTGCCCGCCAATTTAAGCAGGTCGGCGCGGTAGGCATCGTCCCATTTGTCTGCTTCATGGGGATGAAGCCCCGCCGCCACACTGAACTGCGGATACTTGGCCGCCAGTCGCAGGCACTCGGCAGCGCCTTTGCGGTTGATGCCCACCTCCAGCACGCGGCTCACGCCGGCCTCGGTCATGCGCTCGACGATGGCGTCGCGATCCTCGTCGAAATCCTTGAGGTGCAGGTGGCAATGGCTGTCGATCATTTTCTGGCTCCCGCGGCACGTAGGCTGAGGAAAAGGGCAAGTAGAGTTAGCTGCACGTTGGCGTAGCCTTGAATCTGGCCGCGTGCCTTCTCGAATTTTCGGAGGCGGTCGGCCAGGGATGATTCATCGAGCCGCATGTAGCGGTTGCTGCGCGCCTCTTGATCCCGGTGCACGCGAAGGGCGCCGCGAGTTCGCATGCTCAGCAAATCGTGGTACCAGCTCAAGGCCAGGTTCATGAACTCCACACGTACCTGGGTGGGGTTCTTTTTATCTTTGCCTGCGCCTTCCTTGGCGAAAGCCTGAATAGTCTCGATCATTTCAGCTTCATTGCCGAACTCACAGGTTTCGAGAATGTCCAACCAGGCTTCACGGCGTTCCAAACGTGTATTGCCTTCCTCGCTTTCCGATTCGGCAAGGAGGACCGCCTCCTCCATATCGCCGCCGGATAGAGCCGCAAAGAACTCAGCCCGCTCTGCATCGAGACCGCGACTTTCCAACTCTCCGCGGATTAGCGTTTCATCCAAAGGTTCAAAGACCAGACGTTGGCAACGGCTGAGCACCGTTTCGCGCAGAGCCTCCGGCCGATGTGAGATCAAAATGATCAGGGTGTTTCGCGGCGGCTCCTCGAGGGTTTTCAGTAGTGCGTCCTGGGCTGTGATATCCATTTGATCCGCATCGCGAATAACCAACGCACGGCCCTGCCCCTCGTAAGGCATCTTGGCCAGTTCGCCTCGCACCGAGCGCATGCCCTTCACCGAAATGCGCGGATTTGTTTTGAACTCGATGGGTAAAAGCGGATCATTCCCACGAGTAGCCTGGTACTCTCTAAAAAGCGCCATCCAATGTTCATCTTTCATGTCCTTCACAGCCATCTTCGGCACCACGGGCATGACATAGATGAGATCGGGATGGATATAACGCAGCACGCGGCTGGCATCTTCATGCTCGGGATTGGGAGTGCCGGTGATCATCCAGGCGGCCAGCTCCAGGGCCGCTCGCTCCTGACCGGCACCGCGGGGTCCCTCGAAGAGATAGCTGCCGCCCAGTTGACCTTCCGAGAGCAGGCGCTCCAGCTGCGTGCGTATGCGCACATTGCCCGAGAAATTAAGTGTGACGCTCATGGGCCCAAGATAGCAAAAGCGGGCGCAATCGTCAGCTTCGGGATCTTCCTCGGTTCACGGCACGCTCCACCACGACGCCACCCACCGCATCGCCCCAGACATTAACCGTGGTGCGACAGCGATCCAGGAACCAATCCACCGCCAGGATCATGCCCACACCTTCTGCGGGAAGACCCACCGAATGCAGCACCATGACCATGGTCACCAGCCCCGCCTGGGGTATACCCGCCGCGCCGATGGCCGCCAGGGTGGCCGTGAGCACAATGGTGATCATGGCCGGCAGACTCAGGTCTATGCCGAAACTCTGGGCGATGAATACCGCCGCGATGGCCTCATACAGCGCCGTGCCGTCCATGTTAATGGTGGCGCCAAGCGGCAGCACGAAGTTGCCGACCTTGGGATCCACGCCGGCTTTCTTATCCAGGGCCTCCATGGTTACCGGCATGGTTGCGCTGGAACTGGCAGTGGAAAAGGACAGGATCAGCGGCTCGATCATGTCGCGGGCGAAGCGTAAGGGGCTGCGGCGTCCGAAGATAAGCAGGGCCATGGGAAGAGTGGCCCCACCGTGGAGAAGAAGTCCGGCCATGACCGTGGCCGAGTAGAGTCCCAAAGATTTGAGCACGGGATAGAAACCGGTCCAGCCGCCGGCTTGCCCCATTTGGGTGGCCACGAGAGCGAAAACGCCGATGGGCGCCGTGGCCACCACCAGGTGCGTCATCTTCATGCTCACGTGGAAAAGGCCCTCGAAGAAGCTCAGCACGGGCCGGCCCTTCTCGCCCACCATGGTGATGACGCTTCCCAGGAAGAGGGAGAAGAAGATGAGCGGCAGCACCTGACCCTCGGCGATGATGGCGCCGAAGAACTTGCCGGGGATGATGCCGCGGATCACGTCCAGGAAGGAATAGTCGGCCACTTCCATGGCCACGGCCGTTTCCATGCCCGCCGAAGCGCCGGGTTTAATGAGATTCACCAGGATCAGACCCAGGATCACGGCCGTCACCGTGGTGCTCAGGTAGTAGAGCAGGGTGAACCCACCCAAGCGGCCCAACTTACGCACGTCACCCAGGGACGAGACCCCCACGATCATGCTCGAGGCGATCAGGGGCAGGATCAGCATTTTCAAGGCCCCCAGGAAAAGATCTCCCAGTAAGTCGATGAAGGCGAAGGGCCTGGCGGCCACCGAACCGAATATGGCGCCCAGGATCATGCCGGCGAAGAGAAGTAGAATAAAGCGGCTACTGGCCTTGGGACGCGGGCTGTCTTGCATGGATTCTCCCCTTGGGTTAGTCGGGGGCAAACATTGCAGAAGCAGCTTTTTCTGTCCACCCCGGCCCTCGGCCCGCTGGGCGGAATTGCGGTATGAACGACATTTCTTGACGGAATTCCAGAGTCGTCATAGTTTCTTGCCAACCGGTGTCTCGCCCCGCGCAACTCTTTATGATTCAAGCGATTGGATGGCGGACCCGGCAACCTGAACGAAGGAGAGCACATGCGGACAATCCGCTTGGGCGGTGTGGCGCTGGTCACCCTTGCCGTCCTCTCCTTGGCCGGCCTGGGCATCCTGCCCGGCACTAAGGCCCCCTCCGTCATCGCTCCCGCACACGCCGAAACCGCCGTCGAGCAGCATGCTCCGGCGTCTCATGGCGATGTGGTCGAGCATGGCGAAGAGCACGGAGGCGGGGGACACTCGAACCCCATCGCACCCGTGCTTGCCCTGTTGATGATTGTCATGCTCGCCGCCAAGCTCGGCGGCGCAGCCATGGAACGGATCGGCCAACCCAGCGTGCTGGGCGAGCTGGTCTTCGGCGTCATCTTGGGCAATTTGACCCTGCTCGGGTTCCAAGGTTGGGAGAACCTGATTGCGTTGGAAGTTCATTTCCCGGCCATCGGCAATCTTGCCGGCGCGGCGATCGGCGCGGAACGGATCATTGAGTTGCTCGGTGAGATCGGCGTCATCCTTCTGCTTTTCCAGGTTGGCCTGGAAAGCAACGTGAAGGAAATGATGAGCGTCGGCCTCTCGTCCCTTTTGGTGGCCCTGCTTGGAGTCATCGCCCCCTTCTTCCTGGGCTTGGGAGTCAGCGCCTCGCTGCTGCCTGATGGAACGGAAATTTGGGTGCATGTCTTCATCGGCGCGACCTTGGCCGCTACGAGCGTCGGCATCACCGCGCGCGTGCTCAAGGACCTCGGTCGCCTTCAGGCGAGAGAGAGCAAAATCGTCCTGGGCGCGGCCGTGATCGACGACGTGATGGGCCTTGTGGTTCTCGCGGTCGTGGTGGGCATGATCGGCGCCGTGAACTCCGGCGAGGAAATGGCCTTGGGCGGGATCTTCTGGATCATCGGCAAGGCGGTTCTCTTCCTGGTGGCCGCCGTGGCAGTCGGACAGTGGGCATCTCCCAGGATCTTCAAGCTGGCCAGTAAGCTTCGCGGCGAGCACATGCTGCTCACCTTGGGGCTGCTGGTGCTCTTCCTCTTCAGTTGGCTGGCCGACAAAATCGGCCTGGCCACCATCGTGGGAGCCTTCGCAGCGGGATTGGTCCTGGACGAACTTCACTTCAAGCAACTCGGCGACAAGCACGATCACAATCTAGAGGAAATTCTCGCGCCCCTGGCGGGATTCCTTGTGCCCATCTTTTTCGTGCGCATGGGCTACAAGGTGGACCTTTCCACCTTCGGCGACACGAACATCCTGATCTTCGCGGGCGCGCTGACCTTGGCCGCCATCGTGGGTAAGCAGGTTTGCTCCTTTGGTGTTATAGAGAAGGGACTCGACAAGCTCTCGGTGGGAATCGGCATGGTTCCTCGAGGGGAAGTGGGGCTCATTTTCGCAGGCATCGGCGCCAGCCTCATGCTGCATGGCGAACCTGTAGTCAACGCACCCACCTTCAGTGCCGTGGTGATCATGGTCATCGTGACCACACTGATTACACCTCCAGCACTCAAGTGGTCGCTGAACCGCCCTCGTGGATACGAAGGTGCCAGCGATGCCGAGATGAAGGAAGTGCGCGACAAGAAGCGTCAGCAACGACGTGACTACTACAAGGATCGCGGAAGAGGTGACGGCGACCGTAGCCGTCGCAGCAGCGGCCGAGGCGGACGATCCCGCGGTGGCGGCGGACGCGGCGGCGGATCTCGTTCCGGTGGCGAACGTTCCGGTGGAGATCGATCCGGCGGAGGACGCTCCGGCGGAGGACGCCCCGGCGGAGGACGTCCTGAGCGCGCGGATCGCAACAAAGAGAGCGGTCAGGGTGAAAGCCGGGCCGGAAGCTCTTCCACTCGTCGCAGGCGTCGTCGCCGCAGACCCCATCGTTCAGGCGGTGGAAGCGGAGGCTCGACGCCAAGCAGCGATGGAACTTAGAGTCACCAGTCTCCAACAAGACCCCTCCCCCTTGGTCGGGGGAGGGGTTTTTTCTTGTGACTGGTGACCGGAGACTATATTCCCTCTCGCGGATCTTCCCTCTCCAGCCTTTCCTCGCTCAGTACTTCGTAGCAATCCGGGGCGCTCTTCTTGGACACATTACCCTCGGGGATGGACGCCACTCGTATCTCCAGGCGCCGCGCAGGAAAAGTGAGGCTCAAGACTTCATCAAGGCGCAGGGAGTGGCTCTCTTTCACGGGTTCACCGCCCAAGAGAATGTCTCCCGACTGGCAACCACGTTTGGCGAGGCTGCGGCTTTTAACCAGGCAAACCCGCTTGAGCCAGATATCCAGTCTCAATTACCGGCTCCCAATTCCTGCGGATCGGGAATGCCCATGCGCTGCACGAAGACTTCCTTTTCCAATTCCACGAGATAGTTGGCAATGGTTTCATTGCGCTTCTGGGCCAGCAATTCAACTCGTAGCTGCTCCGAAATTTCCTCGTACTCGAAGGGGCGCGCTTCTTCGCGTCCGTTAAGTTTCACAATCTGATAACCCCGCGCACCCTTGAACACCGTGGAATATTCGTTGGGTTCGAGCAGTTCGATGATATCGCGATAGCGATCATCCAGCTGGTCGATGGGTATGGCCGGAAGCTCGCCGCCCTGATCGCGAGTGTACTTGTCGTCGCTGAACTGCGTCACCGCCGCCTGCCAGTCGCCGCCCTCGTTGAGGAACTTCCAGGCTTCGCGAGCGCGCTCGCGGGCCTCAAGACGATCATCATCGGTTACTTCCATGGGAATCACGATCTGACTGAAGTGCACGCCTGCGCCCTGACGCTCTTCCATACGAATGATGTGCAGGCCCGCTTCGGTGATCACTTCCTCAGCCGTCTGTCCGGCTTCAAGACTCATGAGGGCTTCCTGCATGGCGGGCTGGGCGATGTCCTGAAGGTTCAGCCATCCCAGATCGCCGCCCTTGTCGGCGGCTGGACCACTGCTAAGCCCTTTGGCCACCGCCGCGAAATCTTCACCGGCCGCCAAACGATCGAGGGCCGACTGCCAGTTGCGACGCGCCACGGCCTCAACCGCGGGCGCCGGATTGGGCACCACCAGCAAGTGCGCCAGCTTCACGGCCTGGGGGCGAAGTGGGATCATGTCGGAGTTCAGTTTGTTGGCTTCAAAGAATTCGCGAGCTTCGGCCTCGCCGACTTCCAATTCCCAGGTGATACCCTCCACCACGCGCTGAACCAAGAGCTGATCGCGCATGGGATCGCTGAGCCGACGGCGCAGGTCGCGCAAGTCCATGCCCTCGGCCTCAAGCTGACGCTGAAAGCGAGACTCGCCGCCCGCCTGCTGCCTGAGCCCTTCGATGTGGCGATCCATGGCCATGCTCAGTTCGTCATCGCTTACCTCATGATTCTCGCGCCGCGCCTTGGCCAACAGGATCTTCTCACTGACCATGTTTTCCAGGGCTTCCTCCATGAGCTGGCGGTACTGCAGAGAATCCACCTGCATGCCCGTCTGCATGAGGAAAAGTTCAACGTCCTGGAGAACGGCGCTCAAAAGGATGACCTCGTCGTCCACTGTGGCGACGATCTTGTCCATGGTGGCCAGCTCGCTTCCCTGGGCGAATGCGGGAACGCTCATGCCCATGGCCAGAATCGTAAAAAGGGCCGCACTAAATACTCGCTTCATGAATTTGCTCCGTCCTTGATCAGGGCGCCGGGGGCGATTCGCCGCCCAGCCGTGTGTCCAGTTCAGGGTGATACTCAACAGGAAAAGCCTCACGTAGTTCCTCGAGGACTTCTCCGTAAACGCGGCGGCGCTTCTCGATGAGCAGGTATCGAAGGATCTCTTCGCGCACCGTGCCCAACTCCAGAGCGTTTTCGCTCTCCCGCCGCTCGCGGAATTGAATAAGCGTCCAGCCCCAGGTTGTTTCGAAGGGCTCGGAAATTCCGTTCTTCTCCATCTTCACCAGTCGGACGAGTATTTCCGGCGGCACGGCCGCGAGACTCATCCATCCCATGTCTCCGCCTAGACGCGCACTGGCGTCCAGGGAGTACTTTTCAGCAGCGCGCTTGAAGGAAATTTTTCCACGCTGAAGGTTGCCGTAAATTTCTCCGGCCTCGTCGCGGCTGTTCACCACTATCTGCCTGTAGCGATATTCCCAAGCGTACTCGTCGAGGTGGCTACTGTAGTAATCGGAAATCGCCGCCTCGGTGATGCCCACCCGCTCATCCAAAGTTTTCTGAAGATAGGCGTTGGCCACAAAGTCTCGGCGCTGCTCCAGCAATCGCCTTCGGAGTTCAGGATCGTCCAGAAGTCCCCGAGACTCGGCGGCTCGGTACAGCAGCTCGGTGTCCACCCAGCGGTGGAGATACTCCAGTTTTTCATCCTGGGTAAGCAGACCGTGATACTCGGCGGGAATGAGCTGCTCGAACTCCCCGAAATCCAGGGAGCGTCCACCCACCTGGACGATGGCCTCGCCACCGTCATCCACCACCGGATCCCCCGAGCGAGGAAGGGCCTCCTCCTGCTGCCGGCCGCATGCGACCAGAAGTAGAAGGAGGCCCAGTGCGCTAGAGAGACTTGTACTTGTCGCGATTCGGATTTGGCACTTCTCCCTTCCGGGTTTTGCGAAGCACCTTTTCATCGATCACCACATCGGCTTCCTCACGCCACTGAACCAGCAAGACTTCGAGACGATCGGACGAAGCCGCTTCGAAGGCCTCGCTACGGGCGCGCTGATAAACCTCTTCCAAGGGAAGCAGCACGGGAGCGGACTCTTCAATCATCTGGTAGACGGCCCAGTAGCCCTGATACGTGAAAGGTGGCGTGTAGTCATTCACATTATCCAGGCGCAGAACCTGACGGAAGACCTCGTCATCGGGAGAGGTCAGGCTGTCGGGCGTGAACCAGCCGGTGGCCCAGGACTGCGGCCAGGTAATGGACAGGTCAGCTCCCACCGAGTCGAACTCCGCACCGGCCTCGAGACGGCTATAGGCTTCGCGGATATCATCTTCAGTGTTGGTCACCAACTGCTTGCAGATCACCGCGTATTTACGCGTGTACAGCAGGGGGTGCTCTTCGTAGAAAGCCTGAACCTGCTCGTCGCCGAATTCCATGGGTGCGTCCACCAGCATGCGCTTCACCGAACCGATGCAGTTCTGCTCCTCATACTCCTTCATGGCCATGATGAGGTCCGGGTCGTTCTCCAGACCCCGGCTCTTGGCTTCCCGGGGCATGACGTAGTTGATCATCTGGCGACGAATCTTGTTATAGACACCCTTGGCGCGCGAACCCTTATTGGGCCGCTCGTAGACACTGAGTTCATCGTACTCGTCGGAGAACTCGGCCAGGGTGTGCTTGTTACCTTCGATTTCGTAGAGCACCATCTTCTTCTGTTCGTCGCTGAACTTGAGAATGGGTTTTTCCAAAACCGGCGGATCGTTGAGCTGAGAGGACAGAAGATCGTCGGGCATGAGGTCGATGATTTCCGTAGCCACGTCCCAGTGGAATTTGAAGCCGTACTTCTTGAGTACGTCGGAACCGTGGGCGTCGCCGATGCTGCGCAGGGCACGCACTTCCAGACGCCTGAGTACCTGGTCCTTCACCTGCTCGTAGGGGGGAGCTTCCTGCGCGGTCATTTCGTCCAGATAGAGAAGGGCCCAGCCGTTGGGCACTTTCACGGGCTGGCTCATCTGCCCCTCTTCCATGTGAAAGAGAGCATTCTCCACGGATTCCACACTCACGCCAAAGGAGACTTGCATCTTGCCACCGGACAGACGATCCCGGTTGGTGGAATAGTCGAGAATGGCGTCATGGAAACTAATCTCTCCGGACTCGATCTTAGCGCGGATTTCCATGGCTTCCTCTTCGGAGTCCACTTCAATGTGGCGAGCCGAAGCAATCTTGCCGATGTACTGGTAGTGTTCCAGAAGGTCCTCTTCGCTGAACTCGGGGAGCTTGTCCACGATCTCCTGATTTTTCAGCAACTCGATGAGACGATAGTCCATGTGCGAGTCGTAGGCCTTCAGGTAGTTTTCGTCGGTGATATAACCCTCTTCATGGGCTTTACTGACGATGAGCTCCTTTTTGATGAGAGTGTCCAGGACCTTGTCCTGCATCTCCTCGAGGCTCAGGGAGTCGGGAAGTAGCCCGACGTCGTTCTCCGCCAGCTTCGCCCACTTGGCCTGCATATAGCCGACAGTGATGGGCAGGTCGTTCACAGTTGCGACGACGCTGTCGTCAGTCACCTGTCCGCAACCGATCATTATCGTAGCCGTCAGGGCCAGAACAATGACCGCGAGCAAGTTGCGTGTGGCCTTCATGGTCAACACCTCACAATTCAAGGACCGTAGTGATTATCCGGAAGGCGAGAGCCATTCCGGCCAGAGACCCTGCATTATAGCTCCGGCGCGCCCGAGGGCAAGGGGCTATGGAGTCGCCAGTCGCCAGTCGCCAGCCAGAAGGGCCTAGCGATCGGCGGTTTGCGCCTCGCGATCAGCCCCTAACCGTCCTTCTAGCGCCGTGAGCAATCTTCGGGTAAGCTGCAGCGTATCCTCGCCGGCCCCTTGAAGTTCCAGGGTCAGGGGAGATTGTCCCCGGAAAAGCAGGCTCCGGCCGAAGGTTTCCACCAGTGACGCGATGACCTTCTTCTCCATTATAGCGCCCTCCTGGAACTCCACTCGGCTCCGCTTACCGAGTTTGAGTGCACTCACTCCGGCAGCCTGTGCTAAAACCTTTAACTCCAAGAGTGTGAACAACTTCTCGACCGGAGGAGGCAAGGGACCGAAGCGGTCGCGCAGCTCTTTTTGCAGTTCCTTGGCGGCCTCCAGGCGATCTATATGGCCCATCTGCTGATAGAGGGACATTTTCTGCTCGGCATCGGGAATATAGGCGTCGGGCAGATAGGCGTTCAGACTCGATTCGATGCGCACCTGGCCCGAATAGCTCTTACCCTCGCGCAGTTCGCGCACGGCCTCGTTGACCAGGCGCAGGTAAAGATCGAAGCCCACGGCGATCATGTGGCCGTGCTGCTCCACCCCCAGCATATTGCCCGCTCCGCGAAGCTCCAGGTCGCGCAGGGCCAGTTTGTAGCCGCTGCCCAGCTCATCGAATTCCACGAGCGCGTCCAGGCGGCGGCGGCTGTCCTCGGTGATGCCGCGATCTCGGGGAACCATGAGATAGGCATAGGCCCGTTGGCGGCTTCGCCCCACGCGGCCGCGAAGCTGGTGAAGCTGGGCCACGCCGAAACGATCGGCCCGGTTCACGAGGATGGTGTTCACGCGGGGAATGTCGAGACCCGACTCGATGATCATGGTGCTCACCAGGACATCGAACTCGCCCTCGATGAAGTCCACCATGACCTTTTCCAGCTGCCGCTCGCTCATCTGCCCATGACCCACCGCCACGCTGATGTCGGGAATCAGCTCCTGGATGAAGCCGGCCATGGCGTCGATGGTCTCCACGCGATTGTGCACGAAGAAAACCTGCCCGCCACGATCCACTTCGCGAAGGATGGCCTCACGAATGGCCTCTTCATCGAAGGCGATGATCTCGGTGTGAACCGGCAGACGGTCACGCGGCGGAGTCTGAATGAGCGAAACGTCGCGAATGCCGCCGAGTGACATGTTCAAGGTGCGGGGAATGGGCGTGGCCGTGAGGGTAAGCACGTCCACCGCCGCGCGGGCGCGCTTGATTTTCTCCTTATGCGCCACTCCGAAGCGATGCTCTTCGTCCACGATCAGCAGGCCGATGTCTTTGAACTTCACGTCGGCGCCGAGCAGTCGATGGGTGCCGATGACGATATCCACCTCGCCGGCGGCAAGGTCAGCCAGCGACTTCTTGATCTCGGCGGCCTTGCGGAAGCGGCTGAGCATATCCACGCGAACGGGATAGTCGCGCAAACGCTCCTGGAAGGTTTGCAGGTGTTGCTGGGCTAGAATTGTGGTGGGCACCAGCACGCCCACCTGTTTGCCACCCTGTACGGCCTTGAATGCGGCTCGAATGGCCACTTCGGTTTTGCCGAAGCCCACATCGCCACAGACCAGACGATCCATGGGCTTGGGTTTCTCCATGTCGCGTTTGGTGGCGCCTGCGGCCGTGGCCTGATCGGGCGTGTCCTGGTAAAGGAAGCTGGCCTCGAGTTCGCTTTGCCAGGGCGTGTCCACGGGGAAGGCGTGTCCGCGACTGGCCTCCCTTCGCGCATAGAGTTGAATGAGTTCGGCCGCCAATTGCCGCACGGCCTTCTCGGCCTTCTTGCGCGTACGCACCCATGCCTTCTCGCCCAAACGATTGAGTTTGGGGGAAGCGTCTTCCTGGCGCGCGTAGCGTTCCACCATATGAATCTGCTCCACGGGAACGAAGAGCTGCTGATCCTCGGCGTAACTCAGGTGGAGCAGTTCGCGCTCCTCGCCGAGAACATCCATTTTTTCGATGCCCCGGTAGCGCGCCACACCGTGCTGAACGTGTACCACAAAATCGCCGGGCTTCAGCACGCTGCGATCGCGGATCGGCCCCGCTCCTTTATAGAGGCGACGGCGGCGGCGAATGCGTTTGTAGCGGTCGAATATTTCGTGGTCGGTGTACAGGGCGATGCGTTCACCGGGCAAAAGGAAGCCATGCTGAAGGTCAGCTACGGGCAGTTGAAGTACATCATCCATGCCGGGCAGGATTTCGCGAAGGCGCTCGGCCTGACCCTTGTTGTCGCAAAAAATCCAAACGCGATAACCCTCGCCGGACAGATTCTCCAGATCCGAACGCAGCTCTTTCACACTGCTGCCGAAGGACGGTTGCCCCTTGGACTTGAACTTCAACACCGGTGCGCGAGGACTGGCCAGCACCTCGGCAAGTTCATCCTCGACAAAGAGCATGTCCCGGCTGTCCATAAGCGCATCGAGATCATCTTCGAACAGGAAGCTCCAATGGGCGGGAGGCAGCATCTCGTCGCCCGCGATACCCCGCTCATGGCGGCGTCGCACTTCGGTGCTCATGCGATCCCATCGTTCGCGGAAGGCCGTTTCATCCACGAGCAGGCCCCGAAACCCCTTGGGCAGGTATCGCTCGACAGGCACCTCATCCACGAACCAGGCGCTGTAACGATCGATGCCTTCGAAGAGTACCCCGTCGAGGAAATTAGCCGAGAGTTCCTCCACCAGAATGGAGTCGGCGGGATACTGTTTGCGCAATTCGCGGAGAGCACGTCGCTGCGCCTCCTCACTGAGAAGCACCTGCGAGCAGGGCAAGATGCGGGCGCGATCCTGCTTGCCCGTGGAGCGCTGAGTGCTGGGATCGAAACTGCGCAGGCTTTCGATTTCATCGCCGAATAACTCAAGGCGAATGGGCTCATCGGCCGTGGGCGTGAACACATCCACGATACCGCCCTTTACCGCGAAGTCGCCAGGCTCTTCCACCAGGCCCACCTCGCGATAACCCATGCCCGCCAGGCGAACGCGGAATTCTTCCAGATCCAGCTGAGCGCCTGCGCGCAACTCGAAACGCAGGTCGCGAAGCAGATCGGGCGAGATGACCCGGCGCATCCAAGCCCGCGCGCTCATGCAGAGGAATCGAACCTTGCCGTCGGCGAGTTCGTCCAAAACCTCGATGCGCGCACTCACCAAACTGCGGTCGGCGTTGTGGCGGTCGTAGGGAAGAATTTCCAACTCGGGATAATGACGCACACCTTCAGCGCCCAGACTTACAAGATCCTCCGACAAGGCCTCGGCCTCGCTGGCCTGACTGGTAAGAAGCAGCCAGGGCTTGTCGTCGTTCAGTTCGCGATCCAGTCGCGCCAGCAGCAGCGCGAGGCTCGAACCTTTAAGACCCGTGAGCACGCGACGAGTGGAACCGCCACTGAATTCTGCCTTCAAGGTGGCGGCGCTACCGGAGAGCGGAAGTTTCAGTTGATCAAGAAAGGACATAAGCCGCCAGTCGACAGTCGCCAGTACCCTATAAATCCCAGTCCCGGAGACTGGGGTCTCCAAACACACTTAGCCCCTGCCGGCAATTAGCCGGGGGGCGCGATGGCGGGAAGGTATCAGGGGAAATCGAATTCGTCAACGGAACGAAGGGTTAGACATTCACATAGTCTTCCCCTTGAGAGCAACTCCATCAAGACCCTCTAGCTGAATCATGTTGGTTGCTTGGCTTGCCTTCCTTTTCATGCAGGAGACTATGGCAACTCGAACAAAGAGCAATCAAGTTACTCTCATGGTGGCTACCGCCTTTTGCACGCGACTTAATGTGATGCACCTCTAAAAACCGAGTCTCGGTGCGCACATTCGCATGGCAACGATGTCTATCGCGGGCGAGGACGCGAGATCGGATTGAAGGCGGAATAGACGAGCGACGTTTGCCTTTACTATCTTGGATCCTCGAGCCACAAGCAACTCGATGCAATGCCGAAGAAGACATCTTCAAATCGCCACGACTAGTCTTAAGCTTTGCGCCACCCCATTCATCCCACTTGTAAATGACAAACAGACCGGATCAAGGGTTAAGTTGTTGATTACAAATAAGTTGTTCGTGATATTCGGCATGTGATTTGCCTGGCGACATTCCCGTTCCCATCCTTGACATCCCCCTTCTCTCACCGATAGGCTTTCCGGCAGTATTCAATTATGGAGGATTCGATGGCCGAGCAACGTGGACAGTGGAGCGGACGTCTGGGATTCATCCTCGCAGCTTCGGGCAGCGCGGTGGGTCTGGGCAACCTATGGAAGTTCCCTTACATCACTTACGAAAACGGCGGCGGCGCTTTCGTATTGGTCTACCTCTTCGCCATCCTTCTCATCGGCGCGCCGGTCATGATCGCCGAAACCCTGCTCGGCAGGCGGGCGCAGAAGAATCCGGTGGGAACCTTCCGCGTGCTGGCAGAAGGCAAAAGCGGCGCCAGCCTTTGGCCCGGCGTGGGCATCCTGGGCGTGATCACGGGCTTCGTAATTCTGTCCTATTACAGTGTGGTCGCCGGCTGGACACTCAGGTACATCGTCATGGCCCTCAGCGGCACCTTGGGCGAAATGGCCCACGATCCCGTCGCCCTGCAAACCTTCTTCGAGGGATTTCTCGAAAGCAGCGGCCAGCAGGTTTTTCTGCACTTCCTCTTCATGGCTCTAACCACGGGCGTAGTCATCTTCGGCGTACAGAAGGGCATCGAACGAGCGGCGAAATTTCTGATGCCCATACTCTTCAGCATTCTCATCGTGCTGGTGGTTTACTCCACCACCACGCCGGGTTTTCGCGAGGCCATGAGCTTCCTTTTCCGACCCAACTTCAGCGACCTGACCATGGGTGCCGTACTCGAAGCCCTCGGACACAGCTTCTTCACTTTGAGCCTGGGCATGGGCGCCATGCTCACCTACGGCAGCTACATGAAACGCGACGATTCCATACCCAAGGCGGCGCTCACGATCACAGCCCTGGATACCATCATCGCCATCATGGCTTGCATCATCATGTTCTCCATCATCTTCAGTTTCGATTTCGACGTGTCCAAGAGCGCTACCATTCTCTTCACCACCCTGCCGGCCGTGTTTTATCAACTGCCCGGCGGCGGCATCATTTCAGCACTCTTCTACTTGCTCGTGGCCTTTGCCGCCCTGTCGAGCACCATCAGTCTCCTGGAAGTCGTCTCCAGTTTCGCCATCGACGAACTGGGCTGGAAGCGCAAGCAGAGCACGCTAACCATGGCCGCAGGCATCTTCGTTTTTGGAGCATTAAGCGCAGTGAGCTTGGGTGGGAACGACTTCTTGTCGGGCATCAATCTCATCGGCCGAGAATCCACGCAAGGTGTCTTCGGAACCCTCGACTACCTGGCCAGCAACTGGTTCCTGCCCGTGGGTGGCTTCTTCATCGCCATTTTTTCGGGATGGGTTCTCACGCGCAAGACCACCGAAGCAGAATTGGAAAGCGGTAACGGCCCCATGCCCAGTTATGGAATTTGGAGGTTCCTCATACGATTCGCAGCACCTTTGGTGATCGGCGCGATCATCGTGAGCGTTTTGTTGGGGCAGGAATACCAGTAGACAAGTTCTAGATGCGGCCCTCGCCGTCAGGGCCGCGTCGCCCTAGCCACAGCTCTAGAAGCATGAGAGCCACCGCCAGGAGAAGAAGCGTCGCAGCGATTTCCTTGCCGAAGTGTCCGGCCTTGATCGCATCGTCCAAGTTTTCGCCCGAACTCACCACTCGCAGATTGGCTAGCCCGAGCAGGAAGGGAAGGCTGTCGGCGGGAAGTGCACGCAGCAAACTTTCCTCGGCAGGCGGTAAGACTGCAGCCATGCCCAGGGAACGATTTCCCGCCGCCGAGATTTCGTTCAAGCGCCAGATGCCTGCCGCATCGGCGCGATCCAACACGGCCCTCAAAGGATAGCTGCGAGTGTCCACTCGTGGACTAAGGCGCTGGCCTTCAGGCGCAATCAATTCCAGGCGGATGTCCTCGCTGGGTTCACTGATCAATGGAAAACTCAAGGTCTCGCCCACACGCACAGGCTCGGGTTGCTGCGCGCCCGCGGCCTCCTGGGCCATCTCGTGAATTAGAGGAAGGAACATCGAGGACCAAACCAGCTCACCGCCCTCGGGGCCGGCGTCGAATAGCGCCAATCGCACACGGCCCGCACCCTGAGACCATGCAACCATGGCCGGCGCACCGCGCTCGAAACGCGCAGGCACGCGCCATGGCCCCGCCTCGCTGCGATAGGAGCGATAGAATGGATGCTCCGTGAGAACCCTGAGGTGGGCATCGCCCAATTCCGAAAAAATGGGATGCTCAGCCTGGAAGCTTCCAAGGCGGAGTAGGTCTCCTTCCACCACTTCCAAAGATCGCGGTCCGCCCAAACGAGGCAGAAGTCGTCTTGCGAGATTGGAAGCGCCGGCGGGATCGGGGAAAACGATCACACCCCCACCACGTTTGACGAAGGCGGCCAGGGCTTCAGCGCCACTGTCCGCCAGGCCCACACCGCCGGCCAGGATCACGAGGTGCAAATTCTCCAAATCGGCGGCGGTAAGTCGCTCGGCCACCTGTCGGTTCAAGGCCAAGGCCACACGATTGCCGGATCGCTCGTTATAGGGATCCAAGGCCCGCGCCAAGTAATCGACCAGGTGACTTTCACTCGACCCGTCCAAGAGCAGAACTTCAAGGCGTGATTCCACCGAAAGCACAAAGGGTAAAGCGTCGTCGAGGGGGAATCGGTCGCGGGGTTTTCGCCACCAACCTTCCAGTTGACCGGCCTGCTCCAGGTTCAAATTCAAGCTCGATTCCACCGCGCCCGCGCGTGCATCCACACCCAAGCTTCCGCGATGTTCGCCGCCCAGTTCCAGGTCGGCGCTGAACGACTCCAATGCGCCCGCTCCACCTGCACGAAGTCCCAGGGCGAAGGGTCGCCCGGCGAGCACGGGCCGCAAGGGTCGCCTGATGCCCAGCAACGATCCATTGGACGAGGCCGCCGCGCTCACCGGCAGCGCGTAGATTCGCAGGTCGCCGGGCTCGGGCAGACGAGCACTGTCCAGGGCACCCTCGGCGAAGTCGCTGATAAGAAAGACTTCCTTCAAGGGATGGGGTCGCTCCGCAAGCGCGTTCATGGCCTCAGCCAGGCAAGCGCGAAGACGAGTGGGGCCCTGGCCCGTGGTCCAATCATCGAGCAGATCCAGGGCCATGGAGGGTGGCATGACCTCTCCGCCTAAATCGAAGAGCTGCTCCTCTAGGGCGTAAAGGCGAAGTTCATCACCTGCGTCCAGTTGATTCAGCACTTCGCGCGCACGCGCCAAGGCCTGTTCGCTGAGCGATCCGGCCTCGCTCTGCAAGGACATGGACCCGCTGCGATCCACGATAAGCGCTACGCTGCGCGGAGCGTCCTCGGGAAAAATGGAGGCCATGCCCCCTTTGAGCGTGGGGCGCGCCAGGGCGAAGGCCACCGTGGCCACAAGCAGCATACGCACGATGAGCAGAAGGATGCGCCGAAGGTTCAGTCGCCGCATCTGCCGCTGGTTCAGCTCGCGCAGAAATCTGAGACTGGGAAAATCCATGCGCAGGGTTTTGCGCCGCTGGAACAAGTGGATCAACAGGGGCACCAGTGTGCCCGCGATCCCGAAAAGCAGTATGCCGTTGAGGAAGCCCATTAGTAGAGATTCATAACGGAGCGGGGGGACTACTGCAAGGAACTAGCTGGCCAGAATGAGTTTCTGAAGCGACTGTTCGCCGCCGCCGTCTATGCGCAGGAAGTAAACACCCGAGGACAGCCTACTGCCACGGTCGTCGCGGCCCCGCCAATGCAGTTCATGGGCTCCCGCGGAATAGACATCATCGGATAGCAGGGCTACACGCCGGCCACGAAGGTCGAAAACCTCCGCACGCACCGGCCCAGCCTGCTCGAGGCTGAAGGGAATGGTCACATGAGGGTTGAAAGGATTCGGATAGGCAGCACCGAATAGTGAATTCATGTCTTCCTGGGGTAGTGTGGAACCGCCGCTGATCTCCATGTCGCCGCTGCCCCCCTCGTCGTTTTCATCCACGGGCAGGGAGCCGGGCAGCAGGACCAGGGTTTCGCCGGCGCGAAGCATGACCTCGCCGCGTTCCATTTCGTACCATGTATCCTGGAAGGTCAGACTGGGATCCGGATGCCACTCGCCCTCCAGAGCCAATTCCATGGAGTTTTCGGCCAGGGAGTGCACCAGAACACCCCGACGGTAATCCTGGCGCAGATAGGCGCCGTTCTTCTTCAGAACTCGCAGTTCATCCACGACAATCTTGCAGCCCTCACTCACGGCCAGGTAGAGGTAGTAGTCGTCGCGGTTGGACAGGGCCTTGCTGCCTTCGGAGAGGATGTATCCGCTCTCCCCTTCGTAAACAGTGCGCGTGGGTAAGGACACCTTGTCGTTGTCGCTGCCGTTGTGCGCGCGGAAAGCCTGGTAGAGCCTCACCCCGTCATTCGGCGCCTCAAGCACATGATAGCGCATGCTGAACACCACTTCGCGTCCCGCCGCTTCGGCATCCAGGTTCGCGGAAATCAGAGGATGCCATCCTTCGCCATTCCAACTCAGCTCAACGCTTCCATCGCCCCAAACCGCAGACTCGCCACCCACCCAACGCCCCACCACCGGCGAAAAGAGACCTTCCACCAGCCTGGAGTGCTCGTAGTCGCGATCCAGCAATTTCTCGCCCTCGGCTGAGAAATTGCCCGCCAGCTCACCCAGGTCGTATTCAAAAAGCTCGGTCCACTGCATGTGGTTGTGCTCCCAGGGACCACCATCGAAACCCAGGTACATGTTGGCGAAATTCCCAAGCGCCCAACTCGCACGGCGCTCGGTATCTTCGTTCAATTCGGCCGTGGCGTTGATCAGGCAGAGAGCTTCATCCTGATTCATGCGCCAGGTTTCCATCTGGGCCAAGCCACCCATAAGATTCCCGAATGACGAATTGGGGAAGTCTTCGAACATGCGGCCGTTGAGCTGGTTGAAGTAGTGGTTGTTTCCGTTGCCGATAATGGGAAGGTTGGGGTGCCGCTCGCGAATATCATCCAGCATGCCTTCCCAGCCGCGCCTGACCCATGTGTGAACACTGTCGGGATGATCGGCCACCTTGTCGCCGTTCAGATCGAAATCTCCGTCGAAGCTGCCTTCGACCCACAGGATGCTTTCGATGCACTCGTCCAGGAAGAGTCCGTCGAATTCACCCATGCGTGGCAGCACGTTCTTCTCGAGATAGCGAATGGCGTAGTCGGTGTACTGCTGGCCGTTTATCCGGGGGCTGAATTCGGTGATGTTGCAGAGGAAGGTCTCGGGCCAGGTAGACAGGATGTCGCCGGTGGTGCTTCGCATTTTCCACTCGTCATGGATTCGCTCGGAGAAGTCCGCGGACAAGGCGTTCACATCGCCATCATTGCCGCTGAGTAAATCGAAGACCATGAAGAGCTGAATGTCGGGGTTAAGCTGGCGAATGTTGTACAGGGAGTTCGACTCAGTCAGCACGCGGGGAGACAGCACCAAAAGATCGTATCGAGAAAGCTCTTCTTCCTTACCTTCGATGTCGCGGCCCAGGTAGACGTTAAAGGAGAGCGCAGAAGCCGGAATGGCATTGGCCAAAATAAGGACGGTGGCGGCCAAAATACCTACGCAGCCTACTCGACCCATGGCAGAGGATGTTTTCTTGGTGTTGCTCATCGACGCGGGTCCCTCCCTAGATCGGCTCGGCCACGAGAACCTTGGAGCCTGGGAAGTACTTCATTGCAAAAAGTGACCCCGACACCTTTCGGTGCCGGGGTTCACTCGACCTATGACATCTTGTTAGCGAGCCATGACCAACTTCTGGACTTCATTCTCAAACGGTGTGGCAATTCTGAGGAAGTAGATTCCCGAGGGCAGGGAGTGGCCTCGGTCGTCCTGACCGTTCCAGTCGATATTGTGTTCGCCCGCCGAGAAAACCTGATCAGCGAGAGTCACCAGCCTGCGCCCCTGCACGTCGAAGACGTCCATCTTCACCGAGCCGGAACTCTCCAAAGCGAAGGGGATGGTAACCTTCGGATTGAAGGGATTGGGATACGCCGCGCCCAACATTCCGCGGAAGTTGCTCTCCGCGCTGCCATCGTCATCGCCCCAAACGTGGTCGGCGAATCCGTCGGGATCCTGGACCATCAACACGGTCTCTCCAGCTTCGGCAACGAAGATGCCGCTATTCCCATATTCGAACCAGGCTCCCTCGAACACGGGATCGGTACTGGGAACATAGCCGGAGGGGAAGTTGTCGAGAACAACTCCACTGCCGCCCAAATCGTGCACAAGGTATCCACCGTCGAAAAGACGTTCAGCATAGGATCCGCCTGCGTAGGTCACGCGGATTTCATCGATCACGATGACGCAGGACGCGGTCGTGGTCATGTAGAGATACCAATCGTCCCGGGCTGCCATGGACTTGTCGCCGCGAGAGATGAAGTGACCTTCCTCACCGGGGAAGATGATGCGCTGGTCGAACTTCACCTTTTCGGATCCGTCACCACCGTGGCCGCGTAGGGCGCAGTCGAGCTTGGTTCCGTCAAGAGTTCCCTCTTCCACGCGATAGCGGAAGGAAAGCATCACGTGCGAGCTGAGCGTGGTGGGTAGCAAGTCGGCCATGTAGATAATCTGCCAGCCGTCGGTAGGCACGGTGAGCCTAAGGCTCCACTGGCCAGCGAGAGGATCTTCCAGCCCCCACAATGTGTGATCGTCGGCATAGCACCATTCCCACTCCACCGGAGGATAGATGGTGTCTTCAAAGTTTCCACCCTCGAAGCTACGCTCGAAGTTGCGACGTCCTTCGATGTGCATGTCTTCCTGGGGGTCGCCCAGGTCGAAGTCGAAGAGTGGATCCCACTGAAGTTCGTTGTGATGATAGGGACCATGGTCGTAGCAGACGTTCTGATCGGTCAGCTCGGCCAAGGCCCAACCCGCGCGGCGCTCGGTACGTTCTTCAGGCTCCGCGATGGAGTTCACGATTGAAAAGTCGCAGTTGGTAGTGTAACGCCAGGTTTCCAGCAGCGACAAGCCGCCCGTGAGATAACCGTAGGACGAATTGGGGAAGTCCTCGAGCATACGTCCGTTGAGATGTTCGAAAAGATGGTTGCTGCCGTTGCCGACCAGAAGCAGCGACTCGTCCTGCGCGCGGAAGCTGTCGATCGTGTCGCGCCAGCCATCGCGTACCCAGTTGAGAACATCGTCGGAGTCGTCGGCGAGGCCATCGCAGTTGAGATCGATCTCGCCTGTGTGGCCGGTCATCCAAAGGATGTTCTCGAAGCAACAGTCGAGGTAGATGCCGTCGTAAAAGTCGAGATAGGGCAATACGCGTTCACCGAAAAACTCGGCAATGTAGTCGCGGGCCACACGCCCACCCACTTCGGGACAGACATCGGTGAAGTTGACCTGGAAACTCTCCGGCCAGAAGTTGATGTAGTCACCTGTGGTGCTGACCATCTTCCATTCTTCCTCCACACCCTTGGCATAGTCGAGTGCGAGATCATTCAGGCCTTCGGTGACACCAACCATGAAATCGAGCAGGACGAATACTTTGATGTCGGGGTTCAATTCACGGATCAATATGATCGCATCCAACTCTTCAACCGTGGACGCAGAGATCACGATTTCATCGTAGCGAGCCAACTCCACTTCGAGACCGGTGATGTCCGTTCCTAGAAAAAAGTTTGAGCTACCTGCCTGTGCTCCTCCCGCCGCCACCAGCAATACGACGATGCCCAAGGCAAAGCCGCCCAAGAGGTCGGAACTACGCCGACGCATGGGATGAAGGTGCGATTTCATTGATGCTCTCCTAGTTGTCTTCGGGGATGGATGTAAAAACACTCAGCCCCGACCTTGCAAGAGCTGATCCCTTTCAAATCCACACCCTGCGGGGCTTTACGCCCTCTCGCGGAACTGCGCGGAGGGGCAGGTCATGTCTCGAAGTTTTGGGTTATCCGGAGGAAAGCTCGGCGCGAGGGAAAGTCGGTTGGTTACCGAGGGTCAAGACGCTAGAGTCCTGGTACTTCAAAGCTGCGACAGGTCTCCCACATCGACACCTCGCGGAGAAACCCATGAATCGACCTGACCTTGCAAATTTATGGACACTGAATTCAGAAATTTCATATCTGAACCACGGGGGCTTTGGCGCATGCACCGAGGCGATTCTCGAAGCTAGGTACATGATCCAAAAGGACTTTGAAAGGAACCCACTACGATTCGTCTTCGAGGGCTTCGAAAAAAAACACGGGGACGCGAAAGAAAAACTGTCGAATTTTCTGGGTACTGACTCCGAGCGCTTGGTTTTCACGACCAACGCGACAGAAGGGGTCAACATTGTCTTAAAATCATTGGACCTAGAGAAGGGCGACAAACTTCTTTGTACAAATCACACCTATCCCGGATGCCGGGCTGCCATCGAGCGAGTGGCTGAGAAAAGTGGTGCGGAAGTTGTCAGGGTGGACATCCCCTTTCCAGTTGCTTCGCCTGGGGAGATTACCCAGCGCATTTTGAAGGCGTCCTCCAATGGGGCACGATTGGCACTCATCGACCACGTGAGTAGCGAAACGGCCATGATCTTCCCCGTGAAGGAAATCTGCGAAGGACTCGCGAAGCTGGGAGTGGATACGATCATCGACGGAGCCCATGCGCCGGGCATGCTGCCCCTTGCCATCGATGAGATTGGTGCAGCCTGGTACACCGGCAATTGCCACAAATGGATGTGCGGACCCAAAACCGCGGGCTTTCTTGTTAGCGCACCCGGAAGACTGGATGAGATCGAACCTCTTATCACGAGCTTCGGCAGTAGCTTTCAGGACGTCACAAGGCATCGGAAACAATGGGAATTCTTCTGGCCCGGAACCAGCGACGCCAGTTCATTCTTCGTGCTTCCCCAGCTCATCGATTTCATGGCCGGGCTGCTTCCGGGCGCATGGCCCGAGATCATGGAGCACAACCACAACCTTGTTCTCAAAGGCCGGGAGATTTTGTGCGACGCATTGAACATCCCGGCGCCACTTCCTGCATCGATGATCGGGTCCATGGTAACCCTGCCTATTCCCGTTCACAAGCCGGGCGCTGCCCTGGGTTTCTTTCGCGAGGACCGATTGGGAAATCGACTCTATGAGAAGTACAAGATCGAAGTGCCCATCATACAATGGCCGAAGCCGGGCGAATTCAAGATTCGCATTTCGGCGCAGCTCTATAACTCCGTGGAGGACTACCAATCCCTGGCTACAGCACTTCACGCTGAGCTTCTCTCAACCAGCGGTTAGCGGTCAGCGGTTAGCGGTCAGCGGCCAGCGGTCAGCGCTTTCTCTGATCCAATACCTTTCGCAGCGCGAGATCAAAGGGCGCATCGTTGCCGAGCGGAATGTAGTCGATGCGATGGGCGCGGCATTCCTTCTCAAGGCGCTTCTGCCAATCGGCTACATTCTGACGCATCTCATCGCGCAGGAACCAGGGCTGGGTGCGCAGCTTCTCGCCGGTTTCCAGATCTTCCAGGCGAACTTCCTTGCTGAGAGCCAAATCACGCTCCAGGGGATCCAGAATGTGAAAGACCAGCACCTCATGTCCGCGATGGCGGAAATGCTTGAGGCCAGCAAGAACGCGATCGGGTTCGTCCAAAAGATCGCTGAGCAGAATGATCAGGCCCCGGCGCTTCACACGCTCGGCTGCGCGATGAAGTATTTCCCCCAAGTCGGTGAGTCCGCCGGGTTCGGCCTGTTCGAGGGTGCGAAGAATATCGTAGAGATGGCCGCGTACCGATCTGGCGGGAAGTAGTTGATGGATTTTTTCGTCGAAGGTCATCAAACCTACGGCGTCCTGCTGATGCACCAGAAGCCAAGCGAGACCGGCGGCAAGCAGGCTGGCATAGCGATACTTGGTCACGCGATTATTGGCTCCCGAATAATCCATGGAACGACTTCCATCCAGGAGCAGCGTAGCGCGCAGGTTCGTTTCCTCTTCGAAGAGCTTCACGTAATGGCGATCTGTTCGCGCATAGGCTTTCCAGTCAATGCGCGCCGTGGATTCGCCGGGACCGTAGGGACGATACTCCGAGAATTCCACGCTGAATCCGTGGAAAGGACTGCGATGCAGGCCGGCGATGAAACCCTCCACCACCATACGCGCGATCAACTCCATGTTGCCCAATTGGCTCACGGTTTGGGGGTCGAGAAATCGTCCGAGTTGTTGATTGCTCTGCATGGCCATCCTTGCGTCTCGGGTACTCTAGCATAATGAAGAAAGCTCATGTACCGTAAGCTAAACCGCCTTGATATCGTTCATGCTGGGACAGACGCATACCCCATGGCAAAAGGGATCAAGGCCATTCCACCATCTGAAGTTTCACGATGTATTGAAGATTCCGAGGAGATTCAGGTAGGCGTTAGCGATCGCCGCGCTTTTCCGCGCGCTCGAGGATATGTTCGAGTTCTTCATCGAGTCCGAGGCGAGTGATCTTGTCACCTAAGGTGGAGCGACTCACCTCGAGTTCGCGGGAGGCTTTCGCCTTGTTGCCCTTAGCGCGAACGAGTGCTTCGAGGATAGCAATGCGCTCGGCTTTGCGAACTATCTCCACAAGATTCTTGGGTTCTTTTGAATTCTTCGTGAAGAAGTGGTCGGGAAAGATGTCTACAGTGATGAGGCCGGACTCTTGTGCGCCCAGAATCAGCTGGCGAACGAAGGCCAACAGCTCGCGAACATTTCCCGGCCACTCATGCTGAACGATCATATCAAGCGCGTGCGGATCGATATGCACAGTGTTGCCCATGAGTTCTCCCTCCCGATGGAGGAAGTAAAGGGTCAATAGCTCCGCATCCCCATCGCGTTCGCGCAGGGGCGGAAGCTGGAGCATGACGTCATTAAGGCGATAGAGGAGATCTTCTCGGAATTGCTTTTTCTTGATGAGCTCACCCAGGTTGCGATTGGTCGCGGCAATCACTCGGACATCCGCATAGCTTTCCTTATCGGCACCCACGGGGGTGTAGCTTCCATCTTCCAACACTCGCAGGAGTTTTGCTTGAAGATGTTTGTCGAGATCGCCGATCTCATCGAGGAACAGGGTGCCATTGTTGGCCATGGCAAATTTCCCGACGCGATCGCTTGCCGCACCGGTGAAAGACCCCTTCAAGTGCCCGAAGATCTCACTTTCCA
The DNA here is from genome assembly GCA_964440095.1 of uncultured bacterium. Classification (GTDB taxonomy): domain Bacteria; phylum Krumholzibacteriota; class Krumholzibacteriia; order JACNKJ01; family JACNKJ01; genus JACNKJ01. The sequence goes on along the minus strand of CAYTPZ010000010.1, from coordinate 9,687 downwards.
TCAGCTCCTGAGGTATCGCTGCACAGTTGACCACGATCATGGGCTCATCGGCACGATCACTCAGGGCATGGATTCCGCGGGCAACAAGTTCCTTGCCCGTTCCGGTTTCTCCAGTCACCAGAATGGACGATTTCGTCGGCGACACGCGCACAAGATGTTCTAGAACCTGCTTCACCTTTTCATCGCCAGTTATGATGCCAAACTCCTCGCCAATTTGGACGAGCTGGTGGCCATCTGGGACGATAAACGGTTTGCGCGGAATCTGCTTGCCAAGCACCTCGAGGAGATCGCGCATCTCTGCGACACGGGTTTCAACACCCATCTCCTCGAAAAGACCCATCGCTGTTGCCGCTTGCTTGAAGGCTTCTCGAAGTGAGTCTTTGCTCCCAATGCGATGATAGAAGTGTGCGAAATCCTTGTGGCAATGTGCGCGCTCGAACTTCTCGTCCTTGCTAAGATAGAAGTTCACCGCTTGTTCTAACAGGCTCTCCGCTTCGGGGTAATCCCCTCGCCTCTCAGCGACCAGGCCAAGAGTTCGGAAATTCGCTCCGATTTCGTAGACTTCATTAACTTCGTGGCAAACCTCGAGAGACTCTTTGGCCATCTCATAAGCTTCGTCGTCCATCCCGATTTCATAGAGGACGCGAGCCTTGCGTCGATAGAGCTCGGCCAAGAGATCGTTGGACTTGGAGATGGACAAAGCCTTTTCGATACCGCGATCAAGCGCGATCATTGCGCGATCCCAATCGCGCGAAAGACAATGGAAATCCGCTTCGGCCTCGCGGGTGATCACGCGACTGCGGATAGGTGTGTTTTCGTTGGTATAGTCTTCAAGAAGGCGAAGCAGGTAGGAGGCGGTTTTCTTGTCTTCGAGCGCGATGTAGAGGCGTGCGTATTCGTTGTGGTAGCGGGCTTGGAGGGTCTTGTGAACGGTGAACTGCTGAAGATTTGCCACTTCGGCTTGTGCATCTCTTAGTTTGCCAACTTTTCTCAATATTATGACATTGTTGTATCTTGCTCGTGCCTCTCTATCTCCTTCACTTGTTGACTGGAATGCCTCTATCGATCTTTTCATATACTTAGCACCAAGAGCGTACTCACATTGAGATCCATAGAGAATCCCTAGGTACGAAAGGGTCATTCCCATAAGTGTTGGATCTGACTCGTCCTGCAAAAGATAACGAGCATCCTCGAGAGATCTCTCGGCGGCGCGATAGTCTCCAATTCTTCGAAGAGCGTTTCCCTTAGTATAGAGAATTCTACCTCGATGGCAGCTACTTAGTCCCTCCATTGTGATTGTTCCTATCACTTGAAGAGCCTCTTTTATCTTTGATGCCAGGATTAGTCTATGCGCTCTCACCAGCTTAAGAACGGCCTCTACCCGAAGCTCTGAGAGAGATACTGCTGGGATTATTTCTTCGAAGTCCTTGGCCGCCTGGTGATCAAGTTTCGTTGAGTAGTACCAAGACAGCTTAGAGCATATCAAAGCACGATTGAGGGAAGTCAGGTCACCCTCTTTAATAATCGAGAGGAGCTCCTCTTCGGCAACACTATCAATCGCAAACCACTCATGGGCGTGAGTAGACACAACCAAGGATAGTTCTGGCGATCTAGTTTTGCGCGAACTAGACATCCTATAGGATCCTCCAGATCAGTGTTTTAAGAATAAGCACTATTACAAGGAAGCTTTCACTCCGACCTGAAACCCCATTGTCATCATCCCAATCATCACCGAGATCGGGATTGAATTGAGAGTTACTTATGTCCGGAGGTGGTGGCGGATCCGTCATCTTGGCAAGTGAGGAACTTGCCGGAACTAGAACCAATATCAGGCTTAGTAGTACAACGAGCTTCGATAGTTTGTTGAGTCGCCGCATGCCAGCTATCTCCTTTGTTACGGGGCTGGCCTCATTGGCGATCAGATACTATCAGACTGACTAATATCTTTCAAACATTTTAATTCAGTCAGCTTAATTTTTCGCAAACAGGCAATACCCCTAGGCCTTGGAAAGATAACCCCTGCGAGGAATATTCCAAAGAGCTAAATAATGTTTCAATTATGTGCCGACGACTCTAACTCTTTAGATTTGCAGATGTTAGCCTTACTTTGGATGTAATCAGGTGTCCGATTTTTCGTACAGCTTGTTCGGATTCTCGGACATAAACGCACCAGGAGCTAGGCGAAATGATCATATTGCTTACATTGTCGCGTGGCTCAATCAGACTCAATGAATTCAATCATTTAGCGTCACTGTGGGTATCTTGCCCATCAATAAAGAAATGTATAATTATTGTGAAACCAAATGAGATACACTTGCTCTTCAAATCTACGGGGTCAGTTCAATCGTACCTAGCCAGAACACCCTATCGCTATCTCCATCTCATTACTGGACTTTCACTTAACGGGACGATCCAATTAGCCCAAAACAGGCCCCACGCAATTTTACATCAGAGCTAATTTCAATTCTTGATACCAGATCAATCTCCAGACATCGGCCCTCTACTGGATGTTAATAACTCACGACCTCAAGGGGTTATCCCGATTTCTAAAAACGAGGTAAGTCACTTGCCATCATCTTGCCATTATAGCAATAGATGATTGAATGGAATGACTCCAACCGAACAAGGGGAGATATCAAGGTATTTTAGCTTAGGATATCGTGCAATCAAGCAGCCTCTCCACCACATCATCCGTGCTCACACCCTCGGCCTCGGCATTAAAGTTTGTCACCAAGCGATGCCTCAGCACCGACGGCGCAACCTCGCGCACGTCATCCAGGCTGGGTACGGGCCGACCTTCCAGCGCGGCAAGCGCCTTGGCGCCAAGAATCAAGTACTGCCCGGCTCTCGGCCCCGCACCCCAACTTACGAACTCCTTCACGAAATCGGGCGCATCGTCGCCGGGCCGCGTCGAACGCGCCAGCTTCACGGCATACTGCACCACCTGCTCCGCCGCGGGAATACGCCTGACCAGCTTCTGAAGCTCAATAATATCACCGGCGCTGAGCGATGGCGTCAATTCAGCCGCCTCCCCCACCGTGGTGCGCTCCACAATCGCCACTTCTTCGGCTTCGCCGGGGTATCCCACACGAATGTTGAACATGAAGCGGTCCAACTGCGCCTCGGGCAGCGGATAGGTTCCCTCCTGCTCAATGGGGTTCTGCGTGGCTATCACGTAGAAAGGTTCATCCAGCGTGAAGGTCTGCCCGGCGGCCGTCACCTGATGTTCCTGCATGGCCTGCAGCAGCGCGGCCTGGGTTTTGGGTGGCGTGCGGTTGATCTCGTCGGCCAGGACCACGTTCGAGAAAATGGGCCCCTTCACGAACCTGAACACGCGCTTGCCCGTGCTCTTGTCTTCCTCGAGAATCTCCATGCCGGTGATGTCGCTGGGCATGAGGTCCGGTGTGAACTGGATGCGGTTGAAGTTCAGGTCCAGCACGCGCGCCAGGGTGGACACCAGCAGGGTCTTGGCCAAGCCCGGCACACCCACCAGTAGGCTGTGCCCGCCGGCGAAAAGCGCGATCAACATTTCGCGGATCACTTCGTCCTGGCCCACGATGACCTTGGCGATTTCGGTCTTCAGCGTGTCGTGAGCCGCGTGCAGTTTGTCCAGGCGTTCGATATCGTTGCTCAGGGCGGTGCCTCCCGGTTGGAACGTGCGGAATCATAACGACACACCCCGCGCGGGTCAATCGCGCGGGGCGTCCGTTGTACCCGGGTACAATCTGATTCGACTATTTGAGCAAGACCAACTTCAGTGTCTCAGCGCGACCGTCGGCGATCATGCGCAGCTGGTAGATGCCGCTGGACGCATCCTTACCGTCCCAGTCGAACTCACGGCTACCCGCGGCGGTCTGCCCATTGAAGATTGTGGCGACCTTTTGGCCATCGACCGAATAGACGGCCAGCTCCAGCTGCCCGGCCTTGTCCATGTCCACACGGATGCTCGTCTTCGGGTTGAAGGGATTCGGCCAGGCGCTCACGCGTAGCGCTGCCCCGGGAGCCTCGTCCACGGCCGAGGCCGCAGGAATCCAGGCTGCGCCACCTGTGCTGTGATAGGCGGGATATGGCTGCGTGAAGCCCTCCCACTCGCCGCCCGCACCCTGAGTAAGATCGTAGGCAAAGTAGGGAATGTCGTCATCACCGCGAGTTGCCGTGAGGTAGACCGTGTTGTTGCCCACCGCGAGACCACGGCCCTGCCCATTGCTCGCGGGAATCGTTCCTGCCAGCTGCAGCATTTCACCGCTGTCGATATTAATCGAATAGAGGCCGGCGGCACCGTACTCCGTGTATCCATAGAACAGGTCGTCGGCGGGATTATAGCCAAGCCCGAAAAAGCGAAAGCCCGTACCTGTGTAGACATCCAGAACCAGTGTCGCCTGGCCCGTGCCCGGCTCGATGGAGTAAATGCCCTTGGGTGTCGCGTAATTCGAGAAGCCATAGAGCGTGTCGCGGCCATAAACCATAGCACTGATATCCACGCTGATGGTCGATAGCAAACTCGGCGCTGTTTCCAAAGTCGCTGAATATAGACGCGTGGTGAAGGCGCCGTTGCAAAGGTAGAGGTCGCCATCGGGAGTGGCCGCAGCGCCGCTCACGTCGAAGGAGTAATGGCTATCCCAGCTTACGTTGGGAAAACCCGAAAGGTCGCTGGACATAGTCGGCGGCGCCGAACCTTCAAGCCCCACGAATAGCACCCCAGCCAAAGAGAGGCTGGCAAATCCGAATATCATCCACACAGTTACAAAGAGTCTCATGATCCCCAAAATTGCTTGTCCTGGCTAGGCTAGAGCAGTTCATACCATGCGCGAGTATAGCATGAATTTGGACATGGAACAATTAGGCGGAGCTTGGATCAGTCGCCGCTCGGTGCGCCGGTGAGCAGGGCTACAGTCTCTCCTGCACCCAACTTTCCAGGCCGCCCGTGAGTACCAGTTCCTGGGCCGCCGCGCCTACGGGGCTGAGGGCGTAGTCCTTGCCGTCCACATTGAGCGTGGCGCTGCGGAAGTCGAGTTTCGCGGCGAGCCCGGTGCGCTTCGTCAACGCATCGTCGCCGAAGCGGGCCTTGAGATCGCGCGAAAGCTCCGGCGCTTCGAGCACAAGGAAACCGTTGTTGAGCGCGTTGCGCTTGTAGGTTTCGCTGAAGGATCCCGCCAGGACCAATCGAATGCCGCGATACTTGAGCGCGGTGGCCGCTTGTTCGCGGCTCGATCCGGTGCCGAAGTTGAATCCGCCAACGAGCAGGTCACCCTCTTTCGCGATGGATTGGAAATCGGGGTCGTAGTTTTCCATGGCCACTTCGGCCTGCTGCTCGGGCGTGATGTCGTCCTGGTAGGTGTACTTGCCGGGATAAATACCATCGGTGTTCAGGTTGTCCTCGTGGGCGAAGATGAGTTCGCCTTCCATCACTTCCGGAAAACCGTCGAGGATGGTCACCGCAGCTGCCGCACCTTCGGGTTTGCTGCTTTCAGCAATCGTCGCCTTGGGCGCCGCACCATCGAAACGCCAGCCTTCAGGCAGGGCGATTTTGCCGGCCAGGGCACTGGCCGCCACCACCGCCGGCGACGCCAGATAGGCTTCCGCTTCGGGCGAGCCCATGCGTCCGCGGAAATTCCGGTTGGTGGCGCTGATGCCCACCTCGCCGTCTTCCAGCAAGCCGACGCCCAAACCGATGCAGGGACCGCATCCCGGAGGAATAGTCTTGGCTCCCGCATCGACCAAGGCCTGCCAGTCGCCGCGGCGCTCGCTTTCGGCCTGCACTTCGCTGGACGCCGCCGCCACGTAGAACTCCACGCCGCTCGCGACCTTGCCGCCGCGCATAACTTCGGCCGCCTGGGCCAGATCTTCCACGCGGGAGTTCACGCAGGAAACGAGATAGGCTTTGTGAATGGCCAGATCCTTGCCGGCCATCTCCACGCCCGAGGTCATGGTCTTTAAATTGTGAGGACCGGAAATGTGCGGCTCCACGCTGGCAAGGTCGAGTGTGATCTGTTTGGCGTAGTAGGCGCTTTCATCGGCTTCGGGGCAGCTGGCCTCAAGTGCGGCCAGGCGGCGAAGGTTCATGCGCGGATGCTCGCCGTCGCGCGCATCGGCATCCGAGGGCACACCCGCAAGACCGCGGGCCGCCACAAACTCGGCGCGCGCGCGGAGCCAGTCGAAGGTGCGCTGATCGATGGGGAAGACTCCGGCCAGGGCGCCCCACTCGGTGGTCATATTGGCAATGGCCAGGCGCGCGTCAACGCTGAGCGTGGCCACGCCTTCGCCCGCAAACTCGATGGCGTGATTAAGCACCTGATCTTTGTTGAAGTGCCCGGCCAGGGTGATGATTACGTCTTTGCCCGTGACGCCTGGACGAAGCTCGCCGGTCAGCTCCACACGCGCTACCGGCGGCACCTGCCACCAGGTGCGTCCCGTGGCCCAGATGGCCGCCGCGTCGGTGCGCACGATGGGCGTGCCGAGGCATCCCAGCCCGCCGTACATGTTGGAATGCGAATCGCTGGCCACGACCATGTTCGTGGGCCAGGCGTAGCCTTCCTCGCACATGATCTGATGGCCGATACCGCGCCCGGCGGGATAGAAATCCACGCCCATCTCTTTTGCGAAAGCCGCGATGCCCGCGTACTTGGCCAGGTTCTTCTCGCTGGTGTCCTGCACGTTGTGATCCAGGGCGTAAACCGGCTGACGCGGGTTATCCATTTGGGTCGCGCCGATGGACTTGAACTTGGGCATGACCGCGCCGGTGTTGTCGTGGGTCATCACGTGGGCCGGGCGGATGGACAGGAAGTCGCCGCTCTGCACCACGTGACCGGGTTCGAGATCCACGGCAAAGCGCTGGGCGAGTTTTTCAACGAGATTCTGAGGCATGGCTCCTCCTTAGAGTGACGACAAGATGCGCCCGCTTTCTCGGAAATTCAATAGTAGAGAGCGTTCCCTAGAGTTCCTCCACGCAGATGCGGCGCTGCCCCGCCGCCGCCAAGGTCTTGGTGAGAACCACCAGGACCACAAGGCTGGTGAGAGCCAGTAAGGCCGTTCCCAACCAGGCGTAAAAAGCCAGATTCGTGAGCTTGTACATGAGTAAGCTGCTCAAGGTCACCGAAGCCATGGGGAAGGTGTAGGCCCACCAGGACACGAAATAGGGCAAGCGAATGAAGCGCCGCGCTTTGCCGAGAATCAGCAGAAAGATGAAAACTCCGAAGTAGTAGAGAATGCGGGCGGCGGGATCGTGGGAACCGGTGAGCTTCATCCAGGCGATGAACCCCACCGAGGGCGGCGCGATGAGAATGGAAAGGGTGGGCAGCAGCTTCTCGGGAAGCGGTGGGTGGAAAATCAGCCGGTAAAACACGATGGTCATGAAGACGATCCAGAAGATCAGCCCCACGCTGAAAAAGAACCACGAGATATCAGGATGAGCCACCTGGGCTCCGACCACGGGCATCAAGATCGTGCCGACCACAGGAATGAACCAGGCCGGATTCAGACTGTGGATGCTCATGTCGCCGCGAATCCAGAGGGCGATGATGCGAAAGGTCGCCAGCATGTGCAGGGGCATGCCAATCCACCAGAGGATGCGCGAGAGCTCGGGGCGAAGGCCTGAGAAACCGATGCCGAGCAGAAGAATCGAAATGCTGAAGGCCGGGAAAAAGTTCACGCGAATGGGATGGCGCCACTCCTGAGCCACTCGGGCCGGATATCGCAGGCACTTCAATAGGTAGAAGAGGGTCAGGACAAGGAACCAGGCCGCCGTCAGATAGAGAAGCACCTGACCCGGCGTTTGGGGCTTATCCATGATCTCGCCATAGCGCAGCCAGGAAATGGACAGCCCCGCCAAGCCCATGACCGAACCGAAAAGCGTGATGGGAAGATTTTCCAGGCGATCGCCGCCGTTTTCTGTGCGCATGGCCGCTCCTTTGCCAATTTCAATGCTCGAATAAACATGAACTTGCCGTTGAATCAAGCATCTGACAATCATATTGGAGCTTGGCAGCGCAGCTTGCAGGCCCTATCATTCGCTACCTGGAGGTGGAAGATGCGTCTCACGAAAACATCCGAATACGCCATCCGCGTCATGGTCTATCTGGCCAACCACAAGGACGAGCGGCTTTCGGCCACGCACATCCACCAGAAACTGAATATTCCCTACAAATATCTGGGCAAGATGATGGGCACCCTGGCGGCCACGGGTTTGGTGAAATCCATGCGCGGCAAAACCGGTGGATATCAGGTCTGCTGTGAGCTCGATAAGGTGACCCTGGCCCAAATCGTGGACCAGGTGGAGGGCCTCGACAGCTACAAGCGTTGCCTGCTGGGCTTCGAGACCTGTGGCGACGAAAAACCCTGCCCACTGCACAGTCTTTGGGGGCCGCAGCGCGACGCTATCAAGGAGATGATCTACAAGACAACTCTCCAGGATCTCGTGGATCAGGACGGGATCAGTTTCTAGAGCCTCCAGTCTCCAGTCACGAGCAGGGAACCATCGTGGATTCCTCTAGCCTTCCTCGCATAAGCCACTTAACTTAGTGGCTGGCTCTGCCGATATCAATTTGCCCAGGGAGCGTGGAATGTCATCAAAGCGGATACTCGTTACCGGCGGCGCCGGGTTCCTGGGCATCAACCTGGTGCGATGGCTGCTGGAGCGTGGCTATGAGGTGAGCAGTCTCGACCTGGAGAGCTTCGACTATCCCGAGCGCGACCGCATCAACGAGGTCATCGGCGACATTCGCGATCGCGAGGCCGTGGACGCGGTCATGAAGGACCAGGATCTGGTGGTCCACTGCGCGGCGGCTCTTCCCCTCTATAAGCCCGAGGATATTTTCTCCACCGACATCGAAGGCACCCGCACCGTGCTCGCCTCGGCCCAGGCCGCCGGCATCAGGCGCGTGGTGCACATCTCCTCGACGGCGGTTTACGGCATCCCCGATCATCACCCGCTCTATGAAGACGATCGTCGCATCGGGGTGGGCCCCTACGGCGAAGCCAAGGTTAAAGCCGAGGACGTCTGCTTCGAGTTTCGCGATGCGGGCATGACCGTGCCCGTGGTCAGGCCCAAAAGTTTCATCGGCCCCGAACGCCTGGGTGTTTTTGCGCTGTTCTATGATTGGGCAAAAGACGGCAAGGGCTTCCCCATGATCGGCAACGGCCGCAACCGTTACCAGCTGCTCGACGTGGAGGACCTCTGCGACTCCATCGGCCTCTGCCTTGAGGGCGATGAAGCCATCGTGAACGACACCTTCAATATCGGTGCGCGTGAGTTCACCACCATGGGCGAAGACTGGCAAGCCGTGCTCGAAGACGCCGGCTTTGGGAAAAAAGTGAAGGGCTTTCCCGCGGCGCCGGTCATCGTAATCCTGCGCTTCCTTGAGGCGCTCAAACTTTCGCCGCTCTACAAGTGGGTATACGAAACGGCCTCCACCGACAGTTTTGTATCCATCGAGAAGGCCGAAAAGGTATTGGGCTATGACCCCAAATTCTCCAACAAGGACGCCTTGGTGCGCAACTATCGCTGGTACCTCGACAACCTGCAGAACTTCGAAAACGCTTCGGGCGTGAGTCACCGGGTTCCCTGGAAGCAGGGTATCTTGAAACTGGCCAAGGCCTTCTTCTAATTTTTCTGGAATAGATGTTGATGGAACACAGGCGGGCGCATGACGCGCTCGCCATTTTTCTGTTGGCTCTTCCGGGTTTCGTGTG
>CAYTPZ010000009.1:0-61370 GCA_964440095.1 uncultured bacterium | reverse complement strand
GAAGGCTTGCGCCGGCGCGTTCAGCCCAACTTGGGCGATGCGAAACTGGAATCGCTTCAAGGGGGCGTGCTCTGGGAAATCATCCTCAAGGCCGAGGATGAAGCCACTGCCCGAGGCGCACTCACCGGATTGGCACTCAGCCGTAGCCGAGAACGCGGTCTGCTACTCAACCCGCACTTCCAGGAGGGGCATCTGCTCTCCGTGGCGGAGGTGAGCGCATGACGCGCACAGGTCGTCCCCGCGAGGAATGTGGAATCTTCGGAATCTGGGGGCACCCGGACGCTTCGGAGATCACCTACCTGGGTCTCTACTCCCTGCAACATCGTGGGCAGGAGTCCAGCGGCATGGTGGTCAGCGACGGCCTTCAGATGCGCCGCATCATGGGCATGGGACAGGTGGGCGACGTGTTTAGCCAGGAAGCGCTGGCCGACCTCAAGGGCAAAATGGCCATCGGCCACAACCGTTATTCAACCACCGGGCGCGTGAGCCTGCTCAACGCCCAGCCCATCGTAGTGGATACCCGAGTGGGGCGTCTGGCCATTGCCCATAACGGAAACATCACCAATGCCATGGCCCTGCGGAAAAACATGGAGCAGGAAGGCAGCATCTTCCAGTCCACCAGCGACAGCGAGATCGTGCTGCATCGTATGGTGAGGTCGCAGAAGGAAAGTATCGAGGATATGATCGCCGAGGCCGTGGACGGCCTCGAAGGCGCCTTCAGTCTTATCATCCAGTCACGGGATCGAATTTTTGCCTATCGCGACCCCATGGGCTTTCGGCCCCTCTGTCTGGGTATTCTCGACGGGGCTTGGATGGTGGCGTCGGAAAGCTGTGCCTTCGACATCGTGAGAGGCAAGTACACTCGCGATGTGATTCCCGGCGAGTTGGTGATCATCGATGCGGAGGGGCCGCGGTCGCGTCGCATCAAAGAGGCGTCGCGTCTTGCCCAGTGCATCTTCGAATACGTCTATTTTTCAAGGCCCGACAGCATTGTATTCAACGACAATGTCGACAAGATCCGCCGCAAACTGGGCAAGCAACTTGCGCGCGAGCATCCTGTGGAGGCGGACATCGTCATCGGTGTGCCCGATTCCAGTAACAGCGCCGCCTTGGGCTACAGTCTGGAAAGCGGAATCCGTTTCGAATTCGGTCTGATTCGCAACCACTACGTGGGGCGAACCTTCATCAATCCCAAACAGTCGGTGCGGGATCGTGGCGTGCTCATCAAGTTCAATCCCGTGCGCGGCGTGCTCAAGAACAAGCGCGTGGTGGTGGTGGACGATTCCATCGTGCGCGGCAGCACCATGAAGAAGCTCGTTCGTCTGCTCAAGGGAGCCGGCGCCGCCGAGGTGCATTTGCGCATCAGCAGTCCGCCTATCGCCCATCCTTGTTTCTATGGCATCGACTTTCCCACCAAGGCCGAACTCATCCGAAACAACATGGATGTGCCGGGAATTCGAGATTTCCTCTCGGTAGATTCCCTCGGTTACCTTTCGCTGGAGGGAATGCGATCCTGTGTGGCCGAACCCAAGGATTTCTGCATGGCCTGCTTCAGCGGAGAATACCCGGTGGCGGTGGAGGCCTGGGACAAACTTGGCCTGGATAATGCCTTGGATCCCGAGTCACGGCTTTGAGGTCGGCTCTCATGCCATCGACAAGGCTTGATCCTCGTCGGAACAAGTGCTATTTTCCGCCCGCCCCGATCAGTAATTCCATTTTTCAAGGAGCTTGTAGTGATGAAGAGAGGCCGTGTCCCCTTCGCTCTCGTCCTGGTCCTTCTGGTCGCCCTCATGAGCGCTTGCGTGCAGAGGACGGAACTCAACCCTGAAACCTTGACCGAGGAGGAAGCCTTCGCGCTCGAGAACTATACGGGGAACATCAAGTTGGTGGGCGAGGACGGTATTATCTACAAGGCTCAGACCCTCAAGAGCGCCGAGGGTGATTTCCTCCATCTTTTGAGAGTCGAGGTCATCGACGACGGTGTGGTATCGCACAAGGATGAACTTGTGATTCCCAAGAAGGATATCGTCGATGCGGAATTGCAACAGACCAACAAGTGGGTCGCGGCCGGCGGACTTGCGGGAATCTCACTTCTGATTCTCGTCCTCTACTATCAGATCAACGGAAGCTTCTAAATTGCGATTCGTCGTTCTGGGTTCGGGTCTGCAAGGTAGCGCTGCCGCCTGGGACCTGGCTCGCAGCGCGGGTGTGGATTCCGTGCTCATGGTGGATCGGGAAGCGTCCATTGTCGAAGCCGCCGCAGGGGGCCTGCCGCCGGCTCCCCTGAAAATCGAAATTGCCGCCCGTGATCTGGCCGATCCCGTCGCCCTCGGCGAACTGCTGGATCAGGTCGATGCCTGCTTCAACGCCCTTCCCTACTTCATGACTCTCACGGTGGCCGAAGCCTGCGCCCGGCGTGGAGTTCACTATGTGGACCTGGGCGGGAACACGGACATCGTGCTGCAGATCCTCGAGCTGGATTCCCTGGCCGCCGAAAACGGTGCGCGCCTGGTACCCGATTGCGGTCTTGCACCGGGTCTTGCCGCCACGGTTGCCATGGCCGCCATCGAGGGCATGGATGAGATTCAAAACCTGCGCATTCGTGTGGGTGGCTTACCTGCCGATCCTGAACCACCTCTGGATTACGCACTCTTCTTTTCCATCCACGGGCTCATCAACGAGTACCTGGGTGAGGCCCTTGTCTTGAGCGATGGCAAGATTGATCGCGTGAGCACTTTGGACGACACGGAGATCATCGATCTCCCCGAACCCCTGGGACGCTGCGAGGCCTGCCCGACCCTGGGCGGCACCAGCACCCTTCCCTGGAGTCTCGAGGGGCGAGTACGCGAATTGAATTACAAGACAGTGCGCTACCCCGGGCACTTCGAGAAAATTCGACTGCTGCGCGACCTGGGCTTCTTCGAGGAAGCTCCCAAAAAGTTCGGCGAGGCGGAGTTGTCGCCACGAGTGTTTTCCGCCGGCATTCTCACCGAGCACCTGGATCGCGGCAGTGAACTTCGGGATCTGGTGATCTTCCAGGTGGAAGCCGAGGGCAAGGTCGACGGCGCGGCCAAGCTTCGTCGCCTGCGCATGATCGACCACTTCGATGAGAAAACCGGCTTCTCAGCCATGCGCCGGGGAACGGCATTCCCGGCCTCGCTGGTTCTGCAGTTCCTCGCCCGTGGCGATGCGCCGCGCGTGGGCGCCATGCGCCTGGAAGAGGCCATCGCTCCCGGTCCCTACCTGAAGGAACTGGCCCAACACGACCTCGAGATTCTGGAAACCCTCGAAGATCTCTAGCGGCTCAAATAGTCGCTCCCACTCTCCCAATAGCGCCAAGGCCAATGAGCGGCATCGCCCGCGTAATCCACACCAATGCGTGGACCTCGTGATTGACGACGGAGTGCAACGGGCACTCCCGTTTCGAGCCACAGTTCGGGGGGAGCCAGGTGAAAAACGGGGCGCGCGAAGAAATCGCGCCCTAGGATACGCCTAGGATTCACGGCGACGGCGCCCGCCCCGTCGCCGGCGGCGCCCGCTGCGACGTCGCTGATTGCCGGTTGTGAAAACCAGTGGGGGCACTTTCTCGCCCCGGGCCTCGGCGTCCATGCTCAGAAGACGGAAGGCGTCGCTGAAGTAATCTTTGCGCTCCAGGAAGCGAGGCACCGCGCCACCTTCCAGGAAGGGGCGCATGCGGCGCTGGGCGATGGAAATGAGGAAGAGTTGTTCGTTGTCCCGCCGGGACACACCCAGTTTCGATGTGAGGGGCTTGAGGTATCGATAGGCCTCGCGCCCGTAGTCGGTGCGGCGACGGGCCTCGTCGCTGCTGCGATCGAGATGACGAATCATGGGGAAGGTCATGAGCATGGCCAGCAGCACGGAATTGGAAATCTCCTCGCCCGCTTGAATGTCGCGATCGAGTACGGCCAATCGTCGCCAGGGCAGAGGGTCCACGCTTTCGGGCGGCAAGAGGGTATCCAGTTCGGGAAGCAGCTCGCTGAGCAGTCCCGTCTCCTTGAGCAACTTGAAGGTGGGAACCGCCGCGCCTCCGCGCAGGTCACGATAGAATTCTTCGATAAGCCTGGCACGGTTACAGGCACCCAGCAGATTCTGATGATGATCAATGGCCTCGAGGGTTTTCTCTTCGATGCTGAAGTCCATTCGCGCCGCATGCCTCACCGCTCTGAGCATGCGCACGGGATCTTCTTCAAAGCGAATCATGGGATCGCCGATGGCGCGAATGATGCCTTCGCTCAAATCGTCCAGGCCACCCACATAGTCGATCACGCTGAAATCGGAAATGTCGTAGAAGAGTCCGTTCACGGTCAGGTCACGGCGAAGGGCGTCTTCCGCCGGTGTGCCGTATTCCTGTGTCGCGGCAATCTCCAGTGGGCTGGGCCGCCTCCGCTTGCGCGGACGGTCGGCAGGAGGTTCGGTATTTTCATCGAGCAGCACGTCGGCCTCTTCCAGCAGACGCTGCTCTTCCTCAACGCTGTCCGGATCGCTGGGCAGCTCGTCGCCGTTTTCGCTCTCTTCCTCAAGCGAACGGAAGGTGGCCACCTCGATGAATTTCTTGCGCGCGAACAGCACGTGCACGATGGGGAATCTGCGCCCGATGACCCGGCTGTTGCGGAAGAGTTCGAGAACTTCGGCGGGCTCGGCGTCGGTGCCGATGTCGTAGTCCTTGGGCCGGCGGCCTGTGAGAAGATCGCGTACGCCTCCGCCCACCAGATAGGACTGATAGCCGTATCGGTACAGGCGGTTCAGTACCTTTAACGCGTCGGGATCGATGTCCTGGCGCGAGATGCGATGCTGGGCCCGCGGTAATATGCGGGCCTCGGGTAAGGACATGAGGCCTCCGCGCTCATTCGCCAGCCTCGGGAGTGGGGATCACATATTAGCGAAGGCCGCCCTTGCCGCCAAGCATCTTTCCTGCGGCCATGGCCTGGCCGCCCCTCTGCAGGATGAAACGGTCGTCGTCGGGTGCTATGACAGGATCGCCGAAGAGTTCGCCTTGATCAAAGGCGCAGTCGATTTGCTTGATGAGGCTCTCCACGTCTCCGTTAGCACCCAGAAAGTCGGTTCGATCAGCATCTACGATGAGCAGAGGCGCGGCCTCGCCGGCGATCCACTCTTCGTAGAAGCTGTTGAGACGTGCCAGGTAGTCCACGGGGATGTCCGCTTCATAGTCGCGCCCGCGCTTTTGGATGTTGTCGCGAAGGCCGTCCACACTGCGCCTGAGGTAGATGACCAGGTCGGGCTGGCGCAGGAGCAGGCGAGCTTGCTCGTAGAGGCGGCGATAGCTCTCCCATTCGCGGTCGCTCATTTGTCCCATCTCGGCCAGGTTGCGGGCGAAGATGAGAGCGTCTTCGGAAAGGGATCGATCCTGTACGGCACTTTCCCTGCGCTCGGCGATGAGCCGGTGATCTTCCACGCGATGGGAGAGGAAGAAAACCTGCAGGGCGAAGGCCCAGCGGGCCATGTCACCATAGAAGTCTTCGAGGAAAGGATTGCTGTCCACTCGTTCGTAGTAGGGGCGCCAACCAAAGTGGCGGGCTAGAAGGCCCGTGAGTGTGGTCTTGCCCGCTCCGATGTTTCCCGCGATGACGATGTGCACGAAGGCCATGGCTTCCCGATGAGCTTTGCTCTTGTGAGAGAAGGGGACGCGCACTACTGTAGCGGGCGCGAAGCCTAATGTGAACCAAAACCATCCCGAGTGAGCATGTCAGTCGAAATTCAATTGGGCCTGCCGGGCCCCCTGCCCTTTTCCGAGATCTTCGGCAATGAGAACCCCCTGGAGATCGAGCTTGGCTTCGGCAAGGCTCTCTTTCTCATTCGCTCGGCCCTTTCCAGGACGGATACGAATTTTCTGGGGGTGGAGGTCTCGCGCCAGTGGTTTAGGGAGGGGAAACGGCGCGTGGAGAAGGCGGACTCACCGCCGAATCTGCAGGTGCTTCACGCCGAAGCGGTGGATTTTCTCACCCGATTCGTGGGGGAGGGAGCGGTTTCCATGCTGCACGTCTACTATCCCGATCCCTGGCCCAAGGCCAAACACCACAAACGGCGATTCGTATCGGGGCCACTTCTCGACCAGGCCGAACGCGTGTTGATGCCCGGCGGCGAACTCCGCATCGCCACCGATCACCAGGGTTACAGCGAGTGGATGGCCGAACACATCGCCGCTCACCCGAAGTTTGAACTGCTGGATTGGCCCATTCAAGATGAACCCCTGACCCACTTCGAAGCCAAGTATCGCATACAGGGCCGCGACGTTTTTCGCTTCCGCCTGCGCCTGGGGGCTCCATGACCTGGGATCCGGTGGAGGGTGCGCATCCACGATACTCGGGGCCCTGTCCCGCGCTGGCTTGGCCCAGCTCGCCCGAAGATTTTCAGGTGGAGGAGATTCCTCTCTATCCCGCCTCGGGCGAAGGGGAGCATCTATTCCTCTTCATCGAAAAGCGCGATCTCAACACGCGTGAGCTCATGGATCGCGTGGCGAGAACGCTGGGTCTGGACGCGCGGGAACTCGGTCATGCCGGGCTCAAGGATCGAAACGCCATCACCCGTCAGTGGATATCCCTGCCCGCCAAGGCTGCCGAAGGAAAACTCGATGAACTGGGCGACGAGAACTATCGTCTCCTGGATTCAAAACGCCACGGCAACAAGCTGAAACCCGGCCATCTGGCTGGAAACCGTTTCGGGCTTTTCCTGGCCGGCGAGGCCGAGCCCAAGTTCATGGAAGCCCGTCTCGAAGAATTGCGTAACGGTGGCCTGCCCAATTATTTCGGTCCCCAGCGCTTCGGTATGCGTGGAGATAATCACTTCCAGGGAAAGCGCTTACTGGAAGGATATCGCAAGCCCAAGGGCGGGCGAGCCAAACTGATGGCCAACGCCTGGCAGTCCTATCTCTTCAATCGCGTGTTGGTCGAGCGAGTGAAGGATCTCTCCGTGCTCCTGCCCGGCGATCTGGCCTGGATCCACGGCAAGGGGGCCGTCTTCACCGTGGAAGATCTGGCCGCCGAAAGCCCGAGAGCGTCGGCACTGGAGATCAGCCCCAGCGGGCCCTTGCCCGGACGCAAAATGAGTCAGCCCAAGGCCGAGGCCGCCGAATTGGAGAGCCGGCTTCTGGAGGAATGCGGCTGGAACAGCGAGCAGGATCGTTTTCTTACTGGCGCCCGCAGACCCCTTCGCGTGCCGGTAGAGGGTTTGGCCGCCACGGAAGAGGAGGGCGGCTGGCGACTCAAATTCTCGCTGCCCCCGGGCAGCTATGCTACGGTCCTTCTGCGCGAACTGGGAATGAAATCCCCATCCAAGGAGTGACATGCCTCACGTGAAGATCCGTCCCGCCCTGCCCCTGCCCGAGCTTTTCGAAAAGCTGGAACGCATGTCCCTGCGCGACGAAACAGGTGTGCAGAAGATTCGGGAGTATTTTCTGGAACGGGGAGAGGCACGCATTCTGGCTGAAGGCCTTGTGGCCGAAGGTGGATTACCTCGGATCTTCTTCATTTCCATTCAGGATCGCGACGGAGAACTGGTCATTCGCTGCTACGAATCAACCGATCCCGAGAAGACCCCGGCGGTGAAACGGCTCATTTTGCGCTTGGGCATGGCGGTGCAGGCTCTCACCGAGGGCAGCGAGCTGGATCCCTGCAATCTGGAAAAGGAAGCCGGCGAGTTGGGCCTTATCCCTTGAACATGGACCGCAGAACGTGTCCCGCCACCGCCGGATTCTCTTTGAGCCGGCGAAGGCTGTAGGCGTACCAATCCCGCCCGAAGGGGATGTAGATGCGCAGGGGGTGCCCTTCGGCCATGAGATTGTCGCGCAAACGCGCCTGCACGCCCAGGAGCATCTGAAACTCGTAGCGCTCGGGTCCGAGGCCGCGGGAGCGAATGAGTTCCTTCACCTTCTCGATGAGCTTCTCGTCGTGAGTGGCAATACCCACATAGGATCCCGAATCCCACATGGCCTCCAGAATCTTCAAGAAGTTATCGTTGATTGCCGCCGGATCCTGAATGGCCACCTTGGGCGATTCGATGTAGATGCCCTTGCATAGACGGTAATCGGGATTCAGGTCGGCCAGGGCCTTTACGTCGTCCAGGCTGCGGTGAAGGTATGCCTGCAGGACCACGCCGATGTCCTGGTGATCGGCCCTCAGCGTGCGGTAGATCCAAAGGGTGTCCTCGGTACAGCTGGAATCTTCCATGTCGATGCGGATCTTGGTGCCCTGGCTTGACGCGCAGTCCATGATGCGCTTCATGTTTTCCAGGCAGAAGCCCTTGTCCAGGGTGAGACCCAGCATGCTCAGCTTGATGGATACATTGCGGTCCAGGCCCAGGCGATCCTGGCTCTGGAGCAGTTCCAGGTAAGCCTCGGTGTAGGCATCGGCTTGTTCCCGGGCACTCACGTGTTCGCCGAGAATGTCCATGGTGCTGTGTATGCCGTCGACCCGAAGCTCGGCTGAAACGCGCGCGGCGTCTTCGAATTTTTCCCCGGCTATATACGGACTTGAGAATTTGCGAACGAGCGACTTAGGCACTGCTGGAAGCAGGGCAGCGATGGTCTTGTCCAAGAGCGAAGGCATGGATGTTCCTCCGTTGAAGACGGCCCGATTGAGCGCAAGCCAAGTTAGGGATGGGGGATGAAGTGGTCAACTCCCTGATTTCAGAACTTCGCAAAGGATTCGAAAAGCCTGCAAAGGGTCTTGCCCATGGGGGGTAAATCGCGCATCTTACACAGGGACTTCCGGTTGCCCTACTTGACACTATGGCAACGGGATGTTATCCAAAGGTGTTTGGGAGCCTCCCGGCTTCCATTTTTCTGTCGAAGAATCGTTGCAGGAACCCCACCCGCATCTAACCAGATAAGGGTCAGGAGTTTTTCCATGAGAAAGCAGAGTCTTGCACTGGGCATCGGTGTCTTGGGTATCGTTGGGGCCATCCTTTTGGCCGGTTGTGACAGTACGACCAATCCTGATCCCCCCAATCCATACAATCCCATCACTGAGTCGGTGAATCTGACTCCGTCCTGGGATTCGGGTTCGCCCCTGATCCTGGCAGCGTATGCCGATAGCCTTACCCTGGCTTTTACGAGCACCTTCGGCGGCTCGGGTGATATCTACCTGCTGAGATTGGAAGACAGCGACAGCGACGGATTCTTCGACAGCTTCCCCGAGAGCCTCTATGTGAACACGCTGGCAGACAGTTTCTGGGGACCCAAGGCTGAAGTCTTTTCTAGAATCGGCCAGTACGAATTCGAAGATCCCACCGGCGTGTGGTTCCCGAATTATCCAGGAAGCGCCTACTACTCTGGCCCGCGCCATCTCTATTACGACATGCATAGCGGCCGCATTTTCTATTCCATGGGATACGACGGCATCCCCCAGGTGGCCTCGACCACGGCCCCCATGTTCGGCGACTTCGATCAGTGCCTGGAAGAACTGTACGACATCGGCTCGGGCCGCCCCCCGTTTTGGGAATTCTGGTACAGCAAGCTGGAGGTTCCCGATCCCAGCGACCCCGGCGAAACCATGTATAACTTCACAGGTGCTTACTACGCAAGCGTTTCCGCGCCCAACACATTCGACGATCAGTGGATGGCCTATTCCGATACTCTGATCATCAGCGGCGATCACGATTTCGATGAAGAAATGGGCGAAGATCCTGTGGGTGCTATCGAGACCTACTCAGGTCTAGAAGATGACGGCGCGCCCGGTCTCGAGGGTGAGGACGACGACGAAGACGGCTTTGAGGACGAATTCGATTTCCAGGTTCAAGCCATGAGCACACCTGGCCCCGAGTCGGGCAGCTACGCCTGGATGATGCAGAACTACGATCCTGTCTCCGACGATGACGAAGACGGGCTCATGGACGAGGATCCCGATGACGACATCGACAACGACGGAGACGGCCGGATCGATGAAGATCCCTTAGGCGATGCCAACTTGGATGGATCGCCCGGCTGGGCCACGGGAGACGTTGATGGTGACGGTCTCTCGGGCTTCGAAGACTTGGAAGTGCGGCACGCCGCGCTTCGTGTGGAGAGATTTTTAGCAAACGGATACGACCCCGCCGCGGACGACGATGAGGACGGCATCCACGATGAGGATGCCGACTACAAACGCGACGGAATTTGGGTTGTGAAAATTGGAGCTGATGGCCTGCCTGATGAAACTCAGACGCCCATCACCCTCACCAACGATGGGGGACGCCAGCCTTTCTTCAACCCGGTCAATGAGGAAGAATTGCTCTACGTGTCGAACGGCGACATCAAACGCCTGAACCTCGCGTACGAAGCAGATTCGGTGAGCGTGTCCAGTACGGACATGATTACCGATAACGGATGGCTCGAGAGCTATCCGGCTTATTCGGATGACGGAACCAAGATCGTTTATGTTTCGAGCGAAAACGGTTCCGCGGATCTCTGGACCATGGACTCAAACGGCAGCGGCAATGTGAGGGTTACCAACGCCCCCGGCCAAGAGCTGCTCCCCCGATTTACACCGGGAGGCGACCAGATTATTTTCGAAGCCTGGCGCTTTCCCGAAGGGGATCGAAGAGTCTTGATCACCATTGAGACCCTGCCCTAGGGCAAGCCGAAAGGCCCGTTTCGGCGGGCCGATTCTCCCTCCTTCGACCGACCGCCTATAGGCGGGCTGGCATCCCCAGGCGCGTAAGCGCTGGAATGGGGCTGTGCATGCAGAAGGAAATTTTCGTCAACGTGAACCCCACGGAAGTGCGGGTCGCCATTCGCGAACAGGGCGACCTGGTGGAATTCCTGGTGGAGCGACCGGACGATCGTCGGATCGTCGGCAACGTCTATAAGGGCGTGGTCAAGGCCGTGCTGCCGGGCATTCAGGCCGCATTCGTGGATGTCGGCATGGAAAAAGCTGGCTTCCTCCACGTTTCCGACGTGGCGGAGGGCGAATCCAAACTCGCCGATCTGGAAAACGAGGGCGAAGGAGGACCGCGCCGGGGCCGCCGCGAGCCGGTGCAGTATCCGCCTATCGAATCCCTGCTGAAAAAAGGTGATGCCGTTCAGGTGCAGATCATCAAGGAGCCCATCGGCACCAAGGGTCCGCGCCTGTCCGCCCAGTTGTCCCTCCCCGGGAAATTTTGCGTGGTCATGCCGGGACTGGAATACATCGGCATCAGCCGGAAGATTCTCGATCGTCAGGAGCGCTCGCGTCTGAAGCGTATCGTGCAGAAGGCCAAACCTCGGGGTTACGCTACCATCGTGCGTACGGCGGGAGAAGGCGTGGAGGAGGCGCAACTGGAGTACGATATCAAGTCGCAGGTGGAAATACACCGCAAGCTTGAGGAGCGGGCCCAGCGCGGCAAGGCGCCCTGCCGTCTCCACGAAGAGGTGGGCATGGTCATCGGACTGGTGCGCGATCTCTTCGATGAGGAAGTGAAGCGTCTGCTCATCGACGACGAAGACGAGCATCGCAAACTCGAGGACTACATCCACGGATTTGCTCCCGATCTGGAGCGAAGGGTGCTGTTTTATCGTGAGAAGGAACCGATCTTCGACCACTTCGGCATCGAGACCGAGCTCGAAAAGGTCATGCGCCGGCAGGTCTGGCTCAAGAAGGGCGGCTATCTGCTCTTCGACCACACCGAGGCACTTGTGGCCATCGACATCAACACGGGTAAGTTCGTGGGGAAGAAGAGCCAGTCTGAGACCATCTTCCAGACGAACATCTACGCGGCGCGCGAGGTGGCTCGCCAGCTGCGGCTGCGGGATATCGGCGGCATCATCGTGATCGATTTTATCGATATGGATCGCGAGGGAGACAAGCAGCGGGTGGTGGCCGAGCTCAAGAACTCCATGCGCCGCGACAGGGCCCGCACCAAGATTTTCGACATCACGCCCCTGGGCCTGGTGGAAATGAGCCGAAAAAGGGTTCGTCCCAGCTTGATACATTTCTACAACGAGGATTGCAGTTATTGTAACGGCTCGGGGCACATTCTCACTTCTGAGAGCCTCAGTAATCGGGTGGAAACCATCCTGAGGCGCATCTCCGCGAGGGTGCGGGAACGGAAGTTCCAGGTGCGGGTCAATCCCGTGCTGGCGCACTACTTACGGGTAAATCGCATCGAGATTCTGCGTGATCTGGAAGAGGAATACCGGGTGGAACTCCATCTCCTGGATGATCCTCGACTGCATCGCGAACATTTCGAAGTCACAGCCCTGGAAACGGGGCGGGATCTGCTGGCGGCGGTCACGCGATAGCGTGAAATGGCCTCCAGGCGACTTGACAGACGCCGCAGGTTTTTGTAAATAAAGAGCTTCGTGCCAAAAAACGAGGAGGACCCCGGTGTACGCTGTGGTCAAGGTCGCGGGAAAACAGTTCAAGGTTAAAGCGGACGATGTGATCCGTGTGCCGCTGCTTTCCGAAGAAGTCGGCCAAACGGTTGAATTTAATCAGATTCTCTCCA
Source organism: uncultured bacterium (assembly GCA_964440095.1). Classification (GTDB taxonomy): domain Bacteria; phylum Krumholzibacteriota; class Krumholzibacteriia; order JACNKJ01; family JACNKJ01; genus JACNKJ01. The sequence goes on along the minus strand of CAYTPZ010000009.1, from coordinate 48,932 downwards.
CTGGAGAGGGCTCCGACATTACCCTCGGAACGCCCTTCGTGGACGGTGCCAAAGTGAGCGCCGAAGTCCTGGCCCACGGCAAGGACCGCAAGATCCGCGTCTTCAAGATGAAGCGCCGCAAGAACTATCGCCGGACTTTTGGGCATCGGACTCAGTATACCGAGCTCAAGATCAAGGCCATCAGCTAGGAGGACGGTCATGGCTCACAAAAAAGGCGTCGGCAGCTCTAAGAACGGCCGCGACAGTAATCCTCAGTACCTGGGCGTCAAGCGCTATGCCGGTCAGGCTGTCAGCGCCGGATCCATCCTCGTACGCCAGCGCGGCACGCACATCCTGCCCGGTGAAAATGTGGGAGTCGGCAGCGACTATACCCTCTTCGCCCTGGTGGATGGCACTGTGAACTTCGCCCGCAAGGGTAAGACCCGTAAGGTCTGCAGCATCCTTCCGGCCTAAGTACCGGTCATCGAAATTCGGGCAGGCCGCAGGGCCTGCCCTTTTTTTTGGAGATCATGTCCACGCTCATCATCATTCCTGCCCGTATGGAGGCGAGCCGCTACCCGGGGAAACCTCTGGTGGATATCGCCGGCCGCTCGCTCATCCTCAGGGTTTGTGATCAGGCAGCCAAGGTCGGGCGAGCCCATGGCCTGCTTGTGGCCACCGATTCCCAGACCATTTTGGAGCACGCGCAGGAGGCCGGTTACCAGGCCGTCATGACCTCCGCCGAGCACAGGAGCGGATCCGATCGCGTGGCCGAGGCCGCCGGCGAGTGGCCGGGTATGATCCTAAACCTTCAGGGCGACGAACCCCTGGCGGATCCCGAGCTTCTGGATCGACTCATTGCCCGCATGGAAGGGGACAATTCCATCGACATCGCTACGGTGGGTGTGCCCTTGGCAGAGGGTGAACTGTCCCAGCGAGATCGGGTGAAGGTCTGCCTAAGCGAAGATGGCCGGGCATTGGATTTCAAGCGCCTCTACGATTTGCCTCCCGAGACGGGTCGCCTGCTACGGCATGCGGGAGTCTATCTCTACCGGGCCAAGGCATTGGAGGCTTTCTCCCACACAGTGCCCTGCGAGCGCGAGGAAGCCGAAGGGTTGGAGCAGCTGCGCGCCCTGGAATTGGGAATGAAAATCCATGTGGAAGAGGGCGAGGATTGGGCGCCGGGTGTTGATCGACCCGAAGACCTGAAAGTCATTGTAAAACGACTCGAAGAGAGTTAGCTTCTACTTCCGGGCGGCGCAGGCAGCCCGGTTTTTTGTTTCCCTTACAAGTGAGGACGGCGTGGCTCAAAAGGGCAAGACCCAGTTCATTTTCGTAATGGGGGGCGTCGTTAGCTCCCTGGGTAAAGGAATCGCGTCGGCCTCTCTGGGTCTTCTGCTGAAGAAGCAGGGCTTGAACGTGACACTGCTCAAATTGGATCCCTATCTCAACGTGGATCCGGGCACCATGAGTCCCTTCCAGCATGGCGAAGTCTACGTAACCGACGATGGCGCCGAGACCGATCTGGATTTGGGGCACTACGAGCGATATCTCGACCAGGCCCTGGGCCGCGACAACAACGTGACCGCCGGACAGATCTACGACTCCATTCTCACCAAGGAGCGGCGCGGTGATTTCCTGGGCCGCACGGTACAGGTGATTCCCCACGTTACCGGCGAGATAAAAAACCGCATCATGCGATTGGCGGAAAGTGATCCCGAGCTGGACGTGATCATCACCGAAGTGGGCGGAACCGTAGGCGACATCGAGGGTCTTCCCTTCCTGGAGGCCATTCGTCAGTTCCCCTTCGATCAGGGGCGCGACAACATCCTCTATATCCATCTTACCCTGGTGCCCTGGATCGAAGCGGCGGGCGAGATCAAGACCAAGCCCACCCAGCACAGCGTGAACAAGCTGCGCGAGATCGGTATTCAGCCGGGCATTCTGCTTTGCCGCACCCAGCGTCCCCTGGACGACGATGTGAAGGACAAGATCGGCCTGTTCTGCAACGTGACGCCCGAAGAGGTCATTGAGGCCCGGGATGTGGAGTCTATCTACGAAGTGCCGCTACGCCTGCATGCCCAGGGTCTGGATCGTCAGGTCATGGAGCAGTTGGGGCGCGATTACCACGAGCCCGACCTGACCAGCTGGGAAGACATGGTGCGGGGCATGCTGTCTGCGCCCGAGCCCTTGGAAATCGGCGTAGTGGGCAAGTACGTGAACCACCACGACAGCTACAAGAGCATTATCGAAGCCTTCATTCATGCGGGTCAGGTGAATGAAGCGCGGGTGAAGATCCGTTGGGTGGACAGTGAAGCACTCAACGATGAAAACGTGGAAGAGCGCCTCGATGGGCTCGACGGTATTCTCGTGCCCGGCGGTTTTGGTGTGCGTGGAGTGGAAGGCAAGATCTCGGCGGTCAGGTTCGCCCGCGAAAGCGGCACTCCCTTCCTGGGTATTTGTCTGGGCCTGCAGGCTGCGGTCATCGAATACGCGCGCAACAAGGCGGGTATGCCCGAGGCCGACAGCACGGAATTCAATCCTCAGACGCCGGCACCGGTCATCTGTCTCATGGAAGAACAGAAGGGCCTTCGCCAAATGGGCGGCACCATGCGCCTGGGATCCTATCCCTGTGAGTTGGCCGAAGGTTCCTTGGCGGGTCGTTGTTATGGGGATGATCTCATCCACGAGCGCCATCGCCATCGCTACGAAGTGAACAACCAGTATCGCGAGAAGCTGGAAGCCGCCGGTATGAAATTGTCGGGGCTATCGCCCGACGGTGAGCTGGTGGAAATGATTGAGCTCTCCGGTCACCCCTTCTTCGTAGCCTCGCAGTTCCATCCCGAACTCAAAAGCCGGCCGGGGCGTCCCCATCCTCTCTTTAGGGAATTGGTGGCCGCAGCGCGCAAGCATGCCCGGGCCAAGGTGGAGGCCAAGTGAAACAGTTCGCCATAGGCAGCGCGGAAGTTGGAGGGAAGCGGCCGCTTCTCATGGCCGGTCCCTGTGTGGTGGAAGGCCGAGCTATGCTTGAGGACTGCGCCGGTTTCCTGGCCGAAGTGGCGAAGGAGATCGGCTGGCCCTTGGTTTTCAAGGCCAGCTACACCAAAGACAATCGGCTTTCGGACGACAGTTTCTCGGGCATTGGACGTGAGAAAGCCCTCAGCCTACTCAGCGAAACGGCCAAGGCCGCCGGCCTGCCCTGCATCACCGATATTCATCAGCCCGAGGAAGCGGCTCTAGCCGCCGAGTTCGTGGACTGTCTGCAGATTCCCGCCTTCCTCTGTCGGCAAAGTTCACTGCTTCGCGCCGCAGGGGCCACGGGCCTGCCGGTGAATCTCAAGAAGGGGCAGTTTTTGGCCCCCGAAGACCTGGCCTTCTCGGCCGAGAAAATCGCGAGGGCCGGATCCGATAAGGTCATGCTCACCGAAAGGGGAAGCAGCCTGGGTTATCGCGATCTCGTGGTGGACTACCGCAGCTTCGCCGTCATGGCGCGCTCGGGTCGTCCCGTGGTCTTCGACCTGACTCACAGCCAACAACAGCCCGGCGGCAGCGGCGGATCATCCGGCGGCTCTCGGGAGTTTATGCGGCCCATGGCGCGCGCGGCCCTGGCCTTGGGCATCCAAGGGCTCTTCATGGAAGTACACCCGGAGCCCGAGAAGGCCATGAGTGACGCCGCAACCCAACTGCCCTTCCCGCAGGCGGGTGAACTCCTTCGCGACCTCGCCGATCTTTACAATGCCATGGAGGCCGGAAATGCACTTCCCTAGTTTGGATGCGCGGCTGTCGCGCATCCGTTTGATGATTTTCGATGTGGATGGAGTGCTCACCGACGGCTCCCTGCGAACGCCCCATCGCGGAGGCGGCCGCGTTTTCAACGTGCATGACGGATTCGGATTCTATCTTGCGCGTCAGGCCGGCTTGCAATTGGCCATTTGCAGTGGCAAGGACGAGGACGAAATCCGCGATCGCGCCGAGGCTCTGCGTGTCCCCACTTTGCGTCTGGGCAGGCTCGACAAGGATGTGGCGGTGCGCGAAATTCTCGAGGAACTCGATATCGCTTCCGATGAGGCCATGTTCGTGGGCGACGATCTCTTCGATTTGCCGGGCATGGCCGAAACCGGTTTCGCCGTCGCCCCGGCTGACGCCCGTCCCGAGGTTTGCGACTACGCCGACTGGGTCTTGAGCCTTCCCGGCGGGCGGGGTGCAGTGCGTGAAGCCATCGAGGGAGTTCTCAAGGCGCGAGGCCAATGGGACGAACTCGTTGCACCATTCATGAGGGAAAAGGCATGAGCGAGCCCATGATCGAATCGGGACGCAAGGTCTTCGAAAGGACCGTCCAGGAACTCGCCTCCGTGGGCAAGCGCCTGGGGCCCGAATTCGCCCAGGCCGCCGCCGCCATCGCCGGCTGCGAGGGACGCATCGTGGTGACCGGCATCGGCAAATCGGGTCACGTGGGCCGGAAGATCGCGAGCACCTTCAGTTCCACTGGCACGCCGGCCGTCTTCATTCACGCCACCGAGGCCATTCACGGCGATCTGGGGTTCATTCGCCGCGAAGACGTGGTCATTCTCATCTCAAAAAGCGGCGCGAACGAAGAGCTTCGCAGCTGGATCCCCTTCCTGCTGGACCGTGGCTGCACCACTATTGCCATTGCGGGCGATGCCAAAGCCTATCTGGCCCGGGAGGCCAGCATTTTCCTGGACGCCTCGGTGGAAGAAGAAGCCTGTCCCAATAACCTCGCGCCCACCACGAGCAGCACCGCCGCCCTGGTCATGGGCGACGCTCTCGCCGTGGCCGTACTCGAGTACCGAGGTTTCAGTCCCGAAGATTTTCTGCGTTTACATCCGGGTGGAATTCTGGGTAAGCGCCTCAGCCTTCGCGTGCGCGACCTCATGCATCCCATGGATAGCTTTGCCCACCTGTCGCCCAGTGCGACCCTGCGCGTAGCCATCGGCGTGCTCATCGAAAGTGGTTTAGGTATGGCCTGTGTTCTTGAAGACGACGGTCTTCTCTCGGGCCTGCTCACCGACGGTGATCTCAAGCGCGCCCTGGTGAAGGGGGAGACCCAGGATCTCATGGAAGCCCCGGTGAGCCGTTTTGCCACGGCTGATCCTCGCACGGTATCGGCCGACACCCTGGCCAGCGAGGCCCTCACCCTCATGGAAACGAATCAGCCAGGGCCCATCACGGGTCTTGTGGTGCTGGGACCTCGAGACGAGGTTTTGGGCCTGCTTCACATCCATGACATTCTTCGTGCCGGCCTGAGTAGTACATCTTAAATGTAGTTTTATCAGGCACTTAGCGAGTAGCCCCCCAGACGTCCTCAAGCCTTCTTCTGACTTCTCGAAATTCCTTATACTTCCTTATAGTTCTGGCATATCGATTGCTTGACAAAGCTTTCGCGCCTTTCTATTCTCCAGCCAAGGAATCGATTGTGTCTCCTAACCTGCTGGAAAAAAAAGAGTTAATCCTTGCTTTTCCCCTCCGTACTTCGTTTTCCATGCAAACTGGGCCTTTGGGTTCTTTTGGGCCTTGGACTCGCTGCCTGTGAGGGCCAGGAGTCTCCGGTAAACAGCGAAGAGGGAGAAATTCCGCGGCAGGTTCTTTGGGATTTCAGCACGAGCGAGAGCGATTCCGGCCAGCTGAAATGGGTGCTCAAAGGGCGTAAAGCGCTCTTCTTCGAGACCAAGCCCGAGGTCAGGGCCTCGGATATTCAACTTCGGGTCTTCGATAAAGAGGGAATTCAGGGAAGCGTGTTGGAGGCCGATTCGGCTTTTCTGGACAAGCAGGGCGGCAAGGGCGATATGACTGCCCGCGGCAATGTGTACGTGCTCAGTCGGGACAGCATCGAACTCTGGTCAAGTGAACTGGTGTGGTCGGAAAAAGACAAGGTCTTCCGCAGCGATTCCTTTGTGGAAGTGCGAGACGGACAAGACCTGCACAGCGGATACAAAGTCTCCTGCGATGAAAACCTGGGCAGGCTCTGGATCGACAGCCTGCCCCGCCACGAAATCATCGCCGAGGAAGGGATTCTGCCATGAGCGCCGAGAGCCCGGCCAAAATGCTGAGAGGTGTGGACCTGGTGAAGGTCTATGGACGCCGTCCCGTAGTGGATGGCGTCAGCCTCGAATTGGCGCCGGGCGAAGTGGTGGGCCTTCTTGGTCCCAACGGCGCCGGCAAGACCACGACCTTCTACATGATCGTGGGAATGATCCGACCCGATAAGGGACAGGTCTTTTTGGGCGATGAGGCCATCCACAAAATGCCCATGTACCGTCGCGCACGACGGGGCATCGGCTACCTGAGTCAGGAAGCATCGGTCTTCCGCAGGCTCTCGGTGGAGCAGAATCTCATGGCCATCCTGGAAGGTCTGCCCATCAGCAAGGCCGAGCGCAAAACCCGCATGGAGCGTCTGCTCGAAGAACTCAGGATAACCCACATTCGCGAAAGCCTTGGCCATCAGCTAAGCGGTGGTGAGCGTCGGCGCGTGGAGATTGCCCGGGCCCTGACCACCGAGCCCAGCTACATGCTGCTGGATGAACCCTTTGCGGGTATCGATCCCATTGCCGTGAGCGACGTGCAGGAAATCATCGAACAGCTCAAGCGCATGGGCCTGGGCATTCTCATTACCGATCACAACGTGCGCGAGACCCTCGAAATCACCGACCGCAGTTACATTTTGCACGAGGGCAAGATCATTCTATCGGGCACCGCAGAGGTACTCGTAAATGATCCCAAGGCGCGCCAGGTTTACCTGGGCGAAAGATTCAATCTGTAGAAAGGCCTCTCCATGGAAATGAAGTTCAAACTGCAGATGGGGATGAAGCAGCAGCTGGTGATGACGCCAAGGCTGCAACAGGCCCTCAAGCTTTTGCAGTTGCCTACCCTGGAACTGGAGATGGCGCTCAAGGACGAGCTGCAATCCAATCCGCTCTTGGAGATCGAGGAAGAAGAAGAGGTCGATCCCCAAACTCGCGAAGGGAGCCAGGAAGAGTCGGCCGGAGCCACCGACAATTGGGACGATATATTCAACGACGGCCTCGAAATGCAGTACGAGCAGCAGGAGGAAATCTCCGACGACGAGTTCGTGGAGAAGGTGCCCATCTATCGCCAGGATTCTGGCGACAATCTTCTACAGCAGCTTCGCATGATCACCACCGACTCCCAGTTACTGGAGATCGGTGAGTACCTCATCGGCAGTCTCAATGATCGCGGATTCTTGACTATCGAAATGGACGAACTGCAAAACGTCTTCAGTGTGGATGAAGCGCGCGCGCGGGAAGCTCTCAAGCTGGTGCAGTCACTGGAGCCCGCGGGCATCGGTGCTCGCGATCTTCCCGAATGCCTGCTCATTCAATTGCGCGCACGCAATATGGAGGACAGCCTGACGGCTGTTCTCATCCGGGATCACTTCAAGGCTCTGGTGCAAAGGAAGTATCAGGCCATCGCACGGAAGCTCAAGATTTCCGTGGAAGATGTGCAGGAGGCGACCAAGTTCATCGGTGAGTTGGATCCCAAGCCGGGTCTGGAACTGTCTACAGAAGATCCACGCTACGTGACGCCCGACCTGCTTGTGGAAGAGGTGGAGGGTGACTATGTCGTGGCACTCAACGACCGATACCTGCCGCGTCTGCGCATTTCCCAGGCCTACAAGGAAGGCTCGGCTGATCGGGACAAGCGCACCAAGGAATTCCTTCAGGGTAAACTCAGTCAGGCTCAGTGGCTCATCAAGACCGTGGAGCAACGCCGAAGCACCATGGTGAAGGTGATGAACGCGATTGTGGAAGAGCAGAAGGAGTTCTTCGACAAGGGTCCACAGGCCTTGCATCCTCTCACCCTGCAGCAGGTGGCGACAAAGATCGGTATGCACGAGTCCACAGTGAGTCGAGTCACCAGCAACAAGTGGGTGCAGACTCCGCGTGGAACCTTCCCCCTGAAGTACTTCTTCTCCTCATCGCTGTCCACAGCGGGGGGCGAGGAAGTGAGCGCCAAGGCCGCCAAGGATCGCATACGTGAAATCGTTTCCAAGGAAGACGACAGGCGGCCCTACAGCGATCAGAAAATCGCGGACATGCTCAAGGACGAAGGGCTGGTCATCGCTCGCAGAACCGTGGCCAAGTATCGCGAGCAGCTGGGAATCCTGCCTGCGCGCATGAGGAAAGAGTATTGATGGCAGCTGGCCGCGATCCGCTTACCGCCGACCGCCAGATGGCTTTTCCAGCGGCTGGTGGTGGGCAGCAAGCACTTGGCGGCCATTACGGCTTGCCGCTTCGGAAGGATGCTGCTAAGCTGGAATCAGACACGGGATCACCGTGGATCAATTGCGGAGAACTATTGAGTTACCGAAGACCTTCCGAATCCATCCCGTCTCTCAAGCAGGCCCTGCCCGCTCTATGCGCGCGCGGGGTCTTTCCGTATTCGCATTAAAAGGAGGAACCATGAAGATTGCCGTCACTGCCCGCAAGATGGAACTGACCGATGCAATTCGAAACTATGCTGAAGAGAAGGTCGGTAAGCTTGACAAGTACATGGACGGGATTCTGGAAGCCCAGGTACTCCTCCGAGTGGAAAAGCATTGGCAGGTAGCCGAAGGTTCCCTGCACGCGCGAAGCACCGACTTCACGGCTCGCGACAGCGGTGACGATCTCTATGGCGCCATCGACGGACTCGTGGACAAACTCGAGCGCCAACTTCGCAAGCACAAGACTCGCATGCTCAATCGCCGCAAGAAGGCGGCCGTGGCCCCGGGCTACGAGTCGGGTTCCATCAGCATTTTCGGAGCGCCGCAAGGCGACTCCGAGGCCCTGTTCATCAAGGAGAAGTTTCTCCATCTCGATCGCCTGAGCCCGCCTGAAGCCATTACGCGCATGGAAGTGCACGGAGATAGCTTCTGGCTTTTCACCAACAGCGAGACCGAGCAGATGGGCCTTGTCTACAAGCGCAAGGATGGAACCTACGGATTGATCCAGCCGGAAGACTAGTAACCGGTTATTGAGAGGAGACAGATGGAAGTCGCCAATCAATCTCTGCCCGTGGCTCAGTTTATCCAGGAAGCCGCCGGGAGTCTTGGCCTGAAACGGGTAGGGGGGCGTGAGAGTTCACCCACAGACATCACCCAGCAGGAAGTGTCCAGGCCGGGTTTTGTGCTGACTGGATTCATCGAGAAGTATCAGGCCGAGAGGATTCAGATTCTGGGCGGAGCCGAGTCGTCCTATCTGGAACGTCTCGACGCGGAAGAGCAACAGGCGGCCATCGAGAATCTATTCATCACACACGTACCCTGCATCATCATTACTCGTGGGCAGGAACCCTTCGAGCCTCTCGTTCGTCTGGCCAATGAATTCGGCGTCCCCCTCTTGGCCACCGATAAGAAAACCACGCCCTTCATTCGCAGCCTCACCGCTTACTTGGCCGATCATTTTTCACCGCGCGGAACCGTGCATGGTTCCCTCGTGGACGTGCATGGTGTGGGGCTCCTGGTAACGGGACCCTCGGGTATCGGCAAGAGCGAGGTAGCGCTGGATCTGGTGGAAAGAGGGCATCGCCTGGTGGCTGACGATGTGGTTCATCTGATTCGCCGCGGCGATGACGTTCTCATTGGCCGCGGAGACGAATTCCTCAAGCACTTCATGGAGATTCGCGGCGTGGGTGTGGTGGATGTGCGGGAGATGTTCGGTATCCGCGGGATCCGCATTCAGAAACGCATCGAAGTCGAGGTCAAGCTGGAGCGCTGGGTGGAGGGCAAGTACTACGATCGCACCGGACTCGAATACGACACCTCCGAGATCCTCGGCGTAACCATTCCCCAGGTGCTCCTGCCCATTTTCCCTGGGAAGAATATCACCGTGATCGCCGAGACCATCGCCATGAATCACATGTTGAAAACCTACGGGCTCGATCCTGCCGAACGGTTCAACCGGCAGGTGAGCGAAGGCATTGCGCGGCGGGGTCGCGTGCGCACCTTGGACTATCTGCGCAAGGACGAAGAGTAAATGGTACCAGCCCTGGTCATTTGCCACGGCGAACTGGGCACTGCCTTCATGGATGCGCTCAGCAGCATCTTCGGCTCGGTGGAAGACTTTCAGGTCATCAGCAATCGTGGACTTTCTGCCGAAGCCCTGGAGGCGGCAGTGGACACGAAGCTTGGCGAGATGGGTGATGAGGGCATCATCTTCACCGACTACTTCGGTGGAAGCTGCGCCAATGCCAGCCTTGGAGTACTCAAGGGCCGTCCGGGTTATCGGGTGGTGAGCGGCGTCAATCTACCCATGCTCATCTACTATCTCACTCATCGAGGCGATATGGACATGAACGCCATCCTGCCCGGCATCATCAATCGCGGACAGGATGCCATCCGCGAACTCATGCCCCCGGGTCTTTGATCGAAATGATTCTTCATCTAGACGACCGCCTTTTACATGGAAAGATTCTCCACGGATGGTCCGCCGCCCAGGCTTCGCGGATCGTTTTGCTGTCTCGGCGTTTGGAAGACGCCGATTTGTCCGCCCGTTGCCGTGAGGCCGCCGGCGGAATTCCTTGCATCAGTCTGGATGCGGAGGCGAAACTGCCCAATCCTCAGCCGGGTGACTTCTGGCTCACCGATAATCTGGAGCTGGCAGGGGAGTTGCTAAGATCGGGAAGGGCCGAGTGCCTCAAGATTATCGGCCTTAGGCAGGGGGGCGAAGAGCTGGGATCCGATTTCAGCCCCGAGGAACAGAGTCGAAAGATGCTGGACGAATGGGCTTCCCAGGGCTTAAGAATAGAAATCCAGTCATTTCCGAGCAGCAGTGCCAGGATCTGGCCTCATTAAACTCAAAGACTCCTTGACTTGGAGTCTATTTCCACCAATTTGATCAGCCAGTGAGCCTCTGAAAGAGCGCCTTCCGATCGGGAGTAAAGATTGGTCGAACGCAAACTGGAAATCGTCAACGAAAAGGGCCTGCACCTGAGGGCGGCCAGTGAACTGGTGAAACTGACCAGTTCCCTGCCCTGCAGCGTTTCCCTGTCCAATGGAGTCATCGAAGTGGACGGCAAGAGCATCTTGGGCGTTGCGGCCCTGGGCGCTCCCAAGGGAAGCCACATCGTCGTGAAAACCGTCGGCCAGGATGAAGAGGCTTCCATGAACCAGATAGACGATCTCTTCCGGAGAGGCTTCTACGAGAATGTCCTTTAGGGACAAATCCACAAAACGATTTCAGGGATTACCCGCTTCGCCGGGTATCGCCATGGCCCGTGCGCTGGTACACGAGGCTCAATTGCCTGCCCTGCCCTTCCGCAATGTGGAGCCCGGGGGGCGAGAAGCCGAGCTGGCCCGCTTCGAGGAAGCTCTTCTTGCCACCGGCAAAGATCTGGAAAACTCCCGCTCACAAGTAGCCGACAAGTTGGGCGAGGATCACGCCCGCATCTTCGAAGCCCATCAACTCATACTCGCCGATGAAGTACTCGTGGAGCAGGTGCGCGGACTCATCCGGGAAGGCATGGGCGCGGAGATCGCTTGGACGGAAACCTGTAGCAGCATTCTTGACGCCTTTCGCGCGCTTCCCGCCGAACTGGGGGACCGCAGCATCGATCTGCGCGACGTGGAGCGGAAGGTTCTAGGCAAGCTTCTTGGACGCGAGTCCAGAGGATTTGCACATCTCACCGACGAGGTCATTATCGTGGCCTCAGACTTGGCGCCCTCGGACACGGTAACCATGGATCGCGAGAAGGTGCGCGGATTTGTGCTCGAGAAGGGCGGTCCGGCCAGCCACTCGGTGATCCTCGGTCGCAGCTTGGGCATTCCCGTGGTTACTGGCGTGCGTGGACTCATGAAAGCGGTGCGCAATCGCGATCCCATTATTCTCGACGGGCATTCTGGGCAGCTTACTCTTCATCCCGATAAAAAGGCTCTCCAGGATTTTGAAGATCTGAAGGGGGCCTACGGTGCCTGGGAACGCGAGATGCTGCGTTTCAAGGATTTCCCCGCCGAAACCCGCGATGGCAGGCGCATCGAACTTCTGGCCAATATCGAGATTCCCGAGGAAGTGGCCTCTGCCCGTGATCACGGGGCGGCGGGAGTGGGGCTCTACCGTACCGAGTATCTGTTTCTCACAAGCCAGGAGCTACCCAGCGAAGAGCAGCAGTACGAGGCTTATACAAGCGTCGTGAAATCCCTGGCGCCCGAGCCGGTGATCCTGCGCAGTGTGGACCTGGGCGGTGACAAGATTCCCAGCTACCTGCGTTTCCCGCAGGAACAGAATCCGCATCTCGGTTGGCGCGGCATTCGTTACACCCTGAGCATGGAAGACATCTTCCGCACCCAGCTGCGCGCCATACTCAGAGCCAGCGAACATGGCCAGCTGCGGCTCATGTTCCCCATGGTCAGCAGTGTTGAGGAGATTCGCCAGATCAAGCAGGTGCTGGCCGAAGTGCGCGAGGAATTGAAGGCCGAAGGACACTATGCCGGTGAGGATATTCAAATCGGCGTCATGGTGGAAACTCCCGCGGCGGTGGCCATTGCCCACTTGCTGGCTCGCGAGGTGGATTTCCTGAGCATCGGCACCAATGACCTGATCCAGTTTTCCCTGGCCATCGATCGCAACAACAGTCTGGTGTCTGGGCTCTACGATCCCTTCCATCCGGCCATCCTCAGGCAGATTCGCCGCACGGTGAAGGCGGGACACTCGGAAAAGATCTGGGTGGGACTATGCGGAGAGCTGCCCGAAGATCCGCTTTTCACCATCTTGCTCATGGGCATGGGTCTCGACGAAATCAGCACCGGTCCTTATCGCATTCCGGAGATCAAACGGGTGATCCGAAGCATCACCCATGACGGTGCGCGGCAAATCGTGAAGGCTGCCTGGCTGGGAACCACCTCCGAGGAAGTGCGTAGTCTCGCCCGCGCAGAAGCCATGGAACGATTCCCCGATCTGGCCGACATGATCGCCCGCGGAGAGAGTGCTTGATGAACATTCTAGATGACCCCTCCCTTCTCAACATGGCAGATCCGGGAGACATGCTGGGCCTGGTTGCCGGATTTGCCGATCAGCTTGAGGCTGCGCTGGATGTGCCCGCTGATTTGGCCGGCGACATTCCCGGACGAATTCTATTGGCGGGTATGGGGGGCAGTGCGGTTGTAGGACGCATCCTCGCGCCGCTCCTGGATGCCAGCTCCGGTCTTCGCTTGCTCGTGGTGGATTCCTACGAGCTTCCCAAGGTCCTTCCCGGCGACCTGCTGCTTCTGTCCAGCTACTCGGGTCAGACCGAGGAAGTTCTAGAGCTTTTCAAGCAGGGAGAAGCCCAAGGCCTCCGGTGCATGGTTCTGACTTCAGGTGGCGAGTTACAGAGTCTGGCCGAGTCCGCGAAACTACCCCTTCTGAGCTTGCCTCAGGGCTATGCTCCGCGCGCCGCTCTTCCCTCGGCCCTGGGACGATTGCTCGGGCTTTTCAAAGCCTGGAACCTGCCCTTGGAAACCACCGGCCTCATTGATGATTTGCGCGAGGCCTGCCGCAGCTGTCTTCCCGACATTCCCCAATCAGAGAATCCCGCCAAGAAGCTGGCGGCCAAGCTCGGGGATTTCCGCGCTGCGCCCGTAGCGCTGAGCCCCCTCTATGCGGGCCTGGCAAGGCGCCTACAGGCTCAAGTCGAGGAAAACGCCGAACGTTCGGCCCATGCCTACAGCCTGCCCGAACTACATCACAACAGCTGGATTCCTTGGATGAACGACGAGGATCCGCCCGGAGCCATCATCTGGCTGGGGGTCGAAGATGCCCATCCGAGGGTGCTTGAGCGCAAGCGTTTGAGCGAGGAACTCCTTTCGGACCGGGGCATCCCCTTCATGGATCTGCCGTCCCTGGGCCAAGGAAGGCTCAACCGACTGTTGACAAGCGTCCTCATCGGTGATTTTGTAAGCGTCTATCTGGCCCTGCTCCGGGGGATGGATCCATCCTCAACGGGTCCCCTGGATGCCATGAAAGCCCGCTTGAATCGCTAAATAAGGACGAACATGAACGCCATCATTCCCGTGGCCGGTGTGGGCACGCGCCTGCGCCCTCATACCTACAGTACCCCCAAGGCTCTCCTGCCCGTGGCAGGCAAACCCGTGCTCGCGCACATCCTCGACGGACTCACAGAGGTGGGTCTCGATCGTGTGGTCTTGGTTGTGGGCTACCTGGGCGATCAGATCGTCGACTGGGTGAAGGCCAACTACGACATCCGCGTGGACTTCGTGGAGCAGACAAAACGCGAGGGACTCGGCCACGCATTTCTCACGGCCATGGAGGGCGCCGATATGCTCAGCGGCCCGGCCGTGGGCGTATTGGGCGATACCATCTTCAGCGCCGATCTTCCCGGCTTGGTGAGCGCACCGGGTCATGCGATGGGTGTGAAGGCCGTCGAGGATCCGCGGCGCTTCGGAGTTGCCGAAACCGAAGGCGACCGCATCACCAAGCTCGTGGAAAAACCGGAGGAGCCCAAGAGCAATCTGGTTCTGGTGGGCCTATACTCCTTTGCCGACCTCGAGCCCTTGCATCGCGGTCTGCGTCATATCGTGGACAACGACCTCCGCACCCGCGGCGAGTATCAGGTCACCGACGCGCTGCAGTGGATGATCGATCAGGGCGAACATCTCAGTCCCTATCTCATCGAAGATTGGTTCGATGTGGGCAAGCCAGAGACCTGGCTCGAAACCAACGAGACACTGCTCAAGGGTCAGCCTGCCCCTGATGCGCCCGCCGGTGTTACGATTGAAGCGCCGGTTTATATTCATCCCGATGCGCGTGTGGAATCGAGCAGCATCGGTCCCAATGTGAGCATTGGACCGGGTTGTGAAATTGTGGGAAGTACACTCAGCAATTCCGTCATCGACGAAAACTGCCGCGTGGAATCGAGTCAGCTGCGAGATTCCCTGCTCGGCGCCCGAAGCCAGGTGCGCCATGCGGATGGGAATTTGATCCTCGGCAACGAATCCGTCTTCGAGGGCGGAAAACGATAGGAGCCCCCGTGCCCGAACGTCACCTCTTCACATCTGAGTCTGTCACCGAGGGGCATCCCGATAAGGTGGCCGATCAGATTTCCGACGCAATCCTCGACGAGATCCTTCGCCTGGATACCGACGTGGACAACGCGCGCTGCGCCTGCGAAACCCTGGTGACCACCGGCATGGCCGTGGTGGCCGGAGAGATCACCTGTGAGTGTTACGTGGACATCCCCCGGGTGGTGCGCGAGACCATCGAACGTATCGGCTACAACAGCAGTGAAATGGGATTCGACTCTCACACCTGCGCCGTGCTCACCAGTCTCGATCGCCAGTCCGGCGACATAGCCCAGGGTGTTGATCGGGACAAGCCCGAGGATCAGGGCGCTGGCGACCAGGGCATGATGTTTGGCTACGCCTGCAATGAGACTCCCGAATTGATGCCTTTGCCGATTGTGTTGGCCCATCGCCTCACACGCAAACTTGCCGAGCTGCGCAAGAACGGTGAGCTTCCCAAGGCTCGCCCCGACGGCAAGAGTCAGGTTACGGTGGAGTATGAAGGCAACAAGCCCGTGCGCATCGACGCCGTGGTGGTTTCCACGCAGCACGATGAAGACTGGGATCACGACAGCCTCGTGAAAGAGGTGAAGGAGAAGGTCATCCGTCCCGTGCTCGATGATTGCGGGTACCCTTACGTGAACGAGAACAACTGGTTTGTGAATCCCACCGGACGTTTCGTGGTGGGTGGGCCCCAGGGCGA
Organism: uncultured bacterium; assembly: GCA_964440095.1. GTDB lineage: Bacteria > Krumholzibacteriota > Krumholzibacteriia > JACNKJ01 > JACNKJ01 > JACNKJ01. The sequence continues at coordinate 33,240 of CAYTPZ010000009.1, read as the reverse complement.
CGCCGGGGTAACCGGTCGCAAAATCATCGTGGACACTTACGGCGGCAAAGGCAGCCACGGTGGCGGAGCCTTCAGCGGCAAGGATCCCTCGAAGGTGGATCGCTCGGCCTCCTATATGGCTCGCTATATCGCCAAGAACATCGTGGCGGCGAAGCTGGCCGGGGAAGTGGAAGTTCAGCTGGCCTACGCCATCGGTAGACCCGATCCGGTCAGTGTCATGGTGGACAGCTTCGGCAGCAGCGAGTACAGCGATGCCGATCTCACCCGCGCCGTGCGCGAGGTGTTCCCACTTCGTCCCTATAACATCATCCGCCATCTGGATCTGCTTAAACCCCAGTTCGTGAAGACCGCCGCCTACGGCCACTTCGGTCGTGAAGGCGAAGGCTTCCGCTGGGAAGACACCGACAAGGCCGACGAGCTTCGCTCACATTTCGCCAAGGCCGGCAACACTGAGGGAGCCCCCGCCGGGGCCCGGGAGGAATAATGGAGATGACCCAGAACTACAAGGTTGCAGACATGAGCCTGGCAGCTGCCGGCCGCAAACGCATCGAGTGGGCCGAAAGCCGTATGCCGGTGATGATGGCCCTGCGCGAAAAGTATTCCAGGACCCGTCCCTTCGAAGGGCACCGAATCGCCGGCTGCCTGCACGTGACCAAGGAAACCGGCGTGTTGGTGGAAACCCTCATCGCCGCGGGCGCCGAGGTGGCCTGGTCGGGCTGCAATCCCCTTTCGACCAACGATGAGGTTGCCGCCGCTCTTGCCGCCAACAATGTGCCCATCTTCGCCTGGCACGGTATGAACAACGAGGAATTCTACTGGGCCATCGATCAGTGTCTGGAGGCCGAACCCACGCTCACCCTGGATGACGGCGCCGATCTCATCTTCTCGGCCCATGCTCGCCACAAAGAGCTGTGCGGACGCATTCACGGCGGCACCGAGGAAACCACCACTGGCGTGCATCGTCTGCGTGCCATGGCGAACGACGGCAAACTGCTCTATCCCGTAGTGGCCGTGAACGACGCCGAAACCAAATGGGACTTCGACAATGTCTACGGTACGGGTCAGTCCAGCATCGACGGCATTTTGCGGGCCACTAGCATTCTGCTCGCGGGCAAAAAGTTCGTGGTTGCCGGTTACGGGCACTGTGGACGCGGTGTGGCCATGCGGGCACGCGGAATGGGTTCGGAAGTGATCGTGACCGAAGTGAGTCCCACACAGGCTCTCAAGGCCAATCTCGAGGGCTTCCGCGTGATGACCATGGACGAAGCCGCTCCCTTGGGCGACGTGTTCATCACCGCCACCGGTATGAAAGACATCATCGTGGACCGTCACTTCAAAACCATGAAGGACGGCGCTGTGGTCTGCAACACGGGGCACTACGATTGCGAGATCAACCTGGGTCAGCTCGAAGAGATCGCCGGTGAGGGCGACGAGATTCGTCCCAACAATGAAGTGCACAGTATGCCCAGCGGACAGCGCATCTACGTGCTGGCCAAGGGCCGCCTGGTGAATCTGGCGGCGGCGGAGGGGCATCCTTCCGAAGTCATGGACATGAGCTTTGCCAATCAGTTCATGAGCCTGCTGTGGATGAGCCGCGAGGGCAAGCAGCTGGATCCCATGGTGCACGATATCCCAGAGGTTCAGGATCAGGAGATCGCGGCGCTGAAGCTCAAGACCTTGGGCATCGGCATCGACACGCTCACGGAAGAGCAGATCAAATACGCCACGGATTACTCGGCGGGAACCTAGAAGCTTCCAGCCCACCGTCACGCGTCAACAGAATCCCCTGCCTCATTGGGGCAGGGGATTTTTTGAAGGCAATTGGCCACGGAGCGAAATGTCCAAAATCCTCATGGTCGGTCTCGGCGGATTTCTCGGCTCCGTGCTTCGTTACGGCGCTGGCGAAGTCATGGGACGCATACCCTGCTCAGCCTGCCCGCCCCTGGGAACCCTCTTCGTCAATGCCATCGGGTGTTTGCTCATCGGACTCTTGGCCGGCCTGGCTGAAGCGCGCGGCATCTTGGCCGTGGAAACCCGCCTTTTCCTACTCGTCGGGTTACTGGGCGGCTTTACCACCTTCTCCACATTCGGGCTGGAATCCTACGAGCTACTGCGGATGGGAAATTGGCCCTTGGCCCTGGGCAACGTGGGTGCCCAAGTAGTGGTAGGCCTTGCCGCCGTGTGGTGTGGGTTCCTCGTTTCCAAACTTTTCTAGAATGCTTGCGAATTTAGCATCACCTGAGGAAGCCGTTTCGCTTTCCTGGAATGCACATCCTGGGACGAGAAGCGCAGCACCTCTCTGAACGCGCCTGTGAAGCAGGCCCAGGAGGCAGGAAGGTTGGAATGAGAGGTCCTGCTGAACTGAAGCGTGAAGAGAGTATGCAAGCGACCCTATCGGCTCGCCCGTACCATCAGACCCAATCCCACGGCAAGAAACAGGATGTTCGCCACCCATGCAGCCAGCAAGGGTGGGAAAATCTGCGAGTGGCCAAGGGAGAGACCCAGGCGCAGAAGTAGGATGTAGATGAATGCCAGGCCCACGGTCCATCCGAATCCGCTAGCCAGACTGATACGCCGCCGCGTGGCGCTGAGGGCCGCACCGAGTATCACGATGATGAAGTTGGCCATGGGGTAGCTGGTCTTGATGTGCAGGTCCACGAGCATGCGCTCGACATTCTCACCCGATCTGCTGGCGCGTTCAATATGCCGCTTCAGCTCGTTGTACTCCATGGCCTCGGGTTTCTTCTCCTCGCGCTGAAAATCTTCGGGAATCAAAACGGGTCCGGTGAGGGAGCTGCTTTCGAATCGACTGTGACGTCCCTCGCTCAAGGTGCTGTCGTTGCGGGCAATGGAGCGTCGAACACCGTCCTTGAGCATCCAGGTTTCTCCGGTCCAGATGCCCTGCTCCGCCGCGGTTAGTTCCAGCAGGTGTGGTCCGTCGAATCGCATGGCGGCAAGGTCGGTGAAAGACTGCCCCTTCACCGAATAGGTTCCGCCCCAGTAGAGGGTGCCGTCTTCACCGCGTTTTAACACCTGTTTGATGCGATCCTTGTTCTCGGCTCGCTTACCCCTCTTCTCGCCTTCGTCGATGGCCTGCCATTCCTCCAGCAATGTGTTGCTGCGCGTAACCGCCACGTCGTTGAAATGATAACTGCCCCAGCTTATGAAAAGGCCCAACACGAACACGGGAAGGAGTACTCGGAGAAGTGGACGACCGGAAGCGAGCATGGCCGTGAGCTCGTTGTCGCGGGAAATGCGTCCGATGGAAAAGAGGGCGGCCAGAAGCATGGATACCGGCATGACCACCATGGCGAAATAGGGGATCTGGTAGAGGTAGAGACGGGCTACCACTGCGGCCGGAGTGCCTCGATCGATGTAACCACCGATCTTCTCGAAAAAGTCGATGATGACGAACACGACAATGAAGCTGCCCAAGGCAATGACCCAGGATTTCAAAAACTGCCAAAGGAGATAGCGATCGAGAATTTTCACGATGGCAGTCTCCTTCGCTTATCGACCCATGCGCTGATGTGTTGGAAGAGCGAGAAGGGTCGCGACTCCCGATTGGTCCAGAAGAGCAGCCAAATGCCCAGAAGGCTGAGTACGATGTCGGGCATCCACATGGCCATCCAGGGCGGCAGGTAGCGGCGGTCGGCCAGTTGCTCGCCGCCGGTGATCCAGGCGTAGTAGCCCGCAAAGAGCAGGATGGCAAAGGCGATGCCCCAGCCCTTGCCGCTGCGTCCCATTTTGATGGCGATGGGTGCGCCCAGCAAAATGAAGATCAGGCAGGCGAAGGGAATGGAAAACTTCTTGTGATACTCCACAAGATGTCGCCGCGCCCTGCGTTCAACACTGGCCGCATTGAGTTTCAGATTGTCGAGGGTCCGCAGCAGGCTCTTTTCCAGGGTGACCTTTTTCGGTGGTCCCCGGCCGCGCACTACTTTGCTGCTGTCGGAAGAATCGGCCAAGTAGCCTTCCTCGATGAGCCATGCCTCGCGGCTGTCCGGTTGCAACATGCCGAAGGTGATTTCCAGTACATCTTCCACCTCCCGGATCATGCGCTTGTGGATGCCGGCCAGATCCTCGCGTGAGTCGTCGACCTTGTTCGACAACATGCCTACGCTCATCTCCCGGTCACCGCGATGTTTGGAGTTGCGACGATTGAGCCCACGATCCACGTCTTCCAGGATGATCTCCATGCGATCGAAACTGGTGATCTGAAACAGCTCGGGTTCCTTCAGGTCCACGTCGAACTGTTCCCCATCCGTGAGCTCCATACGCAGACTTGAGTCTTCGCTGGTAAGTAGCCTGCCCTCCCGAGCGCTGATCACCTTGGGGCCGCCATGATCATCTTCTTCGAAAAGATAGACGTCCTGCAAGAGACCGCTCACGTCGCTCTTTTCGCGCACGTAGATTGAGTAGCCCGGCACGTCGCTGATGAAACGCCCCGCGTCGATGGCCAATGCCGGTTTCTTCTTGCGAATGTCTCGCAGCAGATTCTTCAGCTTGTGATTGCTCTCGGGCAGGAGATAGTTGCTGAAGAGAAACATGAAGAGGGTCAGAGCCACCGCCGCCCAGAATGGCGCCAGGATAATTCGGTAAAGGCTGGTGCCCCCAGAGCGCAAAGCCGTGATCTCATTCTCGGCCTCCATCTGCGAGAAGGCGAGTAGGGTGGAGACCAGCACCGCCATTGGTATGGTTAATGCCAATACATGACCGAGACTCAGGACTATGAGCTCCAGCACCACCAGAAGTGGGACGTTGTTGACCAGAAAAAGCTCGAGCAGGTCGACGATGATATCCACCATGAAAATGAAGGTGAGGACGCCCAGGCCCAAGAAGAATGGGCCGAGGTGGCTGCGCAGTATGTAGCGGTCCGACAATCGCATGCGCGTCCTCTGTATTGCGTGACAGCATCCTGGGCTCTTGCTAACTTAAGGGCCCCCTGCTTGAGGTCACAAGCCCTTTCTGACTGGGCTGGACCTGCTTTAAGACTGGATTATCAAGGGGGTTCGAGGCAGGAAACGGGGAAGGAGCCCGTCCCTGGATAGGGACAGGTCCGTCCTCACTAGGGGACGGTGCGCCCGTTCCGATCGAAGGGTTCTAGATGCGTCACCCCCGGCGGCTGAAAAAACAGGCCAGCTCCGGTTACGGATTAGTGTGCCTAATCCTGTGTTTGCTGATGCTCCCCGCTCCCAAACTCTCCGCCGAGTTCATTCCCATAGATGATGTCGGTCGATTCGGGCTTCTCGCCGCATGGCAGGAAGCGCGTCTCCGCGAAAACGAAAACTGGATTCCCGGTATGCACGGGGGCCACTGGTGGGCGCCCGATACGCGCAGCCGCGTGTGGACCTCCTATTGGCGCGACAACATGATCGTTCTGCCCGAGAGCGATTGGGTGATCTGGATTCGTCGCCCCGCCATTCTCGAAAACTTCGAGGGTCTCGGCGTGAGCGATGATCCCTGGGCTGTCGCCGCCGAGGCCCGTGGTTTCGGACCCATCACCCGCGATGGCCTGAGGCGGGGCGATTACCTAAGGCGTCAGGGACTACGCAAACGGGAGGGCATCCTGGCAGAAAAGGCGGCGACCCTTCGAAGGGAAGTGGCCCTGGAAGATGCCCGTGGCAGCCTCATCGACTTCAATATCCCCATTCCGCTGCCCAAAAGTGTGGAACGCATCGTGGGTCGGGGCGACAAGAGCAACATCACGGTGACCGGCCGCGAAACAATTAGCTTCGGCGGCGAGACCACTCACAGCAACAAGTTCGTCACGGATGAATCCGGCCGTGGGCAGTCGCTTTTTCCGCGTTTGGAGATGAAACAGGACCTCTCGGTGAAACTAAGCGGAACCGTGGGTGAAAAAGTGCACGTGGAGGTGGTGAACAACTCCATGGCGCTTGGCGCTGCAGGTCAGGAAATTCGCATTCGCTACGAGGGACATGAAGACGAGATCATCGACCGAATCGAGATGGGCGACACCCAGCTCAGCCTGCCGTCCAGCGGCTTGGTGAGTGCGTCGTCGGGGAACAAGGGGCTCTTCGGCATCAAGGTCGTGGGAGATATGGGGCCCCTGGAATTCACGGCCATCGCCTCTAAGCAGGAAGGCGAAACGTCCAGCAAAACCTTCACCAACACGGGCCAGGTGATTCAGAGCGACTACGTGAACGACATCGACTTCCTGGCCAACCAGTTCTTCTATCTCGATTTGCCGGATTCGGTCTTCAGTGCCACAGCCTACAAGCCCGATACGGGTCGCTTGAATCTATTCGTCGAAGACTTCGCGCCGGTGAACGCCCAAGGCGACATCCAGTACGCGGCCGTAGCCATGGCCGACCTTGGAGGCGACGGCCTGTCCGATGGACCCGACGGCGAGCCCACCGAGGTGAAGTCCTTCCGGCTTCTCGATCCCGAGTACGACTACAAGATGCTTCTGGATTATGAGAACAACTTCATCGGCATCTGGCTGAACTACTCGCTGGGCGAATCGGACATCCTCGCCGCCAGCTACATTGCCGGAAACGCCGATGGAGATTCCATTGTCATTGGTGACTTCGATATCAGTCAGGCCGAGGGTTGGCTTTCCGAAAACCCCGACACCCTCACATTCGAGCTCATCAAGCCCGAGGCCTATCGGCCCGATTCGCCTACCTGGGACTACATGATGCGCAACATCTACAGCCTGGGCGGGCGGAATATCGACTACAGCACCTTGGAAGTTGAGATCCATCGCGTATCCACGCGCATCGATCCCAGCTTCCCGGAAGGCTTTCCGCAGTTCCCATACCTGCAGATTTTCGGTCTGGATCAATTCGGCGCCAGCAATGTGCAGTTCGGGCACGACAACAAAGTGGACCAAGCTTGGGTGGATACCGAAAACGGGCTTCTACGGCTACCCGCGGCTCACGCTTTCGACCCACCGGCGGCTGCGGTCTACGCCTGGACGGCCACAAGTGTGGATAGCTTCTACCTGGATCCGGACGATATCGATCGCAACCCCGATCTCTACAATGTTGAGCATCGGGAGCTCAGCCGCGATCCCATCTACAACCGCTATCAGATCCGCTTCAAGAGCGCCACGGCCGCCAGCCGTTTCAACTTGAACGCCTTTGATATCCTGGAAGGCAGCGAATCGGTGGTTTTGGACGGCCGTGAACTCGCACGTGGCACGGACTACCGCATCGACTACTTCTCCGGCGAGGTGGAACTCATCGGCGAGGCGGCCTCGCAGCTCAACGTGGACAGCAGTATTTCCATTACCTATCAGTATCGACCCCTGGTAGGGGGAGGGAAAAGCAGTCTGCTTGGCGTGCATGGTACCTACAACCTGGGCGACCAGAGCAAACTGTCCAGTTCCTGGCTCTATGAATCCAAGCACAGCGGATCCCGCCGTCCCCGCCTGGGTGAGGAGTCTACGCGCAACGTCGTTGGCAACCTTCTCGGCAATTATCAAGCTCAGCCCGAATTCCTCACTCGTGCCGTGAACCTGCTTCCCCTGGTCGATACCGACATGAACAGTACGGTGAGTTTTTCGGGCGAGTTGGCCGTGAGTTTTCCCAATCCGAACATCGATGGCTTCAGCTACCTGGACGACATGGAAGGCGTGGAGGACGCCGACGATCTCAGCCTGCATCGCAGCCAGTGGGTGACTTCCAGCGAGCCCTTCGACTTCATCAGCAACCTGGGCGGCATCGATATTCCCATCGATGCGGAAAATCGAGCCAAGGCCTACTACTGGTTCCATCCCCAGCAGACCACCTTCCGCCGCGACTTCAATCTGAATCTGGCCGAGCAGGAAGGCAACGAAACGGTGGATGTGCTGCATCTGGAGATACCGGTGAATCTGGATCCGGACGATGTTCAGTACTACCCGTCGCTGGAAGAGGCCGACCTGGCAAACCAGGCTATCGGCGACGGCATCTGGGCCGGTCTGATGCGCGGCTTCAAGGGTGAGGGCCTCGACTTTTCCGAAGCCGAGTATCTGGAAATATGGGTGAATGACTTCCAGCAGGATGAGAATTTCCGCTTGGGTCGTATCCACTTCGACATGGGCGAGATCGATGAAGACTACTTCAACCCCGACCTGGACGTTTTCGATACTGAAGATCGATTCAATAAAACGGTCTTCGATGAACTCGAGGAAGACACGGGTCTTGACGGTGCCTTCGACATCAACGAAGCCGCAGTGGACGACCTGCCCTGGGCCGATGGCGAAGGGGGCGAGGATCCCGCAGGTGACAATTATGATCCGGTGACACAGAGCGACAGTTACCCCAACGCCTACTTCAAGGTGAACGGGCTGGAAGGTAATCGCCGCATGGACAGCGAAGACCTGGACGGCGACGAGGGCCTGGATCAACGAAACAACTACTACAGCTTCTCGGTGGATCTGGCCGATGCGGCTCTCATCGACATGGTGCAGGTTTTTCAAGATGAAACTGGCGTGCCCCCCGAGAACAACAAGGCCTGGCGGCTTTATCGTCTCAATCTGGCCGATGCTAAAATCCGCAGCACGGGTGTGGATACACCCGATTGGAGCCGCATCAAATACTTCAGGTTCTGGGTGGAGGGCATGAACAGGCCGGGACAGAATCCCAACATTCCCTTCAACTCTTTGGAAATCGCGACCATCAAGATCGTGGGCAACCGGTGGAAGAGCCACGGCCTGCAGGATTCCGAAGATGGCCACACTCTCATGCCCGCGGAAATCTATCCCGGTGAAGATTTCCGCGTGGAGGTCATCAACACCAAGGACAACGCCAACTTCGATTGGCCCTACGGTACGGAGATCGATCCGGATACCGGGCTGCCCGAACGTGAACAAGCGCTGAATTTCGTCTACGAAAACTTGCAGCCGGGTCATCAGGCACTCATTCGAAAAGATTTCTCCTCGCTGAACCTGCTGGCCTATCGCCAGATCTCCTTCTACGCCCATCCGGACACCGCGGCCGTGAACGACGAGATCTTTTTCCGCGCGGCCTTCGACAGCCTCAACTACTACGAGCTGTCCATGGTCGCACCCGAAGAGGGTTGGCGAGAAATGAACATCCAGCTCACCGACTGGACGGATCTCAAACTGGAGAGCGAAGCCGATACGGTTGTGGCGCAGGTGAACGACCTGCTCATTCCCTCGCGCAGCTACACCATTCGAAAGGTGGGCAATCCCGATCTGAGTCGAGTGAAGTCCATCTTCTTCGGACTGAAGAATACCGGGCAGGATCCCATCAGCGGTCAGACCTGGCTCAATGATGTTCGTCTGAAAGATGTGCGCCGGGATGCGGGCTATGCCGGCAAGCTGAACGGTTCGGCCAATATGGGCGGCGTGCTAACGGTCAATGCCAGCTTCCAGGAAACCGATCCGGAATTCCGGGGTCTCAGGGCCACACGCGGGACAGGTGTGACCAATCGAAACTGGAGTGTCAGCGCTTCCACCAAGCTGCAACACTTCGTGCCCTTGGCCGGTTACAACCTACCGATTTCGGGCAGTTACAGTCGCGGAAAAAACACGCCGAAGTACGAAACGGGCAGCGATGTGGAGATCACCGATTCGGCCTTGCGTGAAGAGCAGTCGAGCGAATCGGTGAACCAGAAACTCACCTTGAGTTTGAATCGAAAGTCGTCGCGCAATCTGCTCATGCGCATCTTCCTGGATAACCTCAATCTCACCGGATCGCTTTCCCAGCGAAAGAGCACGAGCCCACAGCGCATCGAGTTCCAGGAACAGGTCAGCCACGGCGCAACCTGGCAGGTGAACTTCAAGGAACGCACTCTGCCGATCTTCAGCTTCTCACAGCTGAGGTGGGTGCCCAATAGTTTGAGCCTGTCCACACGTACCGTGAGAAGTTGGCAGAAACAGTGGATCGCTTTGGGCGAGCGCTTCACGCCAAATCCCGATTCACGTTCGGGAACCATGTCGGACAATGCCAGCCTCAGCTGGAATTTCTTCCCCAGCCTACGCACCAGCGTGAATGTGAGCGACAACCGCGATCTGGAACACGACAAGGCCATCAAACGCGATTGGGGTGGTATCGACCTTAACCTTGGCTTCCAAACCAGCCAGAATCAGAATTTCTCCTTGGAGTACACGCTACCCTTCTTCAGGAAGTTCAGACCTAAGTTCAACTTCTCAAGTGGCTACGGAGAGTCATTCCAGAACTTCTCGGGTATCGGATCGGGCTCTACGTCTCTGGGAACCAAACGCATCGACAACAACCATTCCATCAATACGGGTTACAACTTCGATGTGGGTGACTGGGTCAAGAAGTGGTTGGGCGAGTCTGGTGGCGGCACGGGTGCTAACAGAACCTCCGCCATCATTCCTCCGGGAGGCAGTAGTCCACGCCGAATGCCGCCGCGAGTTCTGGTGCCTGTGGATCCCACGCGTGGTCCCGATCCTCGTCAGCGCCGACGCGTGAGCCGTCGTTTCGTCGAGGAACCCGAGCTTCCGCAAGTTCCCGAGGTGGTCGCCGAAGCCGACACCGTAGAGAAGCGCTTCGAGCCCTTGAAGGTGGCCATGAGCGTACTGCGATCGTTGGGCGGGCTCAAGCCGGTCAAGGTTGATATGAGCCGCTCGCTCAAAACCAGTTACAACAACGTGATTGGTCAGCCTGCCATGCTCTACCGCTTCGGTTTCTCCGAGGATCCCAAACTGGGTGGAATCGTTGACAATGAAATCGTGAAGGCCAAGCCGGCAGACAGTCGCAACGAGACGCGCAATCTGAAGGCGTCCACGAGCATGACCCTGAGGGAGAGCATCCAGCTATCCACCAATTTCGAATGGAGTCAGACCCTTCGCAGCAGCACCGGCGTGAAGACCGACAACACCACGCGCCGCTGGCCCAACATCGGATTGGAATTCACGGGTGTTGAAAAATGGAGGATCTTCGGCGATCTCATGGAGAGCAGTTCCATGGGCGTGAACTACAACAAGAACCGAAGCGACACGAGGAACTTCGGTACCGGGTTCAAGACCAGCAACGAGACTCTGAGCATTTCGCCTAACTGGTCCATTGGATGGGCCAACGACATGCGCACCAACGTCAACGTAACCTGGACCAGCAACACCAGCGGGCAGGCCACACAGACCACCCGCAACAACAGTCTGAAGTTCGGCATGGATTTCTCGCACCACCTGTCGGCTCCCGGCGGCGTAAAGATTCCGGGGCTCAAGTGGCTGCCGGCATTCAAGAGCCGCATGGACCTGACAGCCAGCATGTCCTATTCGCGATCCAAGAGCGTGAAGCTCCTGGAAGGGGGGTTCGAAGAGCCGCTCTCGGGCACTCGCACCTTGAATTTTGCACCGGGGGCGAGTTATCAATTTTCCGACAAGCTATCCGGCGGCCTCACCCTGCGATTCGGTCAGACCAAAACCGATCTCACGGGCGAGACTCGAACATCGGTGGGCCTGACCCTACGTTCAACGCTCATCTTCTAAGCCCGATGGGATTTCAATTGAGAATTCTTCTCGCAACTCTCCTTTGTCTGGGGGGCAGTCTCCTCTGGGCCGAGATTCCGGCTTTCTCCCATGACCGCGCCTGGGAGGATCTCCTAGCCCAGTGCGACATGGGCGCCCGAGATCCGGGTTCGCCCGGGCACGCGGCCTGCGGAGAGTGGATCAAGGCGCGCCTGGAATCTTTGGGATATCAGGTCGAAGCACACCGCTTCCACATGCCCGATCCCTACTCGGAAGGCGAGTTGGAACTGACCAACTACCGGGCCTGGCTATCGGGAGGGCAGGACTTTCCATTAGCCTTTGCTGCCCATTGGGATACGCGACCTCGGGCCGATCTGGAAAAGGACGAAGCCAAGCGGGACGAACCCATTTTAGGGGCAAATGATGGTGCCAGCGGCGTGGCGGTGCTGCTCGAGCTGGCCCGCCTATGCGCCGAGAATCCGGCGCCTGTGCCCGTGGAGTTCCTCTTTTTCGATGGCGAGGACTACGGACTATCGGGCGAGCGGCACAACTATCTGCTTGGTTCTACACGATTTGTCCAGGATCATGCCGCTTATAGGCCGCGTCTGCTTGTGCTCCTGGACATGGTGGGCGGCAAGCACTTGAACATCCGCAAGGAGCCTTTCTCCATGCAGGCCGCGCCGGGCCAACTGGACCTCATTTTCAAGCTGGCCGAGGAGATGGGACTGCCGGCCTTCATCCCCGAATCCGGGCCGGCGGTTTGGGACGATCACATTCCCTTCATTCAGCGTGGAATTCCGGCCGTGGATCTGGTGGATTTTCGCTTTCCGGAGTGGCACACCCTGGCCGATACACCCGAGGCTTGCTCGCCTTCAAGCCTTGCTCAGGTGGGGGCTCTCTGCACCCGTATGATCTTCGAAACCCCCGTCGTTTGGTAAATTACCTCTTGCGGGAGGGGCCAGCCTAGGCTACTGTATGCCTCGGAAGTGGGTGCAAGCCCACTTTTTTTCGTGTCCGCTCAGATTCCGAGGTTAGACGTGCCGAGAGCCCTGGACCCACTGCTACGGGAGAAGGTCCGCGAAGCGGGCTTCGAGCTTTATGACTGGTCGCTGAAGCCGGCCGGCAAGCGTGGCCGTCTGCTTCAGATCAGCATCCACTCGGATGAGGGCGTCAACCTGGACCATTGCGCAGCCGTCAGCCGTGCCCTGGGAAGGGCGCTGGAGGCGGAAGAGCTCATCGAGGGTCGTTACATCCTCGAGGTGTCCTCGCCGGGTATGGATCGCCCGCTGATGAGTCCACGACACTATGAAATCGCCAAGGGGCGTATCGCGAGAGTCCAGCAGCGGCAGGCCGAAAACGGCAGTCGAACTCTGGAAGGCGAGGTTTTGGGCCTGGAGGGGTCGGTTCTCGTCATGAAGGTCGACGAGGCGGAAGAGAGGATCCCTCTGACGGAAATTGACCGGGCCCGGCTCGTACCCCAGTTCCCCGGCCGAGATAGAAAGTCGGCGGGACCCACGGGAGGAAAGAAAAAATGAGTGAAGGCTTCTTCGACGCATTGATTCAGATCACGCGGGAAAGGAAGGTGGACCGGGAAACTCTCCTGGAAGCCCTTGCCTTCAGCCTGCGGTCGGCGGTCAGGCGCAAACATGGCAGCGAAGCCGAGGTGGATGTGGACATCTCTCCCGAGAAGGGTGAGATCGAAATTCATCTGGTCAAGCGCGTGGTTACCGAAGAGGACCTCATCAACGAGGACCAGGAATTCACGGTGGAAGAGGCCGAGGAATACGTGGACGACCCCGAGGTGGGCGACACTCTTCGCATTCCGCTGGAAGTGGCCGAATTCGGCCGCAACGCCATTCTCATCGCCAAGCAGGTTTTGGTGCAGGGAGTGCGCGACGCCGAGCGCGAGATCGTATTCAACGAATACAGCGATCGTGTGGGTGAGATCATTACGGGAACGGTGCAGCAGATCGATCGTGGTTCCATTCTGGTGAACCTGGGACGCACCGAGGCGCTCTTGCCTTGGCGCGAGCAGATTCGCCGCGAGCGCTTTCACCAGAGCGAGAGCATCAAGGGTCTCGTGCTGGAAGTGCATCGCGAGAGCAAGGGACCGCAGATCATTCTGTCTCGGACCCATCCGGATTTCCTGGCTCGTCTATTCGAACAGGAAATTCCCGAGGTCTATGAAGGTCTTGTCGAACTTAAGGCCATCGCCCGTGAGCCGGGTTGGCGTTCCAAGGTGGCCGTGCAGTCTCACGACGAGCGCGTGGACCCGGTGGGCGCTTGCGTCGGTATGCGTGGCGCGCGTGTCATGGCCATCGTGAAGGAACTCAGTGGCGAGCGCATCGACATTGTCCCATGGGACGAAGATGCCGCCACCTTCGTGTCCCGCGCCCTGTCCCCTGCCGTGGTTTCGGCCATCAAGGTGCGCAGTTGGGAAGGCCGGAGCATGCAGGTGATCGTCGACGAAGATCAGCTCTCCCTGGCCATCGGCCGGGAAGGGCAGAACGTAAGACTGGCTTCCCGCCTGACCGGCTGGAGCCTTGACTTGGTCACCTCCGAACTGCTGCGCATTCGCACGCGGGCGGAGGAAGAGCATCCCCTGGGGCTCACCGACATCGAGGGCATCAGCGCCAAGACGGCGGAAGCCCTGGTCGAAGCGAACCTCCAGAGTGTAGAGCAGCTCATCGCTGCCGGCTTCGAGGGCCTGCAGGAAGTGCCCGGTCTCGGCGAGAAGAAGGCCGAAAGCATTTTGGAAAAGGCCAGCTTGGCTTTGGAGAACGTCGAAGCCCTGCGCAAGGAATTCATGGAGCGCGAGCAGGCCGTCCTCGAGGAAGAACGCGCACAGCGCGAACGACTCTTCAGCGATGACGAGGAATCGGAGGAAGGCGAAGAGACCGAATCCGCCGCCGCTCCGGCCAAGAAAGACGCCGTGCCGAATCTGACCTTCAGCGAAGTGGAAGACGACGACGAAGATGATGAGTCTGAAGACGAGGTGAAGGACGCTCCCTCCACTGAGAGCGGAGTCGATGTCTGAGGAAAAGCTTAGGGAAGCACTGCTTCCCTATTTGAACCTCGCTCGAAAGAGTGGGGGGCTGGAGATCGGTTTCAGGGCTACGAGAAGATCCCTGCACCGGCAGCGTTGCAAGTTGATAATCCTGGCTTCGGACGCGGGAGATTCGCTCCTGAAGATGGACCTTGGCCGGGTGCCCATTCTTCGCCTTGTGGATAGAATCACCCTGGGCGAATGGCTTGGGCGAAAAGAAGTATCGATACTCGGCATTACCGATCCCCATCTGGCCGAGACCCTTCGGAAGAAGGCGGAGGGATCCGATTCCGGCCCAGTTATTGGGAGGTAGCAGTGGCAAAGAGAGTTTATCAAGTGGCTAAGACCCACGGCGTCAAGGGAGTGGACCTTGTCCATTTCCTGCGTGACGAGGGCTTCGAGGTCAAGAGCCACATGTCTCCGCTCACGCCCGAGATGCTCGAGGCCGTGGAGAAGAAGTATGCCTCTCCGAAAAAGGCCGAGAAGAAAGCCGTAAAGAAGACGGCGAAGAAGGCTACCAAGAAGGTTGCCAAGAAGGCCGCAAAGAAAACGGCGAAGAAGGCCACCAAGAAGGTTGCGAAAAAGGTAGCCAAGAAGGTCGAAAAAGCCCCCGCGGAAGAAGCACCCAAGGTCGAGACCCCCGTAGTTGAAACTCCGGTAAAGGTCGAGGAGAAGCCCGCGGTCAAGGTGGCCAAAAAGGGCACTAAGGTTATCAAGGAATCAGCGCCCGAGTCTGAAAAGGCCGAGGATGCCGCCGGCGACGATCCGGCTGGCGAAGAAGTGGTCCTTCCCCCCAAGGTAGAGAAGCCCCGCGTCATCAGGTACGCACCGGGCTTCGGACCCGACGCCAAGCCCAAGCGTCCCCAGCGTCCTGCATCCCAGGACTCGCCCCAGCAGGGGCAGGGCGGCGTGCCCGGCGGTGAAATCGTCAAGGGCTTCCAGTTCAAAACCCAGGGACGTCGTCACGGCGCTCCGGGTGGAGGCGGCGGTGGAGCAGGCGGACGCGGTAACATCGCCAGCGCTCGCGGCGCTGCGCCGGGCGGAGCTTTTGGCCCCGGCAAACGTCGTAGAAAGAAGAAGAAGGGCTCCGGACTCGATGAGCAGGAAATCGCCAAGAGCGTACGTCTTGCCATGGCCGATTCCGGAGGCAAGACCAAGAAGCGCCGCCGCGGACCCGGAACTTCGGGCGAAGAGGGCGACGTTATCGAAGCCCCGACTCCCCTCAAGGTTCTGCCCCTGTCCACGCTCTTCGAACTGGCCCAGGCCATGGACCTTCCCGAGACCGACATCATCGCAACCTGCATGCAGAACGGCATGATGGTCACCATCAATCAGCGTCTCGAGAAGGAAGACATCGAACTGATCGCCGCCGAGTACAACTTCGACGTGGAGTTCCTCAGTGAATACGGCGAGGACAAGTTCGAAGAAGAGATCGAATACGCCGACGAGGATCTGGAACTTCGCGCGCCGGTGGTCACGGTCATGGGACACGTTGACCACGGTAAGACCAAATTGCTCGACTTCATTCGCAAAGCCAATGTGGTCGACAAGGAAGCGGGCGCCATCACGCAGCATATCGGTGCCTACTCGGTCCAGACTGAACAGGGTCGGGTGACCTTCCTGGATACGCCGGGTCACGAGGCATTCAGCGCCATGCGTGCGCGAGGCACTTCGGTGACTGACATCGTCATCCTCATTGTCGCGGCCAACGACTCGGTGATGCCTCAGACCGTTGAGGCCATCGATCACGCCAAGGCGGCGAAGGTTCCCATCATCGTGGCGGTGAACAAAATCGACCTGCCTGCCGCCGATCCTGCCAAAGTCAAACAGGATCTGCTACAGCACGGCATCACCGTCGAGGATTTCGGCGGCGACATCCCGGTTGTGGAGATTTCGGCCAAGCAGGGCATCAACATCGACAAGCTTCTGGAGATCGTACTCCTACAGGCGGAGATGCTCGAACTCAAGGGCGCTCCGGGCGTGCACGTGAAGGGTACGGTCATCGAATCGCGCAAGGATCCCGGTCGAGGCGTGGTCTTCACCGTCCTCGTGCAGCAGGGAACCCTGAGAGTGGGCGACAACTTCGCCGTGGGCCAGTTTTATGGTGCGGTTCGCGCCATGGTCGACGAGTGGGGCAAGAAGGTGGATGAAGTAGGCCCCGGAATGCCCGCGGAGATCCTGGGCGCCGGCGGCGTGCCCGAGCCCGGCGACAGCTTCATGCAGTTGGAAAGCGACCGTGAGGCTCGCGAGCTTTCATTGAAGCGTCAGCAGCTCAAGCGCGAGCAGGAGATTCGTTATCAGCGTCACATGACCCTCGATCAGCTCTACACCCGCATTCAGCAGGGTGAGCTGCACGAGCTGAACCTCGTGCTCAAGGGCGACGTGGCCGGTTCGGTGGAGGCCATGGCCGACAGCTTCCAGAAGCTGTCCACCGACGAAGTGAAGGTACAGGTGATCCGCAAAGCCGTGGGTACCGTCACCGAGAGCGATGTGCTTCTGGCTTCCACCAGCGACGCCATCATTATCGGCTTTCACGTGCGTCCCCAGGCACAGGCTCGTGAACTGGCCAAGCGCGAAGGCGTGGATGTGCGCACCTTCGACATCATCTACGAAGCTGTGGATTCGGTGAAGCTGGCCATGGAAGGCATGCTCACTCCCGACAGCATCGAAAAAATCACCGGCACCGCCGAAGTCCGCGATCTCTTCCGCGTTCCGAAGATCGGCGTCATCGCCGGTTGTATGGTGCAGGATGGCAAGATCGAGCGGAAGAACACCATCCGCGTTATTCGCGACGGTGTGGTGGTTAGCACGCGTACCATTTCAAGTCTCAAGCGCTTCAAGGAAGACGCTCGCAGCGTGGAGTCCGGTTTCGAATGCGGAATCGGCTTGGAAGACTTCCAGGATCTGAAGGTCGGAGATGTTCTGGAGGCCTTCATGATGGAAGAGGTCGCACGCAAGCTTTAGCCTGCTAAGGAGAGCCTCAATGCAGGTGCTCATCCTGAGCCTCGAGCTTCGAATACCAGGTTGCCGCAGCCTCAAAGAGCGCCGCGGCATCCTGGAACCTCTGAAAAAGCGCCTCCGCAGCGATCTCAACCTTTCCGTCAGCGAATTGGAGCCGCGCAACACGCCGGATCGGGCCAGTCTGGGCATGGCCTCGGTGGTGGATCACCGGGCGGCGGGTGACTCACAGTTGGAAAAGATTCGCGCCATGGTTGATCGGGAACATCGACTCAGCGTTTTGGACGAAACCGCCGAGTACTGGTAGGAAAAATGGCAGGACACTTCAAGAAACGCCTCGAGCAGCAGATCCTGGAGAAGCTCACCGATCTGGTGACTACCGAAATCCGCGATCCGCGCGTCCAGGATATGGTCTTCACAGCCGTGAAGCTCAACAAAGACTTCTCCGTGGCCAAGGTCTACTACATGCCACCCATGGGTGGCGACGCCTATGAACTCGCGGGTGGGCTGCACAAGAGTGCGGGCTTCCTTCGAGGAGCCGTTGGCAGAGCCCTGCGCCTGCGTGAAGCGCCGGAGCTGCGATTCGAACTCGACGATAGTCTCGAAAGGGTGAATCGCCTGGACGAGGTCATCGAGGAGAGCCGGGAAGAGGATTAGCGTATGGAGCGCGTCATCCTCCTGGACAAACCCCAGGGTCCAACCAGTCACGACATGGTCGATGTCCTGCGCGCGGCCCTGCACACGCGACGGGTGGGGCACACCGGCACCCTGGATCCCATGGCCACGGGTCTCCTGGTCCTTCTCACGGGCCGTGCCACGCGCCTTGCCGAACTTTTCCGTGATCATCAGAAGCTCTATCGGGGACGCATCAGTTTCGGTGCGGCCACCGATACCGACGATGCCGAGGGCAAGGTCATCTCACGATCCAAGGATTTTTCCCTGGAGCCTGGGGCCGTGGAATCGGCTCTGGCCGAACTGGCTTCCCGCACCGAGCAGCGCGCACCCGCCTTTTCCGCCGTGAAGGTGGACGGCGTTCCTCTCTACAAGCAGGCTCGTAAGGGACAAGATGTGGCCACGCCGGTGCGTCCCGTGAAGATCATCCGCATGGATCTGCTGGAATTGAACGAGAAGGATCTCGAAATAGAAGTGCTCTGCAGTGCGGGCACCTATGTGCGCGGTCTCGCGCGCGATCTGGGAGAGATCCTTGGAATTCCCGCTCACCTCAGTGAGCTGCGCAGATTGGCTTCCGGGCCCTTCAGTATTGAAGACGCCGTGGATCTTGCCGAAATCCAAGAGGGGCCCGCCGCCGCGCAGGGACTCAACGTGGACAAGGCTCTTACCCACTTACCTGTTGCCGTGATTCAGGAAAACTACCTGCCCCGACTTCTGCATGGCACTCAGCCGGACGATGGCGACTTGGAGTATCCCGATCCCATGCCGCCCCTGGATTCCTGGGTGGCCATGCGAGAAGTGGATGGCCGCCTGCGCGCCCTCGCCCGTGTGGAGCAAAGGGAAGAGGGCATTCGTCTTCGTCTGCGCAAAACCCTGGAGAACACATGATGCGCGTGGCTCTGGAACTGTCGGAACTCACGCCGACGGCTCGGGCCGTTACCATCGGCGTTTTCGACGGTGTCCATCGCGGACACGTGCGCATTCTGAACACTCTGGCCCAAGCCAAGCAGCGCGATGAGGTCGAGAGCAGTTTGCTGATCAGCTTCGATCCTCATCCACTTGCGCTCGTCAGGCCCGACGACGCCCCACGCATGATCTCGACCATCGCCGAACGCATCGCCGAACTTGGCCGCCATGGTCCCGACGAACTTCTCATCCTGCCCTTCACGCGGGAACTGGCTTCCACGCCCTTCGATGAATTCGCACGCCGGGTGCTTGTGGAAAAACTGGGAATGAAGCATCTGGTGGCCGGCTACGATTTCCGCATGGGACGTGGGCGCGGCGGATCCGCTGAAGACATGGTGACCCTTGGTAGGGAGATGGGCTTTTCGGTGGAAGTGGTGGAGCCCTGTCATCTGGACGACGAGGTCATCAGCAGCACCACCATTCGCAGCGCTGTGGAAGCGGGCGACATGGCCGCCGCGAGTCACCGGCTGGACCGACCCTTCCGCCTCAGCGGGCGAGTCGTCAAGGGCGACGGACGTGGCCGGGATCTGGGATTTCCCACGGCCAACCTCGAACAATTCCCCGTCCAGAAGCTCCTGCCGCCCGCCGGCGTCTATCGCGTGCGGGTCAAGTGGGAGGGCGGAAGTGGCGAGGGTCTGATGAATCTCGGCTTGGCGCCCACACTGCGCGGGCGATTCCTCGCGGAGATTCACATCCTGGACTTTCAGGATGAAATCTATGGGGCGCGCCTGGAAGTTGATGTATTACAACAATTTAGGGGCGAGGTGAAATTCCCGAATGTCCAAGCGCTTTCCGCTCAGATAGAAAAAGACGTTTCACAGCTGCGTGAGATTCTTGAGTTAGAGGACCGGAAAAACCTCTAAAGACTTATGTTTTGAGCCTTTACAGCCGATGAGTCCCATGTTAGCTTGCACTCCCCATAGGCGGATGGCATCGGCCGTCTGCCGCCATCGCGACGATCACTTTCCAGGAGGAAATGACGATGGCGCTTGATCAGAATCACAAGCAGAGCATTATCGAGAAGTACCGCCTTCACGAGGAAGACTCCGGTTCGGCCGAGGTGCAGATTGCGCTCTTGACCGAGCGGATCACCCAGCTCACCGAACACTTCAAAATCCACAAGAAGGATCACCACTCCCGTCGCGGGCTCATGAAGCTCGTCGGCCGGCGTCGTCGCCTTCTGGATTACCTGAAGAAGACCAAGCTGGAGACCTACCGTTCTTTGATCCAGGATCTCGGACTCCGAAGGTAAAGGCAAGATCGATCATAACGGGGAGGAAGGCCCTCCCCAGCCAGGAAGGGGAGTTCCTTCCGCACCATCCCTGATGACCCGTCCGGGTCACGGAGGTCTATTCAATATGCAAACGAAAGTCAGTTTCGAACTGTCGGGGAATCCCTATGCCCTGGAGACGGGTCAGGTTGCCCGCCAGGCCGGCGGCGCCGTCATCGTCCGCCAGGGAGAAACCATGGTCCTGGTCACCGCCGTTGCCGGCCGTGAAGATCCAGACCGCGGTTGGTTCCCGCTCATGGTGGAGTATCGCGAAAAGTTCTACGCCGCCGGTAAAATTCCGGGTGGCTTCTTCAAACGTGAAGCGCGTCCCACCGACAAGGAAACACTTACCTGTCGCCTGGTCGACCGCCCCATCCGTCCCCTCTTTCCCGATGGATTCATGGCGGAAGTCCAGGTCGTCGCACTCGTGGTCAGCTATGACGGCGTTCACGAGCCCGATACCTTGGCCATCACCGGTGCCAGCGCGGCGCTGAACATGTCCGACATTCCCTTCGGCGACGTCATCGCCGGCGTGCGCGTGGCGCGTGTGGACGGCGAGTTCAAGGTGAACCCCTCCACGGACGAAGCCCTCGACGGCGACCTCGACCTGGTTGTTGCCGGCAGCGACACCGCCATCATGATGGTGGAAGGATCGGCTCAGGAAGTTCCCGAGCAGGTCATGATCGATGCCATAGGCTTCGCCCACGATCGTATCCGCGAGATCAACGCCGCCCAGCGCGATCTCTTCGAAAAGGCCGGCTGCAAAGAGAAGCGCAGCTTCTCCAAACCCGAGATGCCCGAGGGTATCGCCGAAGCCTTGGCCGAAACCTACGGCGAAGAACTGGGCAAGCTGGGTCGCAACGACAAGAAGAAGGCTCGCGAAGCCGATCTGAACGCTATGAAGGAGCGCGTGGTCACCGAAATGGCCGAGCGTTTCCCCGAGCAGGAATCCTGGGTCGGCAAGGCCTTCGGCGATCTCGAGAAGAAGCTCATGCGCGATATGATCCTTGAAGAGTCCGTGCGCGCCGACGGCCGCAAGCTCGACGAGGTTCGTAACATCAACATCGAGCAGACCTTCCTGCCTCGCTCCCACGGTTCGACGCTCTTCACCCGCGGTGAGACCCAGGCCATGGTGGCCCTCACCCTGGGAACCAGTCGCGACGAACAGCGCATCGACAGCATCGAAGGCGAGTACTTCAAGCGCTTCTTGCTGCACTACAACTTCCCCGGATTCAGCGTCGGCGAAACGGGTCGCTTCTTCACCGGTCGCCGCGAGATTGGTCACGGCAACCTGGCCGAGCGCGCCCTGCGCCCCCTGGTTCCCAGTGAAGAGAATTTCCCCTACACCCTGCGGATCGTGAGCGACATCACCGAGTCCAATGGCTCCAGCTCCATGGCTTCGGTTTGTGGTGGCTCGCTGGCCATGATGGACGCGGGTGTTCCCATCACCGGTCACGTGGCGGGTGTTGCCATGGGACTCATCACCGATGGCGAGCGCTATCGCATCCTCACCGACATTCAGGGCCTCGAGGATCATCTGGGCGACATGGATTTCAAGGTTGCCGGTAGTGAGAAGGGTATCACGGCCTTCCAGCTGGATACCAAGATTGAAGGACTGCCCCGGGAGATCATGGAACAGGCGCTGCAGCAGGCTTTCACGGCCCGCATGCACATCTTGGGCGTCATGAACGAGACGATTTCCGAACCTCGTCCCGAACTGAGCCCCTACGCTCCGAAGATCACGTCCATCAAGGTTCCCACCGACAAGATCCGCGACATCATCGGTAAGGGCGGTGCGACCATTCGCCGGATTCAGGAAGAAACCGGCGCCACCATCGAGGTGGAGGATGACGGCACCGTCAAGATCGCCGCGGTGGACAAGGCCAGCGGTGATTCGGCCGTCGAGTGGATCGGTTTCCTGACCGCCGA
Organism: uncultured bacterium; assembly: GCA_964440095.1. Classification (GTDB taxonomy): domain Bacteria; phylum Krumholzibacteriota; class Krumholzibacteriia; order JACNKJ01; family JACNKJ01; genus JACNKJ01. The sequence goes on along the minus strand of CAYTPZ010000009.1, from coordinate 10,989 downwards.
AGCTGAAGTGGGCAAGGTCTACGACGGCAAGGTCAAGGACATCGTCAAATTCGGCGCCTTCGTGGAAATCCTGCCGGGCAAGGACGGCCTTCTGCACATTTCGGAGATCGCTCACGAGCGCATCGGCCGGGTGGAGGACGTGCTTTCCGTGGGTGAGCACATTCAGGTCAAGGTCGTCGAGGTCGACAACCACGGCAAGGTTCGCTTGAGCCGGAAGGTGCTGTTGGAGTCTTCCGACGAGCCCGCCGAAACACGATAGGACGCGATGAATCCGAGCCATTTTTCGCGGCCCGAAGATAAGAGGAAAGTGGTCCTCCCTGGGGGGACCACTTTGCTTTCTCAGGTGGTTCCCGAGGCCCTTTCCATATCGGTGGGGGTCTGGGTGAGAAGTGGTAGCCGCCACGAGGATTCCCCGCGCCGCGGAATTACTCACTTCCTGGAACACATGGTCTTCAAGGGCACCGAAAAGCGGTCGGCCTTCGATATCGCCCTGTCCCTGGATCGTTTAGGCGGTCAACTCGACGCCTTCACCACCAAGGAAAACACCTGCTACAACGCCAGGGTACTCGCCGAGTATTTCGACGAGGCCCTGGACGTTCTGGCGGATCTGCTCCTTCATCCTCAGTTGGAACCCCAGTTCATAGAGATGGAAAAGCGCGTGGTGCTGGAGGAGATCCAGAGCGTTTTCGACGATCCCGACGACTGGATCCATGATCTGGCCAGCGAGGAAATCTTCGGCGAGCATCCCATGGCCCGTCCCATTTTAGGTGACGAGGAAACCGTGCGCGGCTTCACGCGAGACGATCTTCGCAGCTGGATGGCCGAGCGTTACCTGGCCGAACAGGTGGTCATTTCCGTGGCCGGGCCCCTTGCCCATGATGACGTTCGAGATCGGGTGGAGAAACAGTTTGATGTGCCCAGCGGATTCACGCCGAGCAACGGTAGCATTCCCATTCTTCCTGCGAAACGGACTTTGCGGCGTATCGATCGCCCCTTACAGCAGCAGCATTTGTGGTTGGGAAGGACGGGAATGAGCCTGTCCGATCCCGATCGCTACGCCATGCTGGTGCTCAATACCATTCTCGGCGGCAGTATGAGCAGTCGCCTCTTCCAGAGTATTCGCGAAAAATCTGGACTGGCCTATGCGGTTTTCAGTTATGCTGACTTCGCCAGTGACACGGGAACCCAGGGTACCTACATGGCGGTTTCCCCTGCGAGGAGCGGGGAGGCGGTGGATCGTACCTTGGAAGAGTTCTCGACTCTGGTGAACCATCACTGCGAGGCGAGAGAATTGGAAGATGCGCGCATGCAATTGAAGGGGAACATGCTTCTGGCCATGGAGAGCATCGGCGCCCGTATGGCGCGCATGGCGAAGAACGAACTCAGCTTCGGCCGATTCCTGGAGATTCCCGAAATCGTCGAACGCATCGATGCGGTGAGCCTCGAAGACCTTCAGCGTATTGCCGCCGAGTATCTGGATCCCGCCAAACAGTCCCTCCTCAGCCTCGGTCCCTCGAAAGATACGGGATCGATCTCATGAGCGTGCCCATCCTACTCAGTGCTTGCCAATCCATCCTCTTCGACGCCGATTTAATTGCGGGAGGACGAATTCCTCTGGCAGGATCCGACCCCAAAGGTCGCGATTGGCGACTTTTCGCGCCGGGCGATTCCGCACAAGCTCCACGGGGCGGGGGAGAGTTCAAATCCATCCTTAGCGGAGATCCTCGCGAAGAGGGTTTGCCTCTATTGCAAACTCTGCATCGCGAGGGACACCTAAACGATACGCTTCTGGTTACTGCCAATGAGAAGCGTATTCGTTTGGCCAGGCAAATGGGAATGGCCGTTCTCGAAGCCGGAGAGGGTGATCTTCTCGAACAGATCAGTCCGCGATCTTTGGTCCTGCGAGACACTGCATCGCTCATGCTTCGAGTTCGCAGAGGCCGTAAAGATCGATACATGGTTGCCGGCATCAACGGCATCGACAATTCGGGCAAGAGCGGGTTCTCGGAGAGGCTGGCCGACAGCCTACGCTCTCTAGGGTTGGAACCCACCCTGCTTTCCATGGAGAGCTTCACGGCACCCAAAAAGGAACGTCGCAATCGCGATTATCCCGAAGCCGAACGCTACTATCGGAAGCATTACGCCATGGATCGTCTTCGCGAACAGTTCCTTTTGCCCCTCCAAGGCGGACTGGCCACATCGCTGAGCTACGATCATTACGACAGTGATCGAGAGCGAATCAGCGAAAAACGCAACATTTCGCTCAACACACGGAGTGCTCTGCTTTTGGACGGCCCCTTCCTTTTTCAGGAAGATTTGTCCGCGTATTTCGACTTCAGAGTTTACCTCGTGACCGATTTCGAACGCGCCATCGAGATCGAACTTGAAGACATTCCAGAGAAGAAGCGCAAGAAGCACGAAGAGCGTTTCGTCAAGTCCCGCCTAGGCGCGCAGTCCCTCTACCTTCGTAAAGAAGCGCCGTGGAAACGTGCGCATCTCGTAATTCGCGGAGTGAATACAGAGAGCCCCGTGATCGAAAACATCGCCGATGATTTGCAAGGTGAAACCGAAAAAGCGATGGCTGTCGAATAAGCGCGAGTGAAAAAAAAACGCGTAATACGAAGAATATACTTTACAAGTTTTCCACACTTCCGATAATTCTGAATTCGAAGTAGGACATGTTCCTCTTCGAGAGCAATCCGCTTACCTACCTAGGAGGATAGGCAATGGCTGTTAAAAAGGCTGTCCGCAAGACCGCCAAGAAAAAGGCCGTCAAAAGAAAGACGGCTAAAAAGGCTGTCCGGAAGACTGCCAAGCGTGCCGTGAAAAAGACCGCGCGCAAGAAGACTGCGAAGAAGGTTGTTCGCAAGAAGGCGGTAAAGAAGAAGGTCGCTAAGAAGAAGACGGCGAAGAAGGCTGTTCGCAAGAAGGCCGTGAAGAAGAAGGTCGTCAAGAAGGCTGCCAAGAAAAAGAAGGTAGTCAAGAAGAAGGCCAAGAAGAAGGTCGTCAAAAAGGCTGCCAAGAAAAAGAAGGTAGTCAAGAAGAAGGCCAAGAAGAAGGTCGTCAAAAAGGCTGCCAAGAAAAAGAAGGTAGTCAAGAAGAAGGCCAAGAAGAAAGTCGTTAAAAAGGCTGCCAAGAAGAAGAAGGCCGCCAAAAAGAAGACCGCTAAGAGGAAAGTGACCCGCAAGAAGAAGTAACGGGGTCGCAGTCTTAAGCGATTTGGAGGGGAAGGACGCTTCCCCTCCTTTTTTGTGCTCGCCATCAAAGGCAGAGCCGGACCTTGCAATGGGGGAGCGCTTTGCTAAACTGACTGAATTCCCGAGGAGGATAGGTGCATGAAGGACACTAGTATTGCAGGGATCGGCGAATTCAGCGGCAAGACCGTTACCCTGGAGGGATGGCTCTACAATCGGAGAGGTAGCAAGAAGCTGCAATTCCTCCAGATCCGGGACGGCTCGGGCATCATCCAGGCCGTGGTGGCTAAAGCCGATGTGGGCGATGAGCTCTTCGAGTTGGCCAGTGGCTTGAACCAGGAAGCCAGCCTCAGGGTGACCGGCGAGGTCAAACCCGACGAACGGGCACCCAGCGGATTCGAAATGCTGGTCAGCAGCATCGAACTTCTGGCCGACAGTGTGGATTATCCCATCTCGCCCAAGGAACACGGCGTGGATTTTCTGCTGGAGAATCGCCACCTCTGGCTTCGCAGCAGCAAGCAGCACGCCCTCATGCGCATTCGCGGCACCCTCATCAGCGCTCTTCGTGAGTTTTTCGACAACGAAGGCTACCTGTTGGTGGACGCGCCCATCTTCACGCCCAGTTCCGTGGAAGGCACCACCACGCTCTTCGAGGTGGAGTATTTCGGCGACAAGGCCTATTTGACCCAGAGTGGCCAACTCTACATGGAGGCCGCCGCTGCGGCCCACGGCAAGGTTTATTGCTTCGGTCCCACCTTCCGTGCTGAGAAGAGCAAGACCCGTCGCCATCTCACAGAATTCTGGATGTTGGAACCAGAGATCGCCTTCGCGAATTTGGACGATGTGATGGAGATCCAAGAACAGATGCTGGAGTTCGTTACCGCGAAGGTGCTGGCGAAGCATCGCGACGAATTGGAACGTGTCCTCGAGCGCGATTGCGCGCCTCTGGAGAAGGTCAAAGCGCCGTTTCCCCGTGTTCACTACGATGAGGCCATCGCCATGCTCAAGGAAAAGGGGCAGGACTTGGAATGGGGCGGAGATTTCGGCGGCGAAGATGAGACTATTCTCACCAAGGCCTTTGATCGCCCCATTTTCGTGCACCGTTTCCCGGCCGCCATCAAGGCTTTCTACATGGCGCCGGATCCGGAAGACCCCAAGTACAGTCTTTCGGTGGACTGTCTCGCCCCCGAAGGCTACGGCGAAATCATCGGAGGCGGCCAGCGCGCGGACAATCTGGAATACCTAGAGGAGCGCATCGCCGAGCACAAGCTGCCGGCGGGGCCCTATGAGTGGTATCTGGACCTGCGGCGCTATGGCAGCTTCCCCCATGCGGGCTTCGGTATCGGTATCGAACGCACCCTGGCCTGGTTGACCGGACGCCAGCACATCCGGGAGTGCATCCCCTTCCCCAGGCTGATGCATCGCATTCAACCCTAGGAGAAACATGCCGCGGCCACTTTCCAGGTCCTTTTTCGTCCTGCTCCTTTTGCTCGTTCCCCTGAGCGCCATTGCTCTGGATGAGCAGGAGGAACTCGTTTTCTTCGGCAAGCTCATGGGCGACGGCCTCTATGAGCTGGCCTCGGCGGAGATGGAATCTTTCCTGCAGCGAAATCCTCAGCATCCCGAGCGGTCGGAATTGCTCTGGAAGCTGGAGCGTTGCTATCTGGCTCTCGGACGACCGGTCTCAGCCATGGAGAGGGCCCGAGCCTTCACGGCCGCGGCGCCCGACGATCCGCGAGCTTGTGAAGCCCTTTATGAGGCCGCTCATGCAGGAGCTCAAGAGGGCTTACTGGACGAAGCCTCCCTGCTACTGGAAATACTGCTCAGCGAGCATGCCGCCTGCGTTCATCACGGCGAGGCGGTGCTGCTTTCGGCGCGAATCGCCCGCGCCAAGGAAGATCGTGCAGCCGCACATCAACTTTTGGGCTGGCTCATCGATCACAGTTCCGATCGTGAAATTCTGGGGCGTGCCCTTTACGAGCGCGCCGAGCTACGCGCCGAGGAAGACGCCGAGAGTGCTCGGCCCGACTATCTTGCCCTCAAAAGCAACATGTCGAACCACCCTCTGGCGGGCTTCGCATCCCTGAGTTTGGCAAGGCTTGAGCAGGAGAAGGGACACCCCGATCGGGCTCTGGCCGAGCTGGAGTGGCTGCTGGGCCGTTTCGATCAACGGGATCTCGTAGGTCCGGCTCTGGGGCTCAAGGCCGATTGGCTGGAATCCATCGGACGACCTCTCCAGGCCGCCGAGGCCTTGGACGATTTGCGCCTCCGTTTTCCCGAGCGCGCCGACGAGGCGGATCTAATCCTGAGGGAAAGCGCTCTGCTCAGGCAGGGGGGAAGTCCTGCCCAGGCCCTGCGTCTGGTGGAAGGTGGGCTCCTTAGCCTTCCCGAAGATCCCGCCCTTCTGCTCGAACAGGCACCTCTGGTTGAGGCCGCCGGCCGGAAGGCCGAGGCATTGAATATTTGGCGCCGAGTGATCGAGTTGGATCCCAAAGGTCGCCGAGGTCTTGCCGCCCAAGGCGAACTCTTTGAGCGGCTTCTGGAGAGCGATCCGCGAGGTGAAGTGCCCGGGCTGGCCGAAGGCCTTTTGGCGGGCCTGGAGGATCCCGGTGCCCGTGCCCATCGTCGCCTTGAGCTGGGGCTCTACTATAGAGAGCAGGGCCAGAGCGGTCCGGCCGAGCGCAGCTGGGAGGCCATCGAAGATGAAGATCCCCGCGGGGTGGTTTTCCAGGAATCGCTCTATCTCCGTGCCCTGCTTGCGGAAAAGGAAGGCAACTGGGCCCAGGCAGAGACTCTGCTCGACCGTCTGCAGCGGGAATTTGGCGGCAGCGCCTGGGGTCTTCAGGCTCGTGGGCGGCTGGATGCCATTCAGCGTTTCAGCCGTGTGGATCTGGATGAATCGGTGGAGCGGCTCCTGGCAATCCTCCAGGAAAATGTACCTGAGCCGGAGCGATCCTTCGGTGTGGGACGGGTTCTGGCCGAGGGCCTCAAGGATTTTCCCCGAGCCACCGAGCATTTCGAAAGTTTGGCCGCAAGCCTGAGCGATCCGGCCCTGGCAGCCGAGGCTCGTTTGGAGGCGGGGCTGGCCGCCTCACGGGAAGCCTCGCGTCTTTCCCTGGATGATGACGGAGCCGAGGTAGCCGCTTGGCGTGGCCGCGCCCTTCGATTGCTGGCCTCTGCTCGCGAAGGTGCGCCCGCCATTCTTCACGAGCGCATCGACCTTGAGCGAACTCTGCTGGAAGTCCATCAGATTCCCGAGCCTGTGGATCGCCTGCCCATGCTCGAGCTCTATCTGGAGCGCTGGCCCGAGTCGCCCCTTGCCTGGGAAGTGCACTACCTGCGCGGTGAAATCCTGGGCAACTTGGGAGCCGGATCCAGTTCCGAAGCCGCTCTGGCCTCCTTCCGGGCGGCCTTGGCGGGCAGTCCTCCTCCCGAGCGAATCTATGCCGTAAGGCTGGCCTTGGCCCAGACGGCCCAGGCCGGTGAAGATTGGAATCTGGCGGGCGAGCAGTATCGAATTCTCGCCGAGGAAGCGGGCCCTCGATATGAAGGTGTGGAGGCGCGCTATGGCCTGGGCGAGCTGGCCGAGAAGAACAAGCGCTACAGTGAGGCCCTGGGCTATTTCGAGGCCTATCTGGAGATGGCTCCCGGCAGCCAACGGTATCCGCGCTGCCTCATTCACGTGGGCGATTGCCACTTCTTCCTGGCCGAATGGGACGCTGCCAGCCGCGCCTATGCCAGGCTTGCCGAGGAATGGCCCGAAAGTTCTTTCGCCGATGACGCCGTTTTCCGAATGGCTCTCTGCGCCGAACGCCTGGAAGCGCGCGAGGATCTCGAGCAGGGCTTGACCTGGCTCACCGAACATGGTTCGGAACGATTCCGCCGCGAAGCCCATTGGCGTCTCGCCAAGCTGAACGCCCAGGATGGTGAAAAGGAAGCCCAAGAGGGCGAGCTCAGGGCCCTCTTGGACATGGGATGGACCGGTCGCTATGCCCTGGATGCGGGCCTGTCCCTGAGTGAACTGCTGCTGGATGCGGCCCGTGGTCGTGAGGCCGCCGAACTTTGCGACTCTCTTCTGGCCGCTGGGCAGCCGGGGGAAGAGCGTCCCCTCATTGAAGCCCGGAACATTCGTGCCATGCTACTGGCGGGAAATGGGGCTGAGGCGGAGTTGGCCTGGAACGCACTTTCTCAAACCTCGCCGCCGCCGGACGACGAAAGCGCCAAAGTGCTTCTGGCCTTTGGCAGGTGGCATGGAGGCCAGGGGCGTCCCGCGGAGGCTCAGCGTTGGTTCGGGCTATGTCTTGAACGCCACGGTGACACGGTGGCGGCCGCCGACGTGGCCTATGAGAATGCGCTCCTCGAGGCCAAGGACGGACGCCTTCTCAGGGCTCTGGAGCTTTTCGACCAGGTGATGAACAGCTATCCCGACACCGATGCCGCGCGGGAATCGGCCATGCGCGCCGCCGGCATCTACTACAATCGCGGGGATTATGCCGAGTCCAGCGCTCGCTTCGAGCGGGCCTTCGTGCTCACCGACCGTCCCGATCCCGAGCTTATCTATTTCTCGGCCCTGGCCTTGGAAAAGGCGGGTGATCCCCGGGCGGCTCTGGATCGTATCCAATTGATGCTCATCGACTATCCCGAAGATGAGCGTGTTCCCGAAGCCATGATGAAGGTGGGATACTTCCTGCAGCAACTCGGTCAATTCGATCGGGCGCTGCTCGCCTATCGCAATGCCGACTTCTTCCAGGATCGCGAGGGCAAGGCGCGTCTTCACTTCTGGATTGCCGATTGTCTGGAATCCAAGGGAGATCTTGCCGAGGCGGGCTCGGCCTTCCTCAAGGTGAACTATCTCTACAACGATCAGGGCATGTGGGGTGTAACGGCGGGCCTGCGTGCGGCCATGGTCTATGAGAAATTGGGCGATGCCGAACAGGCGCGCATTCTCTACCAGAAGGTGATCGGATCTCAAGGCGACAATGACTTCGGGCGCTCCGCCCAGGAAGGTTTGGATCGCTTGCAGGGAGGTGGTGATGGCCCGCAGGGCTGATCCCATCCGCGTAATCGGCGCCCGGGAAAACAACCTCAAGAATGTCAGCCTGGACATCCCTCGCTATCGATTCACAGTGCTTACAGGCCCCAGTGGTTCGGGAAAGAGTAGCCTGGCCTTCGACACCCTTTTCGCCGAGGGGCAGCGCCGTTATGTGGAGAGCCTGTCCAGCCAGGCTCGTCAGGTTATCGGCGAGCTTTCCAAACCCGATGTGGATCTTATCGAAGGCCTCAGTCCCGCCATTGCCGTAACTCAGCACAGCACCGTTGCAGGTCCCCGATCTACCGTGGGCACTCTCAGTGAAATCGGCGGCTTCCTGCGATTGCTCTACGCGCGGGTGGGCGTGATCGGCGCCGGCGAAGGTGCTTTCCATCTGGATCGTGTCGGCATTTTGGAAAGGCTCACCGATCTGGGCGAGGGTAGCGGAATCACTCTGCTTGCGCCTGTGCTGGATGAACGAAAGGGCGCGCAGAAGCGTTTGCTGGAACGGCTGCGCAAAGCGGGCCTGGTGCGTATACGACTCAACGGCGAAATGCACGATCTGGACGACACCCCCAGCCTTCCCGCTCAGCAGCGTAACAGTGTGGAAGCGGTGGTGGATCGCATTGTCCTCGGTGAGAAAAGCCTGCAACGGCTCAAGCGGAGTCTGGGGCGCGCGCTGGAGTTGGGTGCGGGGCGGGTTCGAGTGCTTCATGAGGGCGATGAATGGACCTTCTCGGAAGCGGGTGGAGAGAGCCGTCCCATCTCGGCCCTATCGCCGGGGCTGTTCAGTTTCAATAGCCGCAGCGGCGCCTGTCCCAGTTGCCAGGGTCTGGGAACCCTGCCGCGTCTGCGGGAAGATCTGCTGGTAACCGATCCCACTTTGAGTTTGGAAGGCGGAGCCATTGCGCTTCTTGGAGGCAAGCGGGGAAGCTGGCTCAAAGCACAGGTGGAGGCGCTGGCCGGGGAGTTAGGCATTCCCATGGATCGCCCGTGGAAGAAACTGGGCGAGAAGCAGCGCCGCGTGATTCTCGATGGCGGCGATGACCTCAAGATCGAGGTGGAAACCCGAACCGGCAGCCAGATGCGAACTTTCGAGGGCCTGATGCCCTACCTGGAAAGGCGACATAAGGAAACCTCCAGCAGCACCCTGCGGCGTCAGATTGAAAAAGCCATGGGACGCATTCCCTGCCCGGACTGCGGCGGCGCGCGCCTGGGCCCCGAACCCTTGCGGGTGAAATTGGGTGGCTGCAACTTTTCCGAGCTCAGCGCTAAAACCCTTACGGAACTCGATGATTTCCTCGCAGAGCTGAAGCTGTCGGGTCCGCGGGGCGATGTGGCCGGCGAAATCTTGCCCGAGATCCGAAGCCGTCTGGAGTTTCTGCGGCGGGTGGGCCTGGGATATCTTTCCCTGGACCGCAGCGCAACGACCCTGTCCGGTGGTGAACGCCAGCGCCTGGCTCTGGCCGAGCAGGTCGGCGCCCAGATGACAGGCGTGCTCTACATTTTGGATGAACCCTCCATCGGTCTGCATCCACGAGACCAGCGTGCCTTGCTTGAAACCCTCGAAGCCCTTCGGGATCGCGGCAACACCGTGCTGGTGGTGGAACACGACCGTGAAACCATTGAGAGAGCCGACTGGGTGGTCGACTTGGGACCTGGCGCCGGGGAGCGCGGCGGCGAAGTGGTGGCCCAGGGCACACCCAATGATATTCGCGCCGACGATCAAAGTCCCACGGGGCGTGCCCTGCTCGAGTCGGCACAGCCCATTGCCGACACAACTCGCAAGGGCAACGGTTCGGCCCTGAAAATTCGAGGTGCTCGTCAGCACAATTTGAAAAACCTGAACCTGCGCATTCCCCTGGGCGTGATCACCTGCGTGACGGGCGTGTCCGGCAGTGGAAAAAGCTCCTTGGTCCACGATGTGGTCTACCAGCACCTGGCCCGGCAGAAGGGTAGCTATGGTGGTGAGGTAGGTTTGGCCGAATCCGTGAAGGGTGGCGAAGATCTGGGCGCTGTGATCCACGTGGATCAGGCCGCCATCGGTAGATCTCCACGGAGCAACCCCGCAACCTATTCGGGTGCCTGGGGCGTGATACGCGAACACTACGCCAAGCTTCCCGAAAGCCGTCTGCGCGGTTACGGACCCGGACGTTTCAGTTTCAACGTGAAAGGCGGCCGCTGCGAAGCCTGCATGGGCGACGGCGAGCGCAAGGTCACCCTGCACTTCCTGCCGCCGGCCTTCGTGCCCTGCGAAGTCTGCCGCGGGCGTCGCTTCAATCGGGAGACCCTCGAAATCCACTACCGGGGTCGGAATATCGCCGAAGTGCTCGAGATGACCATCGAGCAGGCTCTGGAGCATTTTTCCGAGGTCCCTCGGGTGACCGCACCCTTGGAAAGCCTGGCAGAAGTGGGCCTGGGTTACCTGCGTCTGGGGCAAAGCGCGCTGAAGCTCAGCGGCGGAGAAGCCCAGCGCCTCAAGTTGGCGAGGCAACTTGCGAGAAGGGGTCGCGCCAAAACGCTTTACATCCTCGATGAGCCCAGCACCGGACTTCATTTCGAAGAGGTTCGCACGCTGATGTCAATCCTGCGGCGGCTGGTTGACAGGGGGCATAGCGTCATTATTATTGAGCACAATCCCGACATCATCCGGGAGGCGGACTACATCGTGGACCTGGGCCCCGACGGTGGGCCGGGAGGCGGCGAAGTGGTGGCCGCCGGGCCCTTGTCCGCAATCCAGTCCTGCGAGGCCAGCCACACTGGCAA
>CAYTPZ010000008.1:0-62178 GCA_964440095.1 uncultured bacterium | reverse complement strand
AATCGCAAAGCCTTGGGTCTCAATCAGTTCCTAGGTAGCGGCTCAGGGACTCGAACCCCGGACACTCGGATTATGATTCCGATGCTCTAACCAACTGAGCTAAGCCGCCACTCCCCAGTTACCTGGGGCGATAGAAAGTACGCCTTAGCCGGGGCGCCGTCAAGGGGGCCGCGGCGCCCGAAATCACTTGAAGCGGACGATCCTGCGCGCCTCGTGCACCCGCCCCCACATATTGGTCTCGCGCACCTCGATCACCCGCAGGCTTGGCTGCGTCACCTTCGGCAGCACGGCGCTCCACAGGTGGGGCACATCCTCGCGCGGGTTCGGAGTCCGCACACCGTATGGGATGTCCTCGCTCCCCTGCACCTCGGTCATCGCCACGAAGTAGGGGGCGGCCGCGGCCACGCGCGTCATGGGCCGCCAGCGAATCTCGCCGTTCAAGCGGAACTCGACGGTCGAGCGCTCCGAACCTGCGAAGACGTTCGCGAAGAATTCCGTCGCGCCGCGCTCGCTGATATCGACTTCCTCGGGCGCCCAGATCGTCATCTGATGGGTCACCGGCCGCCGCGCGGGCAGAAAGTCCAAGCGATAATTCGGCCCCTCGAAGAAAGCCACCGTCGTCCCGTTGGGTGCGCCGTCGCGCATGGTCGTGTGCGGGATACCCAATTCGTCGGGCGTGCCGGTCCACCAGCTTCCGCAGACCGTGGGGTTGATGTACTGGTGATGCTCGCCCTCGCCCGGCCACCCCTCCTCGGCCGTGACGAAATCGTGCTCCATGTAATGCGCGTGCGCCGCCATCGAAACACAGTGACTGCGTTTCGCGAGCAGCTTAAAGAGCGCTTCCTTGTCCTCTTCGATCCAGCGGTGATTGAAAGGGATGTGCATCATCGGCACGACAAGCATGTCCGGCGGCGTCATCGCCAGATCGCGTTTTACAAAGGTCAGCTGGTCCTCGCCGAGCCCTCCGGTGTAGTTGCCGCCGGACCAGGCATCCGGATCGGTCACCTTGCCCTTCCAATGCACGTTGTCCAGCACGATGAAATGCACCTGCGCCACGTCGAAGGAATAGTAGCGCGGGCCGATCACTGCTTCGAAAGTGTCGGTGGAGTGAAGATCATCGGGGCTGTCGTAATTGATGTCGTGATTGCCGGGCACGTAGACCATGGGAATGCCGAGCGTGGCCAGGGTTGCGCTCATCGAATCGAAAAGTGAAAGGTCGTCGTTGAGCACATCCCCCAGCACCACGCCGAAGAGCGCGGCCGTGCCGATAAGATCTTCGATGACATCATGGCCGATGAAGTCGATCTCCCGCTGGTCGTCCGGTTGTGTGTCGCCGAAGAGCAGTGCGCGAAAACGTCCTTTTTCCACGGTCCGATGAAGCGGGAAATCGATGCTCTCCGGCAGCTCCCCCGTGGGTTCGCTGCCGGGGAATTCCAGCTCCGGCGATCCCGCGGGCTTGTGCATGTAGAAAAACTGCGGGCGCATGAACTTGTCCATGTACGCCGTCCAGTTCGACGGCTTGATGACGAAGATCGCGCCGTGCTCGGGCGCTCTGATTTCGTAGCGGCCGAAAGCGTCGGTCAGCACGATATCGCGACCGTTGCTCACACGGATATTTTCGAGGCCTGTCTCATGAGCGTCATAGCTGCGATTGAGATTTTCATCGTTGTAGACCACACCGCGGACGGCTTCCGCCTGGGCCGATGCGAACAGAGATAGAACAGCGAAGATCACGAAGACTAAACGCATAGCTTCTCCTAGTTCATACTTCCGGGAACACTCAAGCTGAAGATGGGAATTTCTGCGTCGAATTCGCGGCCCTTGGAATCGATCATGCGGTAGTGACCCGACATGGTTCCCGCCGGCGTGCTTAGCGGGCAAAAACTGGTGTATTGGAATCCTTCGCCGGGCGCGAGCATGGGTTGCTCACCCACCACACCCTCGCCCTCCACGACTTCTTCGTTACCGTCGGCGTCGGTGATCACCCAGCGCCGGCTCACCAGTTGTACGGGGGCATCGCCTTCGTTCACGAGGGTTACGTGATAGGCAAAGAAGTATTGATCCTCGGCGGGTGAAGAATTCTCGGCCACATAGAAGCTTTCAACCTCCACACTGAGTCCGCGCGTGACGGCTTTGACAGCTGCCATCAGCGTTTTCGCTTCACGGCGCCTGGCTCCATTTCCCCGGCCAGACCCTTGCCCAAACACATGCCGCCATCCACGGTGATGATTGCGCCCGTCATATACTCGGCCTGCGGACTTGCGGCGTAGATCACCGAACGGGCGATTTCCGCGGGATCGGCGAATCGCTTGGCGGGAATTTCATTGCGAATGGCTTCGTAGATTTCCTGGGTGGGCCAAAGCCGCTGACCCGCTCCTTCGCTCTCGAAGGCACCCGGCGCAATCGCGTTCACGCGAATCTTCTTGCGCGCCCACTCGGCTGCCAAAGTTTTCGTCATGGCGAGTACACCCGCCTTGGCCGTCACCGAATGCACAACTCCCGGCGCACCCGTCCAGGCATAGGGCGCGATGATGTTCACGATCACGCCGCCCCCTTCCTGCTCGGCCATGATGCGGCCGGCGGCCTGCGAGCAGAAGAAGACGCCCGACAGCGCAATGTCGATAACCGCGCGCCAACCCTTGGGCGGCAGGTCCATGGCAGGGCGCACGAAGTTCCCCGCGGCGTTGTTGATGAGAATATCCAGCCCGCCGAATTCCTCCGCGACTTTGCCGAAGACCTCGCCCACGGCGGCCGGTTCGCGCACGTCCATCACATGGGATGCGGCGGCCCAACCTTTTTGTTCGGCCTCGTTCAGGAATACCTTGTGGTTATCGGCACTGCGGCTGACAATGGCGACCTTGGCGCCAAGTGCCGCCAGCAATCGTGAGATTTCCAAACCCAGACCGGTGCCGCCACCGGTGACCACGGCGCTCATGCCATCGAAGGTTCCGTCTTCGAAAAAGCCTTTCATGATTCTCCTAGTAGAGTCGAAGGTGCAGGAAGCCCAGTTCGCCGGGCCGAATTTCAACTTCTCCCGACGCCGGGCCCACGCGCAATTGCTGTCTGCCCACGGGGAGCGTTACGCGCGCCATGTGGATGCGCTCGGGAAGACTGACCCATCCCCGCGTGTCGGCCCATTCAGTGGCCACGCCCAACAAGTTCACGAGAAGTCCCGCGATCTCGCCCTTCTTTTCCTCGGCCTTCTCGGCGGCCCAGTACTTGATGAGCCCGCGGGCCAAAGTGCGAATGACCACCGTAGCATATCTCTCTTGCAAATTGCGCCGGGAGAGATGGCCCAGATCAGCGGCAATGTCCAAATCGCCACGCCAAGCGCCGGCGCTCCAATCTAAAATGGGTGCACGAGTTCCTTCGGCAATGGCGGGAAGGGCGATGTTCACGAAGTAATCCACGACGGGACCCGGCGCATGCCAGTTATCATAAGAGTAGGTGGCCACATGCAAGGCATCCAGGCCGTCTTCGTCATCATCGTCGTCTTCGAAAATGGGAAAGGCAATATTCTCCGAATACTTCTGCGGAATAAGGCCTTCGCTAACGAGAATGACCAGCTCACCTTCGCCGGGCCCTGGAGCCTGGGCACCGGGATAGCGATTGCGAAGCTGCTCGGCATCTTCATTGAATGAAAGGGCCTCGGCCGCACGGATGAGATCGGCACCCAAGCTGGCCGGTGCTTCTGCGCCATAGACCTCGCCAGCGGAATAGAGCCTTTCCGCTGCGCGATAGTTGATCCAGGCGCGATTGACCTCGCCTTCGGCCTCGGCAAGAAGCCCCGCGAAATACTGCAGGAAGGGATCGTTGTGATACCCGCTCAGGTCGTCGCATTGATCGGACAACGCGGTGAGTTTGCGCGTGATGGCACGTCCCTCTACCGCTGCCTCCCAGGGTTCGCCCGCGGCCAGATAGCCCAGCGCACGCACGAAATTCACCCAGACTTTTTCAAACTGCTCCCCACCGTAGTCGCGCACACCGTCATTGACGGCCAAACTCGCGGCCTCGAGGCCCAGATTCAAAGTCCAGTGTTCCTGGATGAGCCACTCGGCCGCCGCCAAGTTGCGCTGGGCCCAGCGATAGTCGCCGGCCAGATAGGCCATATGACCGCGCTGCAGCAAGCAGTCGACGGAGGCGCATTCCTCTTCATCGAAGGCGGCCAGTGCGGAAGCCGGATCGGCATTATCCAGGGCTTCGCGCACACGGGCATCACGGGCTGCGTTTTGCGAGCAACCCGTAAGCCACAGCGTTAGCCATAGCAGGAGCAGGAAAGATAGGAGGCGTTTCAATTAGAAGCGGCTCTGTTCGCGCAGCTTTTTGTGCTCGCTGCTACCGATCCACACCTTGCGGTTACTTTCAATATCCACCAGCTCCAAGTCGGCCTGGAAGAAGATGACACGATTGCCGCCCTCTTCATCGCCCTGCTCGTTGATCACACCGATGAGCATGTAGTCGGCGCCCAACTCGCGACCGAACTCCTTGATGGTTGCGGGCGAGGCGTGGACCTTCTGGTCGATACGCTCGTCGCGAAGCTGCTCGCGCTCGTCCATGCTTGCCACCACGTCAACCTGCCCGCCGCTCACGAATGCGCGCTCCAGGTCTTTGATGAAGATGTCAGTGGCGATGTGCTCGCTGGTCTTATTGCGAATTGCACCCACGATGACCACGGGCGGCGCTCCGTCTTCGCGCACGTGATTGCCGATCCAGGGGTGGGCCATGCAATCCACCACTATCTTCTCGGCTAGCAACCGACTGTCCACATCGTTCCAGTGGCCGGACAGGTCTATGTCGGTGTCGCTTTCCAAGCGGGTGACGGTGGTCTTTTTGCCGCAACCGGCGATGAGAACGGCCATGATCAAAAGCCCTACCGTGAGAATGCGCTTCATGCTTGCTCCTTAATAGTAAGCCCTATTCGGGCTTCCAGGGTTCATCCCCCACACCGTCATTCTGGTTGGCGAGGCGCGCCGCGGTGAAGAGATAGTCGGAGAGTCGATTGAGGAATACAGGGATCTCCCCGGGGAGGTTCGTTTCGCGCGCTAAAGAATGCACCCGCCGCTCGGCCCGCCGGCAAACCGTTCGGGCCAAGTGCAGCATCGAGCCCGCGGGGCCGCCGCCCGGAAGGATGAACTGCTTCAAGGCAGGCAGTTTTTCCTCGGCCTCGTCGATCCAGGTTTCCAACTGTCGGATACTGCCTTCGCCGAGGGCCGGCAGCTTGTCGTTTTCCTTGGGCGAAGCAAGTTGAGAGCCGATGACAAAAAGTTCGTTTTGGATGGCCTCCAGCTGGGCGCCCAATTCGGTGGTCGCGCCCGCGCTTCGCGCGGCACCCAGGAGCGCACCCAATTCATCCACCGTGCCGTAGGCTTCGATGCGCGCGTGATCCTTGGCCACGCGATCGCCGCCGATGAGCCCGGTCTCACCCTGGTCGCCGGTCTTGGTATAGATCTTCATGCCCCGATCATGGCCCGACGGAGCCCGAGGTTCAAGGGGAAGAATTCATTACCTCACGACGGCTATGAGCGAGAGTGTGACAGCCCGAACATAGGGTATTGAGATTGCCAGCCTGGTTGTCGCCGCCATTACTTCTCGGCTTTTTGTGATGAACTTCCAGAAAGCTGGACACGGGGCCAATCTTCGCCAGCCGCTAAGCGCTGACCGCTAGCGGCCAGAGAGAGCCTTTGTAGCAGTATTTCTTCCCTGGAGCCACTCAGGCCCTGCTTACGGAGAGCTTCCTCCAATGCCTCCAGCTAGGCCAGTTGCTCCGGCTCAAGCTTCAGGCTTGGCGAGTTTTTAAAACTGATAGAACGCCGACAACAATCTGCGGTGAAGATCGGGAGCTTTGTGCATGTCGCACCTCCGGGTGGAGGTCGCGGGAGGAAGTGCTTGTACTATAGTTATTAATAGGGTCAAGTCAATAGCATAAACTGAATATATTCAATCCATTAACTCAGATTTTGGAATTAAACAACAAGAGATAGTGCGACAACAGTGTAGCGCAGCGAGAGAGTTAATTACATAATCAATACGGCATTTTTACCGTATTTCCACTGCTGATATCGTGGGAACGGGAGGGCGGCGAAGCTCAGCCGAGCAGAGAACGGGGGCGACACAAGCTATCTTTAACCCTCCCTTGAGTCTGCGGCACAGGAACCATACTATGGAAACATGCTGCAAGCCTTTCGAAACAAGCTGAAAATCCTCCGCGGTCGGGAAGACGGCGCCATCCTGGCCGCCTGTTCCGGCGGATCCGACTCCATGGCCCTTGCCGAATTGGCCGCAGGTGCCGCAGAAATCGACGGCTTCAAACTTGTGGTGGCCCACACCGACCACGGCCTTCGGGAGGAATCCGGCGAACGGGAACACCTGGAGACTTGGGCCAAGGCGAGAGGAGTCAGGCTCATCAGCCGGGCCATCGCACTGCCCGAGAGCCTGGAGGAGGAGCCCGGCAACCTTGAGGCACGGGCACGGGAACTACGCTATCGCGCCTTGGGGCGCATTGCCCATGGGGTTGGCGCTAAGATCATTCTCACCGGCCACACCGCCGACGATCAGGCCGAGACCCTTTGGCTCTGGTTACTGCGCGGCACCGGCCTGCGCGGCCTGCGCGGCATCGCCCCGGCCAGGCCACTGTACGAGGACAGCGATCTCAGGCTCATCCGCCCCCTTCTGGAGTTCACAAGATTTGATCTGCGCGAGTATCTGAAGAGCCGCGAGTTAAGCTGGCTGGAAGATCCCAGCAACGAGGATCGCGCTTTCCGGCGCAATCGCATCCGCCATGAGCTTCTGCCCTACCTGCGCGAGACATTCGAGATGGATCCCGTGCCCGGCGCGGCGCGGCTGGGCACTCAGGCACGCGATCTCACGGATTTTCTGGACGGTGAAATTCTCGACCGGGGGCTCGAGCCCGAGCATTTTGGAGAGTTTCTGCGCCTGAACCGCGAAGCCCTCATGACCCGGCCAGCCACACTGGCCCGCTGGGCCATCGCCGGGGCTCTCATGCATAAGGGTGTGGCCAGCGATCTCAGCGTGGCGCGCATTATCGAGCTGAACAAGGCCGCCGCCACCGGAAAAACTCTGGAGCTAGGCGATGAGATGGCGGCCCTTTTCACTAGTCTTCACGTCTATCTCGGGCCCCAGGGCCTCGCCTTGCCCGAGGCCGAAGAGATCCCGCTTCACCGCTTCGAACCGGGAGGAAATATCTTACCCGACTGGGGCGATATGACTATCGGCGCGTGGACCCTTCGCATTCGCGAGTTGGGTCAGAATCAACAGCCGCCCAAGAGCGCGGCCAAGGCCATCTTCGACCTAAATGCACTCCAGAGACCCCTGCGTCTGGACAACCCCAAGCCGGGCATGCGCATCCGGCCCATGGGCGCCGGGGGCGGCAAGAGTCTTTCAGACCTGCTCATCGACCGGAAAGTGCCGCGGCACTGGCGGCAGAACCTGATTGTGCTGTTGGACAGCAAAGACACGCTGCTTTGGGTGCTGGGGCTCGCCCGAGGAGAAGGCGCGCCGGTGGGCCCTGAAACAAAATTTTGCCTAACCCTGGACCTGGATAGAGCTTCCTCCTAATATAGCCCTATCTCTTAATACTTCATTATCGTGAGGTTTGCATGAAAGCGGCGGTGAGCCCGATGACCCACTCCGGCTACAAAATTGCCCGGATTCTGCTGACAGAAGAACAGATTCGCAGCCGTGTTCTGGAACTGGGCAAGGAGCTCGGCCGGGACTACGAAAACAAGCGCCCCCTTTTGGTGAGCATCCTCAAGGGTTCTTTCATCTTTCTCGCCGATCTCACTCGCGCCATGCCCGTTCCACACGAACTGGATTTCATGGTGGTGAAGAGTTACGAGGGCACGGAGTCCACCGGCACAGTGCGTATCCTGGAAGATCTGCACCAGAATATTGAAGACCGGCACGTGATCCTCGTGGAAGACATCGTGGACTCGGGCTTGACCCTCGAGTACATGCGCCGCAATCTGAAAACGCGCAAACCGGCCAGCCTGGAAGTGGTGAGCTTGCTGGACAAGGCCGAAGCTCGCACCGTCGACGTAAAGGTGGAGCGTGTGGGCTTTACCATCCCTGACGAATTCGTGGTGGGTTACGGCCTCGATTACAATCAGCTTTACCGCAACCTGCCCTTCCTCGCCGTGCTCGATCCCAACCAGATCTGAGCAATCCTTCCCAAAGGAAGAGAATGAACGGAAACGACAACAAGAATCCCAAGCGCCCCGGCGGGCAGATGCCTAAACCCACCCGGGCCATGAGTTTTTGGATCCTCATGATCATCGCCGTACTGGTGATTTTCCAGTGGATCTCCTATGGCAAGCCGCGCGAATACGAAATCTACTACTCAAGCTTCATGGACCAGCTTGAACGCGGCAACGTGGAGGAAGTGGTTTTCAACGGCAACAGCGTCAGCGGAATACTACGGGAGCCGGTGAGCATGGAAGGCCCCGGCGGCGACGTCGAGGCGCAGAACTTCCATTTGGACCTGCCCTACAATGTGCCCGATCTGCTCGAACAGACGCGCGCGCTGAGCACGCCAGAATCTCCCATTCAGATTCGCACCGAACAGCAGGGATTCAGCTGGGGCACGGCGCTCTTCGCCTGGGGTCCCATTCTGCTGCTCGTTCTGCTCTGGTTCTTCTTCATCCGGCAGATGCAGGGCGGCAGCAACAAGGCCTTCACCTTCGGTAAGAGCCGAGCGAAATTGGTGGGCGGCGACAAACCGCGCGTCACCTTCGACGACGTAGCCGGCACCGACGAGGCGAAAGTGGAACTGGGCGAAGTGGTCGAGTTCCTGAGCGACCCCAAAAAATTCCAGCGTATGGGCGCGCGCATTCCCCGCGGTGTGCTGCTGGTGGGTCCTCCGGGAACGGGCAAGACTCTGCTCGCCAAGGCCGTGGCCGGCGAGGCCAAGGTACCCTTCTTCCAGATGAGCGGTTCGGACTTCGTGGAAATGTTCGTGGGCGTTGGCGCGAGCCGCGTGCGCGATCTATTCGAACAGGGCAAGAAGAACGCGCCCTGCATTATTTTCGTGGATGAACTCGACGCGGTGGGTCGTCATCGCGGCGCGGGCCTGGGCGGCGGACACGACGAGCGCGAACAGACCCTCAATCAGTTGCTCGTGGAAATGGACGGCTTCGACACCAGCGAGGGCGTTATCTTACTGGCCGCTACAAACCGACCCGACGTGCTCGACCCGGCGCTGCTGCGTCCGGGACGCTTCGACCGGCAAGTGGTCGTGGACATGCCTGATGTGAAGGGACGCGAGGGTATCCTCAAGGTTCACCTGCGGAAGATTCCTCTGCTGGCCGAGGAAGTGAGCGCGGAAGTGCTGGCACGAAGCACGCCGGGTCTGACCGGCGCGGATCTGGCGAACGTCGTCAATGAAGGCGCGTTGCTGGCGGCGCGGCGGAATCATGACATGGTCTACATGGAAGATCTCGACGACGCCAAAGACAAAACCATGCTCGGACCCGAGCGTCGCAGCCGGGTGCCCAGCAAAGAGAAGCGCCGCATCGTGGCTTATCATGAAGCGGGACACGCCATCGCAGGCGTCGTGCTCAAGGATAGCGACGTGCTGCACAAGGTGACCATCATCAGCCGCGGCATGACTGGCGGGGTCACCTATTTCCTACCCAAGGACGATGATCAGCTCTACGACCGCGACTATCTGATCGAGAAAGTCGTGGTGGCCCTGGGTGGACGCATGGCCGAGGAATTGGTCTTCGGCAAGATCTCCAACGGCGCGGCCGGCGATATTCGCACCATCACGGGCGTGGCGCGCCGCATGGTTACCCAGTGGGGCATGAGCGAGGAATTGGGACCCATCGCCTACGGCGAAAACGTGGAAACGGTTTTCCTGGGCCGAAGCATCCAGCAAAGTAAAAACTTCAGCGAGGAGACGGCGCAGAAAATCGATGCCGAGGTTTTGAAGATCGTGAATGTATGCCAAGAACGTTGTCGGAAGATTCTTGAAGACAACATGACGGCTCTTCACGGGCTGGCTGAGGCGCTACTGGAACGCGAGACGCTCACGGGCGATGACGTACTCACTATAATTGAGGGTGGCGAACTGCCCCCCTTCGATCGCGAGGCCCTGGAGGCGGCGCGCAAGCACGTGCAGAAGGAAGCCATGAGCACCGCCGATCGCATCGACGAGGTGCTGGAAGAGGCGCGCAAGACCGGCGAGCCGGGCTCCACGGGCATAGACATTCCCAAGAAGGACGAGGGCAAGCCCGAGCCCAAAAAGGAGGAGGCGCAGAAGCGTCTCTTCGACGGAGATTGACGTGAACAGCCCCCGTGAAATTCTCGCCCGCGGCCCTGAGCTGAAACATCTGCTCGAGGCCGCCGGCGCCGATAGCGCGGGGGCTGCTTACATGCATCGCAAAGCGGCGACGCGGGTCATTCGTGTGGATGATGTGAAGGCCCCCGCCGCGAACATCCTCAAGCAGGAAATGCTCAGCATGGGCGGCGAATGTTCCAATCACCGCGAGGTGATTCTCGGAGGGCCCGATCGCTGCACCGTGCACATGATCGCCGACGAAAGCACCCTGCGTCGACTTCCCAAGAAAATGCGCGCCCAGCCCTTCGGCCTGAAGAAACTGGCCGAAGGTGTCGTGGCCCTACTCGATGGCCAAGGCCGCCGACCTTTGCTGCTGCCGCACAGCCGCGGCGAGCTGTACTTTGGCGCTCGGCCGCTGATTTGCGGCATCCTCAATGTGACCCCCGACAGCTTCTCAGACGGTGAACAATGGCTTGAGCCCGAAGCTGCCGTGGAAAAAGGACTTAGCTTGGCGGCCCAAGGTGCCGATATAATTGACGTAGGCGGGGAATCCACCCGTCCGGGCTCGGCTGGCGTGAGCGCCGTCGAAGAATCGAACCGCACAACCCCGGTTATCCGTGAGCTGGCCCGGCACACGGACATTCCTCTGTCCATCGACACACAAAAATCGGACGTAGCCGCGGCGGCTCTCGAAGCCGGCGCTGTGATGGTCAATGACGTCTCGGCTCTGGGCGACAGCGCCATGGCCGAGGTGGTCGCCAAGGGTGGCGCAGCCTTAGTGCTTATGCACATGCGCGGCGAACCCGCGACCATGCAGGCTGATCCTCAGTACGAGGATTGTGTGGACGAAGTCTACCGCTGGCTCGAGGCGCGCCTCGAAGCTGCGGTGGAGGCCGGCCTGCCGGCCGAACGCATCGCGCTGGATCCGGGCATCGGCTTCGGAAAGCGCGTACAGGACAACACCGAACTCATCCGCCGCGTGGGTGAGTTGCACTCGCTGGGCCGTCCGCTTATGCTCGGCGCCAGCCGCAAAAGCTTCATCGGCGCTCTAACCGGTGAAGATGATCCCTCTCGTCGCCTGGAAGGCAGCCTGGCCGCCGCCGCCCGCGCTGCCGAGGCCGGTGTTCAAATTCTACGCGTACACGATGTGGGAGCCACGCGCCGATTCCTGGACGCCTACACGCCGCTACATCGCCGCGAAAATCGTCAGCCCGCCCCCGAGGAGGTCCCCGCTTGAACCAGTTCATTCTCCCCCTGGTCATGGCGCTGGACATCCTCATCGTAGCCTTCCTTTTCTATCGCCTCTACATTCTCATTCGCGACACCCGCGCGGCCCTCATGCTCAACGGCTTCCTGGTCATCTTCCTGGCCGGGCTCTTCGCCCGCTGGATGGGCTTTAGCACGGTCAGCTGGATCGTCGACAGCCTGCGCACGGTCTGGGCCATCGCCTTCATCGTGCTCTTCCAGCACGAACTGCGCGCGGCGCTGGCGCAGATCGGCCGCAACCGATTGGTGGGCCGATTCCTGCGCGTGAAGGTGGACACGGGATACATCCAGGAAATCGTGCGCGCCGTGGGCGACCTGAAGCGCTCGGGCCTGGGGGCGCTCATCGTGATCGAGCGGGAAACCGGCCTGCGCAACTACGCGGAAAACGGTGTGTTGCTCGAAGCGGGCATCTCCGCCGAGCTCATCGAGACTCTGTTCACTCCGCCTTCACCTCTGCATGACGGCGGCGTGATCGTGCGCGGCAACACGGTGGTGGCGGCGCGAGTGATTCTGCCTCTGTCCGAATCGGGTCGTGGCGAAGCCCATTTGGGTACGCGCCACCGGGCGGCCCTGGGCATCAGCGAGGAATCCGACGCGGTGGTCGTGGTGGTGAGCGAGGAAACCCACAAGGTGAGCCTCTGCGAACACGGCATTCTCGACCGCGATCTCGACCAGGCCACGCTGCGTCAGGAACTCATCCAACGGCTTTCGCCTCCGGAGGAAAAAGCCGCGTCGGCCGAAGCGGACCTCAAAACTCCCAAGCAAATCTAAAAGGGACCGGCGGGTCGACGGCGAGTTTTCCCCCTTTCGCTGCCAAAGCACCCGTTCGCGCCTGCATACGCGCGCGTCCGGGAGTCCGTCTCCCCAGCCGGAACGACCTCGACACTTCAAGCAGAACCCGCCCCCGCGCCTGCGAGACGCCTCCTCCCTTGCGCCCCGCGCGAAAGCCAATGCCCGCCGATCCCTCGCGGACGGAAACGCGCCGAGATTCGGCCGCGTCGCATTTGTCCAAAGAAGCTGTGCTAATGGGTTCCGACCGCCGGGAACCGCCGCGCTTCCGCCGCAAGTCCTCCATGGCAGGATCGAGGCCAGGGCTCCCGGCCCGGCAATACGCCCACACCCCAAGGGAGATGTCCACTTTGTGAACATTTAGAGAGCTTTCACGAGGGGCTTGTTTCCGCCGCGCCGGAAGGTTAGTCTGTGTGGTAGTCCATTCGATCCATTGAGGAGAAGTATGCTGCGCCCGCTCATGTCCTGGATCCTCCTGCTGGCCGTCGCCACCGGAGTTATGCTCACCGCCTGCGATGAAAAAGTGACCGTGCCCGAAGCATTGCTTTGGGCGCCCGAGCACCTGGCCGCCACCGTGAATGACAGCATCGTCCTCTACGGTGTCTTCGAGGGCGAGCCCACCGATGTGTCGCGCTTCTCCTGGGACGTGACCAGCGACGGCATCTTCGATTACGTCTTCACCAATCCGAGCCTTCCCGTGGACACACTGGGCTTCTACTACGCCTTCTCCCTGCCCGGCGATTTCCTGGTGACCCTTCAGGTGACCACGGTCACCAACAAAATGTATCGCACCACCACCGAAGTAAGCATCACCGACAATCTGCCCGTGATCTCGCTCGACGTGCCACACTCACTGGCCTGCGGCGAGACCGCATACCTGTCGGCCACGGTCATCGACGATGGCGGCTTCAAGGCATGGTGGGACATCGACGCCAACGGCAGCCCCGATTTGGTCGTGAACTACGTGGACACGCTGGTGCTCGAAACCGAATACCTACCCGGCGGACCCGGCGTGCGCAGCGTAATCTTCGGCACCTTGGACAACGATAACCATCGCGTGGAAGAGCGCGTGGATATCATCATGGGACTCCAGCCCGAATGGGCCGCTATGGAAGACAGTCCTGCGCCCATGGATCAGGGGCGTTGGGGCCACGCTTCGGTTTTGCATGATGAAAAGGTCTACGTCTTCGGAGGACGCAACGGCGGCGACATTCTCGACAGCGTGGAAATCTACGACACGCTCACCGACACATGGACCGAGGGCGCGCCCACGCCGGCCATGCTCTGGCAATCGCGGGCCTATGCCTGGGGTGACAGCATCTATCTCATTGGCGGATACGAACCCAACGGCGCGGTGCACCTGCGCACGCATGCCTATCATCCGGTCAGTGACACTTGGGCCGCCTACGATCCCGCCGACGAGGGTAAGAACATGCCCCAGGCGCGCATCGGCTTCGGCCTGGATGAACGACGCCATCAGGGTGAAGAGGGATTCATCATGCTATTCGGCGGATTCTCAGCCGGTGCCACCGAGGGCTACAGTATGAAGTACAATGTGGACCCGGGCACCTGGACCCACGACTTCAGCAACGAGATGAAATCGCCCCGCCGCGATTTCGGATACGCCTACCTGAACGGATTCACCTGGACCGCCGGCGGCACCGAAGACGGTGCGCAGCCATCGGGCGCCTTCGAGCGCTACGATCCCGATCCCAAGGTCTGGGTGCTGGAACCCGACATGCCCACGCCGAGAAGCCTTCCCGTCATGGCGGCCCTGGACAATCACCTCTACGTCATGGGCGGGGCCACGGCGACTTCCGAGGCCAGCAAGACCCTTGAAGTCTTCGACCTGGAAAACGAGTCCTGGCACAGCGGGCCCGATCTGCCCCTGGAGCTCAGCGGCGCCACGGCCCACGTGATCGACGGGAAGATCTACCTCTTCGGCGGTCGCGGGCCCGAAGATCTTTTCGGCAAGCTCCACGTGTGGAAGCTCACGCCCTGGCGCTGCACCGAGTAGCTGCAAGCCATAAGCCTTAGGCTCTAGGCTAGGAGGAGAATTCTTGGGATTCAAATTCTCCGATAAGTCCATTTCCGGGGACGAACTCTGCGCCCTCTACGCATCGGTGAAGGACCGACGCGCGGGTGACGAGGCCATGCTGTTGGGTGCTTGGGAAAACTCCAATGTGCGGGTGGCGGCTTGGGATGGCGATCGTCTCACCGGCCTCGCTCGGGGCCTCACCGACGATCACACGACACTCTACGTCTGCGACCTGCTCGTGCATCCGGAGTTTCAGGGACAGGGTCTCGCCGGCGAACTGATGCGACGGCTCATGGAACCCTTCGAGGATATCTACCAGGTCGCGCTCATGACCGATCCCGAGACCATCCCCTTCTATGAAAAACTGGGATTCTTCCACTGGCCGAACGCGTGCATGAAAATGAAGAAGCCAAAGCCATAGCCAAAGCTCCCCCATCCCTTCCATAAACCGTACCCAGGTATAGTTCCGGCGATCCGCGGGTAGCGGATCGCGAATCCCTACTTCGCCTTGGCCGCCTGGGCTCGCTCGCCGAAGGGCAATTCCCTTTGCTGCGGCGCGCCTAGGGCTTCATGATAGGCCGCTTCTACCTGGCGGGCGATCTCGCTCCAGTCGTGGGCGCGGGCCTTCATCTGTCCGTGGCGCGCGAAACGGCTGCGCTCTTCGCGACTGTCCAGGAAGTAGCCTAAAGATTCGGCCAGGGCCTTCACGTCTTTGGGCGTCACGAGGATGCCATCCTCGCCGGTTCGCACCACGTCGGTGTAGCCATCGATGGCGAATCCGGTAACGGGAACGCCGGCGGCCATGGCTTCCAGCAAAACCATGCCGAAGCTTTCCTGGCCCGTGCTGGGCGCGCAGAAGATGTCGGCGGATGCGTAGTACTCGGCCAGCTTTGCGCGGGGAATGGTGCCCACGAAGTGCACATCGGCGCGCAGGGCTGCGGGAACTCGGTTTTGTATGCGGCGGCGATCGGGTCCATCGCCCACCACCACCAACTCTAGATCGTCGCGCGTTTCGCGCAATTGGGTGAAGGCTTTCAGCAGGTAGGGCAAGCCTTTGCGGCGAACCGATGCGCCCACGAATAGAATTTTCTTCTTCGCGTTGTCGAGTCCCGGAAATTGCGTTTCCGTACGACCGGCCGCCTCGGCGAAGAAATCGTAGTCCACGCCATTGGGCACCACGCGATATTCGCCCGGATAATGCCGAGCCGCCGCCAGCAGGGCTGTGGGACTCACCGCAATGCGAATATTGGTCTTGTTCACCCAGCGCCGCATGATGGGATGAAAAAGAGTGCTGCCCAAGTCCCAAGGATTATTGCTGTGGAAAGTGCTCACCACCGGACAAGTGGCCTCGCGTAGGGCAATCAAAGGCAGGGTGGGCATGTGCGGATTGTGAATGTGAAGCACATCGAGTTTTTCGGCCCTCAGCAAGGCTGCCATCTTTGGCCCCAGCTTCCAGCCGTAGCTCACACGCGACACAGCGCCGTTGTAATGCACGGGTTGGCTCTTGCCCAGGCGCAGCACCCGCGGATCCCGCTCTTCCACGCTGCCGCGAGTTTCGCTGGTGATCACCGCCACCTCGTGGCCGCGCAGACGCAACTCGCGGCTCAGGGCGCGAATGTGCTCGCTGATGCCGCCAGGTTGCGGATAGAAAAACTCGCTGACCATGCCGATCTTCATGAAGCCACGGCCTTCCTGGCTGCGAGCGCGGGCTGGATGCCCGCCGCCGCATCATGCAGGGGGTAGAGTACGCACCACTGCTGGGGCACGGCCAGCAGTTCAGATTCGAGCACGCGTGCGTAAGCCGCCACGGGATCTTCGTTCTCCGGCAGCGGAGGATGAATCTGTATCACAAAGTCGATGCCTTCGCGACGGATAAAGATCGGCAGCAACTCGGCGCCCGCGCGGCGGGCGAGGTCCATGCCTGCCGAGGGAATGCGCCGGTGTCCGCCCAAGATGGACGCGCCGCGCCATCCCGCGCCGATAACGCGATCAGCGACCATCCCCGCATTCCCGCCTTTGCGAAGATGGCGATAAAGCTCACGACCTCCACCCTCGGCGGCGAGGGTTCGGCAGCCGAGACTCCCGCGGAGTTCCCCGAAAAGCTCGTAGAGCCGAACGGGTTTGAGCCGCTCGACAAGGATGGCCACATCCGGAATCTCCCGCGAGAACCAATGAGCCAGAATGTCCCAGTTTCCGAGGTGTCCGCCCACGGCGCAGACGGGACCGCGCGCACGGGCATCGATCAGGTACTCCAGGCCCCGCGTCTCCAGGCGTAATCGCCCGATGCGCTCCGGCCGGGCTGCAAGGGCCAGAAGTTCCCCCCAGTATCGTCCGTAGGATTCGAAGACGTCGCCGACAGCGGCCGGTCGCCCTCCCGCGCTTTCGATGGCGCGAAGGTTCGCGGCCACATGCCGACGCGCGGGCGAAAGCCATCCTGCAAGCCGGCCGAAGCGGGCGCAAAGATCGCTGAATCGCCTAAACGGAAACGCCCGGGCCGACAGCAGGCCCAGGCGTAGAATTAGGTAGAAACCCAAATCGCCTTCCCTACTGGACGAGTACCGCCTTCCGGCTCTCCACGCCGAGGCGCGTCTTCAGCCGGATGAAATAGACCCCGCTGGGCAGGGCCCGGCCATTATCGTCCAAGCCGTTCCAGCTTTCAAGCTGTGTTCCGGCCTCAAAGTGCTTGTCGGTCAAGGTTCTGAGGCGGCGGCCCGAAATATCATAGACCTCAAGGACGGCCCGGCCGGCCTCGTTCAGCTCGAAGCGAATTTCGGTTTTCGGGTTGAAGGGATTGGGATGCACCGGCATGAGGCGCGTGATCGCCGGCAACTCGGGCTCCTCGGCGCCGGTTATTGTACCGGTGGTGAAAACACGAACTTTGTCGATGAGTAGGCCCACGCCGTGGGGATATCCATCAAGCACATCGTCGCACCAGAAAGGACACATATCCCTGACCTCGAAACGAACCTTGAGGCCGTTGATGAACTGGTCCAGGCCTCCAGCGCTTTCGAAGGCCTCGTACTCAAGATTCTCGAACCAATAATAGCAATCATCGTCCGGCCAAAAGACGGAGTTATTATACGTCCAGGCACCCCACTCTCCGGAGGCCGCATTCCGTGCAGAGATCCAAGTGCGATCACTCAGCAGTGCGTCACCTTCGCCATAGAGATCTTGAAGGCGATCGTGGCTAACGATGAGACCCTGGATGTCGCCAAAGCCGAAGTACATGGGTTCACCATTTTGATCCACGGTGAGTTCCGGTGATTCCACCACGAGCAAGGGCCAAGGCGGCCCGTAGGGAATCACTCCGCCGGGATAGCCCGGCTCCACGGTGTTCTCGTCGAAGAAACCCCAGACGGTGCTCGTGTTCGTCCAGCAGTCGTAGGGAACTTCCACATTCTGGTGGAGAGCCGGGTAAATCTCAGGCGGGGCGGCCGCGATGATTTCCCAGTCCGGCGGCAGGTCGCCGTTCTCGAAATCCTCCATGACATAGACCGTGTTGTCCACGGCGATCATGATGTTGTCCAGCCAAACCGCACCGATGTCGCTTTCGATATAGCCGTCCTCATCGGACCAGGCCGAATCGGAGAAGAACCAGAACTGAACGGCCTCTACGGGACCATCTAGCTCCGCGGCTGGAATATCCAGGGAGATATTCATGAAGGTCTCTTCCAGTTCCACGTCATTGCGATAGACGACAAAGGCTCCGGAAACGGTAAGTACATGCACCTCGAAGTAGTCCCAGGCTCCGCCCTCATGACTACCCGAGTATGCGAATTGGATCAGCAGATTTTCATCCACTTCAAGACCCATGAGATACTGAACCGCTTCGCCCCAGTTGTTGCCGTAGCCGACCAAGTCGGGATCGCCGCACCAAAGAGCGTATTGGTTGGGGGGAACATTGGGGTAAAAAGGCGTCGCCGCGCTCATATCCGTGCCATGACCGGCGGTGAAGGCCACATCTTCCACATGCCAATGCCTATTGGCCCAGGGATCCACCGCGAACCACCCTGCGGGCTCCACGACCTCGAAGTTGTAGCCTTGAGCGAAGGTGCCGGGCATACCGTAGGCACCGGGGCCATCGGCGGCGAAAAAGAAACCGAGGGTGTCGACATCGCGCGAGTCCACGATGGGGATCTCGGCCCTGCTATCAAGTGGAAACTCGAGGGGGCGAGCGAAGACCGGCAAGGCGAAAAGAACTGCGAATAGAATCGTCACACTTTTCATCATCATCTCCGTTCATCTCAGGGGCACTGGAATTATATCTCATTATTCGCATGCCCGCAAAAAATAAGGCCCCCGGCAAATGCCGAGGGCCTCGCGCTGCCGCTTTCGCTGAGCCTACTGAAGAAGAATGAGCTTCGCCTTCTCGTCGCCGTTCAGGTTGGATCCTAGCGATCCGCCCGTCACGCGCGCGAAGTAGGCGCCGCTGGGTTGACGGCGACCATTGTTGTCTTTGCCGTCCCAGCCCAAAATATGGAGACCGGACTCCATCAGATCGTCATCGGCCAGGGTGCTCACGAGCCTGCCGCTGGCGTCATAGATCTTCACCGACACGCGAGCCATCTCGCTGGTGAGGAAGCTCACGTTGGTGAAGGGATTGAAGGGATTCGGATAGCTGTTCAGGCCACCGATGAGGCGACCGGACATATCCGGAAGCGTCTCTTCCACGCCCACCGTTTCACCCAGGGCGCCGGTGCCGCCGGACTCGTGATAGCGATCGGCAAATTCCTGCAGGAACATGTTGGCCACGGTGTAGTCGTGAATGATCAGAGTGTTCTCGTCGTTGAAATTCTCCGCCGAGTAACTCCAGTTGTGACTGCCCGTGAGCACCAGCGGATCCTGACCCAGCTGGTTCGCGTCCACGATCATGTATTTGTGATGCAGAAGGCGGCTACCGGGCAGCGCCGTGTCGAGCCAGACGTCGGCCGGGTTGGCCCAGGCGTAATTGGAACAGGGATCGCCGATCATGGGGAAGTACTCGCTACCCGCGCCGCAATCCTGATCCTGGTTGAAGACGCCGCGAATTTCCAAACCGGGAATCGCGTAGCTCATGTCTTTCATGGCATTGGTGATCTGCCAATCGGTGAAGGCCAGGATGGCGAAGTAGATGGACGTTTCCGCGTTCTCCACCGCCTGCACGATCTGATAGCGCACCTGATCGCTGGGGCTCATATACTGCTCCACGCGAATGCCGTTGATGGTGAATTCGTGGGGCGTGTTGTCGACCTTGTTTATTCCCATGTTCGAGTTGGGGTGCGGCCCCGGTCCATGGGCGCCCCACATTTCGTCGAACTCGTAGGTGAAAGTCTGAGCCAGACCATAGTCGCGGATGCGGATGCCGTTGTTCACATCGTCGTTACCCGAGATGCTCATGTTGCCGCTGCCGGTCCAAACCCAGTCGTTGTATTTGTTGCCGTCATCGTCGAAGGCGTCCACGGTGACCCACTTGTTGTGCATGGATCCGTAGCCGTCATCCGAACCGTGGTTCCCCGCGAATGCGCTTGTAATCCAGGGGATGCCATAGGATCCACACTGGGAAGCCCAGGAGCTGGAGTTGCCGTCGTCGATGATGATGCGCACTTGACAGCCGCGCAGGTGAGCGTCGATGAGCGCATCGCGCACATTGTCCAGGCTGAAACTGTAGAGACAGGCGTCCACCGAAACGTTGGCCTGGTTGATGTGATTGACCACCAAGGCGGCGAGGTTCTGATTCTCCGGCACGTCGGTGCCGCTGGAGTAGGTCTGATCGGCCGTGTAACTCATGTACACATGCATCTGACCGGGCACCGTTGAGGCCGTGGCCAGAAGCTGATCGGAACCATAGTTGGTGCCCGACTCATCACTGGTCTTCACCCGATAGTGATAGATACTGTTGTCGGTGAGACCGGTGAGGTTCACCTCGTGCTCGGTCACTTCCGCGCCCGCGTCGCCGGCGGTCATGCCGTAGGCATCGGTGAGACCGTATTCAATCTCGCTGGATCCTGGCGTGGACGTTTCGAAGAAGATGTCGGCGCTGTTGTCGGTGACGTTGCGCACGGTGGCCAAGCCGATGATGGGCGGGCCGGGAATGTCGATGATCACATCTTCGATGAAGCGCGGCTGGATCTGATAGCCCTCGGTATAGGGCGAACTGCTGTCGTACTGCTTGAGCACGCCGACGCAGTCGAAGCTGCCGTCGGGAGCGGGGCTACCGTTGACGGGACAGTCCACGTCGATGAAGAGCAGAATGGTGCCGGTACCGTCGGTCACATCAATGTAGGAATTACCGCCGCTAGGAACCGTGGGCCAAGTTCCATCAACGATGGTCAGGTCGTTGAGGCGAATGAGACGGCTTTCATTGGGCTCACTGTAGTCGCCCTGGAAGGTGCCGAGAACATCAGCGCAGGTAAGCACGGCGGGCTCGGGCACTCCGCTGCCGGGGCCGTGGTTGATCACGGTCACGACGGCTTCGCTGGTACCCAATTCGGTTAGCCCATTGTACTGGGCCACCGGCGCCGTAATGACAACGCTATCGCCAAGAGCCGCATCGTAGGTATCGATGCCCCCGGACACGTAGATGTTGATGCCCGCCGTTGCGTCCTGTACGTAGATTTCAAAACTGTAATCGCTATAGATGTTTTCGGGGACCGTGACGATGCCGCCGATGGTCACCTCGGTGCCGAGCATAGTCGGAACGCCGGTGGATGTGTTCGCATGCAAATCGATGATGTCGATGGCCAGTGCCGGCAAGGCCAGAATAAGGACCGCCGACGCAAGCGCGAGGCTCCGCAGCTTCATTTCTCTCTCCTTCATGAGGATGCCCGTGTCATTCGGGTATTTTATGTATCGGAAATTATACCAAATTTTGGATGATCACAGAAGGGGCTAAATGGCTGAAGTTCAGTCACCATCTAGGAAAACGCGACCCCAGTGCCAGGTAAGTCGCGCATCCATCTGCCAGCCTGCACTTTCCCAGGCGCCGGTTCTCACGACGCGGGCCAGGCTGATGCGGCTGTCCGCGCGTCCGGCCAGCGGGAAGCTAATGTCTCGTTGTTCCCAATGAAGGCTCACTGTTCTTTCACTCACGATATCCCCCACCAGCCATTCCTGCTCGGCCTTGGTCAGGCCGATGAAACCAAACTGGTTTCCGGTGAGGCCGTCCACCAAGCCCCAGCGCGCCTGCTCGAATTCCAGGCGGAAAAGCCCTGCGCGAAATTCGGGGAAACGGAAGGCGGCGAAAAGCACATCGCTGTTAGCCCCGGCCCAGTGTCCGATGACTTCCCCTTCGCTCAGCAGCGAGCGGCGGGAATCACCGTCGGGATGGAAATACACTTCGGGATCCAGGTGCGCGTACTCCAACTTCAGATCCGCGCCCGCGAGGCCCAAGGGGTTCGCCCAGTTCAGCCCGATCAGTTGCGCTAAACTTGTAATGCCCGACTCGTCGCCATCGTCCGCCGCGTCCAAGGTGACCACGCGGTTGATGAGAAACTCGCCGTAGATTTCCACCGGCGCGCGGCGCACGCGGAAATCGAAGCCCAGAACTTTTTTGTCGTCCACGCCGGCGCGATCCCAAACGTCTTGAGTCACGGCCACAAAAAACCCGACCGGGTTCAAATAGGCGAAGTCGATACCACGCCCGCCATAGGCCACCGCTTCGAATACTCCCAGGCTCCAACTGTCGCGCGGATGCAGTTCAAATCGGTGTGCGGCGTAGTAGCCATCACCCAACAGATGTTCTTCGCCGGGAGGTTCATCGGCCAAGGGCGGATTAGGTGCGCGCCAGCTTTGCGCCATGATCGAAGCGCCTGAAACCCACCTGCTGCGGAACCCAAAAGTGATCCCGTCCATGGGAAAGGCGTTCTCGCTGAGGAAGAGCGTGCCGCGGCGACCCTGCCCCCAGCGGCGGTCTTCACGACCCAGGCGAAGATGCACGGGGCCTTGGGCCCAAGACACTACCGCGAGATCGTTACGCGAGCTGGCATCGGTCAGGATTTTTCGCGCGCTGGGGGGCAGGTTGTCCATCCAGTTATCCTGGGGCATGGGCGTGATGGCACTGTAGTCTTCGTACCAGCGCCACTGGGCGCCCAGGTTCCGCCCCACCGATGCGGTAAGGTTCAGGAAAAAGGCGCCGTCGCGACGGGGGCGGCGATAGAGATCCACTGTGTTTTTCAAGTTGCTTGGGCCACCGGCGAAGTTGAGTGCCAGGCCGGTTTCCCAACGGGATCCCGGGCGCCGCCGATCTCGAGTTCGACCTTTGCGTTCGCCCAGGCCCCAAGCCTCGAGCGCCGCATGCAGTCGATCCAGTCGCAGCTCGTCGCCGCGCGCCAAGTCTAGATCCTGCGTAGACCTTTCAATCATGCGCACAGCACGCGCCACCTGCCGGCGGCTGATGGGACGAATTTCCAAGCTGCCCGACCAGTGGCCGAGGGCGCGAAAGTGCTCGAGGTCTTCGTAAAAAGGACTATCCGCGGGAAGCGTGAGTGCGCCCGGCGCCGTGGCCAGGGCAGTAGGAGCTGCTAAAATAAGCAGAAATAGAAAAGCGAGGCGTCGCAAAAAGATCCTCCCGGTGTTAGCGCTGACACCATAGAAAGGATGGGACCTAATAAACAAGCAGGAAAGCCGCCCGGGGAGGCGGCATTCCTGCCTTGCAATTGCAACGCTTGGAGTCGGTAGGGAGCAAGCTCCCAACCTTCGACACTTTTAAGAGACGATCTCCATAGCCAGCCAACGATCTAGCACTCCCTTGAGGAAGCGCCACTCACTGCCGACCTTTTTCGCGGGGATCTTGCCTTCCTTCGCGAGCCGGCAGACAGTTTTGACGTGCATTTTGAGGTAATCAGCGGCCTCCAAGGAGGTCATTACTTCGCTCGCACGTTCATCGCCGACATAAACGTTGGAGTAGTCGGTGCCATTCCACTCAGCCATTGTAACTTCCTTCGCTGTGGCAGACTATATGGTGATCTTCGATGACTAAGCTTCTTCAGACGGGAAAAGGCCCGGCCAAGCAAGCTCTCAAAAATACCAGCCCCTACTCCCTACGATTTGCTCCATCGGCGGGTGACTGCCCTCACAAAGCAATGCATATGCCAAAAACGGATCGGGCTTTCCCTTCCACTTTTCAATGACTTAGCAGGATTTCGGCCGGAATGAACAGGACTCAGGCGGGAGTCTGGGGAATTTCTTGTTCCGCCCAAGGAAAAGCGTCCATTTGGATGGGAAAATCTGACCGGGCTTAGAACTTAGGACTGGGCCTGGATATAGCTCAGGATTTCCTCTTCCACCTTCGCGCCACTCTTCCCGTGCAACAGCTTGTGACCGCCTTCATCGAGCAGCAGAGCCTTGCTGGCCTTGTTGCGGGCATGCCGCCGAATGAGATCCAGACCTCGGTGGTCCAGCTCCATGTTGTTGCGCGCGTGAATGGCGAGGATGGGACAGTTCAGTTCCCTGACGGTTTTCCGCGCTACTCGTAGTGCCGTATAGCGGTCGGCCATCCATCGGTGAGGCGTACTCGCCACCATGTTCTCGAACAACTGGGGAAAGAGCTTTTTCCAGGTCAGGGCCATGCGTTCGGCGAATCTCAGGGTGGGACGCAAGGGCGGGGACAGCAGAACAAGGCTTTTCACGGGCTTGGTCTTGGCCAATCCGATGGCGAGCACCGCGCCGAAGCTGGATCCCACCACGTGGGTGTTCTCACCAAGGTGATGCAGCAGGTCGTAGCGCATTTCCAGTTCCGCACGGGAAAGCTGCCAGGGCACGCTGCCCCGCTGGAATCCTACAGTCTCTTCATTGGGAAGAAGCGTGGCATAAACGGTCATGCCCGCCCGATACAGGCGTTTGCCCAGCTGAATGTATGAGGCCGGCGTACTGTGCCCGCCGTGAACCAAGAGCACCTGAACCTTGCTGTTTTCATTGAGATAGAGAAAAGAACGGTCCTTCTTGGGAATCTCCAATTCCTCCTCGCGGAGCTGCTGAATCTCATAGTGGCTCCGCAGGAGGTTGAGCCGCTCCATGGGCGGCAGGGGCTGTGTGCGGTGAGCCTCCTCCAGAGCCCAAATGGTCTGGGAGAGGTTTTCCAGGCGGCCTTCGGTAGTGCTGGGGATCTTCATGCGTCTCGATTCCACAAGGTTCTGACTATAAAGGAGTGTCGAATATAGGTGATCGGACCCCAGGGGTCCAGAGGGCAGGAATTTAGAAAAATTTGACAAAATAGAAGATATCCCGTATTCTTATCACCTCTCACTCTTGTCCTCTTTGAGGTATCCTGATGACCGCGAAAAACCTTTCCAGCTTTATCAGTTGTTGTTGCTCGCCGAGACATATCGCGAGGGAAGGTTAGGGCTGTCTATCTAAGAACATCAGCGCCGCAAACCTTCGGGTTTGCGGCGTTTTTTTTTGGCCCCCATTCGGTGGAGACCGTGATGAATGCACTGAAATTGATGAAAGAGGATCTGAATTCGGCCCTGGCCAAGGATCCCGCCGCCCGCAATCGCTGGGAGGTGGCTGTTCTGTACACCAGCCTACATGCCATCTGGGCCCATCGCATCGCCCATTCCCTTTGGCGACGGCGCATGCGTTTTCTGGCCCGCCTTCTCATGGGATGGGTTCGCATCTTCACGGGCATTGAAATTCATCCCGGGGCGACTCTGGGCCGGCGGGTTTTCATCGACCATGGCGTGGGTGTGGTGATTGGCGAAACGGCCGAGATCGGCAATGACGTTCTGCTTTATCAGGGCGTGACCCTGGGAGGCACGCGACTGGATCGGGGTAAGCGGCACCCAACCCTGGAGGCCAGCGTGGTGGTGGGCGCGGGTGCAAAGGTGCTGGGCCCCATTCGCGTGGGCGAAGGCGCGCGCATCGGGGCCAGTTCCGTGGTGATCCGCGACGTGTCCCCCGGCGACGTCATGGTGGGAATTCCCGCCCGGCGCGTGGATCGGCGGCGCGACTCGCGCATCCGCCTGAGGCACGACCTATTGGGCGATCCCATGGAGCAGACCATGGGGCGCCTAGAAGAACGCATTCGATTTCTGGAGCAGCGGAGCCAAGACGACGAGGGCGAGCTGCCCCAAACCGGCGATTTCAACATTTAGTCCCATAGCTAGGTAGGTAAGCGACATGAACGGCATCCATCAGAACATCACAGAGCTCATCGGCAACACGCCTCTGCTCAGATTGGCGCACATCGACGCGGCCCTGCCGGGAGAGATCGTGGCCAAACTGGAGAGCTTCAATCCCATGGCTAGCGTAAAGGATCGCATTGGCTGGGCCATGGTGGAAGCCGGCGAGAGGGCCGGCAAGATTCAGCCGGGGGACACCCTGGTTGAGCCCACCAGCGGAAACACGGGAATTGCCCTGGCCATGGTGGCGGCGGCGAGAGGTTATCGTCTGGTGCTCACCATGCCCGAAACCATGAGCGTGGAGCGCCGCAAGCTACTGCGCGCATTCGGCGCCGAGCTAGTGCTCACCCCCGGACCCGATGGCATGAAGGGCGCCATTGCCGCGTCGGAAAAACTGCAGGAGGCAAATCCGGAGTGGTTCCAGCCCAGCCAGTTCAGCAATCCCGCCAACCCCGAGGTACACATGCGAACCACCGCTGAGGAAATCTGGCGAAACACGGACGGCCACGTGGATATTCTCGTGAGCGGCGTGGGTACGGGCGGCACCATCACAGGTGTGAGCCGAGCGCTCAAGGATCGACAGCCGAACCTGATCACAGTGGCTGTGGAACCCGATGAAAGCCCCGTGCTGTCAGGCGGCGAACCGGGTCCCCACCCCATAATGGGTATCGGCGCGGGCTTTGTGCCCGAGGTCATGGACATGAAAATGGTGGATGAAATCCTGCGCGTTCGGGGCGAGCAAGCCACGGAAGCTGCGCGGCGTTTGGCCCTGGAAGAGGGCGTGCTGGGCGGCATTTCCAGCGGAGCGGCCTTGCACGCGGCCATCCAAGTGGCCGGCCGGGCCGAGAATAAGGGTCGGCGCATTGTGGTGGTGCTGCCCGACACCGGCGAGCGCTACTTGAGTACTCCCCTCTTCGAGCATGAAGTAGAGCGGGCAGGTGAGCCTGTTTAGCCTGATGTTTACCCTCCAGTGGATGCAGGGAAGCCCCGGGGCCAGGTACCGGGGTTTTTTATAGATCAAAAACAACGCTAACCCTTGTGAAATCTTGAACTCACCCTAGCGCTCTGGCATAGTGGCCATCCTCTGGGAAAAGCTCAGTGGCAACCCTTTTCAAGGAGCAGGCAGCATGAAAAAGGTGAGTATCATCGGCAGTGGAAACGTGGGCGCAAACGCCGCCTTTTTTATCGCGGAGATGGCGGCCGCTCACGTAACGCTGATCGACATCGAGGAGGGTCGGGCCGCCGGCAAGGCCCTGGATATGATGGAAGCGGCTCCCATTCGCCGCTACCGGACGAAAATCGATGGCAGCGATAATATTGATGCCATTGAAGGAAGTGATATTGTGGTCATCACGGCTGGGCTTATTCGTGAACCCGGCAAGGATCGCACGGAACACTTCCAGGAAAACCGCGAGATTCTTCTGAGCATGGTTGAGCCCATCACCAAGCTGGCGCCTGCTTGCAAGGTGATCGTTGCGCCCGAACCTGTCGACGCCATGGTGAAGATCTTCACCGAGGAATCGGGCTTCGATCGCAAGCGCGTTATGGGTATCGGCGGTGTGCTCGATACTACGCGCATGGCGGGATTCATCGCCGAAGAGCTGGGTATCAGCGCACGCGACGTGAATGCCATGGTCATCGGCAGCCACACGAAGAAGATGGTTCCCCTGCCCTTCTACTCCCGAGTCAGCGGCATCAACATTACCGAGTTGCTCGACGAAGGTGCCATCGAACGTGTGATCCACAATACACGGCAGGCGGGCAATCTCATTGTTGATCTGGCCAAACGCGCCAACGCCTACTACGCGCCGGCCTCTGCCATTGCGCAGGTGGTCGAGGCCATCGCCATCGATACGGGCAAGATCCTCTCGGTTAGCGTGACGCTGAACGGCGAGTATGGAATGAAGGGCGTGGCCCTGAGCATTCCCTGCAAGCTCGGAGCAGACGGCGTGGAAAAAATTGTCGAACTGAAATTGGCCGAAGATACATGGAAAGATTTCCAGGCTTCCGCCGAACCCATTCGCGACCTGGCTTAAGGGAGGACGAACATGAAAAAAGTCAGTGTGATTGGCGCCGGACACGTGGGAGCCAAGACGACTTACTACATTGCCGAAAAGGGCATCGCCAACGTGGTCATGGTGGACATTGTGGAGGGCATGCCTCAGGCAAAGGGTCTGGACTTCACCCACGCCGCGCCCCTTCGGAACTACGGCGTGACCACCGTGGGTACCAACGATTACAAGGAGATCGCGGGTAGCGACGTGGTGGTGATCACGGCGGGCATTCCACGAAAGCCCGGCATGGATCGCATGGATCTGCTCAAGATCAACACCGACATCGTCAAGACGGCTTCCCGCAATGTGGCCGAGTACGCGCCCAATGCGACCATCATCGTGGTGAGCAATCCCTTGGACATCATGTGCATGGTGGCGCTCGACGCCAGCGGCTTCGCGCTCAAGCGTGTCTTCGGCATGGCGGGAATTCTCGATAGCACCCGTTTCCGATACTTCGTGGCCGAGAAGCTCGATGTGGCGGTAACCGATGTGCAGGCCATGGTACTGGGTGGACACGGCGACACTATGGTGCCGCTACCGCGCTTCACCACGGTGTCGGGCATTCCCATCACCGAGCTCATGTCGCCGGATGATATCGAGGCACTGACCGTTCGCACGCGAAACGGCGGGGCGGAAATCGTGAAGCACCTGAAGACGGGCTCGGCCTACTACGCGCCCGCGGCAAGTGCGGCGGAAATGGTCGAGGCGGTTCTCACCAACGAGAAGCGCATCGCCCCGGCCTGCGCCTATCTGCGCGGCGAGTACGGCTATGAGGCCATCTATCTGGGCGTGCCGGTGCTCATCGGAGCCAACGGCGCCGAGAAGATTGTGGAACTGGATCTGGACGAGGGCGAAAAGGCCCTGCTGGATAACTCCGCCGAGGCCGTGAAGAAGGGCCTGGCGGATCTGCGCAGCTTCTACACCATGGCCTAGATCAGACCTGACCTAAAGTATTGCCCCGCTGGCGTTTCTGTTTCGCCGGCGGGGTAATTTTCATTTTTGAGCCAGGAACTTTGGCCCCCTGGAAGTGTCAATTAGGACGCCAGGATCTTGTTTCTTGAATCAAGCACTCAGCCCTGGTAAAATTGAGTCCAGCGAAATTGTACACCCGGAAGCCGTCACGATTAACAGGCAGCTTCCAATGCTCGGCATTTTGGGAGGACGTCCATGAAAAAACTGCTTCTGATTTTGACCTTGTTCGCCTTGACGGTCTCGCCGGCCTTGGCAGACAGAAGCATCGATGGAAGCTACGTCGACCTACTCTCCCCCTCCTTCCCCTATGTCTTCACGCCCGGACAGGCCTTCACCAGTGAGTTCTACGTCTACAACGCAAGCACCGACACCGAATGGATCTCCGAAATCTGGATCACCTTCCCCACCTGCTTCACCGTACTCAACGTCTGGTGGACCCCCGATTCCGGCGCCGCAAGCCCCTTCGGATTCGGATTCGACGTCACCGGCAGCTCTAACAACGAAGCCTATATCTGGGATCTGGATGCCAGCTGGGGTGAAATCTACGGCGGCGAAGGCGGCCGATTCTACATAGAGGTCATGGTCGGAGCCGGATGCGAATGCGGTCCCGCTGAAATCGAGTGGTACATGCAGGGAGATGTCTACGGTAGCGATCCCCATCAGGTGACCGGTTATCTCGACACGCACATCTGCGAGCAAACGGACACTGACCAGGTAGACTGGTCCACGATTAAAGCTCTTTATTAAGACCGGTCACAATGCAAAAACCCGCGCTCATGGCGCGGGTTTTTTTGTGGGGATGCGCTGCGCGCTAGTCTTCGGCTCTGCGATCCAAACTCTCCTGCTTCATCCTCAGATAGTGCAGCTTCATGGCCTTGATTTGCGGCGTCTGTGCCCGTTGCTCATAGGCACGATCCAGGCGATTGACGATGCTCACCGACAGAATAATGAAGAAGGCCGGAATGAAGATGGGCACCCAGCGCCGCCAACCACGTCTGAGTAGCACGCGATACATTTTCATGGTGCCCGTGGAGAGAATCAGGCAGAAGCCTGCCGAGGACAGGTAGAGATACTTGATGTTCAACCAGTCGCCCGGGAAGTAGTAGATGCAGAAGGGCAAAATGGTCACTAGGGCCCAGGCGATGAAGAACCTAAGCGTGGTGTTGCCGAATACGAATCCGTAAACAGCGTAGCTGAAGATGATAATCCCCAGTATCGGGCGAATCCATACCCTCGCCATGAAAATGGCCGAAACGAAGCTGCCTTCCTCGATGATTTCCGTGAAGTGAATGGGGAAGACCATGTGAATGAGGAAGCGCGGAATATTCGCAAAGAAGTTCGACAGGGCGAAGCCCAGACCCGAGCCTTCCGGATAGGCTTTGGTGGCACTTGAGATGAGCTCCTGCTGGGTGGACACTAAAATGACGCCCACGAAAAATAGCACCAGGAAGGACGGCGACAGAATCGGGCGGCGGCGATCCTTCTTGAAGAAGATATTGTAGGCCAAGAGCACGCCGATAATGCCGATGGACGAAAGCACGTTGATCAAGGACGTGGCGAAAAGCACCAAGGTCACCAGGAACCATGGGCTCATGAGTTTGCCCCGCGCGCGCGTTTCGTTGAGCATGTAGGCCAGCACCGTCAAAAGGAAGATGGTGTGCATGAGTATGCTGCTCACGCCTGCCGCGTACATGACCTCCTTCCCGTAGTTGCCCACTGAAAACACGAATAGCAAACTGCTTAGAAAAGCCACCCCGAAATCTCTCAGGCACAGATGAATAAGCAAGTAGAGGAGGAATGCGTTGACCGCATGCAGTAGGATGTTCAGCAGGTAGTAACCCGTTGGGATGTCGCCGAAGAGTTTGTATTCCACGAGATGAAAGAAATCCACCATGGGATGGGCGTCCCCCGTGGTCGGGTAGACCGCATGGGCTCTATCGGGCTGGAGGGCCTTGCGTAGGTATTCATACTCTTCGACCGTCCAGAACTCGTTGTTGAGGATGGGGAAGAAGAGCAGAAACGCGATTCCGAGCAGAATCAGGAAAACCTGGGCGTTGTTCTCTCGGAAGGCCAAATCGATTCCTCCGTGTTTGCGAGCAGTTTAATCTTAATCGGAGAGAGCGGGCAACCTTGATTCGCGATCGAAATCTAATACTTCTGGTTGTGGGCCAATTTCTTAGTCGTTTGGGGGACAATGTCTTCCATATCGGCATGCTATGGCTTGTCCTTGAGATTTCTGAGTCCAGAAGGGCCACAGGGGCCGTGGCCATGATTGAGCATTTGCCCATTCTGCTCTTCGGACTCCTGGCCGGCGTGATTGTGGACCGCTTCGACCGGCGCCGCGTTCTGCTTGGCAGCAGCCTTTTCCGGGGCCTGCTCATGGTCAGCGTGCCCCTGATCGCATTGGCGGGTGGCCTCAGCGTCGGGCTGATTCTGGTCTGGGCCTTTGTTTTCGCCATCGGAATGAGCCTCTTTATACCGGCCCGCGATTCGCTCATTCCCCATCTTGTGCCCGAACCGGATCGTTTGCGTGCCAACACCTTGGTGCAGGGGTCCGACCAGTTCGCCTGGTTTCTTGGGCCGCTCATCGCGGCGGGATTGCTCGGCCTCGTAG
The DNA here is from genome assembly GCA_964440095.1 of uncultured bacterium. GTDB lineage: Bacteria > Krumholzibacteriota > Krumholzibacteriia > JACNKJ01 > JACNKJ01 > JACNKJ01. The sequence continues at coordinate 31,055 of CAYTPZ010000008.1, read as the reverse complement.
GCGCGGTGCAGCTATTCTGGGGGGCGGCCATACTCTTCGCCGCCAGCTATGTGCTGCTCCGGCTCATGGAAAAGGCCGGCGACTTGCCCGAGGCGGACGGCGGCAAGGCCCTGCTTCACGCCGGTGAAACCGGGCGGCCCGTAGGCGCTCGCCTGGCCTGGAGCGAGGCCCGCGAGGGGCTGAAGCTCGCCTGGGGGCATCACGATTTGCGCTGGCTGCTCATTCTCACCGCCGTGAACAACTTTTTCATCATGGGACCGGCCATCGTGGCCATGCCCATTTACATCCGCCAGGATCTGGGTCTTGGAGGAAGCCACTACGCGGGGATCGAAGCAGTGCTGGCAACGGGTATGCTCCTGGGTTCGGCCTTGATTTTAAAAGGCTGGCCCCGGCTCTCCAAGGGACGCCTCTGGCTCGCCGGCATGATCGCCGACGGCGTCACCTATGGTCCCATGCTTCTGGCGCCCGCCTTCGGCTGGCTCGTGCCGCTGATCTTCGCCCACGCTTTTTTCATTCCCTGGATCACCATCTCCCGCGTCTCGCTGGTTCAAGACCTCACCCCCGACCACATGCGCGGCCGCGTCTTCAGCTTCATGGGCATGGCTGTGGTGGGCATGACGGCGCTTTCGGCCGGCGTCACGGGCATGCTGCTGGAATTCATACCTGCGCACATCCTGTTTGGAGCTTGGGGCTTTTTCGGCATGGTTTGCGGGCTGATTGGCGTGGCGATGCCGCGGATGCGGCGCTTGTAGTCGCCAGTCGCCAGCTATTGCCTCCACGTTCCAGAGCCGCTAAGTTCCTCACCTATGGAAAACTTCAAAAGCCTCCGCGATTTCATCGACTTCCTCGAGAGCAAGGGCGAACTCGTGCGCGTGCGCGAGGCCGTGGACCGTGACCTCGAAATCACCGAAATCACCGATCGAGTGGTCAAGGCTGGCGGCCCCGCCCTGCTCTTCGAGAATGTGAAGGGCTGCGAGCGGCCACTGCTCATCAATCTCTTCGGCACCGACCGGCGCATGGCCTGGGCCCTGGGTAGCGACACGCTGGATGAAGCGGCGGGCCGCATCGCCGAGGCTGCGCAAATGGCGCCGCCGGGCGACTGGCGCGAGAAGCTTCACATGCTTCCCAAACTTGCCTCATTGGGGCGCATCCTCCCAAAAAAGGTCTCGCGAGGCGCCTGCCAAGATGTGGTTCTCACCGGCGACGATGCCGATCTGAACATTCTGCCGGCGCAGCTTTGCTGGCCCGGCGACGGCGGCCGGTACATCACGCAGACCCAGATTTTCAGCAAGGATCCGGAAACCGGCGCGCGCAACGTGGGCATGTATCGCGTGCAGATCTTCGACGAAAACACCTGCGGTATGCATTGGCAGATGCACAAGGTGGGCGCACAGCATCATCGCGAGGCCGAGGCCCGCGGCGAACGCGTGGAAGTGGCCATTGCCCTGGGTGGTCACCCCGCCATGATCTACGCCGCCACCGCTCCCTTGCCCGAGGGCGTGGACGAGGTTCTCCTCGCCGGATTTCTTGCGGGCGATCCCATCGAAATGGTGCAGGGCGTAACGGTGGATCTGGAAGTACCCGCCGAGGCCGAGTATGTCATCGAAGGTTACGTTGAGCCCGGCGAGCGGCGCCTGGAGGGACCCTTCGGCGATCACACCGGTTACTACTCCCTGGCCGACGACTATCCGGTGATGCACGTAAGCGCCATCACCCATCGTCGCGATCCCATCTACCCGAGCATCGTGGTTGGCCCTCCTATTCAGGAGGACGGCCCCATGGGCAAGGCCACCGAACGCCTTTTTCTGCCCCTGCTCAAATTGCAATTTCCCGAGCTGGTCGACATGCACCTGCCCGTGGAGGGCGTCTTCCACAACGTGGCCATCATTTCCATCCGCAAGCGCTACCCCGGCCATGCACGCAAGATGATGAGCAGTCTCTGGGGAACCGGGCAGATGGCTTTCACGAAAATCGTCATCGTGGTGGATGAAGATGTGGATGTGCAGAACAATGCCGAAGTTTTCTGGCGGGTGACGGCCAACATCGATCCCAAGCGCGACACGGTTTTCGCCGACGGCATCACCGACGTGCTCGATCACGCATCCGATCGCATGGGCCTTTCGGGGAAAATGGGCATCGACGCCACGCGGAAGTGGCCCGAGGAGGGATTCACACGCGAGTGGCCCGAAGTGCTTGAAATGAGCCCCGAGGTCAAGGCGCGGGTGGATGAGATTTGGTCCAGCCTGGGCATCCCCCTGGAGAAGAAGTGAGCCCCAAGGCAGAGCCCGAAAAGCGCGCGGCGGTTCAGGGAATGTTCGCGGCCATATCCCATCGTTACGATCTTCTTAATAGAGTGCTCAGCGTGGGTATGGACCGACACTGGCGCAAGCGGGCCGTGTCCATGTTCTCCGCCGATGTCACGAGTGTGCTCGACGTGGCCGCCGGCACGGGCGACCTGAGCGCGGCATGGTTGGCCCATCGCAGAGAAGCGCGAGTTTTAGCCACGGACTTCGTACCCGAAATGTGCCGACTGGGCGCGGCCAAACTCGAAACCGAAACGCGGCTGACCGGATACGCCGCCGCAGATGCGCTGGCCCTGCCCTTTGCCGACAACAGTTTCCACGGGGTCATGGCGGCCTTCGGTGTGCGAAACTTTGCGGATCTCGGCGCAGGCCTCAGCGAAATGGCCCGAGTCATCCGGCCCGGCGGCGAGATGCTCATTCTAGAATTCTTTCCTTCCCGCAATTCACTTCAGGACAAACTCTTTCGTTTTTATTTCCACCGTGTCCTACCTCGCCTCGGCGGCTGGATATCCGGCGATCGCGAGGCCTATGCCTATCTGCCACATAGCGTGTGCGAATTTCTAAGTCGTGAGGACTTCGGGAAACTCTGCTCCACAATAGGGCTGCATACGGAATCACGAATTGAATTCAGTGGTGGAGCCGCCACCGCCATACTTGTAAAAAAAGTTTAATATACTACAAAACACCAGTGGACCCGATTTACCTTTGGGTCCGAAATTTGCCTTTCAGGGCCTAAATTTGGTATGATGTTCTTCATGTAACATGGGTTTGCGAGTGACGAGGTGAGTCGGGCGCGGTTCGCTACCGCTGGAGGTCCGGCACAGGCTGTCCTTGAGCCCTGCATCCGAACCGAGGCATGAGGCCTCTTTGGCCTCGGAAATGAACCAACATCGGAGGATTCATCGATGAAAAACCTAATGCTCCTATTCCTGATCCTCTCCCTGGCCGCCGGCTCGGCGCTTGCCAAGGATAAGGTTGAGTACGACTGTAGCGATCTGATCGTGAAAAACGGCAACTCCGGACGCGTTGGCGGCGAAGACATCGCCAGCGCTGTCACCATTCCGGGTCTTCCTTTCGTCGATGGTGGCAACACCAGCGCCTTCTTCGACGACTACGACGTGGCCTGCCCCTACGGTGGCAGCACCTCGCCCGACGTTGTCTACGCCTTCACCCCGCCTTACGACATGGCAATCGACGCGGACCTCTGCGCTTCCAGCTACGACACGAAGATGTACATTGCCGACTCCGCGCTGAATGTGATCGACTGCAACGACGACTCCTGCCCGGGCTACATGTCCGAGCTCTTCGACGTGGCCCTTATCGGTGGCGAGACCTATTACATCTTCGTTGACGGCTACGGCGGCGATTCGGGTGAGTACGTGCTCAACATCACCGAAGACATCGTTCTTCCTCCCGAAGATGGTGAAACTTGTGATATCGCGATCCCCCTCACGGACGGCATCTTCGCCTTTGATGTGGATCTGTGCCTCTACAACAACGATTACAGCACCTCGTACGGCGGCTGCACCGGCTGGTCCGCCAACGGTCCCGAGGCCGTCTACATAGTCGAGCTAGCACCCGGCGGCATCATTGAAGTTTGTGAAGATGGTGGATTCGACCTGGCCATCTACCTGGTCACCGATTGCGACGACATTGACGGCAGCTGTGTTGCCGGCGATGACAGTGGCAACCCCGAGTGCATCAGCTACACCTCGGCCGCCGGCGGCACCTTCTACCTGATGGTGGATGCCTACTCCGGTTGTGGTCTCGTGAGCGTTGCTGGCGAAATCGTGAACCCTGTTGGAACCGAGAGCAGCGACTGGAGCACCGTCAAGGCGCTGTACTAGAATGAGTAAAGGCTCTATGCCTCAGGCTTAAGACATGAACCCCTCCCCACGCGGGGAGGGGTTTTTTGTGTGCATGACCATCACCCTATGATACAATCGATGATCATAGAAATCAGTCATTGGGAGGAAGCCATGAAGAGGTTCGTCGTTGCCGTATTCTGCCTGGCCGCATTACCCATTTTCGCCACCGCCGCCGAGTTCGTGCCGGGAGAAGTACTCGTTGTTTTACATGATAGTTCAGCTCTCTTGCCACAACACGCACCGAGCTTGGCGCCGGTACTGGCACGACACGGGCTGGACAACGGCCAGTTTATCAGCCAGCGCAGCGGCGAACTCAGCGAACGCGACACTCGTTATCTGCGCTACCGCGGCCCCGTCAATCTCGATGTGATGGCCGCCCGCAACGATCTCGCGGAGACGGGGCTTTTCCAGGCCGTCTCTCCAAACTGGCTCATGCATCCCTTTGTTACTCCTAACGACTACTACCTCTCGAACCAGTGGGCGGTCACGAATCCCTCGGCCGGCATCAAACTGACCCAGGCCTGGGATGTGAACACTGGCGACCCCGGTTCGGTGATCGCCATCTTGGATACGGGGCTCGACTGGAGCCACCCCGACATTAGCGCAAACGCATGGCAGAATCCGGGTGAGATCGCCGGCAACGGTGTGGACGACGACGCCAACGGATTCATCGACGATATCTACGGATGGGATTGCGGGAGCAACGACAACGATCCGCGTCCCGAGCCCTACATCGAGGGCGGCCTGGATGTGGGATTTCACGGCACGCACTGCGGCGGCATCGCCTCGGCGGCCACAAACAACGGCGCCGGCGTGGCGGGCACGGGTTGGAGTTGCAAACTCATGGGCCTCAAACTCACCGGCGGAGCGGAGCCCTTCTCGGTGGCTTCGGTGACCCAGGCCTTCAACTACGCCATCGATAACGGCGCGGGCGTGATTTCCATGAGCTTCGGCGGCAACTTCTCCGACTTCGGATTCATGCAAGCCCTGGTCGACGACGCCTTCGCGGCCGGCGTTGTCTGCGTGGCCGCGGCCGGCAACAACAACACCAGCGCCGTCATGTACCCCGCCGGGTTGGATCACGTGATCAGCGTGGGCGCAACGAACTCGTCCAACCAGCGCGCATCCTTCTCGACCTACGGGAATTGGGTCGACGTCGCGGCGCCGGGCGAGCACATCTGGTCGACCATCATGGACAACTACGAGGTGGACTTCTTGACGGGCCTGATCTTCATGCTCAACTACGAGTGGGACGGCGTGAATCCCTACATGTACTGCGACGGAACCTCCATGGCCTGCCCCATGGTGGCCGGCGTTGTGGGGCTTGTGAAATCGGCCGCCGCCTACATGGATAGCGATGACATGGACGCCCACCTCAAGAACACCGGCGACAATGTGAACTATGACCAGCCCATCGGCGTGAAGGTGAACGCCTATGAAGCCGTTCTAGGCCTCGGCACCGGCGTACCGGAACAGGCCGACGCATTCGGCATTCGCGGAAACTGGCCCAATCCCTTCAATCCTAAGACCACCATTCGCTTCAACCTGGATACGGATGGTCCCGCACGCCTGACCATTTATGACGCCTCGGGCCGATTGCTGCGGGTGCTTGCCGACGGCGAATTCGAATCCGGCGAACATGCCGCCGAGTGGAACGGCCGCGACGATGCGGGGCAGCTTATGTCCAGCGGAGTATACTTCGCGAAGCTCAATAGCATTGAAGAAGAGGATCTTGAAAAGCTGGTCCTTCTGAAATAGCCATCGGCCCAATGCATGAAGCCCACCTTCGATTTCGGAGGTGGGTTTTTTCTGGTGACTGGCGACTGGCGACTGGCGACACATTAAGTTCCTGCAAATATCCCTTCGCGCAATTGACAAAAGCCATCTTTCCCCGCCTTAATGGGAGCATCGCAAGCCACGAGGTGCCAGATGCCGCGCGAGAAGATCTTGGTTGTGGAGGACGAGGCCGACATCCTCGAACTCATCGACTACAAGTTGAGTCAGGAAGGGTTTCAGGTTCTGCAGGCCGCCGACGGGGAGTTCGCGCTTGAGCAGGCGCGCAGCCAGGATCCCGATCTGATTCTACTGGATATCATGCTTCCCGGTCTCGACGGCCTTGAAGTCTGTCGTCGCCTTAAGCGCGACGCGGTTACCGAGGACATCCCCATTATATTCGTGTCGGCCAAGGGCGAGGAAAGCGACGTGGTCACCGGGCTAGAGTTGGGCGCCGACGACTATCTGGCGAAACCTTTCAGCCCACGCGAATTGGCGGCGCGAGTGCGGGCCGTGCTCAGGCGTAGATCGCGTAAAGACGATGTCGCGGCTGCCGAGCGGCTGAGCCATCCCGGTTTGATCGTGGATCCGGTGAAACATGAAATTCTGTTGAACGATGATAGCACCGACTTCACCGCCACGGAATTTCGCCTGCTTGAATTCCTGGCGCGCTACCCGGGTCGGGCCTTTACGCGGCAACAGCTTCTAAGCCGCGTCATCGGCGAGGACGCCATCGTCGTAGACCGAAACATCGACGTGCATATTAGATCCATCAGGAAAAAGCTTGGCGATCATCGCGAGCGCATCGAAACTCTCCGGGGAGTGGGTTATCGCTTCCGGGGGGGCGAGCTTTAAGCCCGCCCGACAAATGGGAGACCTGAATGCAGCCCACTCGCTTCATCTGGCGACTCTACGCAGGATACATCCTGCTCATTTTTCTGGCGTCGATTACGGCCTTCATCTTCGTGTCGAGCCTTGTGCAGCGTGAATCCCTTGCTGAAATCAAGCTAACCCTGCTGCGTGAAGCCTACATACTTCGCGAGCTTTCCTTGCCCGCCATGAGCGGCGAATCCGAGGATGCTCTCGCCGCCAGTGTGAACAAGCTCGGCCGGGAAACGAATACCCGATTCACCCTCATCGCCGCCGACGGTCGCGTGCTTGCCGACTCCGAAGAGGATCCGTCGAGCATGGATCCCCATCATCGCCGACCCGAAGTACTCGATGCACTCAGCCACGGCCAGGGAACGGTAACCCGTTACAGTCAAACCCTCGGCGTGGAAATGCTCTACCTGGCCATCCCCGTTCAGATGAATGGACAGACTCTCGGCTTTGTGCGCACATCCATGCCTCTTACAGGTATTCAGCAGCGGCAGAGTGAATCACGAAAAATGATTCTACTCAGCGCCGCCCTGGCCAGCATTTTAGCGCTTTTTATAGGACTGCTCCTTGCGCGCCGCAGCACGGCGCCGCTTCGAAGCATGACCCAGCTGGCTCAAAACATGGCGGCAGGGCGAAGTCATGGTCGCGCGCCGGAAGGCCGCGGCAGCATTGAAATGCGTGAACTGGCCACAGCCTTCAATTCCATGGAAGAGCAACTCGACGAGCGAATGAGCGCCATCACCGGCGAACGTAACAAACTCGCCGCGATTCTTGCCGGCATCAACGAGGGCCTGCTCGCCGTGGACGGCGATGAGCGCATCCTCATGGTGAACGGACTTGCCGCCGAGCTTCTGCGACTCGATGCGCAAGCGGATCAGGGCCGGCCTCTTTGGGAATGCAGCCGCGTCGCCGAGGCCTGCGAGTTGCTGACCGAGGCCATAGGAGAGAATCGATTCCTGCGACGTGAGATTTTTCTGGTGAACGAGGAGCGCCCGCGGATCATCGAACTGAAGGCTTCGCCTTTGCCTTCCGAAGATGGTCGTCCTCAGGGTGCGGTGCTTGTGCTCAACGAGGTCACCGAACTTCGACAGCTCGAGGCGATTCGCCGCGATTTCATCGCCAACGCTTCCCACGAGTTGAAAACACCTCTCACTGTGATTCGCGGTCTGGCCGAAACCCTGCACGACGATCCCCAGATGAGCCCTGAAACCCGCGAGCGTTTCCTGGAGAAGCTCAACAAGCAGGTGGGACGTCTCTCGGAATTGGTGGGCGACCTGCTTTCCCTTTCGCGCCTGGAAGATGATCGCGCCCATTTCGAGATGGAGGCTCTGGATCTAGCGGCCCTGGCCAAGGAGTGCATCGCCGACCAGCAGGCCGCCGCCGAGGCCAAGAATATCGAACTTGCCGCGGAGCTTCCGCAACTCGCTTTACCTGTGATGGGTGATCGAAACGCCCTGCGCCAGGCTTTGGACAATCTGCTCGACAACGCCCTGAAGTACACACCCGAGGGCGGCAAGGTAACGCTTCGCGCCGAAGCTCTTGAAGGGCAAGCCCTTGTGGAGATGGCGGATTCCGGTATCGGCATCGAGCCCGAAGACCAGGTGCGCATTTTCGAGCGCTTCTATCGAGTGGACAAGGCCCGCAGCCGTGAGCTCGGCGGCACGGGACTGGGCCTATCCATCGTCAAACACACGGTGCTCAGCCACGGCGGCGAGATTTCCGTGGAAAGCGAGCCCGGGCGGGGCAGCCGCTTCCGCCTGCGCCTCCCCCTGGCTTCCTAGTCGTCCCAGTCGATCTTTACCCCGCCTTTATCCAATCTTCACGTAGATAAACCACATTGCCGGTGCTTGGCGTTCAGCCAGAGGACCTTTAAACAAACGAGGACGAAAATGAAATTGTACCTGCGCATCCTCAGCGTGGCGGTCGCAATGGCGGCCATGGCTTCCCTTTCCTGGGCCGGTGAATCCACGACTAAGGTCGGTGCCACCTTCTACTACGACTATTTCGTCAATACCACCGACGGTGCCGATAAAGGTGACGACGCCACCCGCGGCTGGCAGCTTCGCCGGAGCTATCTCACGGTGAAGAAGAGCTGGGGCGACGTGATGTTCCGCTACACCAGCGACGTGAAATTCAGCGATGAGACCGGCAACCTCAACACCTTTACCAAATACGCCTACGTTCAGCGCAAGTGCATGCTGATCCCAGGATCGAAGCTGATCTTCGGACTGCACAGCCCCAAGACCCGCGCTTGGGTTGAGGGCCGCTGGCACTACCGCTCCGTGGCCAAGACCATGGCCGACATGAACGAGTGGACCGAGGCCGCGCAGCTGGGCATCGGCCTTCAGGGCAAGGCCGCCGACGGCACCGTGGAATACTTCTTCGACCTCAATAACGGCAACGGCTACAAAAAGCCCGTGGCCAAGGACGGCATCGGTTTCGCCGGCCGCCTGGCCTTCCAGCCGGTTCCCGGCCTCTACCTGGCCGGTCTCTTCACCAGTAACACCCCCGGTGGCAACCTGACCGAAGCCAACACCTACTTCGAAGGTTTGGTCGGATACGATGCGGGCGCCTTCGAGCTCTATGGCCAGTACGGCATGTACACCAATGGTAACGCCGACGATCTGAAGAGCAGCGGCATTTCGGTCTTTGGTCGCGCTCCCATCACCGAGGGCGCCTACGTCATGGGTCGCTACGACATGGTCGACCCCGACGTGGACACCGACAATGACAGCCACAACTTCATGCTCTTCGGCCTCGACTTGGAAGCTCACGAGAACTTCTTCGTCCAGCCCAGTTTCCGCGTGACCAGTTACGAAGCTGATGGCGTCGATAGTGAGTCGGAATTCGTTCTGACTTTCTACGGAAAAATCTAAACCGAATCCGCCCCTGATCGGGCGTGAAGGAGTGATGAGATGAAGCGAGTCTTTTTACTGGCGATTCTACCCGTTCTGTTTCTCTCCGCTTGCGGCGAGAAGGACGGGGGAAAAGATTCGGGTCTGACCGGAGCGGTCCGTGTTGACGGCTCGAGCACGGTATTTCCCATCACCGAGGCCGTGGGCGAGGAGTTTCAGAATCTCCATCGCGGCCTGCGCGTGACCGTGGGCATCTCAGGCACGGGCGGCGGCTTCAAAAAGTTCCTCGCGGGCGAGACGGACATCAACGATGCCTCGCGACCCATCAAGGGGAAGGAAGTCAAGATGGCCGAGGAAGCGGGCATGGAGTTCATCGAGATCCCCGTGGCCTTCGACGGGCTTTCGGTTCTGGTCAATCCGGCCAATGACTGGGTCGACTACATGTCCATCGACGAGCTGCACAAGATCTGGCAGCCCGGCAGCACCGTGAAGACCTGGAAAGATGTGCGCGCCAGCTGGCCCGCCGAACCCATCACGCTCTACGGCCCCGATGTGGACTCGGGTACCTTCGACTACTTCACCGAAGTGGTGAACGGTAAGAGCCAGGTCTGTCGTCCCGACTACACCGCGAGCGCGGACGACAACGTTCTCGTGACCGGAATCGCCGGCGACAGGGCCGCTCTAGGATACTTCGGCTACGCTTACTATGAAGAGAACAAGGACAAGCTCAAGCTCGTGCCCATCGACGGCGGCGCCGGACCGGTGCTTCCCTCCGAGACCACGATCAACATCGGCAGCTATGCACCGCTGAGCCGTCCCCTCTTCATCTACGTCAACAAGCCTGCTGCTGCGCGCGCTGAGATACAGGCCTTCATCAAGTTCTACATGGAACACGCGGCGACTTTGTCCGCCGAAGTCGGCTATGTGGCGCTGCCTGATGAAGCTTACGAGCTGGCCATGGCCAAGTTCACGGAACTGAAGACCGGCTCGGTTTTCAACACCGAGAAGGCCAAGAGTGGCGACCACAGCATCAGCGAGATTCTGAGTTGGTAGGAAAGCATTTCTTAGACGCGGCTGGGAAGAGGAAATGAGAGACACAATCGACCTCCGATTCGCCAAGCGGCGTCGACCCGGAGAGGAGGGCATCAAAAGCCTGCTGCTTCTTAGCGCCCTCCTCTCCATTATTACCACGGCGGGCATCATCATGGTGCTTGGCCGCGAAACCTGGGACTTCTTTAGAGAGGTCCCGGTTTTCAGTTTTCTCTTCGGCCTGACCTGGACACCCCTGCTTGAACCGCGATCCTACGGTGTGCTTCCACTACTGGGAGGCACCACCATGATCGTGGTGGGCTCTGCGCTCATCGCTCTGCCCGTGGGCCTGGGTAGCGCAATCTTTCTGAGTGAATATGCAAGTGAACGCACCCGCAGCATCTTGAAACCCATCCTGGAAATTCTCGCGGGCGTGCCCACCGTGGTTTACGGTTACTTTGCTTTGACAACCGTCACCCCCCTGCTCCGTAGCATTCTGCCCCAGACCAAGATTTTCAACGCGGCAAGCGCTTCGGTTGTAGTGGGCATTATGATCCTGCCCATGGTGGCATCGCTTTGCGACGACGCCCTTCGCGCCGGACCCGGTTCCCTGCGCCAGGCGGGACATGCCCTCGGCGCCACGCGATTGGAAGTGTCCACACAGGTGGTCGTGCCGGGAGCCCTGTCGGGCATTCTCGCTTCCTTCGTGCTCGCGGCCTCCCGCGCCTTCGGCGAGACCATGGCCGTGACCCTGGCCGCCGGCGCCACTCCGAACCTGACGGCCAATCCGCTCGAGAGCATCCAAACCATGACCGCCTACATTGTTCAGGTAAGTCTGGGTGACACACCCGCCGGCGGCGTGGAGTACCAGACCATTTTCGCCGTGGGCTCTCTGCTCTTTTTGATCACCCTGGGCATGAACATTCTGGCCAGTCGCATCCTCAAGAAGTACCAGGAGGTTTACGAATGAGTCAGGGCAATTGGGTCGGCATTTCAAACTTGGGTAAGCGTCACAAGCAGGCGCGCTTGGCACGCATTGGTTTCGCGGCCCTCACAGGTCTGGGAGTCGTGCTGCTCGCTATTTTATTGGCGCGCGTGCTTCGCGAAGGTGGCGGCTGGCTCGATCTGAATTTCCTTACGAGCTTCTCCTCCCGCTTCCCTCATAAGGCCGGCATTCTTTCGGCCTTGGCGGGCACCCTTTGGCTCATCAGCCTAACCGCCGTCATTTCCGTGCCCGTGGGCGTGGCCGCCGCCGTATGTCTGGAAGAGTTTTCCAGGCCAGGACGCCTCAAGACATTCATCGAGATCAACATCGCCAATCTCGCCGGCGTGCCGTCCATCGTGTATGGCCTCTTGGGATTGGCAATCTTCGTGCGAACCTTCGGTCTGGGCCGCAGCGTTCTCGCCGGCGCACTCACCATGAGCTTGCTCATCTTGCCGGTGATCATCATCGCATCGCGCGAGGCCATTAAAGCCGTGCCACAGTCGTTGCGACAGGGTGCCATGGCCCTGGGCGCCACAAGATTGCAAACCGTTCGCCACCATGTACTTCCTTCCGCATTGCCGGGCATGCTAACAGGTGTGATCCTGGCCCTATCACGCGCCATCGGCGAGACCGCTCCGCTCATCATGATTGGCGCGCTTACCTACATCGCCTTCACGCCCGACGGCCCCATGGACGACTTCACCGCGCTGCCCATCCAAATTTTCAACTGGACGTCTCGGCCCCAAAAAGATTTCCACTCACTAGCCGCGGCGGGCATTATCGTGCTGCTCGTGGTGCTGCTTGTGATGAATGCTGCGGCGGTTTACATCCGCTATCGAACCCAGAGGACACGCCGATGAGCGCCGCCACGACTACGGCCCGAAATACAAGCGAGGCCCTGAACATGAGAAAAAGCACTTCCGCCGATACGCGGGACACCGGCTTTACGCAACCCAACGCGCCTCTCATTCTCGAGACGCGCGATCTGAGCATTTTCTATGGAAAGACCGAGGCCGTGAAAAAGGCCAGCCTTCTCATTGCAGAGAAACACATCACGGCCATTATCGGGCCCTCGGGTTGCGGGAAAAGCACCCTGCTGCGTTCGCTGAATCGCATGAACGAATTCATCGCCGACGTGAGCATGAAGGGTGAAGTGCTTTACCGGGGTATGAACCTGTATGGAAAAGGTGTGGATCCGATCGAGGTACGGGCGCGCATCGGTATGGTTTTCCAGAAACCCAATCCATTTCCCAAGACCATCTTTCAAAATGTCGCCTGGGGACCCGTCATCAACGGGCAGGTCGGCAAGAAGGATGCGCCTGAACTGGTAGAGACCAGCCTTAAGCAGGCTAATCTATGGGATGAGGTGAAGGATCGTCTGAACGAATCGGGTCTTTCTCTTTCGGGCGGACAGCAGCAGCGTCTTTGTATTGCGCGTGCTTTGGCCATGAAGCCCGAAATCATTCTCATGGATGAACCCGCGTCGGCCCTGGATCCCATTTCCACCGGGCGCATCGAGGATCTCTGCTTCGAACTCAAGGAGCAATATTCCATCGTCATCGTCACGCACAACATGCAGCAGGCTGCGCGTATATCGGACTACACCGCGTTCATGGACCTGGGAACCATGGTGGAGTTCGGCGAGACCGATCAGGTCTTCACACGCCCGCGCGAGCAGCGCACGGAAGACTATGTTACCGGCCGATTCGGCTAGCATTCGAAAGCGGCCCCTGGGCTGCGGGGAGAGATTGTGAAGCACTTACAAAGAGACCTGGATCAGCTCAAGAAAGAGATCCTCACCGTGGGTTCCCTTGTGGAGCAGGCCATGGAAAAAGCCGAGCGCGTGCTTTCCCATCGCAATGCGGAGTTGGCGAAGGAAGTCATAGCCGGCGATAAGGAAATCGATAGGCGCGAAGTTGAAGTTGAAGAAAGCTGCCTGAAGATTCTTGCCCTGCATCAGCCTGTGGCCGCCGACCTGCGTTTCATCATTGCCGTGCTCAAGGTGAACAACGACCTGGAACGTGTGGGCGACCTGACCAAGAACATGGCTCGTCGCGCCGCGTCACTCGTCGAGGGTCCCGCGCTGGAATGCGCGCCCGAACTCAATCGCATGGCGGGAGAAACGCGGAAAATGCTTTCCATGAGCCTTGATTCCCTGGTCGGCACCGACGTGGATCTCGCCCGCAAGGTTCTCGATATGGATGATCGCATCGACGAAGCCAACCGCGACATGTTCCGTCACGTGCGTGATTCCTTGGTCGAGAATCGAGAAGACGTTGAGCGCGGAATACATGCCATCTCAATTTCCAGGAACCTGGAGCGCATCGGCGACCTGGCGACGAACATCGCCGAGGACGTGATCTTCATGGTCGATGGAGAATTGGTCAGGCACCCGAGTCTGTTTTAGCCCGACACGGGTCCAGGCTCAGTTTCCCATTCCCGTCAGATGTTCCCAGATATTGTCCACGGACAAGGGATTAAAAACTCTCGTTCCACGAAGCTCAAGCGACATTTCTCCCGTGTAGAGAACCGCGCCGGGGATTGTCTGTCCTGGAAGCACTCCATGAAAATGCTCGATGGACTTCACAAAGCTTCCCGAAAATGTACTGGATGACTTTATCTCCACGGGCGTGAGCTTCCCATTTTCCCTGATTATCAGATCAACTTCCTTGCCATGCGAGGCGCGATAGAAGTAGACCTCCGGCCGGAGGCCGCAATTCAAGGCGCCCTTGATGACTTCGGAAATCACCAGGTTCTCGTAGAGATGGCCCCGAAGGGGGTCGCGGGATGCCTGTTCCTCCGTGTGAATCCCGAGCAGGTATGACGCAAGCCCGACGTCGGTAAAATAGAGCTTGGAAGACTTGATCTGTCGTTTACGGATGTTTCCAAAGTAAGGGGAAAGCTCTAAGACGAGGTAGGACGCCTTCAGGACATTCAACCAGTTTCTGATTGTCGTACTCGACACTCCCACATCATTGGAGAACGAGGTCAGGTTCAGAAGTTGTCCCACTCGTCCGGCCAGCAAAGTCAGAAAAATCTGGAACTGCTTGAGGTCGCGCAATTGAATCAGGGTCCGGACGTCTCTTTCGATATAGGTTTGAAGATAGTTGTTGAAAAACCGTCTCGGGTCCAGGCTCTCATCATGCAACCTTGGAAATCCTCCCCGAACAATAAGCTCAAAGGGATTCCAATCCTTCTTATAGCTACGAAGCTCTGAGATCGAGAAGGGCCACAATGTCAACATGGCCGTTCGGCCGGCCAAGGATTGGCTGATCGCCTCATGAAGCAGAGGTTGATGACTCCCGGTCAGGATATAGCGAGCACTCGAATTATCGACGATCCCCTGAATGTAGGAGAGAAGGTCGGGAAAGCGTTGAACTTCGTCCAGAATGCAGCCGCTCTTTGCCTGGTTCAGGAATCCTCGTGGGTCCGCTTCAGCCGCGGCCCGGGTGTCGGGATCTTCCAGAGAAAAATAGGGCATCTCCGGAAACACCCTCCGCACCAGGGTGGTCTTCCCCGATTGCCGAGGTCCCAGCACGGTGACAACGGGATACTCACTCGAACCCCTGAGCAGTTCTTCCTTGATGTCCCTGTGTATCATGCCCGGATTATAGGCAAGGTCTGTGTAAATTTCAAGCTGTAGTTGAGATTTACACGAGATTCATTCCATTTTCTCAGGTAAATCAGACTTTTAAACTTGGATCCGTCCACTATAGGTAACTATAGGCCTGTAAAAAGGCGTCGATACGTCGGCGATCCAGGGGCGCGTTCCAGCGTCCTTTTTCTTTGAAAACCGACCCCACGATAAACGCATCGGCCAGGGGCGCGTAGTCGGCAAGATTTTCGGCGCTGAGTCCGCTACCGATGATCACCGGCAAACTGCTCGCGCCGCGCACGGCTTCCAGGTCGGCCAGGGCAGGAGGCTCACCCGTGGCGCCGCCGGTGACGATGACGCCGTCGCTCTTGTGCAACTCGAGCATGCCCGCCAAATCCCCGATGGATAGATCCGCCGTAGCCGCATGACTGGCATGCTTCTTCTGGATGTCCGTGAACAAAGCGACCTTTCCCGCGCCGATCGCATGCTGATAGCGCTTCACCGGACCGGCCTGCCCGTCGATCCATCCCTTGTCGCTGAGATGTCCGTAGATCCACGCCTCCGCACGGATGAAATCGAAACCGGCCGCCTGCGCCACAGCCAGCGCGGTCTTCGACGCGGCGAAAAGCACCTGGGCGCCGAGCAGGAATTCCTCGCCCAACTCGCGACGAAGCTCACAGGCGATGCGCGTGAAGAAACTCGCCACTTCCGGTCCCATCTCGCTTTCGCGGACACAGGGGAAATCGTGCATGTTCTCGATCATGAGCGCGGAAAGACCCGCCTCGCGATAGAGACGGGCCTCGCCCAAAACGCTTTCGACAGATGCCTCCACACCGCGGTGGCCCTCCACACCAGGACTTGGAGGCAGGTGCAGCATGGCGATGAGCGGCTGCGTTTTTCCCAGGACTTCGCGGTCTGCCATGCTAAGCCTCCGGCTTTTCCTCGTTCTCGGCGGCGGGCGTCTCGGCTTCGGCTACGGGCTCCGGCTCGGGAGCGGGCTCGCTCGGGGGAACATCTTCGAACTCGGCCTCACGCACCGCTTCTTCCTCTTCAGTGTAGCCGTAGCACTGCTCGTAGACAGCCAGCATGATGGTGGCCGTCAGCGGAACCGTGATGAGATACGCCACACCGAAGGTCAGTCTGCCCACGATACTAAGGGCTATGAGGAGGAGGGCGATGATCGTAGCCGCAAGGTATTCCCTCTTGTAGAACTCGAGGCCTTCCTTGAAGGCGTCCGCTCCCGCCAGCTTCTTGTCGACCATGAGGGGCCAGAAAGGCAGCAAGAGACCCATAACCACCGCGCTGGCAATCACACCAAGACCCGAGGTTGCGAAGTACAGGAGAATGGCCGGAAGCATGGCGAGCAGGCAGATGATCACGCCCAGCAGGTAGCGGCCGAAATCGTTGAAGCCGTGGAAGATATCTCCCAGCTCGGCTTTTTCACTTTTGGCCACGCGGCGCGCCAGGAAGACGTATCCGGCAATCATCACAGGAAAGAGAAAGACGGTCAGGCTGAGCACGCCCGCGATGATCGCGCCTAGAATGAGGTTCAGCGGATCCTTGGTGAAGATCTGCCAGCCGAGCGCGAGAGCAGGAGCGAATTGAAGCTTCCCCATCTTGACTCCTTAACTAGTAGAACAGCAGGCCGAGACCCAGGGCCCCGATAATGACCCAGGCGGGATCCACTTTCAAAAGCAAGAGAACCAGCGCCACGGTGCCGAGAAGGACCGTGTCCCAGCGAGGACTAATTCCGCGGGTGGCGCCGAAGGCCAGGAATAGGAAGACGGCGACCACCACGGGCTTCATAGCGCGCAAGGCGCCATCCAGTTTCGGGTTTCCCCGGAAATGATGTACGACTTTTACAAGAAGCAACATGGCCAAGGTACTCGGCAACAGCATCCCCACAAGAGCGAGCAGGGCGCCCGGCACTCCGGCCACATGGTATCCACAATAGAGGCTCGCCTTTGTGGCGATGGGCCCGGGCAGAGCCATGCCCGTGGCCACGCCTTCGGTGAATTGCTCGGGACTCATGAGCCCCTTCCCCACCATTTCCTTTTCGATGAGCGCCAGCATGGCCGGGCCACTGCCGAAACCGAAGGTGCCCACCTTCAGGAAGCTAAGAAAGAGGCTCCACATCTATGCTTCTTCTTTCATGCGCCCATGCGTTCGGAACCAGAGGGCGAAAACCAGGATGGCGAAGGGAATCAGCGGCCAAGCGCCTCCCGCACCGTCGGTAAGATTCAGCAGCCAGTCACGGGCGCTGGCCAGGTGGCCGAGCTTCTCGGCGAGCATCACCCAGATCATGGCGAGAAGTCCGATGAAGGCCGCGCCGGCGATAAGTCCGCTACTGAACAGCACGCCTTGCTCGCGGCGTTCGTTGCGCTCGTCGCCCTTGAACTTCTTCTCGGTCCACCAGCGAATGATGCCGCCCACCATGATGGGCATGGACAGTTCGATGGGCAGGTAGAGTCCCACCGCAAAGGCCAGGCTGCTCATACCGAGAAGCTCCACCACGATGGCCGCGAAGCCGCCGATGGCGAGCAGGTCCCAGGCCACATCGCCACCGATGACGCTATCGATGATCGTGCGCATGAGATTCGCCTGTGGCGCAAGCAGCACACCGTTGGTGATGTCTTCACGGAACAGGTAGATGGTGAAACTCATGACCAGAGCCGCGGTGATCACGCCGATGAATTCGCCAATCTGCTGGCGGCGCGGTGTGGCGCCGAGCAGGAATCCGGTTTTGAGATCCTGACTGGTATCGCCCGCGATGGAAGCCGCGATGCAAACCACCGCGCCTACGCTGAGCACCGCGTACTTGGCGGCGTTGCCGGTGTATCCCATGGCGACAAAGAGGGCGGCGGTGCCGAGTAGTGTGGCGATAGTCATGCCGCTCACCGGAAGACTGCTGCCACCGAGCAAGCCGACAATGCGACTGGCTACGGTGACGAAAACGAAGGCGAAGATCACCATGCAGATTGCGCCCACAAGGTTCACCGGCATGATGGAATCGGGCAGGGCCCAAAGCAGAAGGGCCAGCACGCCGGCGGTGATCATGACTCCTTTAACAGGAAGATCGCGCTGTGTGCGGCGCACCTCTTCTTTGACCTCGCCGCTGGAGGCAATGCCCTTGATGCCTGCCGTGAAACTGCTGACGATGGTGGGCAGGCTCTTGACCAAGGTGATGATACCGCCGAAGGCCACCGCGCCCGCGCCGATGAGCTTCACATAGTTGCCGTGAATTTCGCTGACGCCCATAAATCCCATGCCGCTGGCTTCGCGGAAGTAGGAGATGGTTGGCACCAGGACGAGGAATCCGAGCGTGGCGCCGCCGAGCATGAGGCCGGCGATGCGCGGGCCGATGATGTATCCCACGCCGAGGAGTTCGGGAGTGACTTCCATACCGATGTGATAGCGATCGCGGAAGCTGCCGCCGGCGTCCTTGTGCCAGAACTGCCAGAGCTTTTCGTGCATGAGGAACTGGTAGGCCGCGCCCAGGCCCAGACCCTGGAAAAGCAAGTAGGCCTTGGACGATCCCTTCTGATTGCTCACCAGAACTTCCGCACAGGCCGTGCCTTCCGGGTATGGCAGATGCCCGTGTTCCTTGACGATGAGATAGCGGCGCAGGGGAATCATGAAGAGCACGCCAAGGAGTCCGCCGAAAAGGGCGAGTATGAAGATTTTCAGCACGCCGGGATCGGCGGCCGGATCGGCGGCGGCCCAGAGGAAGAATGCGGGAATGGTAAAGATCACGCCCGCGGCCACCGACTCGCCCGCGCTGCCGACCGTTTGCACCATGTTGCTTTCCAGTAGGGTGCTCTTCTTGGCGATGCGGAAGAAGAAGGCCGCGATGACGGCAGCAGGAATGGACGCGGTGACCGTAAGGCCCACCTTCAGCCCCAGGTAGGCGTTGGCCGCACCGAAAAGGGCGCCGAGCACGATGCCCACGATGACGGCCCGCCAGGTGATCTCGGTGAGATTCATGTGGTCGGGGACAACGGGTTTGTAGGTGTCGCCCGCGCCCGGTTCATAGGCGGACGGATCCAGACTGGTGGGAAGTTGTTGTTGGTCGTCGCTCAAGGGGGCCTCCTTGGTATTGGCGGAGGCTATCAGTGGGGGAAGATCGGGTCAATGCGGCAATACAAGCTAGGTGAAGGCGGAAAACTCGGTTTGCAGGGTCCAATTTTCCACCCTTAGCAACTTGCCATCAGATCAATAGCGTGCCGGCCTAGGACTTGTTCGCCGGTCGTATGAACCTCTGACACTCTATGCTATAATTGAAGTATGAATAGACGAAAACCCCTCGCGCTTCACAGGTCCCTGGTTCTCGCTTCACTCTTCCTGACCTTCGCGACAGCCGCGCTGGGACAAGTATCGCCGGTGGGCCAGTGGGACTTCGACAACCCTCTGGATCTCGGCGCGGCGACCCTTGGGGCCGACCTGCAGCTGACCGGCAGCCATGAATACGTTCCAGGCATTTTTGAACTGGACGGAGCATCCCGCATCGACGTGGGCAGCCACTACACCTGTATCCACGGAATTGCCCCCAACGGTGGAGGCTCGCTGGTCAACGAATACACCATCGTCTTCGACCTGCAGACCTTCGGACGCGGCATGTGGCATTGCTTCCTGCAGACGAATGAAAGCAACAGCAACGACGGCGAAGTATTCATCTCACCCCCGGGACAGGTCGGCGTGAGTGCGACCGGCTATTCCTTTCCGCGAATGTTGGACGCGAAAACCTGGTACCGCATCGCCGTGGTCGTCGACAATGGCGATCGCTTTGAAATTTATGCCGATGGCCACAGAATCCTCGATGGGAATGCCCAAGGGGTGGACGGCCGATTCAGCATGGATCCCAGCGTTTTGTTTTTCGCAGATGAGAACAACGAGGACGGTGAGCTAGATGTTTCCCGCATCCTCCTTTTTGACTCAGCACTCACTGCCGACGAGGTCGAGAACCTGGGCAGCCTGGGTGGAATCACCTCTTTCGTAACGCCGCCCTATCTTCAGAATGTGAAACCAGACGGCATCACCATCATGTGGGAAACCGAGGATGCCATCGCGGGCACGGTGGAGTACGGACTGGATGACAGTTACGGCAGCAGCCAGGTATCCACCTTCGAAGATTCGGACAACCAAACCTGGATTCACAAGGCCATCTTGACCGGTCTCGATGCGGCAAGTGATTATCGCTTCCGCGTAGTACTCGATGACATGGCCAGTGAAGACATGGGCTTCACGACTTCGCCCGCAACGGAAACGAGCTTCAGTTTTGCAGTCTGGAGCGACAGTCAGGGTTACAACGGCGGCGACTACGAGCGCGATCTGACCGAGCCAAGCAAGGCCATGTTCGATCATATGGTGGCTGATAATGTGGACTTTGCAGTCAGCTGCGGCGACTTGGCCGAGAACGGTTCAAGCTACTCCGACACACGCGTCTTCTTCGTGGACCGTCCAGTAAGGCGACTTGCGGGAAAGGGAGTGCCCTTCTTTGTCGCATGGGGTAATCACGACGGTGGCAGCGACGCCATCATACGCTCCTTCGCCGACATGCCCAGCCGCGATCTTGGGCCGCCATTCCACGGTGGATACGGCAGCTACTCCTTTGACTACGGCGGATGTCATTTCATCTGCATCGACTACCTGCGAGAACTTGACGATGTGCCGGCCTGGGTCGAGCAGGATCTTCAATCGGCCGCCGCGCAGCAGGCGCGCTTCATTTTCGTCTTCGTCCACCGAGCGCCCTTTTATGAGCGCTGGTATGACGGTCAGGAGAATCTTCGAAATGATCTGGTTCCCTTGCTTGAGCAATATGAGGTGGATGTTTGCTTCAGTGGGCACATGCACGGCTATAATCGCGGGCTGCTGAACGATGTTTTCTACTGCGTTACCGGTGGAGCCAGCTGGCTCGATCACCATGAGCCGCTCACGACCGACTGGCCTCATATGACGGTGGGTGGATACCATGATGTGGCACCCGATATCGAAGGCGGTCTCATTCACGAGTACGTCAAGGTGACGGTTGAACCCGGTAGCTTCACCGCCGAAATGAGAGGCTTCCACCCGGACGGCAGCTTCCGGGAAGTCCTCGATAGCTTCAACAGAATTGATCCGACCTCCGTTGACGATGATCGCCCCATCCTTGGCAAACTTCTGTTGAACCCCTCCTCGCCCAATCCCTTTAACCCGAGTACGACCATCAGCTTCACGCTGGATGCCGATGGCCATCAGCATTTTCCATTGAGCTTGAGAATTTTCGATGTAGAAGGCCGGCAGGTTCGAAAGCTATTGGATGAAACCCGCCACGCCGGAACGCATCGCGTTTCCTGGGATGGTCGTGACGACAAGGGTAATGTGCTGAGTTCGGGAATCTATCTTGTTGAGCTTGAGTCCCAGGGAATTCGAGCGCGAAGCAAGGTGACCCTACTCAAGTGATTTGCCTAGCGCGTGGCCCTCTTCATTTCGGAAACGAAACGTTTCACCGCTTTGGAAATCTTGGCGGCATCCTTTCCGCCCTTCACAATTAGCTCAACTACGGCACTGCCGCTGATGGCCCCGTCGGCGCCTGCGGCCATGGCTGCGCGCACGTGCTCGGGCTTACTGATGCCGAAGCCCAGCAAGGTCGGTGGCCCGCCATGTTTTCTGATGCGCTTAAGCAGCGGCTTGGCACTCTTTGACAGACTAGTATCTCGACCCGTGACACCCAGGCGGCTGACCACATACAGGTAGGGACCGCCGAGCTTTGCGGTTTCGGCGAGCCGTATATCATCGGTGAGAGGCGTGGCCATGGAAACATGTCCCACGCCCGTTTTCTCGCCCACCCAACGGAAAGGCGCGGATTCTTCCAGTGGAACATCGGCCACAAGAATGCTGTCCACGCCGGCTGCGGCGGCGTCTTCGTAGAATTTCACCAAGCCCGGCTCGTGCACCAGATTGGCGTAGACGAGCAGCCCGATGGGAATGTCGTCGTTCTCCTTGCGGAACTTGCGAATGATGTCGAAGGCCTTGGGCGGCGTGATGCCGGCCTTGAGTGCTCGGATATCGGCAGCCTGAATGGTAGGTCCGTCAGCCACAGGATCGCTGAAGGGAATGCCGAGCTCGAGCATGTCGGCCCCGCCTGCGGCCATGGCGCGCAGGATTTCCAAACTGGCCTTTGCATTGGGATCGCCCAGCACGGTGAAGGGCACGAAAGTGCCTTCACCTTTCTCGCGCAGCCGGGCGAAGGTTTCGGCGTAACGGTCGCGGCTCATTTTCCACCTCCGTCAAGTTCGGGGAAGTGGTGGCGAGCGGTTTCCATGTCTTTGTCTCCGCGACCGGATAGACCGATCAAGATCGCCTCACCCATGCGCTCGCGCCAAGCTGTTTTCTTGCCGCCGGTTTCGCGCCTGAATTTTCGCGCCAGCTTCACGGCACCGGCCACCGCATGAGCACTCTCCAGTGCGGGTACGATGCCTTCGGTTTCGGACAGCAGGTGAAAGGCATCGAGAGCTTCGCGATCGGTCACGGCGAAGTATTCGGCGCGCTCCAGGTCTTTCAAGTAGGAATGCTCTGGCCCCACGCCTGGGTAGTCGAGCCCCGCGCTTACGCTATGGGTTTCGGTGATCTGTCCATGTTCGTCCTGCAACAGATAACTTCGCGCGCCATGCAGGATACCCGGCGAACCTTTGCCGAGGGTGGCGCCGTGTTTGCCCCTGCGCAAACCTTCGCCAGCAGGTTCCACACCGTAGAGCGAGGCCCCGCTGGGGATGAAATCTTTGAAGAGACCGATGGCGTTGCTGCCGCCGCCCACACAGGCGACCACCGCACGCGGCGTGCCGCCGAATCGCTTCTTGAATTGTGCTCGCGCTTCTTTGCCGATGACGCGCTGAAAGTCGGCCACCATTTTAGGATAAGGATGCGGACCGGCGACGGTACCCAGCAAGTAATGCGTGTCGCGAACATTAGTGGCCCAATCGCGAAGGGCTTCGTTGATGGCGTCCTTCAGCGTGGCGCTGCCGCTGTCCACTGGAATCACGCGGGCACCCATGAGGCGCATGCGGAATACGTTGAGGGCCTGGCGCTCCACATCGACGGCGCCCATGTAGATGTCGGTTTTCAGATTGAAGAGCGCGCCCATCATGGCCGTGGCGACGCCGTGCTGCCCTGCGCCCGTCTCGGCGATGAGCCGTTTCTTGCCCATGCGTTTGGCGAGGAGAGCCTGCCCCAACACCTGATTGGTTTTGTGCGCGCCGCCATGAACCAGGTCTTCGCGCTTGAGCACGATGGACCAGCCAAGCCGCGCGCTCAGATTTTCACAGAGAGTGATGGGCGTGGGCCGCCCTGCATACTCGGCCAGTAGGCGCTTGAGTTCGGCCTTGAACTCGGGATCCTTGCGCGCATCCAGCCAGGCCGATTCCAACTCGGTAAGGGCGGGCATGAGGATTTCGGGTACATAGAACCCGCCGAAGGATCCGAATCGACCGTCTTGGCGCATGGTGGCCCTCTTTAAATCTATCTGGATATCAGGGCTATTGGCTTGTTTTTGACATAATCAAGACTATTTACTTGATATCCAGAGGGTTTTGCAAAGTCAGTACAGATGATCAACCGCGATTGTACCCGGGTACAATCATCAGGATCGTAGGGCCGCGAAGAGCGCCGACAACTTCTCGCCGTCCTTCTGGCCCGGTGAAGACTCCACGCCGCTGGCCAGGTCCAGGGCGTAGGCCCCCACCCCGGCGGCTTCCGTCACATTCGCCGGCCCGATGCCTCCCGCCAGAAAAACGCGCTGCGCGAGGAATGCGCGGTCGAGCCTCGCGAGTAAATCCCAATTGAAACTGCGCCCACTGCCGCCCTGCTGCGGGCTGGCGGTATCGAGCAAGAAGTAGTCGGCGGGCACATCGGGAATTTCAGGCGCGGCATCCGCCACGGGCAAGGCCCAGGTGACGAAGACGCCATCGAGGTGGCTCTTCAGATAGCGAATGGCGTCTTCGCGATGCGCCCCGTGTACCTGCACGCCGTGCAGGGCGCAGCGACGGGCGATCTTCACGATCTCCTCCACCTTCTGATCCACGAAGACGCCGATCTTGAGGCCGGGCAATCCTCGCGTGATTTCGAGGCACTGATCCACGGTGACCGCGCGCGGGCTGGACGGATGGAAAATAAAACCCAGCCAGGTGGCGCCGGCGTCCAGGGCCATGAGCGCATCGCTACGGCGAGTGATGCCGCAGATTTTCACCGGGCCGTAGGCAAGTTCCTTCACCTTGGCCGCCATGTTTTCGGCGGCGAGTATTGAGGAACCGATGAGGTAGGCGTCGGTCTTGCCCGAAAGACGCAGCACGTCGCCGCGCGACTCCACGCCCGATTCGGTGATCGTGAGGATGTCGCCTGGAATCATCGGCGCCAGTCGCTCGGTGTTGGCGAGATCAGTGGTCAAGTTGCGAAGGTCGCGATTATTCACGCCGATAATCTTCGCGCCGAATGCGAGAGCGCGAGCGAGTTCATCTTCATCGTGAACCTCGACGAGGGCATCCATGTTCAGGCTCTCCGCGTGTTCTCGAAAGGCGATAAGCTCACTATCGTTCAAGGCTCCTACGATGAGCAGAATGGCGTCGGCGCCCAGGTGACGGGACTCGTCGATCTGCCAGGCATCCACGATAAAGTCTTTACGAAGCAAAGGTAGACTGGTAATGCGCCGCGCACGTTTCAAGTCGTCCGCGCATCCGCCGAAGAACTGACCGTCGGTGAGAACGCTCACCGCGTCGGCATGACGATCGTAGAGGGGCAGCAATTCTTCCAGGCGCAGGTCGGCGCGAATGTTACCGCGGGAAGGGCTGGCCTTCTTTACTTCCATGATGAAGCGTCGACCGGGTGCGGCAAGCGCCGCTCGAAAATCGCGATCAGAAAGTGTAAGGTCTTCGTATTTCGGGTAGGCTGCCTTGAGCTCCGCCACTTCGGCGCGCTTAGCTTCGAGAATTTTGTCTAAGACGCTGCTCATGACAGATCCTTGCTCGCTTCCGCCCATCGTTTCAGCAGGCCTTCGGCTGCGCCGCTGGCGAGAATATCTAAACCACGCTCGTAAGCCGCCGACCAGCCCTTTTCGTGACCGGCAAGAATGAAGCCCGCCCCCACGTTGATGGCAACAGCCTGCGCGCGTGCGCCTGTGTCGCGCCCGCCGAGAATTTCAAGTAGCATGGCGGCATTGGTTTCGGCGTCGCCGCCGGCTAGTTCCGACGCATCGATGGGTGCAACGCCCAAGTCTGCCGGAGCAAGATCGATTTCACTGAGTTCTCCGCCCTCCAGCTTCACAATGCGATTGGTACCGTGAAGGCCGAGCTCATCCATGCCGGCGCCATGCACCACGAAGGCGTGTTCCAGTTTCATATCGCGAAGGGCCTCGGCCATGGGTACCAGCAGGTCCTCGCGTGACACACCCAGCACCTGCGCGCTGGGTCGCGCGGGATTGCTCAAGGGTCCGATAAGATTAAAGATGGTCTTCGTTGCCAAGGCCTGGCGCACTGGCATGACTTCCTTCATGGCGCGGTGATAGCGCGGCGCGAAGAGGAAGGCGATGCCAAGGTCTTCCAGCAACTGTTCGTTGGACGCGGGTTCCAAATCGAGTTTAATCCCCAAGGCTTCGAGTACGTCGGCACTACCACTCTTGGATGAAATCGCGCGATTGCCATGCTTGGCCACCGCCACACCGCTGGCCGCAAGCGCGATGGCCGAGGCCGTGGAAATGTTGATGCTTCCCGATCCATCGCCGCCGGTTCCGCAGGTGTCGAGCAGGGGACGGCGATCGCATTTCACGGGAAGGGCCGCGTCTTGAAGCGCGCGGGCGGCGCCGGCGATTTCTGCAGGCGTCTCGCCTTTTTCCTTCAGCGCGAGGAGAATCTTGGCGATGTCATCGTGCTCCATGCCGCCGGCCATGATGGCGCCGAGCACTTCGCGAGTTTCATCGAAGGAAAGATTTTCGCCGCCGTAGAGTTTGCCGAGAATCGTTTCCATTAGTACTCCTCCGCCAGCGTTAACACGCGATCGATGATGAGCCCGCCCGTGGGCGTCAAAATACTTTCGGGATGAAACTGCACGCCTTCCACCGGCAGCTCACGATGACGCGCGGCCATGACGAGCCCGTTCAATTGCGCACTCACTTCAAGCACGTCGGGAATTTCAAGCCCCACCAAACTGTGATAGCGACCCACGGCCATAGGGCTGGCCAGCCCATCGAAGACGCCGCGGCTGTCGTGCGCAACAGCACTGGCCTTGCCGTGCACCACTTCGTGCGCGCGGCCCACGCGGCCGCCCCAGGCCTCCACCATGACCTGCAGCCCCAAGCACACGCCGAAGACCGGCATGCGTGTGGCGAAATCGAGCAGGGCTTCCGTGCAGACGCCCGCGCGATCGGGCGTGGAGGGCCCGGGCGAGATCACGAGAAGTTTCGGTTTCGCTTCGGCTTCGACAGCGCGCAATTGTTCCAGCGACACGTCGTTGCGATAAACCAGCACCTCGTGCCCGCGCTTTTCGAATTCGTCCACGAGATTCCAACTGAAGGAATCAAAGTTATCCAGGAAGAGTATCTTCATGCCCCCTCCTTTGTGAGGCCCAGCGCAGCTAGTGGCGCGGCGGCCTTGCGGCGGGTTTCGTCGGCCTCGCGTTCGGGCACCGAGTCGAAGACCACGCCGGCGCCGGCGCGAGCGATGGCGCGACTGCCGGTGAGATGTAGGGAGCGAATGACGATGCAGGTGTCGAAGTCGCCGTCGAGCATCCAGTAGCCCACCGAGCCGCCGTAGAAGCCGCGACGCGTGCGTTCGGTTTTGCGAAGCAGGCGCATGGCTTCGACCTTGGGCGCGCCGGTGAGCGTGGCCATGTTCATAGTGGCGAGGTAGGCGTGAAGCGGATCGAGATCTTCGCGCAACTCGCCGCTGACGCTGCTCACCAGATGTTGCACGTGGCTGTATTTCTCCACGGTGAAGAGCCGGTCCACCCTGCGCGTGCCGGCGCGACTGACGCGAGCCACATCGTTGCGGGCGAGGTCCACCAGCATGACGTGCTCGGCCAGTTCCTTGGCATCGAGTTTGAGTTCAGCCTCGTAGCGCGCGTCAAGGTCTTCGTCGATAACCCCATCGCGCAATCCGCGCGGCTTGGTTCCAGCGATGGGACGAATTTCCGCGCGGCCGCCCGACACCTTTAGTGCGGTTTCGGGCGATGCGCCGAGCAAGGTGTTCTCTTCCATTCTCAGGAAGAACATGTAGGGGCTGGGGTTCAAGGCGCGAAGGCGACGATAGGTGGTGAGTGCTTCTTCCTTGGCGGGCGCTTCGAAACTGCGCGAGGGTACGATTTGAAAAACGTCGCCGGCGAGAATGTGTTCCTTCAGGCGATCCACCACAGCCTCGTATTCGGCGTCGGACAAATCGGTGTTCGCGGCTGCCGACATGGGCGGGGCAGGAAGATCATTGAGGGCCGGTGCACTTTGGGCCGTCTCTTCCATGTAGCGCAGAAGTTCCTGCGCGCGCGCGAATTCTTCTTCGGATTCAGGCAGGCCCAAGGCCGTGGCCACCAGCACGGTGCGATCGTGAATGTGATCCACCAGGAAGAAGTGATCGGCGAAGTAGAAGAGGTAGTCCGGCACGGGATGCGGATCGGCCTGGTCTTGGGGCAAGGCTTCGAACTGATCGATGAAGTCGTAGGCGAAAGCGCCGAAGAGTCCACCCGGGGGGAAGCCCGCGCCTGAGTCGGGAACGAAGGCGTTCTTGAGCGCGCGCAGCAGATCCATGGGACCGGGCTCGCGCAATCGTTCGCGCTCTTCCAGGCCTTCGCGCGGCTCGGGAAGGGTACCGCCGATGCGCTTTGCCTCCACTTCGAGTTCGAAGGCGAAGCCCAGGGCGGGTGCCATCGTCGCCAGCATTTTCTCGCCCGTGCGATTCAGTGCGAGCATTTCGAATTTGCGGCCGCGACCGGAAAGCTTCAGACAGGGATCGGCGCAGCCAAGGCTGCGTTCGGCGTTGCCGCTGTGTACGTCGGCCGACTCAAGTAGAAATGCGTGGGGATGCTTGCCCGAAGCAGACAGGGCACTGAACAGGCGCAGGGGATCCACAGCCCCGGGAAGGACTTTGCTCAGGGGCTTTGCCCTTCCCGCGGCGACAGTGTTCATGGCAGGATCCGGCCCTCCAGCTCGGCGTAGCGGCGGATGACTTCCATCAGCTTAACGAACTGTTCGGGAAAGAGCGACTGCATACCGTCGCTGAGCGCCTGGTCGGGGTGAGGGTGCATCTCGACCATGAGCCCGTCGGCGCCGGCGGCCAGCGCGGCCTTGCTCATAGGCAGCACCATTTCGCGGATGCCGGTGCCGTGGCTGGGATCGACCACCACCGGCAGATGCGTTTTCGATTTCAGGTAGGGCACGGCGTTCAGGTCGAGCGTATTGCGAGTTCCGGTGATGAAGGTTTTCACGCCGCGCTCGCAGAGCACCACATTGGGATTGCCCTCGCTGAGAATGTACTCGGCGCTCATGAGCAGGTCGTTGTAACCCGCGCTCATGCCGCGCTTGAGAAAGACCGGCTTGCGCGACTTGCCCAGTTCGCGCAGCAGGCGGAAGTTCTGCATGTTGCGGGCGCCGACCTGGAACATGTCGGCATGTTTGGCCACTATGTCGATGTCGTGCACGTCGATGATTTCGGTGACGATGGGCAGGCCGGTCTCTTCTTTCGCGGTGGAAAGCAGGCGAAGGCCTTCCTCCTCGAGACCCTGGAATGCGTAGGGGCTGGATCGCGGCTTGTAGGCACCGCCGCGCAGGATCTTGCCGCCCGCGGCCTTCACCTTGCGAGCAGATTCGACGATCTGCTCTTCGCTTTCCACCGAGCAGGGTCCGGCGATCACCGTGAAGTGACCCGGCCCGATAGGCACGCCGCCCACATCAACCACCGTGTCGTGGGCCTGAAGCTCGCGCGACACCATCTTATAAGGAGCGAGGATGGGCAGAAGCCGGTCCACAAAGGGATGGGCCTCGAGATTCAAGGTGGACAGCACGCGCTCATCACCCAGGGCGCCGAGCACCGTGCGCTCGCTGCCGGGCATGTAGAGGGGCTTGAGACCCTGGGCTTCGATAATGCCGAGAAGCTCGTCGGCCTCAACCTTGGTCGCCTCTTTCTTGAGGATGATGATCATGCGCACGTCCCGGTGTGGGTCGAAA
The DNA here is from genome assembly GCA_964440095.1 of uncultured bacterium. Classification (GTDB taxonomy): domain Bacteria; phylum Krumholzibacteriota; class Krumholzibacteriia; order JACNKJ01; family JACNKJ01; genus JACNKJ01. Next base: position 1,595 of record CAYTPZ010000008.1, on the reverse strand, counting down.
AAAGCCGGATTCCCGGCGTGTCTGAGCGGAATAGCTTAGGGGTTGGAAAGGGCGGAGTCAATGGAGGAGAACTCCCAGAAGCGCTTTCTTATCAAGAACTTGAGCTGCGCGCATGACTGAAGCACGCCGGCAGCACTAAAGCTGCGGCACAAGCTCGGGTTGTTTTTCTTCGAGCCAGACAAGGACTGCATCTCGAAAACCCCGCGCTTCAGCGATCAACTCAAGCACCTCCACCTCGGAAACCTCCCCCGAGGCATCGTAGTCGGCGGCGTTTCGTTTACGACGACATGCGTCGAAATAGTCAGTTCGTTCTTGCTCGCGAGGACTCAAAAGAAGGGTCAGCATCTGGAAGGTGATCCAATGATGCCCCGCTCCACCCGTGCGATACCCACTGGCTCGCAGGACGATGGTGGATAGCTGAAGAACGGCATTGTAGGCGGTTGCGAAACGACGATCCGCGGAAAGCTGTTCTAAGGAGGCATCTTCGAGGTCCCTATCCACGACACCCATGAGATCCGAGATCTCCTGGCGCGAAGAATCATGCGGCCGGAGGCGTCGCTCACTTAACCAGGTTTGTAAGCTCTTGTTCATTTCCTATGAGCCATATTTTGGGTTCGCCGATCACTTGCCCGATGAATCGATTTCCTCTTCGCGCCTTGCTGCGAAACTCCTTCTCCGGATACAAAGTGGCGTTGAATTCTCTGTCCATTTCGCGACCCAGCGGGCCCAGTACTTTGGCAACCTCTCGCGATGTCAGTTGCCCGACGATAAGCAAATCAACATCGCTGCCCGACCGCTCAGTGCCTGCAGCCATTGAACCGAAGATGAAGGCCAAGTGGATTTGTTTGCTGAATGGCTTCAACCGGTCACGTAACTGATCGCCGAAGGCGACGGTCTTGATCAGCACTCGCTTCAAATCCTCGTGAGCAGGATGCCTTGTGTTGGAGGTATAGTAGACACGATTTCCCCGGCGAGCACTCAAGACAAGTCCTGCGCTCATGATGCGCTTCAAGGCTCTTTGCACCTGAATGGCGCCGGACCCTGTTCGCTCGGAAATTTCCCGTTGATAGAATTCCTGTCTCTGGTGAAGCAACAAAAGCGTCAGGACGTCCAGGACAACTTGGCTTGGGAAAAGACTTGCCAGAGAATGAGTTGTACTAGGTTTTTCGGACATGAGATCCTCGCGCCAATATGACTACAATACGTAGTCTATCAACTACACTTTGTAGTCATTGGGGTCAAGGATAATCTTGGCACATGTAAGGACTATGATCTTCAAGCCACCATCTCTGGTTGTCGCCCTTGCATTGCCAGCAACTAGACGAGATTGGCTCTTCCAGGTTTCATGAGTGTAGCGAGCCATGATTCACCGTTTTCGGCTCTTTGCTTTCGCGCCGAGTGCGGCTTGTTCCGGCGTCCACCCGGGTGGACTTTTTGTCTGTTTTCGGTGGCAAGAACTGTGCCCCTTGTGCCCGCTAACCCGTTGTTAATATTATAGATAACACTTGTTTTGTGAGCCGCGATTGTCTATATTACTTCTATCCTCCCCGCTCTCCTCTCCTCCCGGAGACTTCATCGTTGGAGTGGGAAATGTC
>CAYTPZ010000007.1:0-64896 GCA_964440095.1 uncultured bacterium | reverse complement strand
GGTGACCCGCGTAGGACTTGAACCTACGACCACCTGATTAAAAGTCAGATGCTCTACCAACTGAGCTAGCGGGTCATATCGCCTGAGTTTCGGCCCCGGCTGTGCAGGCCTGGATTTTGCCGAGATCGTTCGATCTTCCAGCAGTCGGCAAAGTCGCTGTCTCCAGCAACCAGGCCTAGAATTTGCCGAGGGCCTCAAGCTCTCAGCAGCACCCGACCACCTCCCCGGCGACCGAGCCTAGAATCTGTCGAGAGCACGCCTTTCGCGCAAGCCCCCGCCCCACTTTCGAGCTAAAACTCTCCCGCGGGAATGATCTGCTTCCGATCCGGACCCACGCTCACGTACAAAATGGGCGTCTCCAGCTCATCGGACAGGAACTTCAGGTAGACCTTGGCGGCCTCTGGAATCTCGTCCCAATTGCGCGCATCGCCCAGCTTCTCGTCCCAGCCCTCGAACTCGCGCAGCACGGGCTCAGCCTTTTCCAGCAGGGCAAGATCGCGCGGGTAATCCTGGTGCATCTCATCGCCGATGCGATAGCCCGTGCAAACCTGCACCTTCTTCATGCCGCAGAGAATGTCGAACTTGGTGATCACAAGCTGCGTCACGCCGTTCACCTCGGCCGAGTAGCGCGCGGCCACCAGGTCGAACCATCCGCAGCGCCGGGGCCGGCCGGTGGTCGCCCCGAATTCGGCGCCCTCCTGCCTCAGCGTTTCGCCCTCTTCACCATGCAGCTCCGAGGGGAAGGGCCCGTTGCCCACACGCGTGCAGTAGGCCTTGAAAATGCCGATGACCTCGCCGAGGTTCTTCGGCGCCACACCACTTCCCACAATCGCCCCGCCGATAGACGGGTTGCTGCTGGTCACGAAGGGATAGGTTCCGTGGTCCAGGTCCAGCATGGTTCCCTGGGCGCCCTCGAGCAGTATGTCCTTGCCCTCGCGCATGGCGTCCTGCAGGTAGCGATGCGAATCCACCAGCATGGGTTCGATCACCGGCTTCACCGCCATGACCTTGTCCACGGTTTCCTTGGGACTCAGCGCCTCCGCATCATAGAGCGCGGCGATGGTCCGATTGATCTCGATCACCCGCTCCATGAGAATGCGCTCGAGGCGCTCATCATCTTTCGCGTACATCTCGGCCCGCAGGCCCGTGCGCGAAGCCTTGTCCTTGTAGGCCGGCCCAATACCACGCCCCGTGGTGCCGATGCTCTTGCCCTTTTTCGATTCCTCTTCCAGCCGGTCCAGCACCTTGTGATAAGGCAGCAGCATGTGCGCCGAACTGCTCAGGAAGACGCGCCCCTCCACGGCCACGCCGCGAGCACGCAGGCCGGCCAGTTCCTCGGCCAGTTCCAGCGGATCCACCACCAGTCCACCGCCAAGGATGCAGTCCTTGCCCTCCATGAGAATGCCCGAAGGGATCAGGTGGAAGATGTATTCCTGCCCCTCGGTTCTAATGGTGTGCCCCGCATTGGCGCCGCCCTGGAAACGCACAACCACGTCATGCGACTCCGCCAGAAAGTCCACAATCTTGCCCTTGCCCTCGTCGCCCCATTGTCCACCCAGGACGACGGTGGCCCGTCCGCGCTTCTCGCTCATCGGGATTACCTTTCGGAAGGATGGGAAAGCCGACCCAATTTAGAAGGGCCGAGGCCCCCTGTCAACGAAGCATCTGCACTCGGCCGGCTTCCAGGGTCTCGTCCACCCAGGCCCTCAGCTCGGGCTTGCCCTCGCCGGTCTCGGACGAGAAAAACTGAAGGGGCACTTGGGTTTGCAGATCCAGCGATTTCAGGATCATGCTCTGGTGCTTCTGCCTTATTCCCCGGGAAATCTTGTCGGACTTGGTCAGGGCCAGGAAAAAGGGCAGCTCGCTGGCCTCCAGCCAGGCGATCATCTGCTTGTCCTGCTGACTGGGCTCATGGCGGCAATCGAGCAACTGCACCACGCCAATGAGCTGGGGCCGGCCCTTGAGGTACTCCGACATGAAGCGGCCCCACTCGGCCTTGATGGACTTGCTCACGGCGGCGAAGCCGTAGCCGGGCAGATCCACCAGATGACCGCGATCATCCAGGTTGAAGAAATTCAGGAGTCGGGTTTTGCCGGGTTTACCGCTGACCTTGGCCAGGGCCTTTCGCCCGGCGATGGTATTTAAGAGGGAAGACTTGCCCACGTTGCTGCGCCCTGCAAAGGCTACCTCGGGCACCTGGGCCCGAGGACAGCCTTCCAAAGCTTTCGCACTCGTTACGAACTCCAGGCGTTTCCAGCTCATCAGCTCGGCGGAGGTGCCGCTCCGCTGCGGCCGGAAGGACGCGAAGGCGCAGATTTCTTCGACTTGCCGGGCTTGCTGCCGGGCATTTCAGACAGGGCCTCGCCAAGCACCTCTTCGATGCTCTCCACGAAGACCAGGTTGATCTGTTCCTTCACCGAGTCGGGCAGTTCGGGCAGGTCCTTCTCGTTCTGCTTGGGCAGCAGCACGGTCTTCATGCCCAGCCTCTGAGCCGCCACGGTTTTCTCGGGCAGACCGCCCACGGCCAGCACCTTGCCGCGCAGGGTGATCTCGCCGGTCATGGCCACATCGTGACGCACCGGAATACCCGTAATCGCACTCACAAGCGCCGTGGTCAAAGCCACGCCCGCGCTGGGACCATCCTTGGGCACCGCGCCCTCGGGCACGTGAATGTGCACGTCGGTGGTGGTGAAGAAATCCTTGTCGATGTTCCACTGTTCGGCGCGACCACGCACAATGGTCTGCGCCGCCTTGGCACTTTCCTTCATCACGTCGCCCAGCTGTCCGGTGAGAATGAACTCGCCCTTGCCGGGGATCAGCTGCACCTCGATGCTCAAGGTTTCGCCGCCCACACTGGTCCAGGCCAGACCCGTGGCGATGCCCACCTCGTCGGCCTTGTCCTTCATGGCGTTGATGAAGCGCGGCGGTCCGAGCCACTCTTCGAGCATTTCGGAGTTCACCTCGACGCCGCTGACATCTTTTTCCACCACCTGACGCGCCGTCTTGCGACAGAGGGCCGCCAGTTCGCGCTCCAGGTTTCGCACGCCGGATTCGCGGGTGTACTCGCTCACAATGCGATCGAGCACCGCGTCGGAAATAGACAGCTGATCTTCCACCAGGCCATGGGCCTTGATCTGCTTGGGAATGAGGAAGCCCCGCGCGATGGCGCGCTTCTCGTCCTGCAGATAACCCGGAATGCGAATGATCTCCAAACGATCGCGCAGCGGCCCGGGAATTTCGTGCAGATTGTTGGCCGTGGTAATGAAGAAGACCTCGCTGAGATCGAAGGCCACTTCCAGATAGTGATCGCTGAAGGTGTGGTTCTGCTCGGGATCCAGAACTTCCAGCAGCGCACTGGTCGGGTCGCCGCGGAAGTCCATGCCCAGCTTGTCCACTTCGTCCAGCAGGATCACGGGATTGCGTGTGCCCGCCTTCTTCAGCGACTGCACGATGCGTCCCGGCATCGAACCGATGTAGGTGCGGCGATGTCCGCGGATCTCCGCTTCGTCGCGCACTCCACCAAGGCTGATGCGCTGGAACTTGCGGCCCATGCTGTCGGCGATGGAGCGCCCCAGACTGGTCTTACCCACTCCCGGAGGCCCCACAAAACAAAGGATGGGTCCCTTCATTTTGCCGCTCTTCTTGCCCTTGCGGGTGAGCTTGAGTACCGATAGGAACTCGAGGATGCGCTCCTTGACCTTTTTTAGGCCGTGGTGATCGTCGTCGAGTTTCTCGGCCACCTTCACGATGTCCAGGCGATCGCGACTGCGTTTGCGCCAGGGCAGGGCGAGCAAGGTTTCCAGATAAGTGCGAATGACCGAGGCCTCGGGGCTCATGGGCGGCATCTTGGCCAGACGGTCCAGCTCGCGCATGGCCGCCTCTTCGCCGTCCTTGCTCATCTTGGCATCTTCGATGTTGCCGGCGATTTCATCCAGTTCGCTGGCTTCATCGTCTTCGTGCCCCAGCTCGCGACGGATGGCCTTCAGCTGCTCGTTCAGGTAGAATTCGCGCTGATTGCGCTGCACCTGACTCTTCACCTCGGTTTCGATCTGCCGCTCCAGCGCCAGGATCTCCATTTCCTCGGTGATCACGCGCAGCAGAATGCGCATGCGCGCCACAGGCGAAGGCTCTTCCAGCAGGGCCTGCTTAAGCTCGATTTTTTCAGGAATGTGCGTGGCGATGGTGTCGGCCATGAGCAGAGGATCTTCCACGTTGTCCAAACTCATGAGCACACCGTCGGGCACGCGCTTGTTAAGGCCCACGTACTCGCGGAACTTCTCCTGCAGGGTGCGCATGAGCGCTTCGGCCTCGGCTTCGTCTACGGCTTCGTCCGCTTCCAGTAGATCGAATTGCACGCGGAAGTACTCGTCGCCGCTCACGTAGTCGAGAATGCTGACGCGGCGAAGCCCCTCCACCAGAATTTTCATGGTGCCGTCGGGCAGACGCAGCAGCTGCGTGATCTGCACGAGGGTTCCCGTGCGATGAATGTCCTGGCCCGAGGGCTCGTCGATATCCTTGTCCTTCTGCGTGGCCACAATCAAAACGCGGTCATGCAGCATGGACTCCTCCACAGCCGCCACGGAACTGGGGCGGCCCACCAACAGGGGATGGATCATGGAGGGGAAGACCACAACGTCCCGCAGGGGAAGCAGGGGTAAGAGGTCTTCCAGATGGAATACCTTGTCCTGATACTTGATCTCCACCTTGTTCTCCTCAAATAAAATGCCGGACGGCGCCAGGCCGACCGGCGGTATTCACTCCGCAGACTTAGGCCTGACGCGCGCCTTCGTCGTCGCTCAAGAAGAGTTTGGGCTCGCCCCCAATTTTGATGCTCTCCTCGGTCATTACGATGCGCTGGATGCCGCTTTTGGACGGCATCTCATACATGAGGTCAGTCATGACCTCTTCCATGATGGACCGCAGTCCTCGGGCCCCGGTATTGCGCTCCGTGGCCTTCTTGGCCACGGCCCGAATGGCGCCCGGGTCGAATTCCAGTTTGATGTTCTCCATCTCGAAAAGCTTCCGGTACTGCTTCACCAGAGCGTTCTTCGGTTTCACCAGGATCTCCACCAGCGCCGACTCCGACAAACCGTGAAGCGATGCCACCACCGGAAGGCGTCCGACCAACTCGGGGATGAGCCCGAATTTTAGCAGATCCTGGGGCTCGGTTTTCAGAAGAATATCATCCTGACTCTTCTGTTTCTTACTCAATATTTCCGCGCCGAAGCCAAGGGTTTTGTTCCCGATGCGCTGCGAGACGATGTCGTGCAGGCCGTCGAAGGCGCCGCCCACGATGAACAGGATGTTCTTCGTGTTCACCTCGATGTACTTCTGCTGCGGATGCTTGCGCCCGCCCTGGGGCGGCACATTGGCAACCGTGCCTTCGAGGATCTTCAGCAGCGCCTGCTGCACACCTTCGCCCGACACGTCGCGGGTGATGGACGGGTTGTCGCTTTTGCGGCTGATCTTGTCGATCTCGTCGATGTAGACGATTCCGCGCTCCGCCGATGCCACATTGTAGTCGGCCGCCTGCAGCAGGCGCACGAGGATGTTCTCCACGTCTTCGCCCACATAACCCGCTTCGGTAAGCGTGGTGGCATCGACGATGGCGAAGGGCACCTTCAGCAGTGAGGCCAGCGTGCGCGCGAGCAGGGTCTTGCCCGTGCCCGTCGGCCCCAGCATGAGAATGTTGCTCTTCTCCAGCTCAACTTCGTCGGCCTCGCGCAGATGGAAGATGCGCTTGTAGTGGTTGTAAACCGCCACCGCCAGCGTGATCTTCGCGCGATCCTGTCCGATCACATAGTGATCGAGCTTGCCCTTGATTTCCTCAGGCTTGGGGAAATCCTCCTCTTCGAAGAGCGGTGGAACCACCATCTCCTCTTCGAGGATGTCGTTGCAGAGCTTGATGCATTCATTGCAGATATAGACATTGGGACCGCTGACCAGTTTGGCCACCTCGTCCTGTCCTCTACCGCAGAATGAACACTTAATCATGTTTGCTCCAAGCCCGGCCTAATCGCCGGCTTTGAGGTTCTCGGCCTTCTCCATGACGCGATCCACGAGGCCATAATCGAGGGCCTCCTGCGGAGTCATGAAGTAGTCGCGATCACTGTCCTTGGCGATCTTCTTGACCGTCTGCCCCGTCATCTCCGCCATAAGCTGGTTGAGCTTGTCGCGAGTCTTCAAAATCTCGCGGGCGTGAATTTCCATGTCCGTGGCCTGGCCCTGGGCGCCGCCGCTGGGCTGGTGGATCATGATGCGGGCGTTGGGCAACGAGTAACGCTTACCTTTGGTTCCCGAGGCAAGCAGGAAAGCTCCCATGCTCGCGGCCATGCCCATGCATATGGTCGCCACATCACTCTTGATATACTGCATGGTGTCGTACATGGCGAGGCCGGCCGACACGCTTCCACCGGGAGAGTTCAGGTAGAGGAAGATATCGCGATCCGGATCTTCCGCATCCAGGAACAAGAGCTGGGCGATGGTCAAATTCGCAACGTGGTCGTCGATGGGCGACCCGATGAAAATAATGCGGTCCTTGAGCAGGCGGCTGTAAATATCGTAGGCGCGCTCGCCCCGACCCGACTGTTCGATGACCATGGGAACCGGCATGTAGCTTGTAGTCTCACTCATCAGGTATCCATCCTTGGAAAATCTTACCCTATCCCTGGGACTGAGGTGGAGTCTCGGGAATGGCCTCTTCCTTAATTTTTGCGTTTTCTCTGAGGAAATCCAGTACTTTACGGTGGAGAAGGTCTTCGCGGACCCGTCCTTCCGCCTGATGCTTGGCGAATGACTCACGAATCTGGTCCACTTCGACGCCCTCCTGCTCCGCGATCTTCTTCATATGATCCTCGAAGTCCTCATCGCTGACAACAATTCCCTCCTGTTTCCCCAGGGAATCGAGCAGGAACCAACGCTTGATTGCAAATTCCGCACCCGGGCGGAAGTTCTTGCGGGCGTTTTCCTTATCCTCGTCGCTCATCTCGCCGCCGACCCGCTCCACCTGCTCCTCGAGCATGGCTTCCACGTAGCGCGTGACCATGGAAGGCGGAACCTCAAAATCGTTCTTGGCCACCGAAGACTGGATCAAGGCGGCGTCCAGGCGCTCGCGATTTCGTCCCTCGACCTCGAGGGCGATATTCGCCTCGATGCGCTCCTGCAGCGCGGCCACGTTTTCAAAGTCGCCCAGTTCCTTGGCGAAGGCGTCGTCGAGTTCGGGCAAGTGTTTCTCTTCCAGCTTCTTGAGCTTGGCGCTGAAGCCGCGAGTGCTTCCGGCCAGTTCCTTCTGCTCGTATTCCTCGGGATAGGTCACCGAGAAGGTGCGCTCATCGTCCACCGACATGCCGCGCATGCCGTTTGAGAACTCTTCCAGAATCATGGGGCTGCCCAGCTCGAAACTGTGGTCGCTCACCTGGGTGCCCACGATGGGCAGGCCGCCCTCATCCACCTGATTGAAATCGGCGGTGATGCGATCGCCGTCTTGGGCTTCGCGCTCGACCTCGTTGTACTCGGCCCGATTCTCACGGATGCCCAGCAGAGTCTGCTCGGCGGCATCGGCGGGCGCCTCTTCCTTATACCAAGTCACCTTCATGCCCTTAGTGCCGTCGATCTTCACCTCGGGACGAATCTCCACGGTGGCTTTAAAGGTGAAAGGCTTGTCGGCACCGAAGTCGATGTCCGAATACTCGGGATCGTTAATGGGCATGAATTCGATCTCGTGGGTGGCCTGATGCCAGGCCCTCGGGATCAGATACTCCAGCGTATCCATATCGATCTGAGGACCATACTGCGCTTCGACCTTATCGGCCGGCGCCTTGCCCTTGCGGAAACCGGGCAGGGTCACACCCTTGCGAAGACTCTTGGCGGCATCCGCGCGAGCCTTGTCCCATTCGGAGGCCGGCACGCTTACCGACACCACGCGCTGCCAGGATTTGCTTTCCTCGACGGTGACCTCTCCAAGTTCCACAAGAGGAGCGTGGGAATGATCGTGAGTGTGCTCATGCGTTTCGGTGCTCATAAATGTCCTTTCGCTTTCCGCTCACCGCTCACCGCTCACCGCCGACCGCCACAATGGCGCTGCTGGCGGATAGCGGTAGGCGGACGGCGGCTAGCGGGTCGGGTGCGAGAGGGGGGACTCGAACCCCCACGAGTTGCCTCACAGGATCCTAAATCCTGCGTGTCTGCCAATTCCACCACTCTCGCGGATGGATCGCGCGTTCGAACAGTTCAGAGCTGCCCGAGCGTCCAAGTTACGAAGCCAGGGGCGGAGCATCAAGCCTTTATCAACAAAGAAGATGCGGCTTACTTACCCTTGAAGTCCGCTTTCCGTTTCTCCAGGAAAGCGCTCATGCCCTCTTTTTGATCGGCGCTGCCGCAAAGGCTTGCAAATAGCCGGGCCTCCACTTCCAGTCCGCCGCCCAGGGCATGCTGCAGGCCCTCCTTCACGGCCTCCTTGGCCGCGCGAATCGCGATGGGACCATTGGCCAAAATCTGAGCCGCCAGCTCCTTGACCGTGGCTTCGAGATCTTCGGCCGGCACGACGCGGTTGACGAGCCCAACCCGCAGCGCTTCGTCCGACTGAATCATGCGCCCGCTGAGGATCATTTCCAGTGCGAATCCGGGCCCCACTAGGCGTGGCAGACGCTGAGTGCCGCCGTAGCCGGGAATGATACCCAGTTTCACTTCGGGCAGGCCCAGCACCGCGTTATCGCTGGCGATGCGCATGTCGCAGGCCAGGGCCAGCTCACAGCCGCCACCCAGGGCAAAACCGTTGATGGCACCGATCACGGGAATGGGCAGATTGTCGATACGGTCAAAGAGCCCCTGCCCGCGGCGAGCCGTCTCAAGACCACCATCGCCTTCGAGCTTGTGAAGCTCACTTATATCTGCTCCCGCGACGAAGGACTTGGGGCCGTCGCCCGAGATAATCAGTAAGCCGATATCGCTGTCGCCCTCGATTTCGCTCAGGGCCGCGTCTATTTCGTCCAAAGTCTGGAAGTTCAGAGCGTTCAAGGCTTTGGGGCGCATGATGAAGAGCCAGGCCAGGGCAGCGTCTTTCCTGAGTTCAATATTCTCGTAAGGCATGGAGTCCTTTCTCGGTTGCGCCGTGTGCGGGGGGAAAGCGGAGGGAGATTCACATAGGAAAGCGGGGAAGTCAATGAACGTGAACATCAACCTGAACTTCTGCTGAGGGATGGAAATGGTTGTCTGATTACTCTGTCTCATCCTTCTGTTCAAGCAGGTATGCCTGTAATTGTTGCTCGTTTCGATAGACGTGAACAATCAACACTCGATCTCCCTCGACGCGATAGATCAATCGACAGGGTTTCACGATGATTTCGCGATAGCCTGAGCGGGGAATTTCTGGGATGCGCCGACCTGAATCTGGAAACAAGGCTAGGCGGTCCACCTTCGCGAAAACGGTTTTTACGAAGCTCGCCGCTGCAACGGGTTTATCGAGGGAAATGTACTCTGCAATGTCATCAAGCTCCTGCAATGCGTTTTCAGCCCAGACTATTTGAGCCACTTCTGCATCTTCCGCTTTGCGGCGACTTGACTAAGGACTCGGTTTTCGAGGATGGCCCGCTCACCCTTGGCAATTCCCTCGAGAATCCTCATTCGTTTCTGCATCAATTCGTAGTTTTCAACATTGATGAGATAGGCCGACGGCTTACCGTGCTCGGTGATTAGAATCGGCTCTTTGGATTTTCGAAGTTCCTCGAGAATCCTGGTAGCCTGACGCTTGAGTGTAGTTACAAGTTCAACTCTCATAATAGTGACACTATAGTATCACTATAAATCAAGTGCAAGGTTTTTCCCGTTAAGCGGGAAAATCAACCTGAACCTGAACGTGAACTTGAACCAGAACCACTCGAATCGCAGTTCAAGTTCACGTTCAAGTTCACTTACTCAGGTTGATCCAAATGGCGTAGATGAGCGGCAGGGCGATGCCCAGGGCCATTAGCACTCCCCCACGGCCTCCAAGGCCCTTGGAGCCTCGCGTCAGGAAAATGCCGGTGATGGCCAGCAAAGCCAGGATGATGGCGTAGGAGTCGGCCACCCAGGTCCAAAAACCCTTGCCGGTGTTCAGATGCATGAAGTTCAGGTCGAAGAGCATGGCCCGGCGCTTCACGGTTTCCGTGGTGACCTCACCCGATACCAGATTTACCGTGTGGGTGCTGCCCTCTTGGAAAACCTGAAGGTGTTCCTCGCTGGCCCGCCAGCTGTTCTTCACAGGATCTTCCAGGGCCAGGCGATCGAGCACGATGGGAAGAATATCCACGGTAAAGCCCGTGCCCACGGGCTCGATGTGGCTCACTTCAAAACCGCGTTGGTAGTTGGCATCCCAGTGATGGGCATGATTCACGGCGAGGCCGCTGATGGCGTAAACCAAGGTCAGCCCCACCGTGAAGAAACCCAGTTCGCGATGCAACCAGCGACAGACGCGCCGGAATCTGGACATCCTCTAGCCCTTTTCGAGAGGCTTCTCAGGCGTGTCCAGAACGATGGCGCCGGTGCCGGTGATCTGATAGAGGGTCATGCACTCGGTGACTTTTTCAGCGTCGAAATCTTCGCCGGATTCCTTGGCCCTGTGCTCGCAAACCATCTTGGTGGTGTCCAGGTCGAGCTTGTTGGCGGTCCAGACACCCTCTGCGGCCAGGACGGAACCCAGAAGCTCGGGCGGGAAAACGATCTCACCGTCCTTGACCTTCACGCGCACGGTATCGCCTTCCTTGTCAGAGGCCAACTCAACCCAGCAACCACGATGGGAGCAAACGCCCACGGCGATACCTTCCACACGAATGGTCTCGCCCACGTACTTGTCGGGGTTTTCGAGCAAATCGCTCACCTTGACGGCCTTCTCCAGGCTCACGCCCTTGCCGAAGACCTGGCCCTCGGCCATGGCGCCCGCAGCGGCGAATGTCAGAATTGCAGCAGCTAGAACGATGGATAAAATCTTGTGCATGTTTCCTCCGGAAGGGTCCATAAGATCACCATAAATTCTACTATCTTTGGCAGGATTTCAAGCCCGCATTGTCTGAAAGTGGGGTTTCTCTGCCGGGTTGCCGCGCCTTGACCTGGGGCCGCGAGCTGGTTAGAATCGCCCCATCGCTGTTGTGCAACTAACTCTATCCCAAGGACTTCGATGGCCCACGAAGACAAATTCGAGATTCTCGAGCAGAAGCGCGAGCAGGCCCGCCTGGGCGGCGGACAGAAACGCATCGACAAGATTCACGAGTCGGGCAGGCTCACGGCGCGCGAGCGCGTCCACCTGTTCTTCGACAATGGCACCTTTCAGGAGCTCGGCACCTTCGTGACCCATCAGTCCAGCGACCCGGCCATCAAAGACAACAAGCCCTTGGGCGATGGCGTGGTTGCCGGTTTTGGTCAGGTGGATGGTCGCCTGGTCTACGCCTTCGCGCAGGACTTCACCGTTTTCGGCGGAACCATGAGCGGCGCCAATGCCGGCAAGATCGCCCGGCTCATGGATCTGGCCATGGACAACGGCGCGCCTGTTGTCGGACTCAACGATTCCGGCGGCGCGCGCATTCAAGAAGGCGTGGCAAGCCTGGGCGGCTATGCCGATATCTTCTTGCGCAACACACTGGCCAGTGGAGTCATTCCCCAGATCAGCGTGATCATGGGCCCCTGTGCAGGCGGCGCGGTTTACTCGCCGGCCATTACCGATTTCACGGTCATGGTCGACGGCACCAGCCACATGTTCGTGACCGGCCCGAACGTCATCAAGATGGTCACCGGTGAAGAAGTGAGCTTTGAGGAACTGGGCGGCGCGGGCACGCACAACACACGCAGCGGCGTGGCCCATTTCATGGCCGGCAACGACCAGGAAGCCCTGCTCCTGACCAAAAAGCTTCTCAGCTACCTACCTCAGAACAATATGGATGATCCGGCCACCGTCGACTGCACCGATCCTCCCGACCGTCAGGAAGCGGCGCTGGACACGATCATTCCCACCGAAGCCAATCAGGCCTACGACGTGACCGATGTCATGAAACTCGTAGCCGACAAGGACTCCCTTTTCGAAGTACAAAAGGACTTCGCGCGGAACATCGTGGTGGCCTTTGCGCGCCTTGGCGGACAGTCGGTGGGCCTTGTTGGCAATCAACCCGCGGTCATGGCCGGCGCCCTGGACATCGCCGCCAGCCTAAAGGGTGCACGCTTCGTGCGCTTCTGCGACGCCTTCAATATTCCTCTCATCACCTTCGAAGACGTGCCCGGATTCCTTCCCGGCACAGATCAGGAATACGGCGGCATCATCAAGCATGGAGCCAAGCTTCTTTACGCCTACTGCGAAGCGACGGTACCCAAGATGACCATCGTGCTGCGCAAGGCATACGGCGGCGCTTACGACGTGATGAGCAGCAAGCACATTCGCGCCGATCTGAACTACGCTTGGCCCACCGCCGAGCTCGCGGTCATGGGCGCGGAAGGCGCTGTGAATATTTTGGCCCGCAAGGAATTGGCCGAAGCGGAAGACGCCGATGCGCGTCGCAAGGAACTGGTGGATGAATACAATGAAAAGTTCTGCCATCCCTATCTTGCGGCTGAAGCGGGATACATCGACGATGTGATCCTGCCCCAGGAAACGCGTCCCAAGCTCATTGCCGGACTCGCGAGCCTGGCCGGCAAACGGCAGAGCATGCCCCACAAAAAACACGGCAACATTCCACTCTAGGAGTTCGCGTGGCAGGCAAGATTACAAAAGTACTGGTGGCCAATCGCGGAGAGATCGCCCTGCGCGTCATGCGTGCCCTTCGGGAATTGGAAATCCCCTCCGTGGCCGTCTACAGCGAGGTCGATCGCGAAGCGGCTCACGTGCTCTTCGCCAACGAAGCGGTTTGCATCGGACCGGCGCCCTCCACCGAGAGCTATTTGTGCATCGACAAGATACTCGACGCGGTGCACGAGACCGGTGCCGACGCGGTGCACCCCGGCTACGGATTCCTATCGGAAAACTCCGCCTTCGCCAGGGCTCTGCGCGATGCCGGTATCGGCTTCATTGGTCCCGGCCCCGAAGCCATGGAAATGATGGGCAACAAACTCACCGCCCGCGCGGCCATGATCGCGGCCGGAGTTCGTGTGATTCCCGGGAGCGACGGCGCTTTAGGCGACCCCGAAGAAGCGCTTCGCCTGGCTCGCGAAATCGGCTTTCCCGTAATGCTCAAAGCCGCTGCAGGTGGCGGAGGCAAGGGCATGCGAGTGGTGCGCGACGAATCGGAAATGGCCTCTGCGCTAGACGCCACACAAGCCGAAGCCGCCAAGGCTTTCGCCGACTCGGCGGTCTTTGTAGAGAAATACATTGAAAAACCGAGGCACATTGAAATTCAGGTACTGGCCGATCGCAAGGGCAACGCGGTTTATCTCGGCGAGCGCGAATGCAGCATTCAGCGCCGCCACCAGAAAGTCGTCGAGGAAAGCCCCAGCCCCATCGTAGACGAAGCCATGCGCCGGGAGATGGGCGAAATGGCCGTGATGGTGGCCAAGACCTGCGACTACGAAGGTGCGGGCACGGTGGAATTCATGGTCGATGCCAATCGTGATTTCTACTTCCTGGAAATGAACACGCGCCTGCAGGTGGAGCATCCCATAACCGAACTCACCTACAATGTGGACCTGGTGAAGCTGCAGATCGCCGTCGCAAACGGCGAAGCGTTACCCTTCACGCAAGATGAGTTGGTCCCCCACGGATGGGCCATGGAGTTTCGTATCTACGCCGAAGATCCGGCCACCGACTTCCTGCCCTCCACCGGGAAAATCCTGAGGCTGCGCGAACCCAATGGACCCGGCATTCGCCATGACAGCGGCATCTACGAGAAGTACGACGTGCCCATCTACTATGATCCCCTGCTTAGCAAGCTGGTGATCTATGGACAGACGCGTAACGAAGTGATTCAGCGAGCGAGAAGAGCGTT
Source organism: uncultured bacterium (assembly GCA_964440095.1). Taxonomy (GTDB): domain Bacteria; phylum Krumholzibacteriota; class Krumholzibacteriia; order JACNKJ01; family JACNKJ01; genus JACNKJ01. The sequence goes on along the minus strand of CAYTPZ010000007.1, from coordinate 50,959 downwards.
CACCGAGTTCGTCATCGCGGGCATCCGAACGAATCTTCCCTTTCACCAATGGCTGCTCCGCCAACCGGCATTCGAGAAGGGCGATTTCGATACGCACTTCATCGACGCACACTTTCGCCCCGAATACTTGGAGCAAGACGAGGACCTCCCCTTCGTGGCCTTGGCTGCGGCGACCCTTGCTTATCATCAGCATGGTAGACGTATGAATTTCGCAGGACTTCAAGCCTTTTCCCGAAAACCCAGCAAATGGAAACTGGCAGCACGAAAAGAAGCCGTGACCAGGAGGCAATCATGAGCGCCCATCGCTATGTCGTCACCCTGAACGGCGAGAAGAAGGAAGTGTCCCTTAGCCCCGACGGCGAACGCTGGGCCATTACCGTGGACGGCGTCACACACACTCTCGAGCAAACCGTTATCGAGCGCGACGAGATCTATTCGCTCATCATCGGTGGGCAGTCCTACATGGTCGATCTCGTTGAGAAGAACTGGGATTCGGGGCAATTCACCGTGAGCGCTCTGGCTTCCAGCGCCCAAGTGATCGTACGCGACGAACTCGAGTCCATTGCGGAAGAATTGACAGGAGGTGGCAGCAAGGAAGGGCTGTTCGAACTGAAGGCACCCATGCCCGGCATCCTTGTGAAGAGTCTTGTCAAGCTTGGCGACCATGTGGCACAGGGCCAAGGCTTGGTCATTCTCGAAGCCATGAAAATGCAGAACGAACTCGCCAGCGAGATGGAAGGTATCGTGCAGGAAGTTTTCGTGAGCGACGGCCAAATGGTAGAAACCGGTGCGCTCCTGGCCCGCATCATCATGGAGGACGCATGAGCGGTCGCAAAGATTGGGAAGACCGTTCCCTCTCCCCTCATCTCGGAAAATTCGGTGAGCGCAAATCCCCCTTCCGCACCCAATCGGGCCGCGAAGTAAAAACACTCTACGGCCCCGACGACATGCCGGGCTTCAACCCCGAAGCCGAATTGGGATGGCCGGGGCAAGCGCCCTTCGTGCGCGGTGTGCAACCCAATCAGTATCGCGGACGCTTCTGGACCATGCGCCAGTACGCCGGTTTCGGCTCCGCTCGCGAAACCAATGAGCGCTTTCGCTATCTCCTGGATAAGGGGCAAACGGGACTATCGGTAGCCTTCGACCTTCCCACACAAATGGGATACGACTCCGACGCGCCCCTGGCCGCCAATGAAGTAGGGCGCGTGGGCGTGGCCATCGACACGCTGGAAGACATGGAAATTCTCATGGACGGTATCGATCCGGCCTCGGTGTCGACGTCCATGACCATCAACTCTACGGCTGCCCAGTTACTGCTCTTCTATGCGCTCAGTGCGGAAAAGCGTGGTCTTGGGGCAAGCGCTCTGCGCGGCACCATTCAGAACGACGTACTCAAGGAGTACATTGCGCGCGGCACCTACATTTTGCCGCCGGGGCCGAGTCTTAGGCTCATCACCGACACTTTCGCATGGTGCGCCGAGCATGCTCCCCAGTGGAATACCATTTCCATTAGCGGCTATCACATACGCGAGGCGGGCAGTACGGCGCCACAAGAGCTGGCATTCACTTTCGCCAATGCGGTGGAATACGTGCGCGCAGCTCAAAAGGCAGGCCTGCCCCTGGATCGTTTCCTTCCCCGTCTGTCTTTCTTTTTCAACGTGCACTCGAACCTGTTTGAGGAAGTTGCAAAATTCCGTGCGGCTCGCAAACTTTGGGTGCGCATCCTGCGCGAGAAGTTCGGCGTGGAAGACGAAAAGCTCATGCGTCTTCGATTCCACAGTCAAACGGCCGGCTCAACTCTCACCGCCCAGCAACCTCTCAATAACGTGGTGCGCGTAACCCTTCAGGCCTTGGCAGCCGTGCTTGGAGGCACCCAAAGTCTTCACACCAACAGCTTCGATGAAGCCTTGGCTCTTCCAACTGAAGAGTCCGTTCAGCTCGCCCTTCGAATCCAGCAGGTCATCGCCGAGGAAAGCGGAACGGCGGACTCGGTGGATCCTCTCGGAGGCAGTTGGCAGGTGGAACGCTGGACCCGGGATCTGGAGGAAGAGTCCTGGGCCATGATGGAAGAAGTGGAAGCTCTGGGCGGAGCGGCCGCAGCCATTGAAACGGGATACCAACGCCGAAAAATCGGCGAGGCTGCTTTCGCGGCGCAGAGGGCCATCGAAGAAGGCGATCAGTCCGTGGTGGGCGTGAACAAGTTCGAAGACGGTGGTGAAGATAAACCCGGCGAAATCTTCACCTTGAATCCAGAGCTTGAGAATGAACAAGTGGAACGCCTCGAACGCTATCGGGAGGCACGCGATCAATCTAAGGTAAGCGCCGCATTGGATTCACTCTCACAGGCTGCCCGCGGGGAAAACAATCTCATGCCTCAACTGAAAGATGCCTTGGCCCTGGGCGCCACCCTCGGAGAAACCAGCAACGCATTGCGCGAAGTGTTCGGTCAACATCGACAGGGAGGCGGCGCGTGAAGCGATACGAGGAAATGCTACCCAAGGGTATTTTCCGGCGGCTCGACCACATGGGAATCGCCGTGAATGATCTGGAAACCGCGCGCAGGGATTACGTAGAGCGTTTGGGCTTCGTGGAGGCCGAACGGGAAAGCCTGCCCGAGCAAGGCGTCGAAGTGATCATGCTCGACGGCGGTAATTGTCGCGTGGAGCTGCTGGCGCCCCTGAGTGACGACTCCCCCATCGCCAAGTTCCTTGAGAAACACGGTGAGGGACTACAACAGGCGGCCTTTCAGGTTGCCGACCTCGACGCCGCCCTTACTGAACTTGCGGGACGCGGCGTGAAACCCATTGCGCCGCCTTCGGTGGGCGCCGGTGGCCTGCGCATCTGCTTCCTGCATCCCAAGGATACCCACGGCGTGCTTTTGGAATTGGTGGAATATCCCGATTGAGGGGATCTACTCGCTTAGCTGATCACCCTGCCAGGGATAACCACTCAAAATCACGGTCTTGCCGCGCTCCCAACCGGTCTCGTCCGAGCCCAGCGGCATACTGATCACCCAGTAGTCCATGCCGCGATACACGATGCGCGGTGAACTGTCGCTTTCGCCAGGCCCCACAATTGACTCCAAGGGCCAAAGATTCCATTCCGGCGCGGTGATGGCCCAACGCCCCTCGGCCGTTTTGCCGATGAGCTGGGTGGACAGTTGCATCTGCTCCCCCTGGCCTTCAATCTGGGGCTGTTCGAAGCCCGCGCGAATCTCTTCGATGCGTCCGCCCAACTCCGAATGCCGATGGAGAATGGACTGATACTCGAGCAGGGCCCGCTCGGGATTGAAACTGCGATAGTAAAGGTGCCCGCGCATGAGTGCAGCTTGATCGCTCCAGGGAAGATCCAATGCCGACAGCGGAAGTTTCTGGAAACTACGCAGGGCGGCGTTTTCCAATCCGGCCAAAGACTGCAAGCGAGCTTCCAGAAAAATGCGCGGCGAGAGAAGCGCATCGTCCACGGGAATCTGGCGAAGGGTCTGAAGTGCGTGGCGAAACAGCACCGTGGGCGCTTGAGGGATGTCCTGGATGTCCTCACTGGTCAGGGGAATATCGCCGCTTAAGGCCCAATCCACCTGGCGATGGGGCGGCATTTCCTCGCGATAATCGAGCATAAAACCATTGGCCGCATCCAGCCAGTTGCCATCATGCACCGCAACGATGTTCAAACGATCCTGCACGGGACCGGCCCAAGGCCAGGTCTCCGCCGCGTGACGCCAGGCAAGCGCCGCCATCTGAGGATCGAGTTCTTCGATGAAATAGTAATCGCCCAGATAGACGAAGCCCACGGGCCCCAGGTATTGAACCTTGCCCTGGTAGGTGAACTTCTTGGGAAGGTCCGCCAGTGTTTTTGGTGGAAGAACTTCCTCCGACTTCTTCTCGTCATTGTCCTCTAGAGGTTCCAGCTCCATCCATTCGCTCTGGGCCAGAAGGCCCGCGGCTGGAAGGAGCAGGAGCAAGGTCAAGAGACATGCGCGCATGCTCACCTACCTGTGAGGAAAGGCGGCGGGGCTGCGGAATCCTTCGACTCCGCTAGTCTTGGGCGCCACCCGGAAGTACATGAAACGGTAGAGCGTATCCCCCAGTTCTGCATCGAACTCGGTGAGACCGGGAACAAGAAGGCTTCGCGGAGAAGTTTCCGTGGAATCGATGAGCGTGTCGATGGGAACCGCATTGTTGAACTCGTCGACGGTGAAACCACCCAGGTAAATCATGTACCAATCGGTTTCCTCGTCATTCCAATCCCAGCTGAGTTCAAGAATCTCCGCACCGGTGATACTCACATCCAGAATGGGTGCGGGGAATTCTCCCAGTTCGAATGGGCTGTGTTCTTCGGCACATCCCCAAAGCCCTGCGAAGGCGAGAAGGCCGAGCAAGGCGATGATCATGATTGAATTTCGCACGCCGCCTCCTAGAAGTTCAGGGTGACGACCAGGCCGCCGCCATCTTTTTGCATCAGGGGCACGAAGGCAACGCGATCATCGCCACCTCGTGAATGCCACCAGACATCCACCAGATTGGCAACCCAAACGGTGGCCAGCCCTGCGTACCAGATTTTGCGCTGGTCATAGCGGTCGTTGGCCGTAGCCTCCAAGCCTTCCAGTTGCTGGTAGTAGTACCAAGCCGTGTCGGTGTCGCCGAGGGCTAAGGCATCCGCGTGAGCATCGCCCGCATTCCGGAAGTCTTTGGCCGCAGAGTGATAACTCAGATGACCATTAAACGCTCCAAGGGAAGCCAGAGCGGCTCCACCGGCGAAGGCTGCGCCAACGGTAATACGACCCTGCTGGATCTGCCCGAGCCCAGGCCAGAAGAGGCTGCGTACGAAGGGATCGGTACCGCGACTGATCTCATCCAATTGAGATTGGATGGCGCTCGCAGGCGCAGCAATCAAAACGGCGAGCAGTAGGCAAAGGATCAGGCGCATAGGCCCTCCTATTCGTAGTCGTAGAATCCGCGACCGGTTTTGCGGCCCAGGCGTCCCGCCGCAACGAGATTGCGCAGCATGGGACAGGGTCGGTACTTACTGTCGCCAAGATCGCGATGCAAGACTTCCATGATCCATAGGCAGACGTCCAGGCCGATGAGATCGGCCAAGGTAAGCGGCCCCATGGGATGGGCCATGCCCAGTTTCATGATACTGTCGATGGCTTCCTTATCGGCCACGCCTTCCATGAGGGTGTAGCAGGCCTCGTTGATCATGGGCATGAGAATGCGATTGGCCACGAAGCCGGGATAATCGTTCACCAGCACCGGCACCTTGCCCAGCTTCTCGCTCATGGCGACGATGCCGTCTTCCACGTCCTTGCGCGTGTCGAGGCCGCGAATCACTTCCACCAGTTTCATCATGGGCACGGGGTTCATGAAGTGCATACCGATGAAACGTGTGGGATCCTTCACGGAAGTTCCCAGGGCGGTAATGGAAATGCTCGAGGTGTTGGTGGCCAGCCAAGCGTCATTTTCCACCGTATCGGAAAGCTGTTCGAAGATTTTGCGCTTAATGTCCATGTTCTCGGTGGCCGCTTCGATGGCCAGGAACACATCGGCGCCGGCGGCCATGTCGGTGCTGCCGTCGATACGCCCCATGATGGCGTCCTTGTCGGCCTCACTGATCTTCTCCTTCTTGATCAGACGGTCGAGACTTTTCGCGATGGTTTTCAAACCGCGCTCAAGCATGTCCTCGGTCACATCCACCATCAACACTTCATAACCCTTGGCCGCGAACACCTGTGCGATGCCGCTTCCCATGGTTCCCGCGCCGATGACCATCACCCTGTTGTCGTTCATCTTCATCTCCTTGCTTCGACTTCTTCGCGAATGTACTCAACCACCTCGCGCGTATCGGTTCCGGGCCCGAAAAGTTTCCCGATGCCCTGCTCCGATAGTGTTTTCATGTCTTCCTCGGGGATGATTCCCCCGCCCGTGATGAGCATGTCGCCCGCGCCCGCCGCATCGAGAAGCTCGCGCACTTTCGGGAAATGGCTCATGTGCGATCCCGACAAAATGCTGAGCGCCACCACGTCCACGTCTTCCTGAACGGCCGCTTCCACGATCATTTCAGGCGTCTGATGCAGGCCCGTATAGATGACCTCCATGCCCGCGTCCTTGAGGGCGGCGGCCACCACGCGTGCGCCGCGGTCGTGGCCGTCCAGACCCGGTTTGGCTACCAGTACGCGGATTTTCCTGTCCATCACGATTCCTCTCCATCCAGCCCTTCGGGCAGAAGGGCGCGAAGGCTGTCCTCGAAGCCTACTCCTCCGGCCAGCAGCTTATCAAGGGTCAGTTCCAGCCTGGCTGCACGATTCGAATCTGCCCAGATGGCATCCCTTACGCGGGATTCCACGGCACGCCTCAGCCGTCGTTCCAGCAGACGACGACGCAGGATCGGCAGCTGTCCGTTTTGATCGAGATGCGCCCTGTGCATCTCGATAGCTTCTACGGCCTCGGTGATGCCGCGACCTTCGATGGCACTGGTCTGGATCACGGGAGGCACCCAGCCTTCAGAATTGGTACCGAGTTCCAGCGCCGCGCGCAGTTCCATTTCCAAGAGAGCCGCACCCTCATGGTCACATTTATTCACCAGGAAGATATCGCCGATTTCCATGAGTCCGGCCTTCATGGCCTGGATGCCGTCGCCGCTTTCGGGCACGAGCACCACCACGGTGGTATAGCCGCATTCGGCTACGTCGAGTTCGGCCTGTCCCACACCCAGGGTTTCAACGAAGACCATGTCTTTACCGGCCGCGTCGAACAAATCGAGCACGGCTTCGGTCTGGGCGCTGAGCCCGCCCAGGGAACCGCGACTGCCGAGACTGCGAATGAAGACTCCGGAATCAGCCCCCGCCCGGGCCATACGGATGCGGTCTCCCAAGAGTGCACCACCGGTGAAAGGACTGCTTGGGTCCACCGCCGCGAGGCCCACGGTCTGACTGCGCTCGCGGTAGGCCATGACGATTTCTTCGAGAAGGGAAGATTTGCCGGCTCCGGGAGGGCCTGTTACACCCACGCGCCAAGCCTTGCCGCATTTGGGGATGGCGGCATCGAGGATGGCGCCGCGCTCGGGCGCCTCGTTCTCCACGAGAGAAATCAAGCGCGCGAGCGCGCGACGATCGCCCGCGAAAGCGGCTTCGAAAAGCTGGGGAAGCGCTTGTGAGTTCAAGACTTACCTCGCATGCGGAGAAGCTAGCATGCGGGAGGCTGCATGTAAAGCGGCACCGTACCCGGGTACGGTGCCGCCTGCATTGCCATCGGATGGGGAAAGACTAGCTTTCCCCCGCAATCAAGAATCCGGTAGTCCGTAGAGCCCTTTCAGATTGCCCCAATCCAAATCGGTGGTGCTCACGTCGCCGCAGTCGTTAATCAGGCCTGGCGAGGGCAAGCATCCCGTGGATCCAGGTTCTTGGCTACCGTGATACAGATTGAGGCCGTCAAAGAGCATCCAGGAATCGCTATCGAGGGGATGACGCCCCAGCGCGCGTTCGTAGTCAACTTGATAGGTTTCGTAGGCGATCACATCGGCCAGCGCCACTGAATCACCAATGTCCTGATAGAGCACAACTTCGCCGCTGGTGTTGCGCAAACTGAGGCCCGCGCCTCCCAGTCCCATTTCAAGTTGCCAGGCGCGCGCCTCCTGACCCGTGACGAAAATCGCCTCCCCCGGCTCCAGAGTGCCATTGAATCGATAGCGAATAGGCGAGTCGTCCAGCTCGTCGGAAACCCAGTAGTCAATGAGGTCCACGGCACTGTCGCCACGATTGGCAATCTCCACCCACTCGTCGTCACGCCAGTCAATGGTGCCGTCCCCCGACCAGTCGCTACCGGGTGAGGCGAGCAGTTCGGTGATAACCACATCGGCAAAGCTGCCCGAGGGAAGGGAAAACAAGATGAGGAGGGATGTATAGAACAGGGGATACAGGCCCTTGCGGGCGGATTTCAGCATGGAATACCTCCGTGTCGGATTCGTGGGAGGAATCCGGGGAGGCTTGGCTTATGGCAAGAGGTGTGCCGATCAGTGCCGCATGTGTTGCCGCTTCCAATGGCTCATGGTCCGCCAGAACCACTCCAGGGGTCCATAGCGGAAATGCGAGAGCCACCAGGGGGAGATTATTAGCTGAAGGGTCCAAATAACTAGCACCACACCTACAAGCTCGAGACGATTGAGTCGCCCGTAGAGTCCCAGCCCCCATCCGTAGAATATCAAGGTAGCCAAGACGGTCTGCCCGATGTAATTGCTGAGCGCCATACGTCCAACGCTGGACAATCGTGTCTTCAGATTCATGAGCTGGGAGCTCTTGCTCCAGAGCATGATCATGGACAGATAGGCACCAGCCAGGAAAACCGTAGCAATGTAATTGGGCGTCCGCCCGAGACTAAGCGACCAGGGGAAGGCATAGTCGCACTGATAGTACTTCCAAAGACCATAGGAGCTAGTCACAAGACCCAGAGGAAGGGTGATGGCTAGCACACGCCGATAGAAGGAAGCACTGCGCTGCCCTGAAAGAACACCTGCCCGATAAAGCCCCATACCCGCCAGCATCATACCCAGGGCGCGGCAAAAAGCCTCAATGGCCAGTGTGGCGGCAGGCCACTCGCTGATCTCACTATCACCTTCACTGTCACTGGGCTCATCGAATCGATGTGCAATCTGATCGACATAGTTCCCTCGATAGATTGCGATATCCTCTTCGATGACTTCTTGCGGAGGCGCCCACCATTTCTCCACGCCATGTACATTGGCCTCGTCGAGTTCAGCCAGGCTAACTCGCAGAGATGGCGCCCAGGTAAGGGGCGCGAGGAATACTAGAATGCCCAAGCAGATCCCGGCCCAGGCCGGAAGGCGCCTGAAGAGGAAAAGTAGAAATCCGCAAAGTGCGTAGAGGGCAAGGATGTCTCCCTCCCAGAAGAAAACAAAATGCAAGATTCCGAATAACAAGAGCCAGCCCGTGCGGGCATAGTGAAGCCCGCCGAATTTGCGACCGGCTACCTCGGTTTTCTGCATGAGAAGGATCATACTGGCGCCAAACAGCATGGAGAATAGGGCCATCATCTTTTGGTCGGCCAGAACGTGACTCACTCCGTGCACCACTCGATTGAGAATCGTGGGCTCGTAGGCAAGCGGATTGTAGTAGGAGCCCGTGGGCAATGCGAAACTGCTGATATTCATCACCAGGATACCGAGCAAAGCAAAGCCGCGGAGCAAATCCACGGCGACAATTCGATTCTGTGAGGAATCCATCTACTCTCCGATAATTTTCACCAATACTCGTTTGCGCCGAAGCCCGTCGAACTCACCGTAGAAGATCTGCTCCCAGGGCCCGAAATCCAGACGCCCATCCGTCACGGCCACAAGCACTTCACGCCCCATGATCGTGCGCTTGAGATGCGCGTCGCCGTTGTCCTCGCCGGTGTTATTGTGACGATAGCGGCTGTACGGTTTCTCAGGCGCTAGAGTTTCGAGCCAATCTTCATAGTCGGCATGCAGACCCTGCTCGTCGTCATTAATGAACACACTCGAAGTAATGTGCATGGCGTTCACCAGGCAGAGTCCTTCGCGAATTCCGCTTTCAGCCAAGCAGGTTTCGACATCAGGCGTGATGTTTATCAATTCGCGGCGCGCGCCTGTGCTGAACCAGAGTTCTTTGCGATAGCTATTCATGGTTAATCACCAAAGGCGAACTCGCCGGCGCGCATGATGGCTTCTACCTCGCCACTATCGGTAACGCCGTCGATGTCCATTTTTTCCGAGCCGATCATGAAGTCCACGTGGGTCAGACTATCATTGCCGCCTGCGGCCTTGAACTCCTCGTCGCTCATCTTCACGCCGTCCACGATGCATGGGCGGTAGGCCTTGCCCACGGCCAAGTGGCAGGAGGCGTTCTCGTCGAAGAGTGTGTTGTAGAACAGAATACCCGATGCGCTAATAGGTGAACTGTGCGGCACCAATGCCACCTCGCCTAAACGCGAAGCACCTTCGTCGGTTTCGATGAGCTTCTTGAGAATGGCCTCGCCAGAGCCGGCCTTCACATCGACCACTCGGCCGCCTTCGAAGGTAAGGCTGAAATCATCGATAAGCGTGCCCGCATAGCTCAGCGGCTTGGAGGCCGTGACCACACCTTCTGCTTTTTCACGGTGGGGCGCGCTGAACACTTCCTCGGTGGGCATGTTGGCCACGAAATCGATGTTGTTCCGACTGGAAACGCTGCGCCCACCCATCCAATACTGATTGTCCGGCATGCCAAGAACCAGGTCGGTGCCTGGAGCTTTGTAACGCAATTCACGGTAGGCTTTGGCATCCAAATGGACGCGCCAGGAAGCCAACTTGTCCAGGTGTTGAGTCCAGGCGGCCACAGGATCATCCTGATCCACGCGGCAAATACGAAAGATGGTTTCCCAGAGTTTGGCCACCGCATCTTCAGGTGTAAGATCCGGGAAGACCTTCAGTGCCCAGGCAGGCACTGGCGCCGCGGCGATGGACCAGTTGATTTCCTTGCCTGTGATTCGCCGGGAGAAGGGCTGCATGTACTCCATGTTCATGCGCTGAACCTTGGTCACGATATCAGGATTTTGACCCGACAGCAAATCGGGATCACTGGCGCGAATGGCCAGCAGCGCATCGCCGGCTTCGCCACCTTTGAGCAAGGCGTCGGCCGTAGCGGTGGGAATGGCATCGAAGGTTTCGGGTGCAGCGTATTGAAAACGGGCCAGAGCGTTGGCCTCATCGTCCCATAGCACCTCCACCACACTGGCGCCGGCCTGATAGGCCTTCTCAACCACCCGTCTAACCAGTGGCGCCGCGTCCACGGCTCCACGCAACATGAGACGCTGTCCCTCTTGCAGACCCACACCCACCTTCACGGTGAGTTCGGCGTAACGGTCAAGTTTTTCTTCGAAACTGAGGGACATGACTACTCCATTTGCGATTGGCTGTTAGCGATGAAGGTGAGAACTTAGGGCAAGGCCATGAGTCAATGGCCGACAGTTCTAGAATCCCGACTCTATTTCGTTGTCGATTTTCTTAGCGGTTATCCTGAGGGCTTCGCCCGGGTCGGCCTTTCCACGCATGACGCGCTGGATGGCTCCCTCTTCAAGATACTTCCGCCCGGCGAACCATGCGGCATTACTCGGCTCGCTTCGCGCGGTGAGAAGCTGCTCGTAGGATGCTTCCAGGCCCGGCACCTCATCCAGAAGTGCGCGCATGCTGGGCTGTTCCATGCAGCTCTTGCGAAGCGGTGCGTAGCCCGAGGCCAGGGACCAACGGGTGGCGTTCTCGGTGCTGGTCAGAAATTTGATGAACTCCCAAGCCGTGGCCTTCTGCTTCTCCGTGGCCTTCTTGAAGATGACCAGGTTCGTTCCCTGGATCAGCGCGATGTTCTTCTTCCGCCCGGGAAGCGGCGCAACACCCAGGTCGAAACTGATGGTTCCGCGCAGGAAAGACAGGGAAACGCTCGAGCTTTCCATCATGCCCACGCGACCAGCTTTGAACTCGTTCTGATAGGCGTAATCGAAAGTGGAGTATCCCATTTTTCGCGAGCCGAACATCTCCCACATGTATTCCATGGCCTCCACGCCCTCGGGCTCGGCAATACTGCTCTTTTTGCCATCGGGAGTGAAGAAATCGCCGCCGTTTTGAAGCAGAAGATTTCCAAAGATGGTTACCGAGTTGCGACCCGTGGTGCCCCAGTGGTCATTGCGACCGTCGCCGTCCAGGTCGGCGGTCATGGCCAGGCTCATGTCTCTCCACTCTTCCCAGTTGGTCGGCGGCTTATCTGGGTCAAAGCCCTTGCTGCGGAAGAAATCGCGGTTCATGAATAACGTGCGTACACTCTTGTTAAAGGGGAAGCTCCAGAGCTTGCCCTCCTCGTCGCGGCACTCGTCCAGATAGACCTGGTGGATATCCTCCCAATCGCTTTCGCTCAGCCCCGCCTCCCCGCGAGCTCTATCTTCCAGTCGCTCGATGATACCCGCCGCGCGCATCTCGTTGGTCCAGGCCTCGTAAGCCTGGCTGATGGTCGGCGGCTGTCCCGCCGCCACCGCCGCGATGATCTTCTGACTGAGGGCCTGATAGCGACTCATGTTGTAGGCGCGCACGGGCATGTCGGGATGCAGCTCGTTGAACTCATCCACCAGTTCGAGCAAGGCAGGTTCCCAGCGGCCCATGGCATGCCAGAAGATGACCTCGTCCTCGCTGGGCCCGGGGGCGCAGCTTCCGAGGAGAATCGCAAGAATCGGCAAGAGGAACAGTGCGCGTTTCATCTCACTCCTTGAGACCGCTGGATGCCATGGACGAGATGATCTGCTTCTGTGCGAAGAAGTAGAGTATCAGTAGTGGCAGAACGCTGAGCGTGGTGGCCGCCATCATGAGGCCGTACTCGGTCCCCTCTTCCTGGCTGAATGCCGCCAGCCCAATCTGAATGGGCCGCATCTCCGGCGAGTGGGTCATGACCAGCGGCCAGAGGAAGGAATTCCAGCTTCCGATAATCGTGAAGATGACGATGGTCACCAGAATCGCCCGCGACAGCGGCATGACGATGGTCCAAAGCACCTTGAAGCGACTGGCGCCGTCGATGGTGGCCGCGTCGAAGAGATCCTGGGGGATGGTCTTGAAGTGCTGCCTGAGCAGGAAGATCGAGAAGACCTTCACGGTCCAGGGAACAATGAGCGCGTAGTAAGTGTCGAGCCAATGCAGCCTCGCCATGATGATAAAGCTGGGCACAAGATAGACCGGCTCGGGCACCATCATCATGGCCAAGAAGACCATGAAGATGATGTCGCGGCCTTTGAATTCCATACGGGCGAAAGCGTAGGCCGCCAGCGCGCTGGTCACCACCACGCCTACCACGCAGGAAAGGGCGACGAAGATGGTGTTGAGGAAGTAGCGGCCGAAGGGCGCGCTCTGCCAGGCTTCGATGTAGTTGGCGAAAATGCGGCTGATGCTGAGGGTCTGCCCCTCGGTGGGCGTGCCCACATCGCCGAAGCCCGGCGCGAAGATCTGCGGGATGAAACCGTAGGGCTCCCGCGTGATTTCCATGGTGTCGCGGAAACTGGTGGCGAGCATCCACACGAAGGGCATCAGCATGGTGAGACTGGATACAATGAGCAGCAAGTGAATGGTCGTGCTCCCAGTTATCCTTCTGATCATGCCTTCTCTTGCTGCCATCGCTCTCTCCTAGTAATGCACGCGCTTCTCGGCCACACGCCGCTGCACAATGGTCAAAGTGAGGATGATGATGAATAGCACCAGGGCCACCGCACTGGCGCGTCCCAGGCTGGCCGGAGGAGTGAATCCCTTGTCGAAGAGATAGTAGACCAGAACCTTGGTGGAATCTTCGGGACCACCCGGAGGCGAGGTCATGAGATAGACCAGGCTGAAGGTCTGGAAACTCACAATGGTGCTCATGATGAAGACGTAGAAAGTGGTCGGACTGAGCATGGGCCAGGTGACGTAACGGAAGAGTTGCCAGCTGCCGGCACCGTCGATTCGTGCCGCCTCGTACTGCTGCTGGGGAATATTTTGCAGTCCGGCCAGGAAGATTACGATGTTGTAGCCCAGACCCTTCCAGGTATTCACCAGGGCCAAGCTTATGAGAGCCAGGCTCGGGCCGCCCGCCCAGTCGGGCAGGTTGATGCCGAGGGTCCCGGCCATCATCTGGAAAATGCCGCGACTTTCTGAGAGCCATCCCATGCGACCTGCGCCCAAACCTTCCAAGAGATAGTTCAGGATGCCGATCTCTGGCTCCAGGATCCACTTCCAGATCACCGCCACCGCCACCATGCTGGTCACCACCGGAATGAAGTAGATCATGCGGTAGAGCCCCAGGGCGCGTATCTTTTGATTGAGCAGCATGGCAAAGAAGAGCGATGCAAAGATCGCCGGCGGCACGGTACCTAGCACGAACCAGAGGGTGGTGCTCAGGGAATGCCAGAAGGTCGGATCTTGGAAGAGCTTCAAGTAGTGGCCGAGCCCCACGTAGCCCACCAAGGCGCCCATCTTGATTTCGAAGAAACTGAATGTGAAAGCGGCAAGAATGGGCACTAGGCGGAAAGTGAAGACTATTGCCGCAGCGGGCAGGATGTAGAGCAGTGCGCTGGCAACGTCCAGACGCTTGCGCCTTAGCATCCTCTGCCTGAGTTGTTGGGGGCTGAGTTCCTGACTCATGGCACTCCGAGGTATAACGGGGAAGAACGCGTAACTCTAAGTAGGTATGTGGCTGGTGTCAACGGCTTTGGGAACAAAGAAGACTCTTTGGGAATCCTGAGCCGTCTAAACTCTTTTTTCCGTTGCGCAGGACCTCAATACTTGAAAGACTGCGGGGTGTCGTAAGCGGAAAGTGGTTAGCAGCATGGTCCTTTTGTTCATCATCGTATTGGATCCCGACAAACTCGAGGAAATCCTCGAGGCTTTTCTGGAGCTGGGAATCACGGGCGCCACAATACTGGACGCCCGCGGCATGGGACAGATCCTCACCGAGGAAATCCCTATATTTGCTGGTCTTCGCAACTTCTTCCCCGGTGGTCAAAGCGAACACTCCCTTGTATTCTCGGTTGCCGAGCAATCCAAGGCCGATGAGCTATTGGACTTGATCCCAGGAATATGTGGTTCCTTAGAGGGCCGTGGAACGGGGATTGCTTTCACAGTGCCCGTATCTAGGGTCGTAGGGCTCGCTAAAGAGCTATAAACCCGGAGTTGACTTTCTTTTCCCGGTTGACCCCCCCTCTGGATTCAGGGTATAATTAGGCTCACTTGAAACTTGGGCAGTGCTTTCCTGCTCATGGATCTTGGAAGTTCCCCTGCTTCCATAAATGGCAAAGCACCCTTAGCTTGACCGGTTCAGCCCCTCTGCTTCTTAGATAAGAGCATTTCATCGGGGCGGCCATCTTCAGGAGGTTATGAATGGCCAAGAGGAATTCCACCCTTGCCCTAGCAGCCCTTTTCGTCATGGGCCTGGTCGTGGTGGCCGGCGCCGGTATCCCTGATCCCGCCAACTCCACCGCCTGGGCTGACAACTGTGGTCGCTTCACCATCGCTCCCGGCGGCGGTGAGACCCTGATCGAAGGTACTAACGACTACACGATCCATTGCCAGATTCTGGATATCAATGGAAACCCCGTTAGCCTCGCCGCCACCGATCTGACTCTCTATCACGCCGACGTCGCTTTCGCCGGCGGTCAGAGCAGCCAGGCCGATGCGGGCACCGATGCCAACGGTGATAGTCAGTTCAGTGACAATCCCGGAACCATTGACGGTGGCGTCAGCGGTGACCTGAGTGATGGAATCGTCTGCGACGATCTGGATCTCTACGTCATGGCCTATGACATCATGATCAACAACGGCCTGCCCGTTTGTGTTGCTGTGGATAGTCCCGATCTGAACGGTGACCAGGATGTGGCCATCGCTGACTTCGCGAAATTCGCTACCGACTACAATGGCGTGGGTACGTTCGATTCCTGCCATGACTACGCGGAAAGCGGAGCCACCGACATCGCCGACTTCGGCGTCTTCGGTAGCTACTATTAGAGACTGATTTCGAAACGTCTCGCATGTTTCTTGGCCCCTTGGGCTAAACCGGAATCACAAGTCCATTGAGCAGGAAGGGGAGGGCATTGCTCTCCCCTTTTCTTTGTGCCCTGTCTGAGCTAGAATTCCGGCCGAACCGAGCCACGCCACCAAGGGGATCGAAGCTCCTGATGAAACTGGAAGTTACTCTCAATGATCAGGGCGCTGTTCTGCGCCTGAACGACCCTCCTCGAAACATGCTGACCCCGGAAATGCTCGATGGCACCCTCGAAGCTCTCGAACAGTTTCGTGCGGCGGGCTCCCCGGTCTTGTTGTTAGCCTCTAGGGGTAAGCACTTCAGCACCGGCTATCCCATTGATGCCATCCCCGAGAATATCTTTCACGCCGACGCGAGCGTGCGCGACCGCGATCCCTTTCAGCGGGTGATGAACGAGCTCGCGCGATACGAGTCGCCCATCGTGGCATCCATTCAAGGCGACGCCTACGGCGGCGCCATCGAATTGCTCTCTTGCGCCGACATTCGCATCGGCGTAGAGGGTTCGCGTTTTGCCTTGCCATCGGTACGCTTGGGATTGGTTTACAGCCACTCGGGCATGCGGCGCTTAGCCAGCCGTTTGGGCGCGGCCCTCACACGCGAAATGCTGCTTACGGGATCGCCCATCACGGCCCGCCGGGCCTTCGAGGAAGGTTTCTTGAATCGATTGGTGCCTCAGGAAAAGATCGAGAAGGAAACCCAGAGTGTGCTGAAGGAAATCGACAAGGGCACGGATCTGGCGCTTCGTGGAACCCGGCGCCTACTCAATCTGCTGGATGAATCTGAAAGCCTGCCGCCTGAGATTCTCGATGAGGTGGCGTCCATTCGACATGAAGCTTATTGCAGCGAGGAATCGCGCCTTGCCCGTGAGGAGTTCGGCAAGAAGAAGCGCTAAGTGTCCAGACCTTCGCGAAGCAGGCGTCCCACTTCCTTGGGATCGGCTTTGCCCTTGGTGGCACTCATGATCTCCCCCACGAAAAACCCGAAGAGTTTCTTCCGCCCAGCTCTATAGCGCTCCACCTCCTTGGGGTTGGCCTCGATCACGGATTTCACCAGATCCGCCAATTCGTCCGCATCGCTGAGCTGAGCCAGATCCAATCGATCCATCCACTCGACGGCCGAACCACCCTCCTCCAGCATTTTCTCCAGCACGCTCTTGGCCGCCAGACCACTGAGCTTGCCTTCCTTCTCCAAAACGATGAGTTCCGCGAGAGAGTCGGGTTCTAGTTTCAAATCTACGATGCTCAGGCCACGTTCGTTGAGCTGACGGGCCAGTTCCCCCAGCATCCAACGGGCGGCGGCTTTGGAATCGAAGCAGGCTTTGGAGAGAGCTTCGAAGTAATCAACCATGGCGCTGTCGCGGGTGAGGATGTCGGCTTCGTAGAAATCCAGCTTGTGCTGATCCATGAGTGAATCCAGGCGATCCAGAGGCAGGGTTGGCAGGCTGGCGCTCAGGGCAGACAGTGCCTTCTCGCTAAGACTTGCGGGAAGCAAATCGGGCTCGGGGAAGTATCGATAATCCTTGCTCTCTTCCTTGCCGCGAAGAGGTCGGCTGCGCTTTTCATGGGCATCCCAAAGAAGTGTGGCCTTTTCCACCGTTCCGCCGGATTCAAGCACCGCCACCTGCCGCTCGGCCTCGAAGGCCAGGGCTGCTGCAACGGCCTTGAAGGAATTGAGATTCTTGAGTTCGGTGCGCTGACCCAGTTCGGCCTCCCCCACACGCCGCACCGAAACGTTGGCGTCGCAGCGCAGGGATCCTTCCTCCATGTTGCCGTCGCTGATGCCTATCCAGAGCAGGACCTGACGAAGTCGTCCCAGATACTCCCGCGCTTCTTCGGGGCTGCGCATGCCTGGCTCGCTGACGATTTCGGCCAGGGCCGTGCCGCAGCGATTCAGATCCACCAGTGATCGTCCATCGAGGTGAACATTCTTGCCCGCATCTTCTTCGATGTGAATGCGTGTCAGAGCGATTTTTCGGCGGCCACCGTCGAAGGGAATTTCCACCGCGCCGCCCTCGCACAGGGGCTGATCGTACTGGGAAATCTGATAACCCTTGGGCAGGTCGGGGTAGAAGTAGTTTTTCCGAGCCAGCTGGCTGCGAAGGGCCACACGGGATCCCAGGGTCAGCCCCAATAACGCTGTCATTTCCACGACTCGCCGATTGAGTACGGGAAGAGCCCCTGGCATGCCGAGGCAGACCGGACAGGTTCGACTATTGGCCTCGCCTCCAAATCCGGTGGGACAGGCGCAGAAAATCTTGCTGCGCGTTTTGAGCTGCGCATGCACCTCAAGGCCGATGACCATTTCCCATCCCGCGGGCAGACTCATGGTGCCTCCTCAAGGGATGCCAGTGCCGCCTGCCGAACTTTGCCGAAGGGGAAGGCTTTCTCCAGGCTGGCCGCCGCGCGAATGAGCATGGCTTCGCCGAGGGGCCTGGCCCAAATCTGTGTACCCAGGGGCAGGCCGTCATCTAAACCGCAGGGAACGCTGGCCGCAGGCAGCCCGGCCAAGCTGGCCGGCAGGGTGAAGATGTCGGACAAATACATGGACAGAGGATCATCGCTCATCTCACCCAGCTTGAAAGCCGGCGTCGGCGTTGTGGGGATCACCATGAAATCGACTTTTTCGAAAGCCGCCTGGAAATCGTTTCGGATAAGCGTGCGGGTCTTCTGCGCTCGCTGGTAGTAGGCTTCCACATAGCCGGCCGACAGGGCAAAGGTACCCAGCAGGATGCGACGCTTCACCTCGGCGCCGAATCCCTGGCTGCGATTGGCGAGGAGCAACTCCTCCAGCGTCTCCGCATCGCGACGGGGGCCGAAACGCAGGCCGTCGTAGCGCGCCAAATTGCTGCTGGCCTCGGCCGTGGCGATGAGATAGTAGGCAGCCACCGAATGTTTCGCGTGAGGCAAGGTGATTTCCACGGGCTCGGCGCCTGCGTCGCGAAGAGCGTCAACTGATTCCTGGAAAATGCGTGCCGGGCCTGCGTCGAGCTGCATCCACTGGTCTTCGGCCGGAATGCCGAACTTCAGGCCTTTCACACCGCGCTCGAGTTCAGGCTGAAGGGCGGGTATGGGTTCGCCCAGGCTGGTGGCATCGAGAGGATCCTGCCCCATGAGACTTTCCAGGGCCAGGGCTGCATCCCCCACATCGCGGGTGAGTGTTCCGATCTGATCAAGACTGCTGGCGAAGGCCACCAAGCCGCTTCTGCTCACGCGGCCGTAGCTGGGTTTGACGCCCACGATGCCGCAGAAGGCGGCGGGCTGGCGGATGGATCCGCCTGTGTCCGTGCCCAGGGCCAGTGGCACCATTTCGGCGGCGACGGAGGCGGCCGATCCTCCACTGCTGCCGCCCGCGCTGCGCGTCAAATCCCAGGGATTTTTCGTGGGACCATAGACGCTGTATTCGGTGGACGATCCCATGGCGAACTCGTCCATGTTGGTTTTACCCAGGTAGCGTGCGCCGGCATCTTCCATGCGCTGGGCTGCGCCGCCGTTGTAGGGGGAAATCCATCCTTCGAGAATCTTGGATGCGCAGGCCGTGAGTGTGCCTTCTCGACAGAGATTGTCCTTGAGCGCGTAGGGAGCACCGGTCAAAGGCCCGTCTTGGACTTCGGTATCGCAGGCGCCGGTATCCCAGTGCGCGAAGGCACCCAGCTTCCCATTCAACGCTTCGATGCGCGATAGACAGTTTTCAGCCAATTCGCGCGAACTGAATTTCCCGGCGCGAATTCCCTCCACCGCTTCGCGAAGTCCCGGGCGCTCAGGCATGTTCATCCTCGCCGATAATGGGCGGCACGCGGAAGTGTCCGTCTTCGACCTCGGCGGCGCCAGAGAGCGCGACCTTGCTGCCGATGCCCGGACGCGGCTCATCATCGCGATAGAAAGGCTCGGCATGAGTTGCATGGGAACTGGGCTCCACACCTTCGAGATCCAGTTCGGCCAGAGATTCGAAATGATCTAGAATACGCGACAGGTCTTTACGCAAAGACTCCCGCTCGCCAAGCTGCAAAGGCAGTCGGGCCAGACTCTCGATCTCGCGCAGAAGTTTGTCGGTAATTTCCATGTTAGCACCCTGCTGGAAAACTAGGCTCGGTCGCGCTGGCTAGAGCGGTTTCAGTCCCGCCACCCTGGCCATGAGTTTCCTTGGTCCCTTTTTATCAAACATCACGATGACCCGCAACTTCTCACCGCCGCCCTCGAGTTTGTGCACCGTTCCGGGGCCCAGGCTGGGATGCATGACCCGCTGGCCCACACGCAGCCCATGCTCTTCCTGGCTCATGTCATCATAGTCGGGCGTTTCCTGGCTGATATCGTTCCACTCGCCGCCCCTGCTCGCCGGTGCGCGAGTTACGCCGCCAGAACGCCTTCCCGCCCAGTTTCCACTGGATGCGTAACTTTGCCGCCGCGGGGCGAAGGTGTCGGCGCGATGGGCCAGTTCCTCGCCCTCTCGCTGCACCCACTCATCGGGAAGCTCATCCAGAAAACGGCTGGGCGAAGCGGGAAGCGTGTCGCCGAATCGACGGCGATTGAGGGCGTGGCTGATCACCAAACGCTTGCAGGCGCGAGTAACGCCGACATAAAACAGCCGGCGCTCTTCTTCGATTTCCGAATCTTCACCAATACTCATGGCGTGAGGAAGCAGCCCCTCCTCAACTCCCGTGAGGTGGATGGAATCATACTCCAGCCCCTTGGCATTGTGCAGAGTCATGAGCGTGACGGCGTTGGCGCCGGCGTCGAGGCTATCCACGTCGGCCACGAGGGCCACGTCGGCCAGAAAATCGACCAGGGAGCCGGGCGTACCCACGCGATCTTCTCGATCCTCCTCGGACACCGACTGCCCCAGACGCAACTCAAAGAAAGCCTGGCCTGCGCTCACCAGTTCCTCCACGTTTTCCTTGCGTGTGGCGGACTGCTCGGGATCGCTACCGCTGAGGTATTCCAGATAAGGCACCTTCTCCAGCAGACGCTCGAGCACCGAGGGTGCCGCGTCTTTTGAGGGATCGCTGCTCAGCGACAGCAGCAGTTTGCCGAACTCTTTCATGCGCGCGGCTGCGGCGGCGGGAAGCTCGTCGATGAATTCGGGAAAGGCGGTGAGCAGCATTCCCGGTTCCAGTTCCTTGCGGCGGGCCAGGTCCAGCAATC
Organism: uncultured bacterium; assembly: GCA_964440095.1. Lineage (GTDB taxonomy): Bacteria > Krumholzibacteriota > Krumholzibacteriia > JACNKJ01 > JACNKJ01 > JACNKJ01. The sequence goes on along the minus strand of CAYTPZ010000007.1, from coordinate 30,271 downwards.
GGGCTTCACTGGTTTTACCGATTCCCCGTGGCGGCGTATTGAGAATACGAAGTAGGCTCACCGTGTCGGCGGGATTGGCGGCGGCCTTGAGGTAGGCCAGCATGTCGCGAATCTCTTTGCGATCGTAGAATCGAGTGCCGCCGATGATGCGATAGGGAATGCGATACTTGCCCAGCGCAGCTTCCAGGGAGCGGCTCTGGGCATGGGTGCGATAGAGCACGGCAAAGCGCGTCCAGTCCTGATCTTTCGAACCCGCCGCGCGAACTCGCCGGGCCAGGGACTCGGCCTCTTCATCTTCATCGAGGACCGTGAGCACCTGTACCTTTTCGCCCTCTTTTTGGGCGGTCCACAGATTCTTTCCCTTGCGCGTCGTGTTGTGGGATATGACCGCGTTGGCCACTTCGAGAATGGGCTGCGTCGACCGGTAGTTCTGTTCCAGGCGGATGACCTTGCAACCGTCCCACTGTTTCTCGAATCCCAAGATGTTCGCTACTTCCGCGCCGCGCCATCCGTAGATGGACTGGTCGTCGTCGCCCACCACGAAGAGATTCCCGCAGGCGGCCGACAAGAGTTCGATGAATCGCATCTGAAGACGGTTGGTATCCTGGAACTCGTCCACGAGTACGTAGTCGAAGCGCTCGGCCCAGCGGCGGGCGGCCTCCTCGTCTTCTTCGAAAAGGCGTACGGGGCGGGCAATGAGGTCGGTGAAGTCCAAGGCACTCGCGCGGCGAAGTCCGTCTTCGTAGGCTTTGTAGACTCGCGCGAGTTGAGCTTCCTTGAAGCCGTCGGCCTCGTTGCTCAATTGCTCGGGACGAATGAGCGAGCGCTTCAGCCGCTCTATCGCCCCGCGCGCAGACTGGGGTGTGAAACTGCCGTCGGGCAGTGACAGGTCTTTGATCACGCGCTTTAGCAGGGCCTGCTGATCATCCGCATCGTAGATGTTGAAATCTCGATCGATTCCCGCCGCTTCCCATTCGCGTCGCAGAATGCGCACACCCGTGGCGTGGAATGTGCCCAGCCACAGTCGCTGCGCCACGCGCCCCAGGGAAGTTTCGAGCCGCGTGCGCATCTCGCCGGCGGCTTTGTTGGTAAATGTGAAACCGAGAATGCGCCAAGGGGCGACGCCCAGAATGACCAGGCGCTCGATACGATTCGTGAGCACGCGGGTTTTGCCGCTGCCCGCACCGGCGATGACGAGACAGGGGCCTGCGCCGTGATCCACGGCCTCCTGCTGAGGGGGATTGAGCTGCAAACGGTGAATCCTTTGCGATGATGTTTGAGGGCGAAGGTAGACGAGATGGAAGGTGCTGGCAATAGGACTGTTCGGATGGGCGCGGAACAGCACGGATCCCCATGGAATAAGGTCGGAACGGCTTTCGACCTGCGCCTACCCGCTGCGCTCAGATTACGCTGCTCAGGCCCCACCGTTTTCGACTCGCAAGCCGGGCAGTGCTGCACGATCACCTGATAGGGCGAGCAATCCACCCGGGTGGACGATTGGACAAGCCGGCACTCGGCGCGCAGGTAAGGAACCGAAAACGGTGAATCATGCACGCTAACCACACAAAACTCGGAAGTGCCGAACATGATACTGCTAGAACTGCGCCCCAATACTGAAGTGCACCCGTCGGTCCCCCATCTCCTGCAAGTTAGTCGGCCAGGCGAAGTCCCAGAGCAGCAGCCAGCCGCCCAGATTGAACCTGAGGCCATAGCCGATGTCGCCGCGAAGATCCTGAAGGCGATAGCCTCCGTCGGTGCTCGTGGCCTGGAACTTGTCGTTCTCGTTCCATGCACCGCCGAAGTCCGCGAAGAAAGCGCCGCCGATGTTCCCCAAGGCCAATGGAATGGGTCCGCCGAACCAGACTCCGCGAATGAATGGGAAACGCCATTCGATGCTGCCCAGCACCGTGCGCGTGCCGGCGAATTCCAGGTAATCGTAGCCGCGCAAGCTGGATGGACCTCCAAGGTGGAAATAGAGCGGGTCGCCCTTGCCATCTTTGGATAGGCCATCGCTTCGGCGGGCAGAAAGACGCAGGGCCAGGCTGTGTCCACCGGGGCCCAGGTAATATTTCCGCCAGTCGGCCACACCGACCCAGCGGTTCACGTCGATATCACCGGCCACATCGGTGGCGTAGCTGAGGCTGGCGATCCAGCGACTGCCCTTCACAGGACCCAGGTAATCGAAAAGCGCGTCGTCGTGCACCAGTGAGAGACCCGGCTGCACGAGCAGGCGCTGCTCGGGATCGCGTTCCTGCACATCCACGGGATCTCCAAAGAGATCGAACTCGGTGAAGTACTCGCGCCGTGTGTAGTAAAAATTGAGATCGGCTTCCAGGCGTGTGAAAAGGCTGAAGGGATAGATGCCCCCCGCCCAGACTCCGCGACTCCATTCGTAGAAGAGGCGATCCTCGGGCAGGGTTTCTTCCAGGCCGCTCACGGTGCTCTGGTAAAAGTTCAGGAAGCTGTAGGCCCCCGCGCTCCAGTTGAAACGCTTCTGCCGATTGGTGTAGCCGAAGAGAAAATTCGAATCGCTGATGCGCCCGAAGATGTCGAGCATGATGAGCATCTCATGGTCGCCGAGCACGTCCTTCAATTGGATGACGCTGCTGCCGTAAAAGCCGTAGAGATTGTGATAGGTCAGCTGCCGGCCCACCGCATCCACCAGGAAGCGTACCTTGTAATCTTCCGACAATCCTGCCAGGGAATCGGGTTCTTCGGCCTCTCCGTCACTTTCCGAAGTACTGGGCTCCGGCATGACCTGATTGAAGGGCTGATAGGCCCAGATCGCCGAACTTGGCGACTCTTCTTCGGGCGCGAGATTTGCCATATCCTCGTGCAGGAAGATGTCGTAGCCGCCGTGGCGAAGAGTGGCGAAAACGATTCCCTGGCCATCGGCGGAAAGGTTGGGATCGAGCACACCACCGGCACTGGCCAGAACCCGCTGGGCCGTGCCGCCGGGCTTCCATGCCCACAGGTCTTCCATACCCGCGGCGTCGCTGGTGAAGAAGAATCCTCCACCGGGGCCAGGCATCGGCGATCGGTCGTTACCCGCCGTGGCGACCAAGGGTGCGGCCATGCCACCCAGCGGCATGCTCCACAAGTCGTAGTTCTGCGTGGTGTCGAAGACTTCCGGATGTTTGCCGAAGTCCTCCAAGGAAAGCTCACCGGGTTCGTAAGGACCGTTTTCAAAAAAGTCAAAAAACAGAGCCGGGTGGCGTGCGAAGACCAAGTGCGTGTCGTCGATCCAAGCGGGATCCTGCTCATCGGCCAAATCTTCCGTGAGCGGGAACCAGCTTTCGCTATCCAGATCCAGCATCCACAGATCGGTGATCCCGCCGGACACGCCCGACACCACGATGCGCGTTCCATCGGGCGACCATGCCGGATGGCGCATGCTGTCCAGCGGCGGGCGGAAGCGGAGAATTTCATCGCCATTTTCACCATCCACCACGACCAGTTCATCGCGGCCGCCCTTGAGCGCTACGAAAACAAGTTGCTCACCCGTGGGATCGAAACAGGCACCCGAATCGAATGGGTGAAGGCTTTCCAATCCACTGGATCGATGCCCCGTGACCAGCTTGCGGATTTCCTTACCATCGGCCACCGCGGCTAGGTAGAGATTCACCTCGCCCTTGTGATCCGAGAAATAGGCCACGCGATCGCCCGCCGGCGAAAGCACCGGATTGCGGAAGAAAACCTTTCGTTCCTTCTCGTGTTCGCGCAGGGGAAAGGCCAGTTGCGAGGGATCCTTGCGGCCTTCCATGTTCTTCCAAGCGGTGGCGCGAGCCTCGCGCCGGAACTGGCGGCTGAGCTCTTTCAGATCCATGCCCAGGCGCTTTTCCAAACTCTTCTCGAAGGTTCGCTCGCGACGGGTTCCTCGAATGAGCTCGGCCAGCACGCCCTCGCCATAGTTTTCAACCAGGAAACGAATGAGGGCCTGGCCCTCTTTGTAGACCATGAAGCCGCCGAAGTAGCTATCGAGATCGTAGAGGTAGTCACCGGCCACGGAGTCTTGCAGGAACTGTTCGGCCTCGGAATCCCATCCCGTGGAAAGGTACTCGGCCATGCCCTCGATGAACCAGAGCGGTGGCATCTGCATTTGTCCCAGGCTGCGCATGGCGTGTTCGGGGCCGATGCCGCCGTAGAGAATGTCGAGCATGAAAACGTGCACAAGCTCGTGAGTCACCACGTGACGGAAGTCGGGAACCGATCCGTTGTAAGGAAGCACCACGCGGCTGCGATAGATGTCGGTGAAACCGCCGGTGGCTTCACTGATGAGCGAAGGCGTTACGTTGGTCTGCTGGAAAAAGGGATGCGCGCTGTAGAGGACCATGGGCACGCGAGAGCTGGGACGATGATCGAGCAGCAGAGCCAATCGCTCATAGGCCTCTTCCACGAGAAGCGCTGTCTGGCTGGCCAGCACCTCTTCCTCGGGATAATAGTAAAGATCGAAATGCGGCGTGTGATAAACGCGCCAATCGAATGACTCGTAGTGGACTTTGTTTTTCCCAAAATACTGAGCAGACGCAGACGTGACCATGAGCGCCATGAGAACCATAAGGAGGAGAATGCGTTTCACCGTGAACCTCGCCTAATATTCGTAGCGGAATCGTATATCGAAGTTGTATTCGTTGGGCAGGGTCTCGGCGCCCAATTCCTCACCCCGATTGATAAGCTCCATGCGCAGGATCATCCAGTCCAGGAGTCGATTTTCCATGCCTAACTCCCAGGTGGAATCCAGACTCAGACCGTGGTTATAGGTCACGTAGAAGCCGCCGGGCAGGTATCTGCCCACCTGCCAGCGTGTTTCCTGGGCGCTCAGCGGATTCCCCTCGATCTCGACCGTATCGAAAATCCCCGAAAACAATTCACCCGATGCCCAAGACTCCAGACGCCCCACCAACTGATTTGATACCGTACCGCCTACCGCTTCGGTGCTGCTTTCGCTCCATCCCTGCCCGCCTTGAGGCGCGCCGATGAGAATGCGTAGCACATCTTCCTCGTTGTAACCCAAGGAGCTCTCCACCCCCACCTTGGGCTCTTCCAGAGTGCCCGTGATCTCGAGGGTGATCTTGTCATCGCGTGTTTCGGTTTCAGCCACGATGAAAAGTTCGGGATTGAACCCCTTGGCTCGATTGAAGTCGAGTGTTCCCTCATTCAGATGAAAGACATGCCAGAAAAGCGTGTAACGGCCGCGCCGTATATCAAGGATACCCGAGATATCGTCGCCAGAGGGAAGGCTGGTCACGGTGATGTCTCCGGCCAATTCCAGATCGGCTTCGGCGTCGCGCAGGTAAAGGCCACCATCGCTGCTGAGATCGAGTCGATAAGATAGCGGCGCAGGCTCGTCGGCAGCCACCTCGGTCTGTTCCACGAGGTTGTGCAATTCGCCGCGGGAAACTTCAAAGTTTCCCTCCAGGAAGGGATGTTCGCGAAGGCCTTCTTCCAGATAGGTGCTCAAGGTCAGATCGCCGCTGAGAACACCCGTGAAAATGGGAAGAGTGCTCAAGGAAAAATTGGAAACCATGGCGCTGGCCCCATAGCGAAGAGGTCCACGCCAGGTGAGCCAACCCTGAGCGGTCACCCGTCCATTGCGCCCACGCTCGAATCGTAATCCTTCACGCGACTCCGCCTTTTCCAGGAAGAGCGTGTCGCCTTCCACACGGCCCTCGGCATAGAGATCCACAAACTCCTCTTCCCAGGCCATGGGCCGGAGCTTCCCACGCTTCAGTTCGATGCGCCCCCGCGGTTCAGGCTCGCGTGCCGTGCCCGCCAGGGCGATTCGCGCCTCCATATCCCCTTCGGCCACGGCCAGCCAACGGGAGAGGAAGGGTTGGAAATCTTCGAGGCGCCCCACGAATTCGAATTCTCCGCCCAGCTTGCCATCGGGATCTTGCTTGGGCGGCGCAAAGAGCGACAATTCCAGGGGCAGGTAGACCTGGGCTTCCAGCACACTGCCCTCACCGCTGCCCACCCGGGCCTCCAGTCGATGCAAGTTAAGGGTTCGACCCTGGGAACTGGCAGTCCAACGAATCTTGTCCAAGGCCGCGGGCCCCGCGCGGAAGGAATCGAGTTCCGCACTGCTCTCCAGGCTCAGAAGATCTTGAGGGCCGTGCAGATGTAGATTGCCGGTGATACGTCCCGCCAGATCCAGGGAATCGGGATAGAAGGTCATGAGACGCTCTAAGGGGAAACTTTCAAAATCCATGTTGAGATCCAGCTTCAGAGAGTCCTTTTGAATCTCGGCGAGGCCGTCCAGAAGATCTCCCGGATTGGGCAGGCCGCCCATCCAGCCGCTCGCCTTGATGAAACTGTCGTCGGGCAATCGCCAATGGAGTACGGCGAGCTTTAGAGAGTCGCCCTCCCATCGAGCGCGCACTTGATTGCTGCCGTCGTCGCGGCCCTGAAGTCGAAGGTCTTCCAGATCTACGCGTAAATCGAGGTGGTCGCTGGAATCCAGCAGCAGACGTCCACGCGACTTGCCCATGTCGGCCAGGAAGGGCGGCAGCCACTGACGGAACATGGAGAAGTTAAGCTCGTTCCAATCCATCACGCTGATACCGCCATGATGACGTTGCCACTCCAAACCCAGTCGCCCCGAACCCGAGAGGAACTCGACGGCATCCACTCGTGGAGCCTCGCCCAGGTGGAGGGTGAAGGGGCGATCATTGAGCCAATCTTCCTCCTGATAGTGAATCCAGAAGCGCTCGAAGGAGACGCTGGGCGGCAGGGTTTGCAGGGGGATGAATCCGGCCAGGGTCACACTGAGAGGATCGCCCTCAAGAGAAGCATAGGCCAATTCCAGGCTGTCAGGATGGACCCTGGCCCGAAGGAAACCCTTGTTGAAGTCGAATTTCCAATAGCTTACGTGATTCGCCTCAAGTATCAGATTAAGAGGCTCCAATTCAAGAGCCTCGGTGAGGATCTCCACTCTTCCCGAGTCCACATGGGCGCCCATGTACACGGCATCCCGGAAGGGACCCTGCATTTCCAGAGCCGGACCTAAAATGGGACCGCTGATCTTCAGGGTGAAATCCAGGTCGCCGGTGAGGGTGGAATCGGCGCTGAAGTAGCGAGCCAATTCCGAGGAGCGGCTTGAGCCGGAGGCCCGTATGAGCAGAGTCTCTTCTTCGGGCTTGACCCACCCGCTCAATTCTATATCGAGTCCCTCATCTTCGGCGACAATGTGGCGCAGGCTCAGACTGTCGCCTAGCAGCGCGATGTCGGCCACGCAGGCGGCGAAGGGTAGATCCATGAACTGGCCCGGCCCAAATTCGAAATTGAGGCTCAGCTCGCTCGCGCCGCCGCTCAAACTTCCCCGACCGCTCAGGTCGCTTGGAGGCCCACCCCCAAGGAACTTGCCCAGATCGAAATGCGACACCTCACCTTCGATATCCAAATGCAGAGGAAGATCGTCATGGGGTAGCGAGAAATCCGCGCGGCCCTCGACCGCATTGCGATTTACGAGACCCTTCGCTTCACGAATACTCAGCTGCCCCTGCCCGCCGTAGAAACTTCTAAGCTCCATGTCATCCAGTTTGAAATCGTAGAGATTGCCGCTGATCTTACCGGCCAGATGCAGGCTATCGGGACGTCCGGAAATGTTGAAACGACCGCGGAGGCTGCTGTCAGTTTCCAGATTTTGACCAAGAAGTGCCGCCACTTCATCGAGACGAAGACTGTCAGCACTGCCAGAGAGATCCAACATGGGACCGCCGCTCAGCAACAATTCACCTTCAAGCTCGTAATCGCTACCCGGAAGCGTCATCGATACGGACTGGAGACGCAAATGCTCATCATGCAGATTCAGTTCGCCGGCCAAGGCCAAGACATCCAAACCCGAAGGTAAGCGACCGGCCAGAGAGTGGATGCTCACCTGCATACCACTCGCGGCGCGAAGGAATGCGAAGTGCGCAGCCCGAATACGCAAGCTGTCCAGGCCCGCTTCACCCGGCCTGAGCAGGAGGAAGTCATTCAGGCTGACGGATTCCAGAATCACCTGAGCCTCGCTGGGCTCCTGCCCTTCCTCGTCGAGCCCGGGATAACCCCATCCTTCAGCTTCAACCGGGAAGGCGCGAAGCACCGCTCCATTTAAGGTGACACTCCGGCTCACAAGATTGCCCTTGAAGAGACTTCGCAGGCGAACCTGCATGCTCATACTCTCGGCCTCGAAGAGGTCGAAAGGCTCCCGATGCTCTCCCCCATAATGAATGCGCGGCTCACGCAATGTGATACCGCCTCCCGGACGCCAGGCAATGCCTTCCAGGCTCATTTCATAACCGGCGTCGGCGAGTAGATTCGTGGTAGCCAGCCCGGCAATGCGGGAAGCCACCCAGGAGTTTTTGAACTTGAGGACAAGCCCAAATGCCGTGATCAAAATCAGGGCAAGGGCCACCAGGGTCGACTGTTTCATTCGCCGCCGCATCAGAAGGAATGTCCCAGGCTAAGGTGCCAAACGATGCCGCCGCGATCTTCCACCCAACTGGCGGGGAATCCCAGATCCAGTCGCAGAACCGTGACGGGAGTGACATAGTAAATGCCGAATCCCGTGCCCCAGAAGAGACGCAGGTTATCGTCGGAATCTCCATCCCAGGGAAGCAAGCGATCGATGGCGATTTCTGTCGGGCTCAACCAGCTGTTGCCCGCGTCCAGGAAAACGGACGCGCCCAGCCCCTTGCTCCAGCGGAAGGGCATGAGGCCAGCCAATGAGCGTCGCCATTCCAGATTGCCCACGAACATGAAACGTCCGCCCTGGGCGTTACCTTCACCGGGATCCAGATCGGGATCTCGCCTTGGGCCCAGACTCGAATTCTCATAGCCGCGCACGGTGTGGGATCCGCCGCAGTAGAAGCGCTCTTCGTAGGGAATGCCGTCCTCGGGCACACCCGTGAGTTCTACATCCTGGCTCTTGCCGTAAGCACCCACCCAGGAAAGGGAAAGCCTGGAAGCCAGCACGCCGCTGCGCCAGCCGTCGTACCAACGGCCACTGAGTTTGATCTTCTGGAAATGATGGTCGCCGCCCTGCCAGCCCCCCGCGATCTCATAGCTGGCGAGAATCTGATCTCCCCGCTTGGGATGCAGATAGTGATCCCGCCGGTCCTGCTCCAGCAAGGTGGCAAAGGAGCGTGTGAGGTAGCGAGGGTCCCCCTCGTCGCTGCTTTCCAAAAGAGTCTGGGTGCCCACGCGCTGCTGCTCGCGAAGGCGCAGCACAACATTGGGGCTGAGGCGCCGGAAGAGCGTGATTCGAAAAGCCAAGGACTCTAGGCTGTAGAGACCGCTAAGCTGCTCGTAGTCCTTCTCCCGAAAAAGGTCGATGCCCAGATGATTGCCCGCCCGTATCACGTTGCGCACCTGGTACTCGAGCACCTGTCTTTCGAAGCTGGGACCGAATACGTTCTTACTATCTTCCTTGAGATTGTGCAGGGTCTCTAAACTGATACGACCGCCGGGATATCCGAAGTTGCGATGAGTCCACCCGCCCAGCAGACGATAGCCATCCTGGCTACCATATCCCGCACCCAATTCCATGGCGCCTCGATCGCGCTCGCGCAGGCTCCAGACAAGACGCAGGCCCTCAGTGCCGGTCTCTTCGGGCCCGAGAGATTCGATGCGATAGAGTGCCGACCGGAAGAGTCCCGTATCGAGCAAATTCTGTTCGCTCAAAAGCAGATCTTCCAGTAGAAGAACCTCGTCTATATTCACGCGCATTTCCTGGAGCAGGAAGGCGTCGGGCAGAGTGCTGCCCTCAATTTGGATCTCGCGCAAAAATCCCCGGGGACCAGGGCGAAGCTGGAAGATGAGATCCACGGAATCGGTGGATGCGTAACTGGGCGCATCGAGCAATTCCATGCGAGTGCTGATTTGCGCGGCAAAGTATCCGCTGCTCTGCAAGAAACGCAAAATGCGCGAACCTTCGCTGTCTACCGCACGCGGATTGAAGGGATCTCCCGGCTTGAGTTTCAGCCGAGGGGCCAGGCCCTCTCCCAGAGCACCCAGAGGCGGCTGAAAAATGCGCCGGCGTAGATGCCGCCGCCGACCCTCTTCAATGTGGATGGTCAGTTCAGCCGCGTTACGCGTTTCTCCCACCGGGCGAAGTGTGATGTCGCTTTCCGGATCGGACCAAACCCGCGCTTCATAAAAACCTGCGCGATGGTAGAGCGCTTCCAGGCGAGCCAGATCGCTGCGCATGTACTCGGGATTGAAATTGGGATGGGTCAGCTGCAGCAGGCCGCGTTCGCGGGTGCGCATGACCTGACGCAATTCATCACCGGATAGGGTTTCGTTTCCTTCGAAATGGACCGATTCCACATAGGTGGACCGCCCCTCTTCCGCCGAAACGGAAAGGAAAACGACCAGGCTGACCACAAGGGCCAGACGCAAGATTGGGAGCCCCGTCTTTGACATCCCGTTTGGCCTCGTCTAAACTGCGCCGGGGGTGCAACGTGAGCAACTATACCACCGGCTTGAAAGCTGTCCTTACATTTATCTCCGCATTGGCCCTTTTAGCCGGATGCGGTCCGACTCCAGATCCCGAAGAGGCGCCGCCGAAGCTTGAGGCCCAGGAGCTCTTCCTCGTGGAGCAGTATCTCCGCGTCGTGGAAGTCCGGGGCTTGGCCGTAGAAGGCATGGCCGAGGCTGACAGCGTTCTGGAAGCCCTAGCCCTGGAAATCCCCGTTGATTCGGTCATGGATATTTCCGAGCGCATCTCCCGCGAGAATCCGGAGCGCTGGCGAATCATCTTCCAGGAGATTCAGCGGCGCATCGACCTTATGGAGCCCTAGACGCTTCTACCCTCCAATGATTCTCCGCAGATCGTTGAAGACCACCAGCACGATGATTCCCAGCAACAACACTAGGCCGGCCTGGGTCAGCCTGAGTCTGAGATTCTCGGAAACCTCGCGGCCGAAGAGCTCCGGAATCATCAGTATGATATGGCCGCCGTCGAGCACCGGAATGGGCAGGAGATTCAGCAGGAAGAGCTGGGTGCTGAAGAAGGCGATGAAGAAGAGCAGGTTCTCGAATCCCCAGCCGGCCATCTGCCCCGCCATCTGAAATATAGCGATGGGTCCACCCACCGCGTCGGCGCTTACCCGAAAGAAAATCGCCTCCTTCAGGAAGTCCAAGGTCAGAGCCACATAGCCAAAGGTGCGGTCGAGGCCACCGGTCACCGCTCCCGCAAGTCCGATGGGCCTGCTTCCCAGATAGGGCTCGAAGAAAATGCGGCCAATGGTCTCCACGCTGCCGTCGGGATTGGGAACTTCGCTGGCCTCGGGGGTGAGCCGCGCCTCCATGAGAGTTCCCTCATGGTCCCAGCGAATCAGGGTTTCTTCCCCCGCCCGGGTGTTGATGATCTCGGCGATTTCCTCGAAAAAGTGAACGGGCTGGCCATGCACCTCGACGATGGCATCTCCCTCGCGCAGGCCCGCTTCGAAGGCGGGCCCGTCTTTGAGCACGCGCCCCACACGATTATCGAAGAGCGGAATAAGCCCCCAACCCAGACCTTCTTCGGGACGTACGATGGACAGATTCAGCATGCGGCCTTCGCGATCCACCACGATGGACACGGGGCTGCTCTCATCGGCACGGAGAAGGCGATCGACCGCATTCCAGTCTTCCACGTCCTCGCCCGCCACACGAGCCAGGCGATCACCACGCTGGATGTCCAAGGCCGCCGCGGGGCTGTCCTCCGTGGGATCTGCGAGCCAGGTAGTCGGATAAATGGTTTCGCCCCCGGCCCAGAGCAGGCCGATACTGATGAGCGCCGCCAAAAGCAGGTTCGCCAGCGGCCCCCCGATGATGGCGAGGAAGCGGGCGCCGAGTGACTTGTTGCGATAAAGACTTTCAGGCGGCAGGGTGGTTTCGTCGAACTCGCCTCCCTCCATGGGCGCCAGTTCCATGCCGGCCATGCGAACATATCCGCCCAAGGGCAGCAGGCTGAGTGCCCACTCGGTGCCGAAGCCCCGCATGCGCAGGATCACCGGCCCCATGCCCACGGAAAAACGGTGTACGTGGATTCCCACCGCCCTTGCCGCGAGGAAGTGTCCCAGCTCATGCACGATGATGATAACGCCGATGGTGAAAACACCGGCCAGGAGGGTGGTGAGAATCATGCGTCTGCCTCTTTCTTAGCCCGGCCGCTTGGGGCGGAGATATACTCAGTGGCTAGGTTTCGCGCCCTTTGGTCGGCGGCGAGTAAGTCGGTCCAGGATCCGGCGGCCGAGAAGCCGCCCGCATCCAATACGGCCTCAACAGTCTGGAAGATGCCCGGAAAATCGAGTCGCCCATCCAGGAAAGCGGCCACGGCCACCTCGTCTGCGGCATTGAGGGCCAGTGCCGAAGTGCCCCCCTGGCGGAGGCATTGTCGAGCCAGGCCAAGCGATGGAAATCTATCATTATCAACAGGTTCAAAGCTCACCTCAAGGTAACTTCCGAAGTCGTTCCGCCCGTATTCCCCCACTGCTTTTTCCGGCCAGGCCAGCATCTGGTGGATGGGCAGGCGCATATCCGGGGCCGCCATTTGAGCCAGGGTGGAGCCATCTTTGAGCGCAAGCAGGGCATGCACTTGAGACTGGGGATGCACAAGCACTTCGATGCGACCTTCCGGCATGTCAAACAGCATGGCCGCTTCGATCACTTCCAATCCCTTGTTGAACAGGGTCGCCGAGTCGATGGTGATTCGCGGTCCCATTTTCCAGGTGGGGTGACGGAGCGCCTGCTCCGGTGTGATCGAACTCCAATCCCCTGCTGGAAGTTTCCAGAAAGGCCCGCCGGATGCGGTGAGAATCAGGCGATCGACCGTATTGGGATCGCGCCCCTCAAGCAGTTGAAAAAGTGCGGCGTGTTCGCTGTCCACCGGAAGTAGATGGCTACTGCTTCCCGCCACCCGCTCAAGCAGGTAGCTGCCCCCGCAGACCAAGGATTCCTTATTGGCCAGAGCCACGTCCAAGCCGCGCTCCACGGCCTCCAGGGTGATCTTCAGGCCCGCGAATCCCGTCACGGCATTGAGCACACGATGGGCGGTTAGATCCAGCAAGGCCTCGGCGGGACCATCCAAAAGATAGCGGGCGGCCAGGTCGGGGTGTGACTCGCGCCAAGCCTCACGGGCGGAAACATCGTCGATGGCCACTTGCCGGGGAGCGAACTCGGCGATCCAATCGGCCAGTTCATGGGTGCTGCTGTTCACGGCAAGGCCAGCCAGCGCGAACTGGTCGGGGTGTTCACGAAGCACCGAAAGGGTGCTACCTCCAATGGAACCGGAGGCGCCGAAAAGGAGCAGATCCTTCATAGATTAGAAGATAACCCAGGTGAGGAAGTAGTAAAGCATGGGGAATCCGAAGAGCATGCTGTCCAGACGGTCCAGAAAGCCGCCATGGCCCGGAATAGCCGTGCCGCTGTCCTTGCTGCCGGCCCCACGTTTGAGCAGGGATTCGAACAGGTCCCCCACCTGCCCGGCCAGGGCCACCGTGAATCCCAGGCTCAGAGCCTGCATGCCGGTGAGGAAGGGCATCCAGGCCTCACGTAGGAACCAGGCTGCGACGAGAGAGGTGGCCAGCCCTCCCAAGGCCCCTTCCACCGATTTGTTCGGGCTAACGGGCGTGCCCAAGGAATGTCGCCCGAAAAGGCTGCCGATAAGATAGGCTCCCGTATCTCCCAACCAGATGAGCCCCGCACCGAAGAGCAGCCACTTGCCGGCGGCTTCGGCGGGAAATCCCATCTGCTCGCCCAAGTTGCGCAGCAGAATCCAGTGTCCAGGCAACCAGGCCAGGTAGAACAGAGCCAGCAGTCGCGCACCGACCCGCTCCCAGGCGCCCTCGATTCGACCGCGCAGGGCCGCCCAAACCAGAAGCATGAGGATGAGGAAGCCGGCCATCTCGCCGCCGCGCTCGGCTCCCCCACGGTGAAAGGCCAGCAGGATGATCAGTTGAAATGGCAGCAGTTCGGGATAGATACCGCGCACGCCGCGCGCCGCAGCCAACTGGCCGAATTCTCGTGTGAGCAGAATGACAGCCAGAGCTGTAAAGCCGAAGAACCACCATCCGCCCCATAGGGCCGAGAAGATGAAAAGGGGCAGCAACACCATGGCGGCCAGCAGACGCACTCCGAAAGTGCGCCAGAAACCTCGATCACTTGCCATAGCGCCGCTCCCTTCCCTGGTAGTCGGATACCGCACAATAGAGATGCTCGGCGGCGAAGTCGGGCCACAAGGTATCGGTGATGTGAATCTCCGAATAGGCCAGTTGCCACAAGCAGAAGTTGCTGATGCGTGATTCGCCGCTGGTGCGGATGAGCAGATCCACCGGCGGATTGTCGGGCAGGTATAGCTGCCGGGCGAAAATGTCTTCATCGATGGATTCTGCGTCCAATGTGCCCGCCGCCGCGGCCTTGGCCAGACTCTTGGCCGCATCGGCGATTTCGGCGCGACCGCCGTAGCTGAGTGCCAAGGTCAGCGTCATCTTCGAGTTATCCGAGAGGCGTTCGATGCCCGCATCCAGTGCTTTGCGAGTGTGCTCGGGTAGCTGATCCAGACGTCCCATGGCTTTCAGACGAATTCCATTCTCGCCCAGATTTTCGATCTCATCCTTGAGAACCTCTTCGAGGAAACCCATGAGGGCCGTGACCTCGCTGAGAGGACGCATCCAGTTCTCGGTGGAGAAGGTGTAGAGAGTTAGATACTCGATGCCGATTTCGCGGGCGGACTCGGTGATGCGCCGAACAGCTTTGCGGCCCTCGCGGTGGCCCATGATGCGAGGCATGGCCCGCTTCTTGGCCCAACGACCGTTGCCGTCCATGATGATGGCAACGTGTCGAGGGAGATTCCCCCGCTTGAGAACCCCCTCCTTGAGGCTCGACGCATCGCTCATGGCGTCCTCAGACTTCCATGATCTCCTGGACCTTGGAGTCCAGGCTTTTGTCCACTTCCTCCACGAAACGGTCGGTGAGTTTTTGGATCTTGTCCGAGACGAGCTTCAGATCATCCTCGGTGATGTCCTTGCCCTTCTGTGCCTTCTTCGCATCTTCGATGCCGCTGCGACGAATATTGCGAATGGCCACCCGGCCTTCTTCGGCCAGCACCTTCACGCGCTTGACCAGATCTTTGCGCGTCTCCTCGGTGAGGGGTGGAATGGGAATGCGGATGATATTGCCGTCGCTGGCTGGATTAAGGCCGAGATCGCTGGCCTGGATGGCCTTCACGATTTCCTGAACCATGGGCTTTTCCCAAGGCGAAATCGTGATGAGGCGCGGCTCGGGGGTGGCCATGCCGGCCACCTGGTTCAAGGGGGTGGCCGTTCCGTAATAGTCCACACGGATGCCGTCGAGGATGGCTGCATTGGCGCGCCCCGCGCGAATGCGGGTGAATTCCGTTTGAGTCGCCTGATGAGTTTTCACCATGCGTGCTTCCACATCCATGAGCAGTTCGTCGATCATCCTGGGCCTCCTTATTGCAGCAGGGTGCCCAGTGGCTCCCCGCTCAGAATGCGTTTCAAATTGCCGGGCGTCGAGAAGTCGAAAACCCTCACGGGCAGACCGCCGTCGCGGCAAAGCGCCATGGCCGTAGCATCCATGACTTTCAGATCTTTGGCCAGAGCTTCGTCATAGCTCAGGGTATCATATCGGGTGGCGGTGGGGTCAAGCTTAGGGTCGCTGGCGTAGACTCCATCAACCTTAGTCCCCTTAAGCAGAGCCTGTGCCCCTAGCTCCAGGGCACGCAGGGCCGCCGTGGTATCGGTGGAGAAAAAGGGACTTCCGATGCCGCCCGAGGCCAGAACCAAGTCCCCCTGATCCAGAGCCGTGCGAGCCGCCTCCACGCTATAGGGTTCGGCCAAGGGGCTCATGGGCGTGGCGCTGAATACCCTAGTAGAAAAGCCCCGGGAGGCGAGAGCCGCTCCCAGGGCTGATGCATTCACGATGGTGGCCAGCATTCCCAGTCGGTCTGCAGCCACCCGGTCCATCTGAAGGTCGGCGGCGTCACGACCGCGGAAGATGTTTCCGCCGCCGAGCACCAGCGCAATCTGAATGCCCGATTCGAGAGCCGGCTTCAACTCTTCGCAGAGAATCGCCACCTTCTGGAAATCGACGCCTTGTTCTCCCTCTCCGGAGAGAGTTTCACCGCTCAGCTTCAGAACGACGCGCTGATATTGGGACGAAGGCATGATCTCCTTGGGGTCCTCGACCTGCTAGAGTTCCTCTCCAAGCTGGAAACGGGAGAACCGACGGATTCCCATGTTTTCACCCAGGGAACCGATGGTCGTATCGACCAGATCCTTCACCGTCATATTCGGATCTTTCACATAGGCCTGCTCCATGAGGCAGACCTCTTTGTAGAACTTGCCCACACGACCCTCGACGATTTTCTCGGCGATGTTCTCGGGCTTGCCGGATTCTATGGCCTGCTGCTTGGCGATCTCGCGCTCTCTATCAACGATAGCAGGGTCGAGATCTTCGGTGTTCAGAGCCAGTGGGCTGGCAGCGGCCACGTGCATGGCCACGTCCTTGCAGAACTTCTGGAATTCATCCGTGCGAGCGACGAAGTCGGTCTCGCAGGAGATCTCCACCAATACACCGACCTTACCGCCGGGGTGGATGTAGGAGTAGACCAGACCTTCGTTGGTGGCGCGGCCGGCCTTCTTTTTGGCGGCGGCAAGTCCCTTGGTCCGCAGGAAGTCGACGGCCTTCTCCATGTCACCGCCGGACTCGGCCAAGGCGGCTTTGCAGTCCATCATACCCGCTCCAGTTTTATCCCGGAGTTCCTTCACAATCTTTGCGTCCACGCTCATGGCGTCTCCTTCTAAGCGCTAGCGAATTAGGTGGATGTGGTTTAGGCGTCGAGAGCCGGTTTGTCTTCGGCCTTTTTGGCCTCGCCCTCTTCGGGCTTTTCGGCCTTCTCTTCCGCAGCAGCGGCTTTGGCCTTATCGGCCGCGGCTTTCTGCTTCTCCGCCTTTTCCTTCTCGGCCTTGGCCACCTCAAGAGCGGCCTTTTCCTTCATCATCGAGCGGCCTTCTTCGACGGCCTCGGAGACCATCTTGGTGAAGAGCTTGATAGAGCGGATGGCGTCGTCGTTAGCGGCGATGGGATAGTCCACGGGATCCGGGTCGCAATTGGTATCGACCAGGGCCACGACGGGTACGCCGAGCACCTTGGCTTCCTTGATGGCGATGTCACTGATCTGCGTGTCGACCACGAAGATGAGTCCCGGGCGCTTGTCCATCTTGCGGATTCCGCCGAGCATGCGCTGGAGCCGGGCGCGCTTCTTGGTAAGCTGCATCCGCTCCTTCTTGCTGAACTGCTCGATGGTGCCGTCCTTTTCCCAGTTCTCAATCTCTTCGAGGCGATCGAGGCTCTTGCGGACGGTCTGGAAGTTAGTGAGCAATCCACCCAGCCAACGCTCGATCACGTAGTGCTGGTCGCAGCGTTCGGCCTCTTCCTGGATGATATCGATGGCCTGCTTCTTGGGCCCCACGAACAAGACGGGGGCGCCGGTGGCCGCGACCTGGCGGATGGCCTCGTAGGCCACCTGCGCCTGGCGCATGCTCTGCTGCAGATCGATGATGTAGATGCCGTTTTTCTCGGCGAAGATGAAGGGCTTCATCTTCGGGTTCCAGCGACGGGTCTGATGCCCGAAGTGGACTCCTGCTTCCAGCATATCTTTGATGCTGATATTGAAGTTCACGCTTCCTCCTGCGGGTTGTTTTCCTCCGACGGCTTCACCCCAGGACTTCCTCCCCAAAGGGAGACCCGGCCCCGGTCCACCGTCGTGTGACGTTCTTCTTGTCTAACGCTTCGAGAACTGGAAGCGCTTACGAGCTCCGGGCTGACCATACTTCTTGCGTTCCTTCATACGGGGATCGCGGGTCAGGCAACCGGTGCCGCGCAGCGTCTTCTTAAGTTCCTCGTCCATTTCCACCAGAGCTCGGGAGATTCCCAGACGCACGGCGCCGGCCTGTCCACCCTTACCGCCCCCGTCTACGCGGGCGGCAACGTCGATCTTATCCATCATATCGACGTACTCGAGGGGCTGACGCACCTCGATGATGATGTTTCGGCGGCCGAAGTAATCGTCCAGGGCCAAGCCATTAACCGTCTGCTTACCCGTGCCACGCGTGATCCTCACACGAGCAACGGATTCCTTGCGACGACCGGTGGCATTCCAGATTTCGGACATCGATCAATTCTCCTTGATTTCCGCTAGCCTTCGATTTCGAGAGGCTGGGGCTTCTGAGCGCCATGGGGATGGCTGGGACCGGCGTAAACACGCAGGTTCTTGGCCAAGCTTCTTCCCAGGCGGTTTTTCGGCAACATGCCGCGGACGGCGTGGGTGATCACTTCGGTGGGCTTCTTGGTCAACATCTCAGCGAGAGTGGTGACCTTGAGACCGCTCTGGTAGCCGGAGTAGCTGGAGTAAGTCTTCTTCTCCAGCTTACGGCCAGTCACGTGAACCTTTTCAGCGTTCACGACAATGACATGATCTCCCAAGTTCAGGTGGGGCGTAAAATCGGGGCGATGCTTGCCACGAATTACCTGCGCCACCTGCGACGAGAGCCGCCCGAGAGTGAGGCCCTCGGCATCCACGATGTACCAAGTCTCCTGGATGTCCCCAGCCTTCACGACATGGGTTTTCATTCTCGCCTCCATGAGGGAATCCCGCACTTCCCCCATTACGGACATAGGGCCCGTTAGGACGGGAGCACGGGTTTTGAAACACAGTGAACGGCCAATCTAGCAAAGGCTTAGAGCGCTGTCAAGGCGGCCCCAGGGCCTTTTCTAGGCCTGGGGCAGGGCTAGCTCGGCCAGGGGTCTGAACTCGGAAATTCCCGAGCTCTGGCCCAGAAAGCGAAGGCTAGCAATAACATCCTCCACGCTGCGATTTTCCAATGTCCACTCCAGGGGACGATTTTGCCCACCCACCCACTCGAAAAGATCGCCCCAGGGAAAGCTTCCCTGGCCCAATGCCAGGTGCTCGTCGTGCTGACCGGCATTATCGTGGATGTGAATGGACTGTAGGCGCGGTTCCAGGGCGCTCAGCCAGTCGTCCAGGCGGACTTCGGAAAAGGCGTTGAAGTGGCCCGTGTCGAAGAGGAAGCCGAATCGCTCGGGGGAGAGCCGGGCGAGCAGGTCCACCAGGAGCGAGGGATCCAGGTCGAAGATGTTCTCCAAAACGAAAGCCGCATCGGCGGCTTCCAGGGATGGAATCATAGAGCTCCAGAAAGCCTCGGCCCGGTCCAGCCAGGCTTCCCGATCGAGGATGTCGCCGCGAGGATCCCAGGCGGGATGAACCACCAGATGCTTCGCGCCAAACTTGGGAGCCAAGGCCAAGGTGCTTAGCAGACGCCGACGAGCCAGGTCCACCGCTTCGGGATCGTGACCGGCGGGATACAGATTGCGGAAGGGCGCATGGAAGCGGCAGGGAATCTTGCGCTCCCTGATTTCGGCGGCGATGTCTTTCATTTCGCCACGGAACTCGGGCACGAGCACCTCGTGATCCACGAGCAGTTCGAGCCCCACGGGCATGGCAAGCACCGCGTCCCGATACTTGGCGTACATACTCAAAGGCAAATGAATGTAAATGCGATGCTCTTCCATACCCAGCTCTTGTGCACATGAATACGGGGAGGGAATTACCCTCCCCGTATAACTTTCGAAGCTGTATACGGGGAGGGTAATTCCCTCCCCGTGATTATTACTTCAAGAGCACCATCTTGTTGGACAAGACTTCATCCGGAGTGATCAGACTGTAGTAGTAGAGGCCGCTCGCAGCCTGCTCACCACTGTCGGTCCGGCCATCCCAGACGACGGAGTGCTCGCCCTCGCCCATCATTCCATCCTGAAGCAGCGCGACGCGACGTCCGTCGACGCCCACGACTTCAAGACGCACCTGCTTCTCGCGATCGATGCGGAAGCTGATCTTGGTGCTCGGGTTGAAGGGGTTGGGGAAGTTCTGACCCAGCATGACCGAGGCGCCGGCGGGCAGCACGTCGGTGGGCGGGTTATCGAACACGATGACGATGTCGGAGTTATCGCGGGGATACACCTTGAACTCGTCATAGGTGAAACGAAGCACGCCCGTGAGATCGATGATGTCGCCGATCACGGGGTTGTAATCGTAGTCGCTCACTTCGCCGTTCTCGCCGACCTTGAGGGAATCGCCGCGCGGATAGTAGACCCACCACTCTCCGTAGGTTTCCCAGGTGGGGAATGTGGCGACTGTGACGTCATCCACAACGACCAACTGGCATTCGTAAAGCTCCATGTCCACGCCGGAGATTCCGATGACCGGAGGCGCCGGGGGAGTGTTGCCCGAGGAAACCAGTTCCGAGTAGTAGAAGGGATAGGTGATCGAAGTCATCCCGTAGTACTCGCTCAGGAAGTCGCCGATGATATAGAGGTCGCCGATTGCTAGGTCATCGATGATGGCCGGGCAATAGACCTCGATGCCGGAGTAATCGCCGCCGGCTTCATCGGTGAAGTAGGCGCGGTTTTCCAACTTGGCGGAAAGCACGCCCTTGAAGGTGACGACCTGCTGGTCGAGGATGCTGTTGCCTTCCGCATCAGGCGTGTTCACAAAAGCGACGGTGTTGATGCCGCCCCAGAAGCTCACGTCCTGCGGAGTCATGGGAATGCCCGTGGTGTTCTGCACGTCGAAGACCGTAAGGGTCATGTACAGCTCGATGGGCATGTCGGCGGTCAGGGTCAGGTGCACCAGGGTGGGATCCGTGGCATCCAGGACGGCCGTGCTCACGAGCCCGGCATCCAGGAAGTAGTTCCAGGGATTTTCCGCGGTGGTCTGATCCACTTCGCGATCGAAGCGCACATCGATGGTGGCATCGCCCGTGCAAACCGCGTAGTCCAGGTTCGGCGCGGGCTCGGCGCCCACGAAAACCAGGTCATAGTTGCCGCGAGGCTCGACCTTGAAGAAGCCGTAACCGAAACGCAGGGTTCCGGTTGCGCTTTCCATCATCTGGCCGGGCAGAGGCTGACCGTAGGTGAACTGATCATCGAAGCGCGCGGTGTCATTGTCGGCGTAACCGAACTCAAGACCCCACCACTCGCCGTAACCGAGATCGTCGGGAAGCGGATCCAGGTTGAGCACCTGAACGAGCATGGCTTCCCACTTTTCGGCCTCGAGAGGATTCTCCACCTTAACCTGAACGGCACGGAGCACTTCAGGATCGGGGCTGGTGCCGAATCCCACGTACTCGTCGCCGCCCATGGCCGTCATGTCGATTTCCGAGTAGTCGTAGTACTCGTAGTATTCGCCTTCGACATTGACGATGTCGCCGATGATCTCGGTCGGCGGATCGCCGCTGCCGGTGTAAATCCACATACCGGCGTAGGGACCGCCGGCCTGTTCCTGGGCGTAGTAACCGTAGTCGGCTACGGCCGTGACTATGAGTGCCTCAACGCGGACGAAGGTGTACTCAGGCACCAGTCCGGTATTGATATCGTAGCAGGTCGTCAGCAACTGAGCCGAGACAGGCAGCGACACCATGAGAAGAAGCATGAGAGAGAGAAGTTTCTTCATCGGTATCCCCCGAAAGGTTGAATTCTCTACTGTTGTTACCCCGATGGCTGGGCTAAAGCCCTTTCCCTTAACCCCGGGATCGGGACCCATTTCCCCGGGTCAGGGCAGAAGCTCGAAATGCTGGAGGAAGCTTTCCGCCTCACCCAGCGCGTTGCCGTATCCGAAAGCCAGGCTTAGAGGGAAGGTGAGCAGCACCATCTCTCCGTCCTGGTCGAAGTATCGTCTGAGTCCGACGACACCGTCGCCTAAGGTCTGAGGATAAGTATCCACCGCGCCGTTGACGCTGTAGAGACTCTCCAGGGTTCCGGCCCCTAGAGCATCCTCATTGGGAAGCATGAGGTCGATGCCGGTAAGCGCCGTCATGTTCCTCAAAGTTTCCGTGCCTATCTCAGGATATCCTACGATTTCTCGACCCGGGAAGAGTCTGAAATTCGAGGACTCGTGATTCTCCGTACTGACGCTGTGATGTCTGAACTCATCGAGCAGAAGCACCTCATCGTCGAAATCCTCGGAGAAGCTGGCACCACTGTAATTCTCGGGGCCTGGCGGCTGCCCCGGCTCCACCTGATCGCGAACGCTGGCTCCTACCAGGTTCCACCCGGTGATCAGAACCTTGCCTCCCCCTTCCAGATACGCCAAGAGCGCCTCCTCGGCCTCTTGAATCTCGGGAGTGGGAATACTTGTAAAAAGCTCGTCATTTGCGAATCCGGCGTCACCATTATACCACAACACGGCTTTGAAAATGGAAAAGATATTGTAAAGGACCTCGGGCTGACCAAGGCCCCCAAATTCATCAAAATCGTGTACGTAGACTTTTTCAGGCGGAAATAGGCCCGCTACGTCGTTTTTCCAGTAGCTGTCCGCGGTAATCTCGGCGGTGGTTCCCGAATCGCAGGAGTCCAGAATAAGCAGCTCGACCTCGCTGATATCCTTCACCACGGCCTCGCCGCGAAGCACATTGCTCTTGGCCCCCGCCCTATCCACGGCCTGCAGATGGAATTCCCGATTGATTCCCACACCCTCGCCGAAGTGCTCGGGCATGAGGGTGAAAAGCGTGTCGGCCCCGGGAATGCTGATGTAGTCGTCTGGGTCCTCGAACCAAAAACGCACCTCTTCGATGAGAGCGCCAAGCCCTTCATCGTCGTCAGGATCTTCCACTTTGAATTTCAGGCTGTAGACCGGCAGAATTTCCGCGGGCAGGGTGATGAGCGTGTCGAGTTCCTCGCCCCGTTGGTAGAGGATACTCGGCGGACTGTTGAAGACAGGTAGCTCGACATAGGCAGGGCTGGGATCGGCCAAGCCTTCCCAATCCACCGCACGCACCTGGAAAGCGTGAAGCGCCTGGGTCTCGGGCACGGGCAGAAAGAAGCTGTCGCTCTCCCAGGTAACGAATGGCTCCACTCGCCCCACCCAGGTGGTGTCGAAGTCGCCGGCGGCCACAGCCGGGTCGAGAGTCCACTTGTATTCGTAGCGCGCCACCTCTCCATCCTGATCTTCACCATGCCAGTGGAGAACTTGCAGATAGTGTGTGGGATCCACATTGACGCTGCTATCGACCATAAGCGAAGTCTGAGGCGGAAGATTTTCCGTGAATTCGGTGACCTCTGTGCAAGCGCCGAGCAGCAGCGCCGCCAGAAGGATGATCCATAAAATGTGAGTGCTTTTCTTCATATCAGCCTCACTTGAGCACCAGGAACTTGCCCTGCTGGGCCTCGCCTGTGTCCAGGTCTTTCACCGAAAACATGTAGAGGCCCGTGGAGACGGGCTGTCCGTTATTGCTGCGCAGATCCCAGGCCGCGAAGGTTCCGGGAAGAACAGGAGCCTGGCCGTCGGCCGGGAAAACGCCGGCGGCATTTTCGCCGACATAGGTGTCGCGATCGAAAGCAAAATCGTAAACCAGATCGCCAGCCAAAGTGTAGATCTTGATTGTGGCCCGCGCGGGTAGGCCGGCAAACCAGATATAGCGACCGATGGCGCGGTTGCCGTCCCAGACCGCGCTGCCGCGATAGGGATTGGGGAAGACGGTTACGGGACGTCCGGCTTCCCAGGACTCGGGTCCTGGACCGGGAATCACGTAGCGCGCGTTCTGGCTTCGGCCGCTCTCCAAGCTGGCCACCGAGCCTGCGCCCTGGTCATAGCTGGTTACCGCGGCCCAGTATTCGTGTCCGTCGGAAAGCTCATCGAAGGTGTAGGCGTAGGTGTAGGTGACCTGCGTGGAATCGTTCACCCATTCGGTGAGATAGTCTTCCTCCGCCAATCGCACCTGGGACAGGCCCGTGTTGTAGCCCACGGAGTCGGCATGGGTGACCAGGAAGGGCGGATCCGCGCCTTCGTGATACACATAGTCCGTGCCGGGCCAGGTTTCATCGAGCAGATCGAGTACAGACTGCTCGTCTTCCACATTCCAAGCCGTCACGAGTGAATCGAGCCAGTCCTGCCGGATGGAAAACTCGCCGGTCATCACATTGGCCGCGGGAACATCAGTGAGATCGTAGTCCTTGATCAAACCGAAGGCTGATTCCTCAGCGGAGCGGCCCAGATAGATTCGGTAACCCTCGAAATCGAATCCGCTTTCGGAATCGCTGGAAAGTTCGGGGCTGCCCTCCCAGAACAGCGTGACCTTTCCGGAGTTGAGCCGGACCGTCGTCTGGGGCGAGTGCGGCGGTGAGGGCAGTGCGAAGTCCTTGTTGTAGGCTTCCTGGGCATAGATGGCGTTGTTCACCAAATCATCCATGGTGTCGCCACCAAGGTATGCATAGGTCACCACCAGGCGATCGGGCGCCTGCCCTTCCAAAGGCGGATTGAATTCCCAAGGACCGCCGCTGAGCAACATGATGGGACTGTCTTCCAAAGGAAGAATCTCGGTCCAGTCGTCGATGCCCGGATCACTGAGCAGCGCGTAGCGCTCCACGTCCTGGTCCAAAGCGATGGAGCCCGGATCCCAGTTCCACCACTGCCAGGCCACGTTCACGTCGGTGATCACTTCGCCGCCGTCGCCCGGATAGAACTTGGCGCCCATGAACTTGATGCCCGCATGTTCACCCGGCAAGTAACTGAAGTGGTGTTCCGCGCAAAGATTCAAAGGCTCGTCGCTGACGCCCTCATACTCGGGCATGGCGTCCACCCACTTGAGCTGGTGGCGGCGGAACCAACCCGAGGGCGGCCAGTTTTCGTAGTCGTCTTTGTCGCCCGTGGTCAGTTCGGCATACATTCCGAAATAGGTCTGACTGATGCGGCGGGTGGGCGTCAAAGTGTAGCGAAAGATGATCATGTCGTTGGCGGGCTCGAAGCTCCAGGCGAAGCTTTCCTGGGTCATCAGGAAACCGGTGGCCGTATGGAAATCGTCTTCGTCCCAATCCACATCGTCGGCGTGATCCAGGGTGTCCACCATTTCCGTGATGAAGTCCAGCTCGCTGATGGCGTCGTCGGGATTGTAATAGGGGCTCGTAGGCAGTGTGCTTCGCCCGCGAATCCAACCGATGTTGCTCTCGGTTTGAGGAATGGCACCGGGTTCCCATTCGGTGCGGCGCGTGTAGGAACCGTAGTAGCCGTCCTGCACGCCGGTGGTCACCAAGGGGTCCAGGTTGGTGTTGATGCCCCCCACCCAAATTCCCGCGCGAATGAGGTGATCGACGGAGGAGCCCTTGGGGAAGACCATGGACGGCACTTCGCGATCGGCGAAGTTGTCGCCCAGGAAACCGTGGTTGGTCAGGCTCATGGCCAGATTGCCGATGTCCTGCACCTTGAAGACGTAATCCACGATGAGACTATCGCGATCGTCCGCCCAGAAAGGACCTGCGGGCGGCAAAGCCAGGGGCGTGGGCGAATTGTGATCCCCCTCGGCCGCCATGGTGGGCAGGGCCAGGAGCAGGATCAGCATTGCCAGCAGCCGTCTACCGCTTCTCATAGTCCAAGATCTTTCCAAGCTCGGGGTCAGCCACGTAGAGCTTACCCTCGTTGACGGTGATCGCAACGGGATCGGTCAGCGCCGGATCATCCTCAGCTGCGTTGACGCGCAGGGCGAGATCCATGTTCAGATCCCAGTCGATGGCCCAGATGGCCTTGTCGGCGAGATCGGAAACGAAGATAGCCTCGCCATCGCCCGTGATGTGGACGGGCTGGGCCAAGAATCCGTCGAGATAGGTGAAGACCGCGGGGTCCTGAGATCCCGTTTCCGGATCGAGCACCTGCAAGGTGAGCAACACGTCGTCGAGCAGGAGCAGGAAGCCGTCTGCGAAGGCCAGGTCACGCACGGTGGCGCCGCCGCCCTGACTGGTCCAGCTGATTTCGCCATCGGCCAAGACCTCGAAGTCGCCGGCGTCGCCCTCGATTCTGTAACGATAGATCCGATTGGGTCCGCGATCGGCCACAAAAATGCGGCGATCATCGTCGGCCGCGATGGCCACAACATCCTGCCAACCCGGATCGTAGATCTCCATGATGACGCTGAGTTCGCTCAGGAATTCGTTCCCGTCGAAGCCCTTCACTTTGCCATCGGCCTGGTCGTATGCCCAGATTCGCCGATCGAAGTCACGCCCCTCGCAAAGCACGGTCGGCTCCACGAGATCGGGGAAGAGCTGCCGGCCTTCCAACACCGCGTCCGCACGGCGATAGGCCGGATAGATACCCAGGCTGTCGGCGTCCTGGATCACATAGAAGATACCCGAGTCGCGCCCCACCACCATGTCGGTGACACCGAGGACGGTCCAGCGATACTCCAGCGAGTAGTCACCCTCGCTGATGCCGCCGGTGAAGGGCGTCTGGTCGGGCAGCTCGGGTTTGATCCCGCAG
The DNA here is from genome assembly GCA_964440095.1 of uncultured bacterium. Classification (GTDB taxonomy): domain Bacteria; phylum Krumholzibacteriota; class Krumholzibacteriia; order JACNKJ01; family JACNKJ01; genus JACNKJ01. Next base: position 3,963 of record CAYTPZ010000007.1, on the reverse strand, counting down.
CCGGCCGCCGCGGTAATAAAGGCAAAAAGCAGGATGGTCTTCAGTGCTCGCATCAGAAATCCACCCTCAGTCCCCAGCGATGGATGGCTCCCAGATCGCCGCCGTCGGTGAAGGAATAGTCCAGGCCGGCCATGGCGGAGCCCATCATGAAGGCCGTCCCGAATCCGGTCGAGAGTTTCATCCCGTCGGCCATGAATACGTAGCCGCCGCGAAGGGCGAAGATTCCGCCCATATAGGCCAGTTCCACGCCGGTGTGAATGGTCTCGCGATTATCCGCGGGATGATTCAACTCGAAGCTATGAGTCAGCAGCCAGGGCCAGGCCTTGAAAGCCTCCCAAGCTATCCCCAGTCGGAAGGAGGAAGGCGGAGGGAAACCCTCGTACTCCTGATACTTCTCTTCGCTGTAGTTCCAGTACTTACCCGGCGGCTTGAACTCGGGACCGAAATTCTGGATGGACATGCCGATGCGGGTGTTGCGCCATTCAATGTGATAGAGCGTGCCCGCATCCACCAGCCATGTCTGAACCACAGGAAGATCGATGGAGGATCCCAAATCTTCGCGCACGTACTTGCCGCTGATTCCGAGGATCAGTCTAGGGGTGAGGAACTTCGCGAAAGTAAGCCCCACCACCGTATCGGAGTAGAGGAATTCACGGCCGGTGCCGTAGGGTTCATACTCGGTGGTTTCATCGATGACCGTGGACAAGTTGCCAAGGGTCAGGCCCCAGGTGCCGCCGAAGAATCCGCCGGGCAGACCCACCGCAGCGCTCACATATTGAATGTCCGCCGGCCAGGCAACGTAACCCACAGAGGACTGCCGGTTGGCAAGCAGGCCCATGCCCGCAGGATTGTACCAGGCCGCCGTGGCGTCCGAGGCGATGGCCACCCATGCGCCGCCCATGGCCTCGGCCCGCGGGCTGACACCGATTTTCAGGAAGGTTCCACTGCTGGTGGCCACGCGAAGGGCTCCCAGTTCCATGCGCGCCATGGCCGGTGCGGCGAGAACTAAGAGAGCCAGGCCAAGGAGAATCGCATTGCGTAGGCGCATTAGAAATTCACCCCCACACTCAGCTTGAAGCGACGGGGGTTGCCGTTGCGCGAGGGATCGAGCAGGGAAAGATAACGTGAAAGCCGCGCGTCGGGATCGGTGAACTCAACCGAGTAGGATCCCACGCCGTCCTTGTAAGGCTCACCAGTAACCGGGTCAACGCTCTTGGGTCGATCCCAATTGAAAACATTCCAGCCCTGAAGGGTTATGTCGATGCGGGTATCCCCCCACATGATCCACTTCTGAACTTTCAGATTCAGATTCTGCTCGACGGGACCATTGCGCGAGTAATCTTCGCCGATGGGCACACCCAGAATATCGTTGGGCGTATAGGCCCGTCCGCTGGAGAGCATGTAGTACAGATTGAATCCCCAATGACCGGGCGTGGGGATTCCCAGGACGGTGGGCCCCTGGGGATCGCGGGCGCGGTAGTCGAAGGTGGCCGTGAGCCGGTGAGGCTTGTTCCACCAGAGGAAGCCTTCCTGCACTTCCACCTCGCCCGTGGCGCCACCGATGTAAAGCTCGCGAAGGGCGTCGGGATCGCTGCTCTTTCCCGTGGCGATAGAGTAGGTGTAGCTGAGGCTTCCGGAAGCATAGCGGCCGCGCCGTTTGCGAAGACTGAACTCAACGCCGCGGCTGCGACTATAGTCGGCGTTTCTGTAGAGGAAGTAGGTCGCTTCCTTACTGCCGCCTTCGGGGTCGAAGTACTGCACGGTGAAACGATCGCTGGTCGGATAATTGAAGATGTCCTTCACGAACACCGTCAGATCGCCCGCCACGTTTTCGGTGAAGGTGTGGCTGGCGCCCAGCTCGTACTGAATGGTGATCTGCGGATCCAGGTTGATGTTGCCCAGGTTCCCGAAGAGATCTTCCACACCGCTGGCCACATGCGCGTAGACATAGTAGTAGGTGGGCCACTGGCTGAAGTGACCATAGTTGAAGCGCAGCTTGTCGCGGTCACTGATCGGATAGCTGATCGCGATACGCGGACTCACCGTGTACTTGTAGCGATTGCCGAAAAGCTCGTGGGTGTTGTCGAAGTACTGCTGCCCGACTTCCTCGGTGAAAAGGTCGCCGGCTGTTCCATCAAGGGCGCTTTGGGCCGCATCGGTGGCCAGTTGTCCAGGGAACCAGTAGTCCATGCGAAGACCGAGGTTGGCCACGAAGCCCTGATACTCAATATCATCCTGGGCGAAGAAATAGCCGGTGGTCGGGAAGGCGCGGAAGATGTCCTTGCGCCCCAGGCCGTCGGCGCGGCTGATCCATGGATCCTGAATATCGATGTTCTGCACCGTCTCATACCCGACTTCGAACCCAGCCTTGGCGCTGTGATGCGGGTACCACTTCTTCGTGAGGCTGCTCTTCAGCGAGTAGCGCTCCACGAATCGATCCCGATAGATGTTGTTGTCGCCGTTGAGCCTAAAGAAGGGATGGAACTCCCATTCCTCACCGTGCGCCGCATCGGCCCAGGTGTATTCGGGGGGCACATAATCGGCGAGCAGGTCTTTCAGGTCGTCGCGATTGACACCCTGACTGTCCTGGTGCAGCCGGGTGAAGTAGCGCGCGGCCTGAATTTCGTAGAATGCACTGCTGCTCAAGGTGTGGCGATAGTGCATCGTGGTGACGTTCTGATCTTCCACGAAGGCGCTGTAGTGCGACAGAAAATGCGACCAATTGTAGGGGTAGCGATTGCTCTGGCGCGTGATGTCGCTGATGTCGTGGCGCTCGAAGCCCTGGTCGAATCCCAGGAACTTCATGAAGGACAGGCGCAGCTTGTGGTTGGCATTGATTTTCCAACTCAGCTTGGCCATGAGGTTCCAGGTATTGTTCTGACGCGGCGCCAGGCTGTTCCCCCATTGAATGGGAATACCCAGGAAGCTGTCCTTATAGTTGACGTTGAGATTCTCCGGACCCAGGGGCAGAGTGCGTATGCTGGGGTAGCGCGTGTTGAGGATCTCGCTGGAAAAGTTCACGAAGTAGCTCAGCCACTCGCCGGGGAGCCAACTGCCGCTGCCGGGCATGGGACCGCTGAACTGCAGCTTGTAGGTGTCGGAATAGTAGTGCTCCAAGTCGGTGGCCACACCGGGCAGGTGATCCATGCCGTACTGCGCGTAACCCGAATAACTGGGACCGCCCTCTTTCAAACTCACGTTGATGACGCCGGCCATGGCATTGCCGTACTCAGCTCGCCAGCCGCCGGTGATAACGTCCATCTTGGAAACGGTTTTGGAGTCGATGCCCTTGGCGCTGCTGGTCCCGGCCAGGGCGTCTTTCATGGGAACGCCGTCTACGAGAATGAGCGCTTCATCCGCACGTCCGCCGCGAATGTGAATTTCGTCGTCTTCCTTGACCACGCCGGGCTGGGCGACCAAGACCTCTTCCACATTCTCCACGGGCATCTTGGAGATTTCATCGGAGCTGAGGGTTTTCACGCTGGCGGCTTCGGTCACGTCCACCATGGGAGCCTCACCCCAGGTGGTGATCTGCTCGGTTTTGATGACCGTGGGTTCCAGCTTGAAGTGGAACTCGAGATAGGTGCCGCTTCGAATGCGCACGTTGGTGCGCTCGGCCATTTTGTATCCCATGTAGGTGGCACGGAATACATAGGTGCCGGGCGGAATGTCGCTGATGAGGAAGGTGCCGTCGTCCAGCGTCATGGCCCCGAACTGGGTTCCCAAGATGACCACATTGCCGAAGGGCAGGGGCCGGCCGGTGGATACATCCACGATGCTGCCCGCGATGGAACCCCCTTCGGCGGCCATGGCCGACACGGAGAGTGCCATGATGATCAAGGCGATAATGTACGCCCTGGAGAAAATAGGGAGTTGCAAGTCCCCATCCTCCTGTCGTGGAAACGCTTAGTGGGGAGAAGTGGCAAAGTATCACAGGGTCTGCGGGGTGTCAACGGGGTGGAC
>CAYTPZ010000006.1:0-78436 GCA_964440095.1 uncultured bacterium | reverse complement strand
CCACCACCCGAGCAGTTCGAGTCTCAAACCCGCGAATTCATGCAACGGGAGCAGGCGATCAGGGATGCGAGGTCTCCGGACAAACTAACGGAAAAAGACAGGGCCCAGATCGCCGAGATCAATCGCGAGCGCAATGAGCTCTTCGATTCGGTGAGGGAGGAGCAGATGCCATGGGGGCGGACCACCAGCATCATCTTGATCGTGTGCGCCACGATCTTCATGATCGTGTCCTTGGTGCGTGCCGATCAGCTTCCAGTAATCAGCAATGGCCTGTTACTCGGTGGAATCTTCTCCATGCTCTACGGCATCGGCTGGGTCATCGCCACGGATACTTCCATCATGCGCTTCCTGGCCATAAGCGCCGCCCTCCTGATCACACTCGGGCTCGGCTATCTGCGTTTCGTACGGATCGGCAAATCCGGGAAGGCATTGGCCGGCTCCGAATCCGCTTCCGCGGGCGACTTCTCGGACTTCGAGGGCCGCATCCTGGATCTAGAGAAACGATTGAAGGATGCCGGCCAAGCTATGAGTCGCTAAGTTGTTGTTTTGAATTGGATTGGCAGCGCACGCGCCTGTTCCATTCCAGCTTGATTCGGTAACCGAATTTAGTGTATACTTGCGTCCTGCCAAACCCCTCTGCCTGGCATCCACTCGCATGTATTGAGGTGTTCACGCAGGGGACATGGTTGCGGCTCAATCAGGGAGCTTCCGGTGACGAACAAGCTACTCGGATCTTTCAGGGTCCTCTTCGCGATGACCATTGTTGCAGTTCTGGGAATTGCCCCTTCGGCTCAGGCCGACTACTCCCTTGTCTGGTCCGACGAGTTCGATGGCGGCAGCCTCGACACCGCAAACTGGACCATCGATATCGGCGACGGTTGCCCCGACCTCTGCGGTTGGGGCAACGAGGAACTCGAATACTATCGCGCCGAGAATGTCGATGTGGTCGATGGCAATCTGGTACTCACCACTCGCGAGGAATACTACGGCGGCCGTTACTTCACTTCGGGCAAGGTTCACACCCGCGACAAGCAGTCATTCCTCTACGGACGTATCGAAGCGCGCGCGAAAATCCCCACAGGTGGTGGCATGTGGCCCGCTTTCTGGATGATGCCCCAGGATGATGCTTACGGTGGCTGGGCCGCCAGCGGTGAAATCGACATCATGGAGTCCGCCAATAGCACCAACTGGATCGATGGCACCATTCACTACGGTGGCAGTTGGCCGGCCAACCAGTATTCCGGTGGCAGCTACAATCCCGGCGGAACGAATTTCTCCGACGACTTCCACGTCTACGCGATTGAATGGGAGCCGGAGGAAATTCGCTGGTACGTGGATGGCGTGCTCTACTCTACCAAGTACAGCTGGCTCTGGTACTCCGATGGTGCGCCTGGAAATCCGCTCGCGCCTTTCGACCAGGATTTCTACCTCATCTTGAATGCCGCCATCGGTGGAACCTACACGGGATGCACCTACCCCGGCTGCATTACCGCCGACCTTCCCCAGGAATTCCTCATCGACTATGTGAGGGTGTATCAGGAAACCACAAACATCTCGCCGAACGTGATCATCACTTCGCCCACCGAGGGCGACAACCCGCCAGCGGGAGATATCGAGATTCTGGCCGATGCTTCAGATAGCGACGGCAGTGTTGTGACCGTGGAATTCTACGATGGAGACATCTATCTCGGGGAAGACACAAGTGCTCCCTATAGCTTCACCTGGAATTCCGTTCCGTCCGGATGTCACTCGATCACTGCCAAAGCCATCGACGATGGTGGCTCCTTCGGCATGGACACCGCCAACATCACCGTGGGTGGTGGATGCGGACAAGAACCCTACTACGGAACGCCCTTCCTGATCCCCGCAAAGATCGAATCTGAAGATTACGACATTGGCGGGGAAGGAGTGGCCTATCACGACACCAGCCCGGGCAACACCGGCAACGCCTACCGCACTTCCGAAGATGTAGACGTTCAGGTCTGTTCGGATGCGGGCGGTGGATACAACCTGGGATGGGTCATCGAAAGCGAATGGCTCGAATACACCATCGATGTTCCGGCAGCGGGTGAGTATCCCATCGAGGTTCGCGTGGCCTCTCAAAGCATTGGCGGGAAGTTCCACCTGGAATTCAACGGCTTCAACAAGACGGGCGATGTCATCGTGCCCGTGACCGGAGGCTGGCAGACCTGGGAAACCGTTTCCACCACAGCGACTCTCGAAGCCGGTGTGCAGTTGCTTAAGTTCGTGCCCACCGTCGAGGGCTTCAACATCAACTTCATTGAGATTCTTGAGGGAACTCTCGTGGACACGCCGGACATTCCAGTGGCAAGCGCTGTGCTGCATCCCTGTTTCCCCAATCCCTTCAATCCCAAGACCACCCTTAGTTATGAGCTTCATGAAGCCGCGAATGTCAACTTGGCTATCTATGACGTAGCTGGGAAATTAGTTTGCGAATTGATTGCAGCTGAGTTCAAGGATGCGGGCCGCCACGAAGTGATGTGGAACGGTCGCGACGACCTCGGACGTGAGGCTTCGGCCGGCATCTACCTGTACAAGCTTGGTGCAGAAGGATTCTCGGAAACGAGAAGGATGGCTCTGGTTAAGTAGATCTCGTCACAATATGAAGCTAGGAGAAGAACGTGAGCAAAACCTTCCTATTGATCATCCTGTCCCTAGTAATGACGGGTTCCCTGCAGGCTCAGATCGGTGATGTGATCTGGGAGGAGAATTTCGAAAATCTCGACAACTGGCTTACCGTTACCGGGAACGGATACTGGGGTTGGGGCAACGGTGAACTGGAGTTCTACAAGGAAGAGAACGTCGACATCGTTTCGATTCCTGACGATCCGGGCAACTCAGCCTTGCGGATTACCGCGAAACATGAAAGTGGGCCCGGCATCGTGGACCAGTGGGGAAACCCGCTGGAGTACACGTCGGGAAAGATCGTCAGTAAATCGTTCGTGTCGGTGGAACACGGAATGATCGAAGCCAGAGTTCTGATTCCCAACATCGACCTTGGCGGCTGGCCCGCAATTTGGCTTTTAGGTTCGGCCAACTACGCTTGGCCTCGTTGCGGTGAAATGGACATGATGGAGATGGGGGCCAAGCAGGCCTTCCGCGATCTTCACGACACCCACAACGGCGGCAACGGCCAGGACAATTCCACGGTGAACCAGGCCGTGGGTGCCAACGCCATCTTCTATTCCGATGCCGCTGTCTCACCCGAAAATCCCTCGGGCGCTGCGAGCATATCTTGGGACCCGGATGATCTCTACTGCCGCCCCTATTACAACTACGATGAGGAACTCATCGATCGATTCCTCCTCTATCGCCTGTACTGGGACGATAGCGAGCTTCGATTCACCGTCATCGACGATGAGGTGGAGTACGATCTCTACGAGACGCCCTTCAGCATCGATGAGGAGTCCGATGAATTTTTGGAGCCCTTCTACTTCATTCTGAATCTCGCCATCGGTGGCGCTTTCACCGACGCTTACAATCTAGGCGATCCTGGTAGTGGAGATCCGGTGTCCATGCCTCTACCGGCCGAGATGCTGGTGGATTACATCAGGGTGTATGAGTGGAACGGCCAGGGTGAGGTCACTCTCGGACCGCCCAGCCCGAAGTTTGGAACCTTCGGTATCTATACCGATGAAACCCCTGTCGACGATGAACTCATTGCCCAGGAAACTTCGGAAATCTATGTCTGGGAAGGCACCCTGACCGATGGAACGATTCCTCCCTATGAAGGCGACAACGTTCTCAGCTGGCAGACCGCAGGCCTCGGATGGTTCGGTGCGGGCATCATGTCCATTCAACCTTTGAATCTGTTCGACTTCGGCGAAGGCCATCTCAATTTCTGGATCAAGATACCCGCTCATGTGACCTTCAAAATCGGGGTCATCGATTCCTGGGGCAATCAGTACTACGTTTCCTTTCCCGCGCATCAAACACAGTATGAGCTGGTGCGCGATGGCGAGTGGGGGCAGGCCTCCATTCCGGTCAGCGATCTGCGCGGAACGGCCATCGACCTGCGTATGATGATGTATCCCTTCGTTATTCTCGAAGAGAACGGCACGCCCTGCGAGTTTGCCTTGGATGACATTTACTACGACGGTGGTCCTGTTGTGGGTATCGAAGAGTTTGATCTGCTCGGTGATCGACCTTCCGAGCTTCTTCCCAACCAGCCGAACCCATTTAGGTCTGAGACGGAGATCCGTTTCGATCTGCCCAGCAGCGGCTCCTATGAATTGACAATCTACGACATCACCGGACGTAGGGTTAGCGGCCTAAGCGGCCTAGGTTCTGAGGGACTCAACAGGGTTTCCTGGGATGGGCGAAACGATTCAGGGATCGACGTTTCGGCAGGCGTTTACTTCTACAGCCTGCAGACGGACTCGGGTAGGTCGACACGAAAGATGGTGTTGGTGAAGTGATCCTGCATTAGCCGATGCCCTAAAAAAGACCGCCTTCCTGCGAAGGCGGTCTTTCTATTGAACTGATTAAGACGCTAGTACAGAACCTTGGTGCTTCCCCAGCTCATGGACTCGGTGGCAACCGATCCCTGATCGAGGCTCACGTTGTCCACGTGCATCAGACAGTTTGAATCAGGGTTCGCACCCGTGGTGGCCACGAACTGGATGGTCAGGAAGTCCGTTCCGTCGGGGGCCACGAAAGAACCTTCATAGGTGGTCCAGTCCCAGGCCCAGAGGGGGCCCATCAGGCCGGAACCGCCGATGATGCCAACACCTTCCTGCTCGGCGAAGATTTCGACGAAGACCACGCCACCCACATCGGCCTGGTCCAGAAGGATGTCATAGGAATAGTCGACTGCGCCGGGGCCGGCGCTGCCAACGGGAGTGGTCTGCTTGAGAAGCAGGCCAATGGCCTCGGCTTGGTTGCTCAGGAAGGCATTGTGGTTGCCGGGGGCGGCCGGTCCGTTGTCTCCGGACTGAACGATGGCGAAGGCGTCGCCGTTTTCACCGAAAACCTGCCAATCGCTGAAGTCGCCGGTTTCGAATCCGGGATTCATAACTATGTTAGCGGCATTCGCTGTTCCCAATAGGGGGAGCGAGAGCACTGCCAATGCACAGATGAAGCCCAAGTATTTGCTGTTTTTCACGTCCGTCTCCTTGCTCCGTTTGATGATCATCGCGTCCTGGCAGGAGTGCCTGCCAGACGCGAAGATTATACACTTAATTCGGTGTCCGAACAAGGGGAAGGCGAAATGCTATCTTTAAGTTAAAAAACAAGTTACGCGCTTGCTGTTTGTCGTTTCTGGGTGGACAGCTTCTACGTGGATTTCAACTGAACGAGAAGGATCGGATGCATCCAGCATTACAGGTCATAGCGTAGTCCCGTCCATTCTTCGCTGATCTTCCACAGGCGCTCGGCATCTCCCAAGCTCTTCGCCTTCTTGACCATGCCGACCTGCTTGGGGTAGCCACGCATTTGCATGAACCCGCCAGGACCGAAGTACTCGCCGCCCTCAACTTGGGCGTCCACCGCGGCGCGCAAAGTAGGAAGGGCACCTTGGGGTGGTTTCATGGCAACAAAGCGATTGAAGAAACTCGCCGTGGGGGAAGTGCGCTGAAGGTCTGTGGCCGTCCAGCCCGGATGGGCCGCTGTCACGAGGGTTTTAAGCCCGGCCCCTTTCACTCTGCGCTGAAGTTCGAGTGTGAAAAGCTGATTGGCGAGCTTGCTCTGACTATAAGCGGGCCAAGCCTGGTAGCCCCGCTTCTCGAAATTCAGATCCTCGAAGTTCATCTCACCTCTTGTAGCCGCCGTACTTGAAACGACCACCACGCGAGCTCCCTCACTTGAGTTGACCAGTGGAAGCAGTGCGCCAGTCAAAGCAAAATGACCCAGGTGATTCACACCGAACTGCAACTCGAAACCTTGAGCTGTCTTGCTTTCAGGCGGCACCATTACACCAGCATTCAAAATGAGTAGATCGAGTCCTTCGTTAGTCTCTACGATCCGGTCGGCGAAGGCCTTAACATTGTTCAGGTCCGATAGGTCGAGCAGCTCAAGGGATACTTCCGCATCGACCTTCTCCGCAACAATGCGCTCTACCGCTTCCTTGCCCTTATCCCTGTTTCGTGCACAGAGAATCACTTTCGCACCCTTGAGAGCCAACATGCGGGCGGTCTCGAACCCGATACCCGTGTTGGCTCCGGTCACCAAAGCCCTGCGCCCGCTTTGATCGGGGATGTTATCGAAGGTCCAGCGGCTCATTTTCACTCCCACTCGGTTTTGTGTAGTGACAAGCTATCTTCACTTCCGGCGCCGGGCAAGACCACAAAAAACCCGGCAGCCCATGCTGCCGGGTCAATGAACCGTTTTTGAACAGCGCTACTTCAGAAGCGTTAGTTTCTGCGAATCAATCTCACCCTGATCGGTGAGAAGCTTGGCGAAGTAGATGCCCGAGGACACCGAACGTCCGCTGGCATCATTACCGTTCCAGATTGCAGTGTGGGTACCCGCATCCTGCTGGCCGGAAAGCAGCGTGGTCACGCGGCGTCCGCTCAGATCGAAGATGGCAAGTTCCACCGAGCTGGCCTCGGACAGAGCGTAGCGGATCTCGGTCTTGGGGTTGAAGGGGTTGGGCATGTTACCCAAGAGCGCGCTTTGCAGGGGCGCCTGTCCGCCTTCGGCTGAGGTGGCGTCGCCTCCCAGTCCCCAGATTTCAACGTTGTCGATGTTCCAGCCGCTGTAGAGCCAGCTGCCGTCGGTGGTTCCCATGGTCCAACGCAGGTAGACCGTGGACTGGCCGTCGGCGATGGCGGAGATGTCGTACTCCACCGTCTGCCAGCTGTTGTCGGTGATCTCTTCGCCGTTGGTCCAGACCTGTGTCCAGGTGCTGTTGTTGTTGCTCACGTAGACGGTGGCGTGATCATAGGCGGGCTGTTCAACATTGAGCCAGCGACGGAATTTCAGGCTGACGGCCGAGAGGCTCGAGCAGTCGAAGGCATCGCTGGTGAGGTGGGTTTCGCTCATGTTGTTGGTGTAGTCGCCATTGAGGTTGTAGCCGTAAACGTTGGGACCATCGAAACCCGAGTTGGGATCGGCATTACCGTGGTCGTTGCCACCCTGGCCAGCCGGGTCACCAAAGGCCCATTGGCCCTGGGTGTTCCAGTTGGGATCGCTGTCGAAGTTCTCGGCGATCTGCAGGGAAGGCACGCCCACCTGAAGGTTGACGGGGCGCATGGTGTCGCCATCACCGGTCGTGGTGTTGGTGAAGGTGACGTTGGCGTCGTAGCTGCCGATGCCGAAGCCATTGGCGCTGGAGTTGATGCTCACCGTCACGTTGGCACTTCCACTGGGAGCCAGATAGCCGCCGCCGTTGGATATGTCAACCCAACCCGCATCGTCGCTGATGCTGTAGTTGAAGCCAGAGTCGCCCACGTTCTCGATGGTGTAGACGATGCTGCTCGGCGTGAAGGGTCCGCCCACATCTCCTTCGGCGTTGAGTCCGCCGCCGGGGGTAACGATCATGCCCGTGGAGTAGGGATCGAAGGTGTCGGTGGTCATGGCGCCCGAACCGATGGGATCGAGGTAGCTGCTGAGCCCGTTGTTCCAGGACACCGAAAAGCGACCGTACCAGTCGGAAGTCTGGCTGCTGCAGGAAGCATAGCCGCCATGGAGCTGTCCCACGATGCGGTGATCGGGGTTGTAGAGCGGCGAACCCGAGGAACCGGGCTCGGTGGTACCGTCGTCCCAGTCGATCACGCGAATGTGCGTTCCGTCGCCGGGCACGCTGTTGTTCAGGTAGCTCGTGGTGGTGGTGGCATCGTTCTCGAAGCTGATGGCTTTTTCATCGGTGCTGGGGTGATGAATGGCCACGGCCGAGGGATAGTCGTCGCTGCTGCGATCCCAGCCGGAATAGGTAACTTCGAAAGCGGGATCGAGAGGCTCTTCAAGCTCGACCAAGGTGACGTCGGAGGGCGAGTATGAAACGCGATGGATCACGCCGGAGTTGAACTGGGCCAGGGAGCCGCAGCACTGGTCGCCGCAATTGGGACTCTCGAAGTTCCAGTAGATCACCACGGCCTGGTCGTTACCGGTGGTGACACCGCAGTGGTTGGCGGTGAGGAAGTAGGGAGTGCCGTCCTGGGCCGTGTTGTTGATCATGGCGCCGGAGCAGTACCATTGGCCGTTGACCGTGTAGACGCCGGATGAGGGAATCTCGCTGCGCCAAGGATCGCCCTCGGGGCAGACCACGTCGTTGTTACAGGAACCGCTGCGGTCATGATCGCCGAACATTTCGCCGAAGCCGCGATAGCCTACGTTCACGGAACCGATTTCAAGTTTCACGCGGCTCTTGGCTTTCTCGCCCACGGTAAGCTCGACGATGATGTCGTCGGAGAGAACCACCGGCGTCCAGAATTCACCGTGCTCGGAATTGTCCGCCGCGGTGAAGGGACGAAGGAAATAGCTCTGGTCGGCCGCGTAGATGAGCAGGCTCGCAGTCTCGGGCAACTCGAACTGCGAGAAGCCCAGATTGAGGGAAAGCGCGGCGGGAGAATCGATGCGCAAACGCCAGAGATGATTACCGTCACCCAGATCTTCCCAGGTACCGCGATCGGCGCTGGAAATGGAGGCTTCGAAGGGAAGCGCGAAGCGGGGAGGCAGGCCGTCCTGCTCGCGATAATCGTCATCCTGCCGCTGGTCTTCAGCATCAACATAGGGCAGGGCGTGGCGGTCGATGTCACTGATGTCGTAAACGGTATAGAGATTTGCAGTGGGGATGGTAGCTCCTGCGAGGACTGCCGAAAGAACAGTCAAAAGCAGGGCGAGCCCGAATGCCGGTCTGATCAGGCGCATAGTACACTCCATGTTATTGGAATACAGGGGTTTAGGGCTTGGCAACTGAGAATGGTGACTAATTATACCACAGCAATGTCGATAAATCGACGTGAATTCACTAAAATGGATGCCGCGACCCGCAGGATGGATTTCGATCATTTTCGCCGGGGCATATTGTCGTGCAATGAAATTCCTGGCGACGAGACTTTGGAGAGCCCATGAAGACCCTCTGTGACTTCGATAGCGACGACATTACGAAGAATATCGACAAAGTTATGAAGCTGGTGGATAAGCCCAGGTACGTCTGCAACAAATGCGCACGGGCCGCCAATGATGAAGAGCGCGTTTGCAAACCCGTGAAGATCAGAGTGAAATCCAAGTAGGGATCGCAGTCCAAGAAAAAACCCGGCCGGGATAACTCCCCGCCGGGTTCTCAGTAAGTTCAAGAATTGCTACATGGCATCGATGATGGCATTGAAGGTGGCGCTGGGCCGCATGGCCGCTTCCGCCTTGGCATCATCGGGATTGAAATATCCGCCGACATCCATCGGCTGACCCTGAGCCGCCAGCAACTCTCCTGCGATGGCTTCTTCCTTCTCCGCCAACTCGGTGGCCACAGTTTCGAAGCGAGCCTTGAGCTCGGCGTCAGCGTCCTGAGAGGCCAAGGCCTGGGCCCAGTAGAGAGCCAGGTAGAAGCTGCATCCACGATTGTCGATCTCGTTCACCTTGCGGGAGGGGAAGCGCTCTTGGTCGAGGTACTGGCCGATGGCCGCATCCAAGGTCTCGGCCAAGACCGCCACCTTGGAATTGTCGAAGCTGCCGGCCACCTGCTCCAGCGAGGGCACCAGGGCGCAATACTCGCCCAGAGAATCCCAGCGCAGGTGGCCTTCGCTGAGGAACTGCTGTACGTGCTTCGGGGCCGATCCACCGGCGCCGGTCTCGAAGAGGCCACCGCCCTTGAGCAGGGGAACGATGGACAGCATGCGAGCGCTGGTTCCAAGTTCGAGAATGGGGAAGAGGTCGGTGAGATAATCACGAAGCACGTTGCCGGTCACGGCGATGCTGTCTTCGCCGCGGCGTATGCGTTCCAAAGTGAAGCGCATGGCTTCCACGGGGCGAAGTACCTTGATCTCCAGGCCGCTTGTGTCGTATTCGGGCAGATAGGTTTCGACCTTCTTGATCAGTTCGGCGTCGTGACCGCGCGCCGCATCCAACCAGAAGACGGCAGGTGTTCCCGTAGCCCGCGCACGGGTGACGGCCAACTTCACCCAGTCGCGAATGGGTTCATCTTTGGACTGGCACATGCGGAATATGTCGCCGGTCTCCACGGCCTGCTCCAGCAGGATCGCGCCACCTTCGTCCACTACGCGAATGGCGCCCTCGCCCGTGGCGGTGAAGGTCTTGTCGTGGGAACCGTATTCCTCGGCCTTCTTGGCCATGAGGCCCACATTGCCCACGGTGCCCATGGTGGAAGGATCGAACTGGCCGTGCTTCTGCGCGTCCGCAATGCACTCCTGGTACATGGTTGCGTAGCTGCGATCGGGGATCAGGGCCAGTGTGTCCTGCAGCGCATCGTCCTTGTTCCACATCTTGCCGCCGTCGCGCACCACGTTTGGCATGGAGGCGTCGATGATCACGTTGTTGGGAACATGCAGATTGGTGATGCCCTTGCGCGAGTCAACCATGGCCAGGGCGGGAGCCGTTTCGTAAACGGCCGCGATGTCGGCTTCGATTTCGGCGCGTTTCTTTTCGGGAAGGCGGTCGAGCTTTTCGAGCACATCGGCCAGGCCGTTGTTCACATTGGCGCTGATTTCCTCGAGCGCGCCAGCATGCTTGCTCAGCGCATCAGCGTAGAATACCGAAACGCAGTGACCGAACATGATGGGGTCGGACACCTTCATCATGGTTGCCTTAAGGTGCAGGGAAAGCAGCAGGTCTTCATTCTTCGCGACAGCGATCTGCTCGGCGTAGTATTTCCGGAGCGCGGCCACATTCATGACGGAGCTGTCGATGACCTCGCCTTCGAGCAGGGACAGGCCATCTTTGAGCAGGGTCACCGTGCCCTCTGCGTCCACATATTCGATGCGCGCCTTGCAAGCGCCGGGCAGAGTGGTGGACTTTTCACTGCCGAAGAAATCCTTTTCGCTCATGTGACCCACGCGGGTGTTGGAACCCGAGGCCGGCCAGTCTTTCATCATCTTGTGAGGATTTTTCTGCGCGTTGCGCTTCACGGAAGCGGCGGCGCGACGATCGGCATTGCCCTCACGCAGCACGGGGTTCACCGCAGATCCCAATACCCGTGCAAAGCGGGCTTTGAGCGACTTCTCCTCATCGCTCGACGCTTCCTCGGGATAGTCGGGAACATCGTAGCCCTGCGCCTGCAGTTCGCTGATGGCGGCCTGAAGCTGGGGCACCGTAGCGCTGATGTTGGGAAGTTTGATGATGTTGGCGTGGGGGTCCTGGGTCAACTCTCCCAGCTGGGCCAGATAGTCGGGCACCTGCTGATCGGCGGCGAGGTGCTCGGGAAAGAGGGCGAGGATGCGACCGGTCAGGGAAATGTCGGCAACCTCGATGTTCAGGTCGCAGCCCTTGCTGTAGGCCTTCAGGATCGGAAGCAGCGAATAGCTGGCCAGGGCAGGTGCCTCGTCGATCTTCGTCCAGTGAATCTTCGCGTTCGCCATCTCGTCTCCTCGGTTGCAAATTGAAAAGCCCTCTGATCTGCAATTTGACCCTGCGAAAAAGCTTCAAGTAGCCAGGTTTCGCAAGCGGGGATCGAATGTTTACCCGTGGATTTCCCCCACTCTCAGGAATGTGAGCCACTCAGGGTTTTGCCGGCCATGACCCTGCCCGTTTCCGTAAGGTGAAGTCGCTCGCCTCTTTGCTCCACAAGATTCCGTCGCTGGGCTCCCCGCACAATACGATCGGTAAACTCGACGGTCCATCCCACGTGTTTTCCGTGAAGGTGATCCACGCGTGACTCCAATTCTTCCTCGGCTTCACCTTCATGCTGAAGCAGGTGGATGGCGAGCATGAGTTCGGCGAATTCCAGCCGCTGACGGCGGCGACGGTTTAGCTCGGCGAGAAGACCTCGTCCGGGAGCGACCAGGAAGACCAATGTGAACACCAAACCAACGCCCACGGCCATGGACCCCGCGATGGAAGCATCGAGCAAAATGGCCATGCCGAAGCCCAAGGCCGCCGATAGCATGCCCAGTAAAACCGAAAACAAGAGAAGCAGACCGAGGCGATCGGTAAGCAGGTAGGCCGCTGCGGCGGGTCCCACCATGAAGGCTACCACCAAGATTAATCCTACGGCGTCGAAGGCACCCACGGTAGTCACCGAAACCAGGGTCATGAGACCGTAGTGGATTATGGCCGGCGCCAATCCCAGAGAGGCCGCTAGCGCCGCGTCGAAGGTGGCGAGCTTGAGTTCCTTGAAAAAGGTGAGGACGGCGATAAGGTTGATGAGCGTGATGCCGCCCATGAGCCACAGGTGCCGGGCGCCAAGATCTAAGCCGCCCAGCTTGAAACGGTCGAAGGGGGCGAAGGCGAGTTCGCCCAGTAGCACGGCGTCTACATCCAAGTGAACGTTTCCGGCATAGCGTGTGATCAGAACGATGCCCAAAGAGAATAGAGCGGGAAAGACCAGGCCCATGGCCGCGTCTTCTTTGAGGCGTCCGCTTCGCGTAAGCAATTCCACCAGGGCTACGGTGAGCACGCCCATGAGCGCCGCGCCGATAATGAGCCAGGGCGAGGAAAGATCGCCGGTGATGAAAAAGGCGATAACGATTCCAGGAAGGATGGCGTGACTGATGGCGTCTGAAAGCATGGCCATGCGGCGAAGCATCAGGAAGACGCCCACCAGGGAACAGGCGGCTGCGGTGAGCATGGCGATGGCGAGAATTTCCATCTGCGGCACACTCATGAAGATCCCTCCACCAAGTCGCGACCTCGATCGAGGCCCGAAGGTGTGAGTCGCCAGTTGCCTTGATCGTCGGAACTGACCAGCCCTTGCTCTGACAATTTGAGCAAGCCCGTTCGCACCGCAGCACTTTCGCCCATGGCGCGGAGCACGTCGATGGCGTGGGGAGCGCTGAGGGGATCGTCATGCTGGGCGGCAAGGCGATAGAGGTCGGCGAGCACGCTGTCCACCCGCACTTGTCGTTTCTGTTTTCCCTTGCGCAGGAATTCGGCGAGTAGTCCTCGCTGGGGCGCAACCAGCAGCGAGAGCATGGTGATGCCCATGATCACCAGTATAATGGTGGGGCCCGTGGGTAGGCGCTCCACGCGACTGGAAATCACGGCGCCGGCGAGACCGCTGATCGCGCCGAAAAAGCCGGAGAGCATTACCAGGCGGCCCAGGCGGTTCGTCCATTGCCGGGCCGCGGCGGCGGGCGCCACGATCATGGCGCTCATGAGCACCACGCCCACGGTCTGAAGTCCGATGACGATGGCGATGACCAGAAGCGTGGTCAGAGCGATGTCCAATGCGCGAAGCGGTAGTCCCAGGGAGCCGGCGAAGGTGGGGTCGAAACTGAGAAGTTTGAATTCCTTCCACAAGATCAGAAGCGTAATCAGAACAAGCGCGCCCAAAGCCGACATGGTTACCAGATCTTCGCCCACCAGGGTGGCGGCTTGGCCGAATAAGAAGCGGTCAAGGCCCGCTTGTCCCGCGCCGGAACTGCGTTGCACGATGGAAAGCAGTACCAAGCCCAATCCGAAGAAGGTGGAAAGCACCAGGCCCAGGGCCGTGTCGGTTTTGATGCGCGTACTGCGCACGATGAGCATAACCAGGAGCGATGCGATCCAGCCCGTCAGAGCGGCGCCGAGTACCAGCACCAAGGGTGTCTTGGCTCCGGTAAGCATGAAGGTAAGTACGATTCCCGGCAGAGCGGCGTGACTCACAGCATCGCCCAGCAAGCTTTGCCTGCGCAATACGGCGAAAGCGCCGAGAATGCCGGCCACCAGGCCGAGGCCCGCCGATCCCAGGGAAACGGTGCGAAGCGTGTAGTCGGTGATGAGTTCGGTGAGCAGATTCATGAACGAGGACCCTCGAAGGTGCGGGGGTCATCGTCCGGCTGTACATCCCGGTCGCGCGCGGCGCGTCGCTCTAGAAATTCAACGCGCCCGCCATAGGCCAGGCGCAGGTTTTCAGGCGTGAAGACTTCACTCACCGACCCACAGGCGATACGCCGCACGTTGAGCAACATGATCCAGTCGAAATAATCTTCCACGGTTTGAAGGTCGTGATGAACCACCACAACCGTGCGGCCCATCTCGCGAAGTTCCTTGAGCAGGTCGACGATGGCGTGTTCGGTGCGTACGTCGACGCCCTGAAAAGGCTCGTCCATGAAATAGACGCGCGCATCTTGCACCAATGCGCGGGCAAGGAAAACTCTCTGCTGTTGTCCGCCTGAAAGTTGGCTGATCTGCCTGCTCTGAAAATCGGCCATCCCCACTTTTTCCAAGGCCGAAAGGGTTAACTCGCGTTCGATTTTTCCAGGACGCTTCAGCCAGCCGAGTGCGCCGTAGCGGCCCATCATGACCACGTCGAAGACGGTTGTGGGAAAGTCCCAGTCCACGCTGCCTCGCTGGGGCACGTAAGCAACCATGCGGCGACGATCCCGATAGAGCCCTCCGTGAATCTCCACACGCCCGGCGGCTGTGGGGAGCAAGCCGAGGATGGCCTTGATAAGCGTTGTCTTACCCGCGCCGTTGGGTCCCATGACGGCCATGAGATGGCCGGAGGGAACGTCCATGTCGATGTCCCAAAGCACGGGCCGTTCTCCGTAGGCAACCGTTAGGTCGGTGACGCGAACCGCAATGTCCTTAGTGTTGGTCATGGCTCATTTCTCCGAGCAGGGATGAGACGATGGTGTCAACATTGTGTCGGTACATGCCAAGGTATGTACCGGCGGATGTTTCCTCGTCGCCCAATGCGTCGCTAAAGATTTCGCCGCCTACCTGTACGTCAAAACCTCGAGCTTGAACAGCCGCCCGTACAGCTTCGATGGCGCGGGGGGATACCGAGCTTTCCACGAATAGAGCGGGGATTTTGCGATCTGCGATAAAGGCGGCGAGGGCTTGCACATCTCCCGTACCCGCTTCGCTGGCCGTGCTGATTCCCTGCAGGCCGCGCACTTCGAGGCCGTAGGCGCGTCCCAGGTAGTTGAAGGCGTCGTGAGCGGTGATCAAAACACGTTGCTCTTCGGGAATTCGAGCGAATTGCTCGAGGGCGTAGGCCTGTAAATCGTCCATACGCGCTTTGTAGATTCGCCCACGGGAATCAAACTCGCCACGGTGCTCCGGATCCAGTTCCCCGAGTTTCGTCACCACCGCATCCACGGTCATGCTCCAGAGTTCGAGATCGAACCAGATGTGAGGATCGTAGAGGCCTTCGTAGTCGTTGGGCGACAGCAGGCGAGAGGCGGGCAGGGTTTCGGTGAGAGCCAGGGTGGGCTTGCGCGAACCCATCTCCCCGATGACCTCACCCATCTTCGCTTCAAGATGATGACCATTGTAGAAGATTGCGTCGGCGCGGCGAAGACGTTCCACGTCGCCGGCGCTGGCCTTATACAGATGCGGATCGATGCCCGGACCCATGAGCGAAGTTACCTCCACCCGATTCCCACCGACATTTGCGAGCATGTCGCCCACCTGGCCGGTGGTGGCGACCAGTTTCAAAACGTCCGAGTTGTCTGCCTCATCCTTGTCGCTTCCGCATCCCATGGCGAATGTAATACCGAAGATCAATAGAATGCTGGCTCGCATCTTCATCCTCTCTCCTCATCTTGCCCGCCAGGGCAGCTCATCATGTGTTTTGATCTGTGCAGATTCCTCTAAGCACGGTCTGGAATGGGACTGCCATGAGGGTCCTTGTCCGGATGGCCGAGCCACGCGTCCAGGCGCTCGATGACTTCATTTGAAAATGCATGTTCAAGTCGATGCGCCTCTTCATGAACACGATCCGGGTGCATGCCCAAGGCTTCCACAAGAAATGTTTCCACGAGGCGATGGCGGCGAATGACCGCACGCGCCGCGCGTTGCCCTTTTCTTGTTAAGCGCACGGCCCGATAGGGTTCGCGAAAGATGTAGGCTTCGCCTTCAAGTTTCTTGAGCATGCCGGTGACCGAGGGCCGTGACACCTCGAGCCGCTCGGCCAATTCACTGCTGGCCGCGGCCTTGCCCGATTCCTCCAGACGAAGAATTTCGGTGAGATAGTTTTCAACGGATTCGCTGGGCATGCCCTCTCAATTCTGAAAGTTAGGTTAGCCTAACTTTCAGAATGTACACTCTTACCATTCCAATTGCAAGATCAATGGGGGATTGGGTGCTAGGCTAAGCGCTCGAGTCTTCGGTGTACATGTGCTCGATGAGATCCTTGTATTTCTCATGAATCACTCGACGCTTCACCTTGAGGGTCGGCGTTATCTCGCCAGCCTGCATGGTGAACTCCTTGGCCATCAGCGTGAAGCGCTTGATCTTCTCGAAAGGTGCCAGTTGCTTGGATTGCTGTGTGATGCGTTCGGTCATGTGACGAATCACTTCGGGCATTCGCACGAGATCCTCATGCGACTCGAAGTGCAGCTTCTGTCTTTTCGCCCATTCGCTGAGGACGTCGAATGAAGGCACCACCAGCGCGCTGATATATTTGCGACTGTCTCCCAGCACCGCCAACTGCTCGATAAAGGGATCCTTCCCCACCACGGTTTCCACCCACTGGGGAGCTACGTTCTTGCCACCCGATGTAACAATGAGATCCTTGATTCGATCGGTGATGATCAAAAATCCATCTTCATCGAAGTGACCCACATCACCGGTGTGAAACCATCCGTCGCTGAAGACTTCCGCGGTGGCTTCGGGCTTGTTGAAGTAACCGGACATCACGTTGGGACCTTTGGCGAGTATTTCTCCCGTCTCGGAAATTTTCACCTGCACATCGACCACGGGTTTCCCAACCGTGCCGAAACGGAACTCGCCGGGAGCATTGGCCGTGAGCATGGGGGCGGTTTCTGTCAGGCCATAGCCCTGGCAAATAAGCAACCCAGCCGCGAAGAACATTTCCTCGATCTCTTTGGACAGGGCCGCCCCGCCCGAGGCCATGAACTTCTTGGGTCCTCCGATGACTTCACGCAGTTTAGAGAGCACTAGTTTGTCGGCGAGAGCATGCTGACCCTTGAGTAGTGGTCCGGCGCCACCGTTTCGAATTTTTCGCTCATACTTGCCGCCCACACTCAAGGCCCAGTGAAAGAGTTTCTGCCTGTAGCCTGGCGCGGTTTCGAGTTTGTCAAAAATACCGGAATAGATTTTCTCGTATAGGCGGGGGGCGCTGGCCATTACGTTGGGGCGAGCTTCCACCAGGTATCTGGCAATGCGCTTTGGGTTGGGGCAGAACGAGTTCTTCGCACCGCGAAGCAATACGAAGAAAGTCCAGGCTCTTTCGAATACGTGACTGAGGGGGAGGAAGCAAAGAGAGCGGTCTTCGCTTGTCACGTCGTAGTTTCGATCCAGGGTCTCGAACTGATTCACGAAATTCTCATGAGCCAGCATAACTCCCTTGGGTTCACCCGTCGTTCCCGAAGTGTAAATGATGGTGGCCAGGTCAGTAGCCTTAGCGTCGTCGGAGCGAATGTCGCATTCGCCCTGCGTGTCCACTTCCATTCCGGCCTTGATGAACTCGGGCATGAGCATGTCGCCCTCTTCGCCTAAATCGGTACGCCCCTCCAGGGCCACGAGGACTTCGGGCTTGCCGCAGGCTTCTCGAACGGCGGAGAGTTTTTCCATCTCGGAGCCTGAGCCCGCGAAGGCAATGCGCACATCGGCATCCTCGATGATGTACTGCGCCTGCTCCACGGTACTAGTTGCGAAGATGGGAACCGTAACGCCGCGAATGCTCTGGATGCCAAGATCGGCCAAGACCCAATCGGGACAATTGGGGGCGAATATGGCGACCTTGTCTCCCACCTGTACACCCAGGTCTACCAACTTTCGCGAAACTGCTCCGATGGTCTCGTCTAATTCGCGGTAGCTGATCTCATGCCAGCTTCCTACGATCTTGTGGCGAAGGGCGGCGGACTCGCCTAACTCACGTGCACCTTCACGAATACTAAGGGCAATATTTTTCACGGGAGCTCCGAACTGGGAGGGAAGCAGACCTGCTATTATTTAGCGATCATGGCATAATCAGAGCAAATTCACAACGCCCCTGGGGGCGATAGGATCGCCAAATAAATTCCTATCAGGAAATCTTTTAAGTCGAATTTCCACTCACGAATAGCGCTCTGTCGCTCAGATGGATTCTTTTTGGATTAAATGGCCCTAAATGGTAGAATAGTGGAGTCATATTCCATTCCTCAGGGCATAAGATCCAAGATGGAGGTTTCCCATGGAACGTCTCGTAAGTCGGAGGTCCCGTCGTTTCCTTTCCGGCCTCTTTTGTCTTTTCCTACTCACTTGTTTCGCACCTTCGGCGGGAGCCGAGTGGATCGATCTCGGCGGCGATGATTTCGAGGTTCGCCTCATCGAATCCGACGGGCAGCGCACGGTCTACGAGATAACGGTGGGCGGCTTCGATACCGAGCCTGTCATGATCGACGGCGAGACCTATTATTCCATCGGCCTGGCCGGCGAGAGCGTGGATCTTGCGGCGGGCTATCCTGCCCTTCCGGACGTTCGTCGCGCGGTGATTATACCCGACGATCGCAAGGTCGCACTGACACTTCTCGAAGTGGAATCGGTGGATCTTCCCGGCATGCCCGTGATGCCCTCCAAGGGCAACCTGCTGCGCTCGGTGGATCCGGCCACGGTGCCCTACGAGTTCGGCGACATCTACCAGAATGATGAGATCTGGCCCATGTCGGCGGCGGATCTGGGCGCCCCGCACATCCTTCGCGACTACCGCGGCGTGATGGTGGACGCCAATGTCTTCCAGTATCTGCCCCAAACCCAGACCCTTCGCGTTCACACGCGGATGCTTTTGGAAGTGAGCCCGGTGGGAGTGGGGGACATCAATGTTCTCGAGCGCGTGAGCGAGCCCGAGAAGATGGACTCCCAGTTTGCCAAGATGTATGAGGGACACTTCCTGAACTTCGGTGCCGGCGATCGTTATACGCCCGTGCTCGAAGACGGCAGTCTGCTTATTGTGGCCTACGATGCATTCGTCTCGAACATGCAGCCCCTGGTGGACTGGAAGATGCAGAAGGGCATCGACACCAAGTTGGTGGGAACGAGCGAGACTGGTACCACGGCCACGCAGATCAAGGCCTACATTCAGAACGAATACAACACCGGCGATCTGGGCTACGTGCTGCTGGTGGGCGACGGCCCCCAGATTCCCATTCCCAGCAGTGGATCCGACCCCATGTATTCGCTGCTGGCCGGTAGCGACAGTTATCCGGATATTTTCGTGGGGCGCTTTTCCGCCGAGAATGCAACCCAGGTCGCAACCCAGGTTGAGCGCACCATTCACTACGAACGAGACGTTGCCGGTGGTGAAAACTGGATGCAGTACGGCATGGGTGTCGCATCCAATGAAGGCCCGGGTGATGACGGAGAGTCTGACAACGAACATTCCGATGTTATTCGCGGCAAACTACTTGGCTACGGCTACTCAGGCGTGGACCAGATTTACCAGCCCAGCGGAACCGCGGCGCAGGTCACGGCCGGTTTCAACACCGGACGCGGTCACGCGAACTACACAGGCCATGGCAGCACCACCTCATGGTCCACCACGGGGTTTTCAAACACCCATGTGAACGCCCTGACCAACGATAACAAGCTGCCCTTCATCTGCAGCGTGGCTTGCAATAACGGAACCTTCACGAGCACGACCTGCTACGCGGAAGCCTGGCTCCGGGCCACCAACGGCGGCACGCCCACGGGTGCTGTCGCTGTTTACATGTCCTACATCAGTCAGAGCTGGAGCCCGCCCATGTGCGGGCAGGACGAGGTTGTGGATCTGCTCGTGAACGATCAGATGCGCACCATCGGTGGTCTCTACTTCAACGGTTCCTGCCAGATGATCGACGAGTACGGCAGCAGCGGCGTGAACGAGTTCGAGAACTGGACCATCTTCGGTGATCCTTCTCTGGCTGTACGCACCATGCAGCCGACGGCCCTGGCCCTGAACCACTCCGGCGCGCTTTTCATCGGCATGAGCGAGTACGAAGTCTCGATTCCCGGAGTGGAAGGCGCACTCTGCGCTCTCTACGCTGACGGCGTACTCTATGGAAGCGCCGTGACAAATGGTGCTGGCATGGCGAGCATCACCATGAGTGAAGCTCCTGCGGAACCCATGACCTTGACTTTGACGGTCACCGCTTACAACAAGGTCACGGCTATGGAAACGGTGGAAGTACTTCCGCCGAGCGGTCCCTATCTGGTCTTCGACAGTTTGCTGGTTCTGGATGCCGACGGTGATGACGACGGCATTCTTGACGAAGGCGAACATGTTTCCCTGACCTTGGCCTTGGAAAATGTCGGCGTGGAGACCGCCACGGGCGTCTATGCTGAGATCACGACGGATGATCCCTACATCTCCTTCGGTGTTTGGAGCTCGGCTTACCCCGACATTCCCGCCGATGGGGTGGCAAGCAACTCAGTGCTCTACGACTTTGAAGTGGATGGCGATATTCCCGACGGACATCTCGTCCACTTCGATGTGGCTGTGTTCGGAACCGGCCATGATTGGGACATGGGATTCAGCTTGTCCGCTCAGGCACCACAACTATCGGGTGAGTCGATTATGGTGATCGATCTTCCCTACGGAAATGGCAGTGGAACCGCTGACGCCGGCGAGCGCTTCGCTCTCCGCGTGATGATCGCCAACAATGGCTCATCTGACTGCGAAGCCCTGACCGGTAACTTCCTGTGCTCGAATACTGATGTCAGCATTCTCGATTCCTTTGGTGAGTCGGCGGCGATTCCCATGGGCGGTGAAGCTCTCATGGCCGAGTTCGAAATTGAAATCAGCCCGGATTGCCCCGAACCCTCCATCATCGAATTCATCGTCTCCGTTAGCGGGGAAAGTGGCTTGTTGGACAACATCCAGTTCGATCTTCCCGTGGGCGGCTGGTTCGATGATTTCGAACAGGATCGTGGCTGGACTGTTGGAGCGCCGGGCGACGATGCGGCAACCGGTATCTGGACGCGCGTTGATCCCAATGGAACCGAGTACAACGGTTATCAGATCCAGCCCGAAGATGATCACACGCCAGCGCCGGGCACCATGTGCTTCGTGACGGGCCAGGGCAGCGTGGGTGGTGCGGTCGGCGAGAACGATGTGGATGGCGGTACGACCACTCTGCTCAGTCCGGTCTTCAACCTGGACGGAGCAATTTCGGCGCATTTCAGCTATTGGCGCTGGTACACCGAAGACAAGGGCGTCAACGCGGGCGATGACTATTGGGATGTGGACGTTACATCGGACGGCGTCAATTGGGTGAGCCTGGAGCACACCAATGTGTCGGATGAGTCCTGGGTCCCCATGAGCTTCAATTTGGAGGAATTCATCACCTTCAGCTCGACCGTACAGATTCGCTTTGTCGCCTCCGACGAGGGTGCGAACTCTCTCCTGGAAGCGGCCGTGGATGATGTCTTCCTGAACGCCAGCTGGTCTATCCAGACTGATGTGGACGAAGGTGCCATTCCCGCACGCTTGGCATTGGGCGCGAACTTCCCGAATCCTTTCAACCCGAAGACGACCCTGCGCTTCGCCTTACCCACGAGCGGCAAGGTGGATCTGGCTGTCTATGACGTCCAGGGACGACGCGTTGTCACCCTGGCCAGTGGAAACATGGATGCCGGTTATCACGAAATGGAATGGCTGGGCAGAGACGGTGCCGGCCAAGCCGTTTCCAGTGGCATCTACTTCAGCCGAATCGTCTTCGGTGAGGAAGTGTTGACCAGCAAGATGTTGATGTTGAAATAAGAATCGTGGGAAGCAGGACGCCTTTCCCTCACTAGAGCTTCGCAAAACGTTCGGGGAAGGAGTCCTGCCTTCCCCGTTATTTTTTTTCTAAACTCGCGGTTACTACCGCATCCGCTACTGTTGTGAAAGCAGGCCTGCAATACGCGCGGATTGGATTTCAATTTTCGCAAGCGACGGGAGTGGGCTTCTCTAGTTAGATTCGAGAGCCTTGATGATGAGATCCACGGCCCGGTCAATTTCTGATTCCGTGGTGAAGCGACCCACCGATAACCTGAGCGTGCCCCTGGCGATTTCCAGGGGAACATTCATGGCCGCCAGCACGGCCGACACGCAGTCGGCATGGCAGGCGGCTCCGGCGGAAGCGGCTACACCCGAGAGCCCAGCCAAGAGGGTTGAAGCTTCCATTCCAGGAAAAGAAACGCTGGCCGTATTGGGTAGACGGCCATCCAGCTTTCCGTTCACCACAAGATTTGGGTAGCGGGAGCGCAGGCCTTCCTCGAGTCGATTGCGAAGGGCTGATAGTTTGGCAGGAGTATCTGCTAGGTACTCACTCGCAAGTTCGCTGGCCATGCCCATGCCTACGATTTCCAACACGTTCTCCGTGCCTGCGCGCAGGTTGCCCTCGTGATCTGCACCATGGGTTTGTTTGGTCAGCGTGACGCCCTTGCGAGCGTAGAGCGCGCCAACGCCCTTGGGCGCGTAGAGTTTGTGCCCGGCCATGGAAAGTAGATCCGCGCCTAACTCATCGATTATCACCGGTATTTTCCCGATGGATTGGGCCGCGTCCGTATGCATGAGTGCCCCGCGAGCATGGGTCAGTTTCGCGATGTCCGCGATGGCCTGGATGCTGCCCACTTCGTTATTGGCGTGCATCACCGTGACCAGCACTGTCTCGTCGCTAAGAGCCTGCTCAACAGTGCCGGGATCCAAGAGTCCGGTGCTATCCACGCCCAGGGTTTCCACCCGCCAACCACGCGACTGTAGGTTTTGACAAACCTCTGTCACCGCAGGATGCTCCACCGCCGAGGTGATGATATGTCGTCCCTTGTCAGCGTAGGCTTCGGCTACACCCTTGATGGCCAGGTTGTTGGATTCCGATCCACCGCTGGTGAAAATGATCTCGGCAGGCGATGCGCCTAGAAGTGCCGCCACCTGCTTTCGAGCTCGATCCACGGCCTCACGGGTGCGTTGTCCATAAACATGCGAACTGGATGGGTTTCCGAAGTGCTCGGTGAGGTAGGGCAGCATGGCTTCGGCTACCCGAGGGTCCACAGGTGTGGTTGCGTTGTAGTCTAAGTAGATTGGTTTCA
Organism: uncultured bacterium; assembly: GCA_964440095.1. Classification (GTDB taxonomy): domain Bacteria; phylum Krumholzibacteriota; class Krumholzibacteriia; order JACNKJ01; family JACNKJ01; genus JACNKJ01. The sequence goes on along the minus strand of CAYTPZ010000006.1, from coordinate 55,387 downwards.
TGGCGCGCATCCTAAAGAACGGGGCGGCCTTCGTCAAGCAGGGGGGATTGGCGAAGGCTGCGCGAAAGTGTAGTATCGCCTGACCAAGGATGGTGGCTACGGCGATTTACGTGTGGATGATCATGCCAGTCCCATTGCCGAACTCAGGCGCATTTTCAACATGTGGCAGGAGTGGGCTTTGATCCTCAACTTGGCGCCCGCGCCCGCACGGACAAGGGTCTGAAACCCTACTGGGAGGATGAACGCTTCCTGGCAATCACGGCGACCCAGGACTAGTCGAAAAGCCCCTTTCTTTTTAGCTGCTTGGCCCCCTCGCGGAAGCTGAGTCCGGATAGGCGGGCTTGATTTTTCAACAGGAATACTTTCACACGGGCAGGTTCGGCGTAAGAGTAATCGCGCAGGGCCCATCCGATGGCTTTGCGAATGAAGAACTCTTTTTCATGGGCACGGCGCAGGCAATAGTCGAACAAGCGGCCTGAGTCGGTCTCCTTCTTGAAGCCGAGTTGACAGAGGATGGCCGTTCGGCGAAGCCAGAAGTCATGGTCTTCGATCCATTCGTCCATGCTCGGCCAGACTCTCTCGGGATTATTGCGCAGGGCCACACCTATCAGGGCCGTGGCGATTCCGTCGACGAAATCCCACCATGCACCTTCCTGAATGAGCCGCTTGTAGAGGGGAATACTCGCCACATCCACGAAATCCGCATGGCCTGCCGCGAAATGAATGGCCAAATACTTTTCTTCGCGATGAGGTAGTTGCCAAAGTGCCAGAACGGCTTGCCTGTATTCCGTACGGGTTGTCGCCTTGAACTTGCGGATCAGTGCTTTTTCCAATTTCGCGCGTACCGGTTTCTGTACCCCGTAGAATGGCATATCGGTTTTCATGTAGGCGGCCATGGGGACGGCCTTGACCGGATCGGCCAGCGCGGCGAGTTCGTCCTGAACGAATTTAGTTAGATCTTTCATGAGTGTATTCTATTCCGCCCTGGGCGAGCATGCTAGGATGATTTCATGAGCTTACCCGAAATATTCCTGGAGCGCCTCGGTCGCATATTGGAACCGTCGGTCCTTGCAACTGCGCTAAGCGCATTTCAAAGCGAAGCGCCCACGGTGTTTCGGCCGAACCTGCTCAAGTGCAACGCTGCGGATCTTCGTCTAGAACTTGAGAGCGCCGCTTTCGAAATCAGTGATCTCGATTATCCATCGGGCACATTCACCGTGCCTGCTGATCAACGTCGTGCACTAACCGAGCATGCCGCCTGGTCGGAAGGGCGCCTGTGGATTCAAAATCCTTCGAGCATGCTGCCGCCCATATTGCTGGACGCCCAAGCGGGTGAGGATGTACTCGATCTCGCTGCCGCACCAGGTAGCAAGACATTGCAGTTGGCCGCCACGGGTGCGCGCCTGACAGCGGTGGAGAAGAATCGTGGCCGCTTCTTCAAGCTCAAGGCCAATCTCAAATCACAGGCCGCTCCCGAAGTGGAAACCCGCATGGCCGACGGCACGGGTTTCTGGCGTGGGCGTGAGGAGAGTTTCCATAAGATCCTGCTCGATGCGCCCTGTTCATCCGAAGGCCGATTTCGTGTGAATGACCCTAAAAGCTATGCCTATTGGAGCCCGAGGAAGATTCGCGAAATGAAAAGGGTGCAATTCCGCCTGGCCATATCAGCCATTCGCATGCTGAGACCCGGCGGAATCATGGCCTACTCCACCTGCACCTTCGCACCTGAGGAAAACGAGGGCATTCTCGACAAACTACTCTCCCGTTTTGAAGGCGTGCTCGAAATAGTGCCTCTGGACCTTCCCTTGAAAAACGTGCAAAATGGACTCTCGGAGTGGGAGAGCCGAAGCTTTGCTCCCGAAATCAGCGCTGCACGGCGCGTTCTGCCCGATGGGCTGTTCGAAGGGTTCTTCCTGGCCCTGATCCGAAAGAAAACCAGCATCCCGACTAGGAGCGACGTATGAGATCCGTCCTTTTCCTGCTAGCCATGATTCTCGCCACGTCGGCCCTGGCCGAGCGTCCCGACTTTGAAGCCCTGGTTGCCAAGTACGAAGAGCAGGCCATCGCCGATCGGCGCTGGGCCCATGAGCATGCGGAACTATCCATGAAGGAATATGAAACCCAGGCTTGGTTGCGGGAAAACCTGGCGTCCATTCCCGGCGTGGAACTTGTAGAGGGCGATTGGAGCACGGGTGTTGTGGCCATGCTCAAGGGCGGAAAGCCCGGACCCATCGTGGCCTGGCGCACCGATATGGACGGGCTGCCCATCACCGAGGAAACGGGCTTGGAGTTTTCCTGCCAGCGTGTGGACACGCTGCGCAGCGGGCGAGTGACCGGCGTCATGCACGCCTGCGGTCACGATCTGCATATGGCCGTGGCCCTGAACATGACGCGCATGCTTTCGGATGTTCGCCACGAGATGCCCGGCACCTTGTTGTTTATCGGAGAGCCGGCCGAGGAGATTGGCGCCGGCGCACTGACCCTGCTCGAAGCCGGCATCTTTGAAGAGGGTCGGCGGCCCAAGTGCGTGCTGGCCATTCATGATCACACGAGCATTCCCCTGGGGCGGGTGGGCTCACATCCCGGTCCCTCCACAGCCAACGTGGATGGATTCGTTCTCAAGGTTAAGGGCGTGGGCGGGCACGGTGCCTATCCGCACAAGTCGGTGGATCCGGTGAGTCTGGCGGCCAAGATGATCCTGGGCTTCGAGAGCCTCGTCGCTCGGCAAATGGATGTGAACCATCACTGCGTCATTTCCGTGGGCCGCATCGAGGGCGGTACAAAGAGGAATGTGATTCCCGATGAAGTGGTGCTAGAGGCCACGGTGCGTAGCCTGGACGATGAAACCCGTGAAGCTCTGCCTGAAAAAATCGAGCGTCTTGTGAACGGCATTGCCGCTTCGGTCGGCGCGCCCGAACCCGAGTTGGAGTACTACATGGGCACGGCGGCGGGCTTTAACAACCCCGAGCTGGTCCAGGAATGCCGTGAGGTTTTCCGCCGCATCCTCGGACCGGAAAACGAGTACACCTATCCGGCGGGGATGGGCGGCGAAGACTTCGCCTACTTCGCTCGCGAAGTTCCGGGCTTCCAGTTCAGGCTAGGGGTTGGGCGTCCCGATCGTGAGATGGCTCTGCACCGTAGCAACCTGGACATTCCGGAAGAGGCTATCGCCATCGGCATGCGTCTGGCCGCCGAAGTGGTCTGGGAGCAGATGGCGGAGTAAGATCTTGTAAGTCAGTTGTCGATTGATAGTCCTGACTACGCTAGAAGTTGGTCTCCTTCCTAATAGCTATAATCATCTGATCAAGTTGCTGCAGAAACAGCGAGCGACCCTGTTTTCTCAGCGGCGCTGGACCGCCGGTTTTTCCCCCTGCGTCGCGGTAGTCCGTCAATAGATCCCGCATTGCCAGCACCCCGGCGATGTTGTCCTCCGTGAATGGCTTGCCCGTATTGCCCAAGACCCGGGCGCCCTTCTTCAGGCAACGACTGGCCAGAGGAATGTCGCCCGTGATTACGAGGTCGAGGGGCTCCACATGCTCGACGATCCAATCGTCGGCCACATCGGGGCCATCTTCCACGACTTCGAGCTTTAGCCAGGTTTCGCTGGGAATGCGCATCCAAGAATTCGCCACGAGAGTTACTTCAAGATTGTAGCGGGCCGCCACACGATAGATTTCGTCTTTGACGGGGCAGGCATCTGCATCCACGAAGATGTGCAGCATTATCCTCCAGGCATGGGCGGTTACCAGCGCTTCTCCACACGAAACCCGTAGGTTCCACGCGCTTCATCGTCGTGCACCAGATATGTACTGGTCAATGCCGCGGCTGGAATTGCGAATTGGATTACATCGCCCGTTCTCTCAACACTGTTTGACGCCAGAGTTCGGCTCGGGATGGCCATGGTCAAACAGAAGAGTGCCAGGCAGCACAGGGGGCGCGATATGTTTCGAGAGCCTATCAATTCACAAGTGTCGGGTGATTTTTGACCGCAATAATCACAAAGATGATGTCCAAGATCACGAAAAACGTGAGCAGCAGGACGATCCATATCCAGGGACGCTCTCGAATCCACTCGCGCATGTCATGGCCCCCGGAAATTGAAGGTGACGGGTTTGACTTCGCCGCTCAGTGAGTCGGTCACGGCGATTTCCATGGGGAAGGTACCGGGATAGTCCGCACGAGGCAAGGTGGCGAAGATGGGAACGTTGGCCACTTCGAAGGGCGCCAGCGCCAAACGAGTTTGCGAAATGAGCATCTCGGGCTCGGGGCCTTCCGCTCCGCCGAATGAAACCAGATAGATGCGCGATTCATCCGTCTTATTCTGGATGTGCAGGGTATAGAGATTGCGCAGATCGTCGCCCACCAGTTGGAACGGCAAGCCCGAGGACCGAACGCTCTTGGCTTCGAAATTCGTGCGCTGCCCGATGGCCAGGAAAGCGCCCACAGCCCAGATAAGGGCGAAGGCCATGTATCCGTAAACGCGCGGCCTGAAGAAGCGCTGCTTGAGACCATTGAGCCCTTTGAGGGAGTCGTATCGCACCAAGCCCTTTGGCTTGCCGATGCGCTCCATCATGTCGTCGCAGGCGTCGATGCAATTGGCGCAGCCCACGCATTCCATCTGCAGTCCCGCGCGAATGTCGATGCCCGTGGGGCAGACCGCCACGCAACGGTAACAGTCGATGCAATCGCCGCCCTTGTCCACGCCCCTCTCGCGAGGTTCACCACGGTTTTCATCATAGCCGATGACCACGGTGTCGTCGTCGATGAGCGCGCTTTGCAGGCGGCCATAGGGACAGAGAATCAGACAGGTCTGTTCACGGAACCACAGGAAGTTGAAGGCCATGAGGACGGTCCAGAAAACCGTCCAGCCGAAGGCCACGCCATGGCCCGCCGGGCCTTTCCAGATAATCGAGTACAGTTCCCTTGCGGGAATGAAGTAGGAAAGAAAGGCATGGGCGATTCCCGCTGAAATACCCACGAAGATGATCCACTTGATAATCTTGCGCCCGAGCTTGCCGCCCGTCCAGGGCCCCAGGTTGCGCCGGATGCGCTTGTCCCTGGGACCCTCGATGAGCCGCTCGAACTTGCGGAAGATGCCCTCCATGAAAACAGTCTGGGGACAGGCATATCCGCACCAGATGCGTCCCCAGAGCGCCGTCAGAACAAAAAGCGAGAAGCCGATGCCCACGAGTGGGAAAAAGAGCAGGTAGAAATCCTGGTTGCTGAAGGACAGGCCAAAGAGATAGGCCAGCCTTCCCGGAATGTCCACGTGCACAGCTGGATGGCCGCCAACCTGAAGCCAAGGAAGGCCTACATAGATCACGACGAGGAAGGCAAAGAGAATGTTCTTCCTGACCTGCCAGCGTCCCTGGACGTCGGCGGGGTGTAGGAAGTTTCTCGAACCGTCTTCATTGATCGTGTAGACCGTTTCCAGGTCCGGACGACGCAAACGCTTCTTCTCCTCGGTACTCACGGGTACTCCTCTTCTTGCTTAGGGCATCAACCCCGCCTCACTCCACCAATTCCCCTTCGGGCGCCTTGCCCGAAACATTTGTGTTCATGATGCTGACCACGAAGACCGACAGTTTCTCCACACGTGTGGGCCCAAGTTGACTGCCCCAGGCCGCCATTCCCTTGGCGGGTACACCATCGGTGATGATCCGATGGATGTCCGTGGGCTTGCCCCCGTGAATCCAGTAGGCATCGGTCAGGTTCGGTCCCACCAGACCTTCACCCCGTGCTGAATGGCAAACTACGCAGTAGGTCGCAAAGATAGCTTGTCCCTCCACAACCTTGTCGGGAATGCTGGCAGCCAAGGTCAAGGACTCATCGGTGATGCCGCCGGCCGAAGCCTGGGCCAGCATCAGTTCCTGCGCCGCCGCCATCTCCTTGTCGTACTTCTCAATCTGCATGTCACCTAGTCCGTAGGTGTGCAGCAGAAGCCAGTAGCCGATCGAGAAGATGATCGTGGCGTAGAGGATGAACAGCCACCAGTTTGGCATCTTGTTGTCGAATTCCTGGATGCCGTCAAACTCATGATCGAAGACGACATCGTGTTTGTAATCACTCATCACGGGAACCTCCCTGGCTATCGTCCTCGAGGGGAAGCGATGCGATCCGGTTCAGTTCCTCTTTGTTCCTTAGCCCGAACAAAACCCAGGCCAGCACTCCGAGGAAAACTAGAAAGAATATCCAGAAAGCAATCTGGGGCCCGAGCATCAAGTCGATGCGCGAGGCGAAAAATTCCTTCCAGTGCATCAGTTCACCTCCGCCGTTGCCACGGGCTCTTCAACCGTGATGGGCTGCGGACCGCGTCCGAGACGCTGCAGGTAGGCGATCATCGCCACCATCTCGCTCTGCGGATCGATGGGCACACCCTGTGTGAGAAGGTCTGCGGCGATCAAGCCACCCTGACTAAGGATGTCTGGACCCGCGGACTTGATGTCCTCGTCGGTGTAAGGCACTCCCACCTTGGTCTGCACTTCCATGCGCGCCATCATCATGTCCGTGCTCACCTGACTTGTCATCAGATGCGCATAGGTCGGCATGTTCGAATCCGGCGAGGTGGAGCGCGGATCATTCATGTGCAGGTAGTGCCAGAGGTTGGCGTACTTACCACCCACGCGATGCAGATCCGGGCCGATGCGCTTGGATCCCCACTGGAATGGGTGATCGTAGCGGAACTCCTCAGCCCTCGAGTACTCGCCGTAGCGCAGAGTCTCGTGACGGAAGGGCCTGATCTGTTGACTGTGGCAGGTGTAGCAACCCTCGCGGATGTAGATGTCGCGTCCCGCAAGTTCGAGCGGGCTGTAGGGCTGCTGCGTGAAGGGGCTTTCCACCAACTCGCCTTCCGCATTGGTCATCATGGGAACCTCGGACCGAATCATGACCAGAGGCACGATTTCCACGAGGCCGCCGATGAGAATGGCGACCAGGGCGATGATGGTGAAGGCCAGTGGCTTCCCCTCCAGGAAGCGATGCCAGGTTGTGCCCTGGCTCTTACGTGTCACACCAATTCCCAGAATCGCGGCGACGACCACCACGGCACCGGCCGCAAGCACCGCCGCGCTGGTGATGACGCCCGAAACGCCCAGCAGAATAGAAAGGGCGATCACGATGGCCGAATAGACCATGGGAGCGCCGGCAATGAGCTTCCAGGTGTTGGGTCCGGGAGTCTTCTCGTAACCGACAACATCGACTTCGACCTTAGTGGCTTTACCACGCGCAACGGTCATGAAGATGTTGACCGTCATGATCAGGAAGCCCGTCAGGAAGAGGGTTCCGCCCACGAGTCTCATGAGGAAGAGGAAACGCAGAGCGCGAAGCCCTTCAATGAAGTCGGGATACTGAAGGAAGCCGTCGGGTCCTAGCGCGCGCCAGAACAGACCGTTGCTCACGCCGCCCACCCACATGGAAACCACGTAGAGCAACATGCCGAGAGTTCCGATCCAGAAATGCGCTTCGGCCAAACCCTTGGAATAGAGCTTGGTGTTCCAAAGACGCGGCACCATCCAGTAGATGATTCCCGCGATGAGAAAGCCGTTCCAACCGAGTGTTCCGGCGTGCACGTGACCGATGATCCAATCCGTGTAGTGCGCCAGGGCGCTGACGCTCTTCACCGAGAGCAAGGGGCCTTCAAAAGTGGACATGCCGTAGAAAGTGATGGCGACCACATAGAACTTGATGACCGGATCCGTGCGCAGCTTGTCCCATGCGCCGCGAAGCGTGAGCAGGCCGTTGAGCATGCCGCCCCAGCTGGGCGCCCAAAGCATCACGCTGAAGATCATGCCCAGGCTCTGGGCCCAATCCGGCAGCGCGGTGTAGAGCAGATGGTGGGGGCCCGCCCAGATGTAGACGAAGATCAAAGCCCAGAAGTGAACGATGGAGAGTCGGTATGAGTAAACCGGCCGCTCAGCCGCCTTGGGCATGTAGTAGTACATGAGACCGAGTAGCGGCGTGGTCAGGAAGAATCCCACCGCGTTGTGCCCGTACCACCACTGAACGAGAGCGTCCTGTACTCCTGCGAATATTGGGTAACTGTGCGTGAGGCTCGTGGGCAACTGCAGGTTGTTCACGATGTAGAGCACGGCAATGGTGACGATGGTCGATATGTAGAACCAGATCGCCACGTAGAGGTTCTTCTCGTTTCGCTTGCCGATGGTCCAGAAGAAGTTGATGGCGAAGACCACCCAGACCACCACGACCGCCAGGTCGATGGGCCAGATGAGTTCGGCATATTCCTTTCCTTGGGTCAGACCCAGGGGATAGGTAATCGCCGCGGCGGCGATGATGGCTTGCCATCCCCAGAAATGCAGCCAACTCAGGAAATCGCTGGCTAGCCGGACCTTGAGCAGGCGCTGCGTCGAGTAATAGATCCCCGCGAAAATCGCGTTACCCACGAAGGCGAAAATCGCCGCGTTGGTATGCAGGGGCCTGAGCCGGCCGAAACTGAGCCAGCTGATCCCGAAGTTGGCCTGCCAGAAGGAAAGCTGGGCCGCGATGATGACACCGACGAGCATTCCCACGACGCCGAAAATCAACGACGCCAGGGTAAATGCACGCACGATGCCATCATCGTAGACCACATGCTTGGTCTGAACAGAGGCGCTCATGAGTTCTCCTTGGGCGTGGATTGAGAATTGAGATTGTCACCCTCGGCCAAGTCATCTTTGGCCAGGGGCAAAAGGCTCAGGCGATCGGCGTGCTCGGAGTCCCCCTCCTTGAGCGTGCGGAACAGGAAGATGAGTCCACCGACCACCAGTATCAGACTGATGAAAACCAAAACGATCAAGACATCCACCGAAGCCTCCTTCCCGAGAGGCGCCATGCGGTATAACTAACGATCAATACCGAACTGATCGGCATGAGGATGGCCGCCACAAGCGGGCTTACGTAGCCCAGGATGCTAAGAATGACGGCTCCGAGATTGTAGGCGGAGGCGAAGATCAGGTTAAGCTTTATCATGCCGCGTAGTTTGTGGGCGGCCACGAGCGCTCGCCTCAGGGCTGAGATTCCGTCGCCCAGGTAGTAGAAATCGGCCTTGCCGGGCAGGGCCGCGTGATCCACTGCGGGCGTGGCCGAGCAATGGGCGGCCTCGAAGCTGGGTGCGTCGTTGAGGCCGTCGCCTACCATCAGTGTGTCGCCTGAATCGAGTTCACGAACCTTGTCGGCCTTGGCTTCGGGTCTTAGCCCGCCCGTAGCCTGTCCCAGGTTGATACCCAGGCGCGCTGCGGCCGCTGCCACTTTATCAGGCGCATCGCCGCTGAGCAGGTGAAGCTCGTAACCGAGATTCGATAATTTTCCGATCTCATCATTGGCGCCCGGGCGAATGGCCTCTTGAAAACGAAAGGCTGCCAGTGGGGCAACATTGCGACTGAAGCAGGTGGCATCGCCGGATCCTGATTCCCCACAGAACGATGACCGTCCGAGTCGCCAGGTCTTGTCACCTTGCTTCCATTCCAGTCCCATGCCTGCGAACTCGATAACATCTTCACTCTGCGAGTCCAGTGTGCCGCTACCGAGTTCGGCGGCCAAGGCTCGGCTTACCGGATGCAGGCTGCGGCTTGCCATATTGCGCAAGGCGTCTCGCGCCTCGGCATCAAGTGTTTCCAGTTCCGCGCGCGAGTTGTCAGTGAGAGACAATTTGCCGGCGGTGAGAGTACCTGTTTTGTCGAAGAGAATTTTGCGCACAGCGAGGGCGCGATCGAAAAACCCGCTGCGGCGGATGAGCACGCCCCGCCGCCTCAGCGCGGACTGAATCATCTCGTGAGCCAGAGGTGTGGCCAGGCCAAGAGCGCAGGGGCAGGTGACCACCAGAACGGCCACGGTAACTTCCAGGGCTTTTTGCAGGTCGCGGCCCATCCACATGAGGAATGCACCCGCTGCGAGGATCAGCACCGCGGCCACGTAGATACTGCTGACGCGGTGCCACCATTTCGCGGCGCCCAGGCCGCCTTCATCAGCGCCGGCTGGGCTGCGCAACAGATCGTTGAGTCGACTCTCGGCAAAATCCTGGCTGGCTGCGGCACGGAACCCAGCTCGTCCCGCATTGAAGGCGCCGGCGGGAAGGCGGTCGCTGGGCTGGTATTCGCGTTTTTCGCTTTCGCCGGTGATCCAATCCAAGGCGAGCTCTGCGGGGCGACGCATGAGCACGGCTTCCACGGGGAGAAGATCACCGGGCGCGATCCAGAGCTCGTCGCCGGTGAGCAGGTCGGTAGCCGGCGCGGACTCAAGCGTGTCGTCGCGATAACGTCGGGTGAACAAGTTCTCCACGCCTTCGGCTTCCAGCAGCGCATTGCGATTGCGTTCGAGGATGCGTTCCTGGGTCCAGCGTCCCACCAGCATGAGCGCGACAAAAATGGTGAGCGTGTCGAAGTAGGCGGCCTCGGGGCCACTCAGGATGTAGGAGAGCACCGATCCGCCGTAGGCCAGAATGATGCCCAGGGAAATGGGAAGATCCAGGTGCGCCACGCGTCGGCGAAGTCCCTGCCATGCGGCTCGCATGAAAACCGTGCCGCCTACAAGCACCGAGAGTGTGGCCAAAGCGAGGTTCACCCATCCGAAGAAGCGATAGACCAGACCGTCGGCGGCGCTCAGGCCGAAGTAGTAACTAGTGGAGAAGATCATCACATTCATGGCGATGGCGATGCTCACGCCCATGCGCACCAGAAGGGCGCGGGAGGCGCCGGCCGATCGTTTGCGACTGGGACCGAAGCGGTAGCCGAATTTCTCGATGAGGGCGAGCCAGCGCTTGAGCTTGGCTCGGTCACCGTTCCAAGTCAGGTCGACCTTGCCCAAACTGGGATTGATGCGGATGCTCCCGTTTCCCAATTCGCGTTCGTGCATTTCCTCGATGAGCCAAACGCAGGCAGCGCAGTGCACGCCCTGAATGTCCAGGCTGATGGGACCGGTCTCGGCTTCGGGACTGTCCAGGACCGAGTCCAGCCAGGCGTAGCTATCCGATCGCAATTCGCTAGAGGGCGGCACGATATCGGGCTTCAGATCATAGTAGCGATCGAGCCCTTCGCCTTGAATCAGATGATAGACCGTCCGGCATCCGGCGCAGCAGAATGGCCCGTCTTCTTCCTTGTGAAATATATCGAGCGGGTTCCCGCAATGGATGCAGACTCCAGGCTTGGCGTCTGGGCCGGGCAGGATAGATGATGCATCCGGGGAGGGCATGTGATCCTTCGGCGAAAAACAGATCCGAGTATCCTAGCTGTGGGCTGAGAGTAGTCATGTGCGGCCTTAGAGTCAACGCCAATGTGGCGTTAAGATCGTTATTACCAATGGGTTGCGGAATTTGGGGTTAACTTGTCCGGTATGGGTATTTAGGCCCTACCAAAAGACCAATTCACCGAATTTGAGGTGGGGAACCAGATCGAAGGCGGCCAGGCCTCGCATGAGGAGCTGCACTCCTATAATGAGCACCAACAGAGCTGCGATTTTCTGCAATACCGGGCGATTTCGCGCACCGAGCAGGCGAGCGCCGCCGAAGCCGAAGCCCACCATGACAGGCACGGTACCCATGCCGTAGAAGAGCATGGCCAGGAAGCCTTGCCAGGGATTGCCCGTGGCGGCGGCGGTGAGGCCGGCGGTATAGACCGGTCCACAGGGCAAAAAGCCATTGGCAAGACCCAAAACCAGCGATGCGCTGCCGGTGGGGCTGGCCAGGAGCTTGGCCACGATGCCGGTGGCTTTGCGGCTGAGCGGGTTGTTCTCCATCCAACGGATGGTGGGTAGCCATCCCATGAGGCCGAAGCCCAGAGGAAGCATGATCAGGCCCGCGAAGAGCGAGAGCCCACCCTGCCAGCTGCGGGCGTTACTGCCGAAGAGGACGGCCGCGCCGAGCATCCCGAAAAGGACGCCGAGGACGCCGTAGGAGAACAGTCGGCCACCGTGATAAAGCAGCAGGGTGGCGACCATGCGCCAGCCGCGCTGGTCTTGCTTGCCGCGGGCCACGGCGAATGCGCCTTGGAGGGGGCCACACATGCCGATGCAGTGGCCCAGGCTGATTAAGAATCCCACGCCGAAGAGGGCGAGAAACTCGAAGGGTACGGTGTCGGCGCTGAGACTGGGCGAACAGCAGTCCATGAGGCTCCTTTGGCGGACAGTGTAATGAGTCGCCCAAGATATGCAAAGTTCTGAAACAATATTAACCTGGAATTCGCTTCCCTCTTCACAACTTAGCTTGGGCTTGCTAGCTTCCATCCGGTTCAATGAAGGAGATGGCTTGGATTCGCGAAAGGCTGTCATCTGGCGCCGCCGTTGGCGCTGGATACGATTCATCCTATTCCCGTTAGCGGTGGTCGGGCTTTTCCTGCTCGGGCGAAAGCTCGGCCTGCAGGGCGAGCTCGAGGATCTGCGCATCTGGGTGCTGGATCAGGGTCTTTGGGGCGTGGTGGTGTATGTGGCGGCCTATGCCTTGGCGGCCATGGCGGCCATTCCCGGTCTTCCATTCACCCTGCTCGCCGGTGCACTTTGGGGAAGTGTCTTGGGTGTGGCCATGGCGGTCTGTGCGTCCTGGTTCGCTGCGGGTGCGGCATTTCTACTGGCTCGATATCTTGCTCGCGATTCCATTTCGCGCTGGCTTGCCAAGCGAAAGGGCTATGCACGCCTGCAACGCGCGACCGCGGAAAGCGGCGCCATGATGGTGATCCTGACACGGTTGTTTCCGTTGATACCCTTTGCTCTGCTCAACTTCGGCTTCGGCCTTTCGCGTATTCGTTTCGGCACCTATATGGTCTGGACCCTCGTGTCCATGTTGCCCGGCACCATCTTCTATGTGGTGGGGGCCGACGCCCTGGCTGAGGCATTTCGAGGCGAGGGGCTTAGCACCGGACACTATGTGGTGCTAGGGCTCATCCTGGTTGTTCTGGCCATTGCATTTCCCTGGGCCAAGCAGCGCCTGCGCGATCTGCGCGACAATTCTGGCTCCTGAACTCCTTTTAATTTCAGCTTTTAGGACGTTGACGCTCAGCCTGGTCAGGGGAATATTGCCAGCACTCCCACCCAGGATGTGCCTGTGAGGCTCCCCATGTTTCTCCTTCTTGCGGCGCTGGCCTTGCCGGTGTCGCCAACTCAAAGCGCCGAGGCCGGTCCCATGAAACTGCCCAATTCCGCCGAAATCGCCGAGCTACCCGATGACGGCGGCTCCGAATTCAATCGATTGGTTTTCGAGCGCAGTCCCTATCTTTTGCAGCATGCCGACAATCCGGTGGATTGGTATCCCTGGGGGCCCGAAGCACTCGAGCGCGCTCGCCTCGAAGACAAGCCCATCTTCCTGTCGGTGGGATACAGCACCTGTCATTGGTGCCATGTGATGGCCCACGAAAGCTTCGAGAGTGAGGCCATCGCTCAGGTGATGAACGAGCAATACATCTGCATCAAAGTGGATCGGGAAGAGCGGCCGGACATCGACTGCATCTACATGAAGGCCACGCAACTTTTGAGTGGGCGTGGCGGATGGCCCAATTCAGTTTGGCTCACGCCCGATGGCCGCCCCTGGTTTGCGGGCACCTATTTCCCACCCGAGGACAGCGCCGGTCGCTCGGGCTTCAAGGGCATCATGGCTTCCCTTACGGAGGCGTGGCGAACTCGTCGCAGCGAAGTAGAAGAGCAGGCCGACCGTTTTGCCGCGGCCATGAAGGAAGTGAGCGCTGTCGGCGAGGCGGGGCAGATTGATCGGGTATTGCTCGATCGTGCATTCGACAATCTTCACGGCAGTTTCGATGCCGCCTTGGGCGGGTTCGGAACGGCGCCCAAGTTTCCACCTCATGGGAGCTTTTCCCTGTTGTTCGCCGAATATGAGCGCGAAGGTAATCCCGATCTGCTCCACATGGCCACGCATACTCTCGACGCCATGATCGATGGCGGCATCCACGAAATTCTTGGCGGAGGATTCCACCGCTATTCCACCGATGCGCGCTGGTTCCTACCTCACTTCGAAAAGATGCTCTACGACAATGCCCAACTGCTCGGTGTTCTCGCCGATGCTTATCGAATTACTCATGATGAAAAATATGCCCGTGCGGCCGGCGGTATTGTGAATTGGTTGAAGCGCGAGATGCTGGATCCTTCCGGTGGTTTCTACTCGGCGCTGGATGCAGACAGCGAGGGTGAGGAAGGTAAGTTCTACCTTTGGACTCGAAACGAACTGCTCTTGGCTCTTGGCGAAGACGGGCAGTGGTTCGCCGATCTCTGCGCGGCCACCGGCGAAGGTAACTACTATGAAGAGGCGTCGGGGCATAAGCCCGGCACGAACATTCTGCATCTGCCATCGGGCGCACCCGAAGACCTGGAGCGTTTCGACGCCCTTCGCGCGAAACTTCTCGCCCTGCGCGCCCATCGTATTCGCCCTCATCTGGACGACAAGGTGCTCACGAGCTGGAATGCCTTGATAATTTCAAGTTTGGTCAAAGCGTCCAAGGTTTTCGACCCTGACTTGTTGGAGCTTGCCTCGGCTAACGCAGATTTCCTACTGAAGGAATTGCGGAAGGAAGGAGCGCTTCTGCGAAGCTGGCGGGCAGGTTCGGCCGAGTTGCCGGCCTACCTCGATGACTATGCCTTCCTGGCATTTGCCCTGCTCGACTTGCACGAAGCCACAGGCGAGGATCGCTGGCGCCAGGAAGCCCTGAGTTTGTCACGCGACATGATGGCCCGTTTTGAAGATGAAAACGGTGGCTTTTACTTCACCGCCGAGGGCCATGAAGATCTACTGCTGCGAAACATGGATCCCTACGATCACGCACTACCTTCCGGCAATGGAGTGGCCGCGCAGCTTATGCTCCGCCTGTCTGCGCTCACCGGCGATGAGCGCTGGAGCGCACACGCAGAAGCTTGCATCGCGCGATTCAGCCACCATATGGGACAGTCTCCCCGCGGCACCGAAAGCTTGCTGCTGGCGACCATGAATCTACTCTCCCTTCCTAAGTCGCAGACTGCAGCCGGGTGGCGGCGACGCGGGCCGTTGCGCGCGCGCCTGGATCGTGAGGGTGATGATTTTACTTTGATGGTGGCCATCGACGAGGGGTGGCATATCAACTCCACAGAGCCCATGCAGGATTATCTGAAGCCAAGTTACCTGTTGACCGAGGGTGGAAACTTGAATTCATCCGAGTGGCCAAAGGCGCATACCTTGCAGCCCAAGTTCAGCGAGGAAGCCATGAGCGTTTTCTCGGGAGAATTCAAGATTTGCGGAAAAACGAACGGCGAAGTTTCTGCACTGATCCTGCATTTCCAGCCATGCGACGAAAGCAGCTGCCAAGCTCCTGCAGAGTTGAAATTGCTGTTCTGATTCGTCTGTACCCGGGTACAATTCGCGCGCCCGATCAAAGGACGCGCCATGCCCCGAAACTTCGATGAACTCGACCAGAAACAGCTGCTCGCCTTTGCGGTGGATGCCTTTCGCCGCATGCTTACCCATCATGCGCTTTGGTTTCGTGAGGCCGAGAAAAGTCTAGGTCTTGAAGGCGCTTTCGAAGCCGAAGAGAAAGCCTTTGAGCGAGGTTTGAGCATTCAAGTGGACCGCCTTGGCAAGAACCTGCAGTTTGAAACCGAAGATGGTCTGCCGACTGCCATGAGGTCCATGGGCCGCGAAGCCTTGCTAAAGCTCCTCGACGCGCTTTCGGTGAACTGGCTGGTGAACGACGGCGTCTGGTTCCAAGCTGTCGAGCAAACTCACGACATGGAAACCGCCAAGACCTGCAACGACAATGCATGGAGCGGTTATTCGCCCTTCGAGGCCCGGCGCATCAAAAAGTTGCTCGAGCTTCCCGAAAATGGTGGCCTTGAAGCGCTGGCCACCGCGCTGCAGTTCAGGCTCTACGCGCGCATCAATGAGCAGGCTGCCGAGTGGGACGAAGACGGCGCCCTCATCTTCAAAATGATCAACTGCCGCGTGCAAGCCGCACGCAAACGGAAGGGCCTGGCGGACTATCCATGTAAGTCGGGTGGAGTGGTGGAATACACGACCTTCGCCGCGGCCATCGATGAGCGCATTCGCTGCGAGTGCATCGCCTGTCCGCCGGATACCCATCCCGAAGAATGGTTCTGCGCCTGGAGGTTCACACTGGCGGACTAGGCCATTTCCGTACCTGGAGCTCCAGTTATTTCAAGGACTTTCCGTCTTGACTATGACGGCCAAGTGGCTATTTCGAGGGATCACCTAAGCCCGAAAACGAGTCGGCATGGCCTTCGTCGTAACCGGAAATTGTGAGAACTGCCGCCACGCCGAACGCGCTCCGCAGCTATCTGTGGTAAGCGATCAGGAAGATCCTCTGCCCCCGGCTGAAGAGAATAAGAACGAACTCGGCCTCTAGGGCGAGCAGAGAACCATTGCCGCTGCCTCTCATTTTTAGCACCTTATCTGTAACCCGTATCCAGGAGAACCTGCATGCCCGCCGATAAAAAATCCATTCTCGCCGCACTCAGTCAGATCATGGATCCCGATCTTGGGCGCGACGTCGTGAGCCTCGGATTCGTGAAGAACATGACCATCGACGGTGGCAAGGTCGCCTTCGATATAGAACTGACCACGCCGGCTTGCCCTGTGAAAGATCAGTTCAAATCGCAGGCCGAGCAGCTAGTGCTCGCACTCGATGGTGTGGATTCGGTGGATGTGAATATGACTGCTCAGGTTCGGCAGGCAGCCCCGCAGGCAGCCGGTCTGCAGAACATCGCGGGCGTGACCCACATGATTCCGGTGGCCAGCGGCAAGGGTGGCGTGGGCAAATCTACCGTCAGTGTGAATTTGGCTTTGGCCCTGGCACAGACGGGCGCTCGCGTTGGCCTGATGGACCTGGATATCTACGGCCCCAGCGTTCCCACTATCATGGGCACCGAGGCCAAGCCGACGGTTGAAGAGAATCGAATTCTTCCTGCCGAAAAGCACGGCGTGAAGTTCATCTCCATGGGTTTCTTCCTGGAAGAAGAGAAGGCCGTGGTTTGGCGCGGACCCATGCTGGTGAAAATGATCGATGAGTTCATCGCCAACGTGGAGTGGGGCGACTTGGATTACATGATCATCGACCTGCCTCCTGGCACCGGAGACATCCAGCTTTCACTCTGTCAGAAGATCGCGCTAACTGGAGCAATCGTGGTTTCAACGCCCCAGGATGTTGCGCTCAAGGTGGCACAGAAAGCCATCAGCCTGTTCAACTCCTTGAAGACACCGGTGCTCGGTCTCGTGGAAAACATGAGCTACTATTCCTGCCCCGCGTGTGGAGAGAAGGACTACATCTTCGGCAACGGCGGCACCAAGAAGGCGGCCACACGCCTCGGTCTTCCCTTCCTGGGTGAGCTTCCGCTCTCCACGAAGATTCGTGAAGACAGCGATGCCGGGGAGCCCACCGTGATTGCCGACCCTAACGGCGAACACGCCCGCGCTTTCCAGGCCATTGCTGCACAGATGGCGGCGCAGGTGAGTATTCGCAGCATGAATGATGAAGCCGCGGTGAAGATCAACTTCTAGGAGAGATGGCATGGATCGCACAACGCCGGTTGAGATAAGTCGCGAAGGTGCGCATGACGTCGCCATTCAATGGAAGGACGGTCATCGCAGCAGCTATGCCGCTCGCTATCTGCGCCTGGCTTGCCCTTGTGCTCAGTGCATCGAAGAAATGACCGGTCGTCCGCTGCTTGATCCCGCCAGCGTTCCCGAGGATGTGCATCCTGTTCGCATCGATGCGGTGGGGCACTACGCCATCCAGATCATGTTCAGCGATGGGCACGGCACGGGAATTTTCACATTCGACCGTTTGCGCGAGTTGGAAGGGGAGGGGTAGGACCTTCCCCCCACGCTTCGGTTCCGCGAGATTTTCCATGTGATCAAATGATGACCTTTGCCTCGCGTCACAGGCGCGTGGGAGAAAGGTCCTACCTGATTCAGCTGGGCAGCCCAGGGAATCATGGGGAATCATTAGGCATAGTGCGGATGTTGCAGAAACTTGAATCAAATATATCAGTCCGATGAGAAAAAAGAAATTCTCGAAGGAGTTCGAAGCCGACTGAGAGTGTTTCTTTCCCCCCCCTGCAAGGCCCGCCTTTTGCTATAATCCCGCCCGGTGAACTGTTCCCATACGCGACTCAGGAGGAAGCATGAACTTCAGCCGTAGAGCGCTCCTCGCGCTCATTTTGCTCGGGTTGGCCGTACAGGTCTACGCCCTGGTTCCCCGCACGGTCTTCGCCGAGCTGGGCACCGCCACATGGTGACCCTATTGTCCGCGGGCTTCCGCAGGTCTTGCCGTGATGCAAGATCGCTACGACGATACTGAATTCGATTGCATCGAATACTACAACGACATCGGTGTCCCCGATGCTGATGTTCGACAGAACTACTACAACATGAGCGGTATCCCACACCTCGTGTGGCTGGGACTGATCAACCAGGTCGGAGCCGGTACCGACGTGATCGATGGCGGACCCTACGATGGAATCGTCAGGGCCCACTATGCCGACGCGACCCCGGTGAAAATCAGCTACAACAACTGGGCCTATGAAGGTCTGCCCGCCTATGCCGACTTCGATATCGAGTTGACCGACGACATGCCCGGCAACTACATGATCCGCGCCTTCGTAGTGGAGAACAATCTTCTCATCGGTGGAGATATGCTTCAGGACGTTCTGCGCGACATGATTACCGAGACCCCTCTGACCATCGATACAGCGGGACAGGTCCAGAACGTCTATCAGACCTTCCCCGCCAACGGTGCGTGGAATCTAGATGAGCTTCGTCTGATTGTCATCGTGCAGAACGAGGACACCAAGGAAGTCATGCAGGCGACCAACAACCTGCCCACCGGCGACTACGCTTTCCGTTTCTACAATCTCGGTGAGCGGGTTGTCATTGACCAGGGTGCTCACGAATACGGCGAGTTCAGCTTGTTCAACACGGGCAATTTGGCCGACACATACGAGCTGACCTTCGATACCAGCGGACTTCCCGGCGACTGGAATGTCTGGCTGACCGACGGCGAGACGCTTTACTACTCGGCGACAGTTCCCTTGAATCCGGGCGAGAGCGTCAGCTTCAACGTCATGATCGAGACGGGGTCGAGTGGTGGCGGCGAAGCTGTTTTGGGTATCAGCTCCCAGTCCACACGCACCGATGATCGCTCGATCAGCTACTCGGTGATCACCGCCGATACGGAAATTCTGTTGGTGGACGATGACGGCGCCGACAGCTATGAGGCCGATTACTTCGGTCCAGCCATCGACGCCCACGGCCGCAGTTGGGCTACCTGGGATCGCGGAAGCAGCGTACTGACTTCTGATATTCTGGCATACTTCGACATTGTCGTCTGGAACTGCGGCTTCGCTTTCCCGACACTCGACGATGACGATCGTTCGGCGCTCGGGGATTATCTCGAAAGCGGAGGCTCCCTCTTCGTCTCGGGTCAGGACATTGGTTGGGATCTTAACGATCAGGGTGGCGCGGCCTACGCCTGGTACCGCGACTACCTGCATGCCACATTCGTCGCCGATGACACCAACGACTACACCTTGGCCGGCGTGGCCGGCGACCCGATCACCGATGGCTTGACCATCAATATCCAGGGTGGAGATGGTGCGAACAACCAGGAGTATCCCAGCGACGTGGATCCTTATAACGGCGGATCAGCGGTTTGGGAATACAGCTCCGTTCGCAACGGTGGTACTCGTGCCGACACCGGCACCTACCGCACGGTCTACTTCTCCTTCGGATATGAGGCCATCAACAATGCTGCCGATCGCGCCATGGTGATGGATCGTGTGCTCGACTGGCTCGATCCCGATCTCACCGGCGCGGACGACATTCCCGCGCGCGCCCTGGCTCTGAGCCAGAACGTGCCCAATCCCTTCAACCCGAAAACCGACATCAGCTTCAGCCTGGCCCAGATCGGCGCTGTGAAGATGGAGGTCTTCGATGTGCGGGGACGTTCGGTGAAGGTTCTCATCGACTGCGTTCTGAATGCCGGCGAGCACATGGCGAACTGGGATGGCACCGACGCCAAGGGCCACCAGGTTCCCTCGGGACTCTATTTCTATAAGCTCAGCGCTGACGAGAAATCAGAGACCAAGAAAATGGTGATGCTTAAGTAGGACGCTCGCGGTCTTCCTTCGGGCTCCGGCTCGCAGACTCGCAAGCACTCGGAGGAAAACCGCTTTGCTTTCCGTTCAGAAATAGAAGACGGGGAGGGGCTTAGCCCCTCCCCGTCTTCTATTTCCCCCATCGTCGGGAGGTGTTTTCCTCGGCCCGACTGCGAAGCGGGCTGAATGACTCAGATTTGGCTGAAATAATCTGGCCCGTTGAGCCTGCGGGCCAAGGAAAGAGGCCTCGCGATTCTTGATTCGCAGGTCCGGATTTTGTAGCTTGGAGGCGCTTGGGGCGGCCGCCCCGCCAACCATCCACATCGTCATCGAGAGGTCGAAAATGGCCCATAACGAGATGAAGCGCATCCTGGTCACCGGCGCAGTCGGACAGATCGGTTCCGAACTGACCCTGGCCCTCCGCGAGAAGTACGGCGCGGACAATGTCCTGGCCACCGGACGCAAAACAGCACCCAGCAAAGAACTGCTCGAGTCGGGTCCCTTCGAGTATATCGATGTGGCCGACAAGGCTTCGGTGGAGGCGGTTGTCGATAAATACGAGATCGACACCATCTACCACATGGCGGCCATCCTCTCGGCCGTGGGCGAGGACAAGCCCTGGCTCTGCTGGTCCGTCAATATGGACGGGCTCAAGAACGTCCTGGACATCGGTGTGGAGAAGAAGCTCACGCGCATCTTCGTACCCAGCTCCATCGCGGTTTGGGGCCCCGGCGCTCCTTTGGAAATGACGCCCAACGAAACCGTGCTCAAGCCAACGACCATGTATGGTGTAACCAAGGTGGCCGGCGAGCTGCTCGCGGACTACTACGTCAAGCGCTTCGGGCTGGACTGCCGCGGCGTGCGCTATCCGGGCATCATCAGCCACGAGACCCTGCCCGGCGGCGGCACCACCGATTACGCCGTGGCCATCTACTACGATGCCGTCAAGAAGGGCCGCTACGAGTGCTTCGTGAAGGAGGAGACCGTTCTCCCGATGATGTACATGCCCGACGCCATCAAGGCGACGATCGATCTCATGGAAGCGCCGATGGACAGCCTGAAGCATCACAACGATTTCAACATCGCGGCCATGAGTTTCTCGGTGACCGAACTCGCCGAGAGCATCCGCAAGGTGATGCCCGGGTTCACCTGCAGCTACGAGCCGGATTTCCGTCAGGCCATCGCCGACAGTTGGCCCAATTCCATCGACGACAGCGCGGCCCGCGAGGAGTGGGGCTGGAAACCCGCTTTCGACCTGGGCGCCATGACCGAAGACATGCTCATGAATCTGCGCAAAAAGCACGAGGCAGGACTGCTGGTCTAACCGAAGCCCGGCCCGGGAGGGCCTCAGGAGGACAGACATGTTCGACAAGGTAAGAACCGAACTTCAGACGACCCTGAAGGAAATCGAAGACGCAGGTCTCTATAAGCGCGAGCGCGTCATCGTCAGCGATCAGAAGCCCGACATCAAGCTGGACACTGGCGCAGACGTGGTCAATTTCTGTGCGAACAATTACCTGGGTCTGTCCAATCATCCGGACATCATCCAGGCGGCCAAGGACGGCATGGACACGCACGGCTTCGGACTCTCCTCCGTGCGTTTCATCTGCGGCACGCAGGACATCCACATGCAGCTTGAAGCCAAGCTGGCCGAGTTCTTCCACACCGAGGCCACCATTCTCTATGCAGCCTGCTTCGATGCCAACGGTGGACTCTTCGAAGTGCTCCTGGGCCCTGATGACGCTATCATCAGCGACGCTTTGAATCACGCGTCTATTATTGACGGCATTCGTCTTTGCAAGGCCAAGCGTTTCCGCTATGCCAACAACGATATGGAAGATCTGCGGGCCAAGCTCGATGAGGCCAAGGCCGGCGGCGCGAAGCGCATCATGATCGCCACCGACGGCGTTTTCTCCATGGACGGAATCGTCGCCCAGATCGACAAGATCTGCGACCTGGCCGACGAGTACGGTGCCATGGTCATGGTGGACGACTGCCACGCCAGCGGATTCTTCGGCCCCACGGGCCGCGGCAGCGTGGAGCACTGCGGTGCTCTCGGCCGCGTGGACGTGATCACCTCAACGCTCGGCAAGGCCATGGGCGGCGGTTCGGGCGGCTTCACCACCGGTCGCAAGGAGATCATCGACCTGCTGCGCCAGCGCAGCCGTCCCTATCTCTTCAGCAACACGGTGGCCCCCGCCATTGTCAGTGCCAGCCTGAAGACGCTGGAGATCCTGATGGGCAGCACCGAGCTTCGCGACCGCAGCGAGAAGAACACTAAGTACTTCCGCGAGAAGATGACGGCCGCTGGTTTCGACATCGTGCCGGGTGTTCATCCCATCGTTCCCATCATGCTCTACGATGCGAAACTCAGTCAGGAGTTCGCGAGCAAGATGCTCGACGAGGGCATCTATGTGATCGGGTTCTTCTATCCCGTGGTGCCCAAGGAAAAGGCGCGCATCCGCGTACAAGTTTCCGGGGCGCATACGCAAGCGCATCTGGACAAGGCTATTGCCGCTTTCACCAAGGTGGGCAAGGAGTTGGGTGTGATTCAGGGAGCGGAAGTCTAAGGCCACCAACTGTCAGCTAAGGGCTACCGGCCAGAAAAAAGCCCCCCGCATTCGCGGGGGGTTCTCTTTAATATGGTCAGCGGTAGCTCAAGTATAGTCTATCTTGCGAATTCACAAGGCCTTGCCCGTCCGCACATTGAGTGTTTTATAATTCACGAATCTTTGACCTGAATGGCTAAATGTGCTAGTATCTTTTGATTCCCGAGACTGTGGACTCCAGGTTTCGTGCACGGTCCATAACTCGGGAGCATCATCAAAATAAAATGCCTTACCAACGTTAGCAAACGCTTCAGAAGGAGTTACAGGCATGAAGAAAATGCTTATGCTCGCTCTCATGCTGGTGGCCGTTACCGCTATGGGCGACGTGTACACCTGCGATTTTGAGAATGGCGAATTGCCTCTCGGTTACTACGGCAACGGCGATCCTCCGATGATCTGTGAGACCGTTACGGCTCCGGATCCTGTCTATGCCGGAGAGTACAGTCTTCGTTGCATCGACAATGCTTCCTCCAGTACTCCTCAGGCCCTGATGGTTTGGGTCAAGGGTCTCATGGATGGTGACGAGGTCACCGCCGGTTTCTATCGCTACGATGACACCCCCGGCGTTTCCCCTTCCATTCGTATCTGGGGACACTGGAACGACGATCCGCTCGACATCACCGGCTACTCCGGCAGTGCCGGTGGTAACGGTGAATACGGCGAGGGCCTCGGTTGGGATTATCACGACTGGACATGGACCGTCGACGGTCACACCGGTCTGATCATCGAAGCTCGCACCTATAGCTCCCTCGGCGACACCGCCTGGATCGACGACCTCTATGTCGACGCTCCGGCCCACGCCGAAGTGATCATGCCTGAAGGCACCGTCGCCACTCAGGAAGGCACCTGGTCCGAGATCAAGGCGCTGTACTGAGCTACCAGCTACCCGCTGCCAGCCAGAATTAGTCCCCCCGCCTCCCGGCGGGGGTTTTTCTTGCCCATAGCCTACGGCCTATAGCTGAGGGCTATTCCCAGTTGCCACCTCGCTTCCCAAGCTGCTAGTTTGGCTACTTCCCTTGCCTGTGGAGCAATGCCATGTGGTGGAGCGATCATCACGGTCTGGATGATAGCGAGCTGGACAGCCGGCTTCCCACGCTGGAAATGCTCCGCCGCGTCGGGCCCTACATCCGTCCGCATCGCTGGGCCTTTCTTCTCTCATTCGCCCTGAGTCTGGTCGCCGTGGCCATGACCCTCGGCCAGCCGCTGCTCTTCAAGCGCATCATCGATGTGAATGTCCCCGCGGGCGATTTGAAGGGGCTTTTCTATTCAGCTCTCTTCTACATGGCCCTCATGATCGGTTCAGGCCTGGCGACCATGGCCGCCACCATCATGCTCGGCAAGGCCGGCGTGATCGCGGTGAACACCATCAAGCGCGATCTCTTCTCGCACTTCATGCGGCTGGGTCTGTTATGGATGGAAAAGCATCCAACCGGCACACTTGTCAGTCGCATCGAATCGGATTCCCAGCGCTTGGTGGCTCTAACCAGCACCATGATGATGCGCATCCTCTCGGCCCTCGGCGTGCTCATCGGTGCTTTGACAATTCTCGCTCAAGTGGATCTGCGCCTCTTCGCCGTGGCCGGTCTCATCATTCCAGTAATGGTGGGGGGAACATTCCTGCTCTTTCGCTGGCTTCGCCCGCGTTTTCGAAAAGAGCGAGCCCTTTATGCCCGTCTCACCGGAGTGATCGCCGAATTCCTACCCGCCTCGCGATTCCTTCAGGCGGCAGGTCGCGTGAACTGGGCGGCGGGCAAGATCCGCGACGAGAATGTGGGATACAACCGCTTTACGGTTCGTCTTGCCTACATCGAATACGGCGTCTGGCACGGGCTTGGGTTCTTCGAAGTTATCATGACTGTGACAGCCCTGTGGCTCGGAACCAGTTGGATTGCTCAGGGCAATATCACCGTTGGCGCCCTGGTGCTCTTCGCCCAGTACGTGGCGCAGGTTTACTGGCCCATTATCGCGCTGAGCGAGCAGTTGGCCGAAATTCAAAGAGCCGGCGGGGCGGCCGACCGCATTTTCGATACCTTGGATAAGGATCCCCTGGTCACCGTGCCCAAACTTCCCGTGGTGCTTCCTCAAGACCCCGGCGAGATTCGTTTCGACAATGTCAGCTTCGAATACGAAGAGGGAAAACCCGTTTTGCGCGACGTGTCATTTTCCCTGGAAGGCGGTAAGACCCTTGCCCTGGTCGGTCCTACCGGCGGCGGCAAGAGCACCATCGTGAATATGGTTTGCCGATTCATGGATCCCAGTGAGGGGCATATTCTTTTGGATGGCCAGGATCTGCGGCATTTTCATCCGCTGGATCTGCGAAAACTCTTCGGCCTGGTCTTCCAGGACCTCTACCTTTTTCCGGTGAGCGTCCTCGACAATTTGCGGGCCTTCCGCGCGGATATTCCAAGGGAGCGAGTGATCGAGGCGGCCAAGACCAGCGGCCTTCATGAACTCATCATGGCCTTCGACAAGGGTTATGACACGGTCTTCGAGAGTCGCGGATCGAACCTGTCCTACGGGCAGCGGCAGCTCATGGCCTTCACGCGGGCTCTCGCCGTGGATCCGCCGATTTTGGTTTTGGATGAGGCGACCAGCAGCGTGGACCCGGGTACCGAACGGAAGATTCAGCAGACCCTGGAAAGGTTGACCCAGGGGCGCACGACCCTGGTGGTGGCACATCGTCTATCCACGATTCGCCGCGCGAATCGAATATTGGTGGTCGAGGGTGGTCGCATCAGCGAATCGGGTTCCCACGAAGAACTCATGGAACGCGACGGTCACTACGCATACCTGGTGAAACTGCAGACAGGGGAGGAT
The DNA here is from genome assembly GCA_964440095.1 of uncultured bacterium. Taxonomy (GTDB): domain Bacteria; phylum Krumholzibacteriota; class Krumholzibacteriia; order JACNKJ01; family JACNKJ01; genus JACNKJ01. The sequence continues at coordinate 29,894 of CAYTPZ010000006.1, read as the reverse complement.
CCCGATGCTTAAACGCGTCCTCCGCTGGTTGCTGCCTTATTGGCGTCGTTCGCGCGGCATCATGACCCTGGTGTTCTCCCTCACGGTTTTCGCCATCGCAACGCGAACTTTGTATCCGGTGATATTCAAGTTCATCATCGATCACCTGTCGGGCGACTTCGATCCGAAAAGCGCCAAACACTGGATCATGGCGCTCTTCGGCATGGGCCTTGTGCGCGAGTTGACCCAGGCATTCTTACCGTCCAGTCGAGCCTGGCTCAATCTGACCAATAGCCTGCACATCCGTATGGGGCACGCGGAAACAGTGCTTCGCAAGCGCCACGATTTCTACAGTCGCTTTCGCCCCGGTGATCTCGTGACACGTCTGACAGACGATATCGATCAATTCGAAAAAATCGGTTGGTACAGCGGCTCAGGTGTCTTCCGTCCCATCGAGGCCATTCTAACTTTGGCCTTCTCGCTCGCCGTGATGTTCACCCTGGATTGGCGGCTTACTCTCGCTTCAACCCTACCGCTACCCTTCATTGTTTGGGGCTTGGCTCGCACCGAGAGCATCCAGCAGAAGCGCTACGAGGAACGGCAGAAACGCACCAGTGAAACCGTCGAATCCTTGGAGAGTATTATTTCCGGGGCACGCATCGTTAAGGGCTATGTGATGGAAGAGGCCCAGAACAAGATCTTCGACAAGGTCTTGGACAAGCGCGAGCACGCGGAAAAGCGAGTGATCACCCTGCAGGCCATGCTCGAGGGAATCTTCTCGCTGATGAATCAAACGGGCTTGATCATCGTGCTCTTCCTCGGAGGATACTTCGTGCTGGTGAATCCGGAATTCACCCTGGGCGATTTCTATGCCTTCGTGGCCTATCTCTCGGGTCTGACCATGCCACTGTGGACTATCGCTTGGTTTTTCGTATCCACCAATGTGACAAACACATCTGTTGGGCGGCTTGAGGAACTGGGCAAGGAACCCGAGCGCCGACCCGGCGTGTTGGAATTGCCTCAGCGGCACCCGCCGCTTCATGTCCGCGATCTGAGTTTTGCGTACGATGAAGGTAAGCCCATCCTTGATGGCATCTCCTTGAGCGTGCGTGCTGGAGAAACCATAGCCTTGGTGGGGCCGGTTGCCTGCGGCAAGACCACGCTGCTCGGTTGCGTTATGGGAATCCTCAAACCTCAGAAGGGCAGCATCGATCTGGCCGGACGCGATCTCTTCGAGCTAAGTGATGAAGAGCGTTCGCGTCATTTGGCCTATGCGCCACAGGAGCCCATACTCTTCAGCGGCAAGGTGGAGGAGAACGTGACCTTGGGTCGCGAGACCATCAGCCCCGAGCAGGTGGAGCGCGCCATGGAAACGGCGAGTCTCGGCGGCGAGGTGGGTCCGGGCCGCGATGTGGGACAGGGTGGACGTGATCTCTCCGGCGGGCAACGTGGGCGGGTTTCCCTGGCCCGAGCCTTGGCCGGAACACCTTCAATTCTCGTACTCGACGACGTGACCAGCGCACTTGACGCCAAGACCGAAAAGCGCTTCTGGGATCGTGTGCGCACCTTGCTGCCCGACTCGGGAATTTTGGTGTCCACCCATCGTGAAGCTACCGCCCAGCGTGCTGATCGTGTGGTCTGGTTGCAGGATGGCGCCATTCTCCATGAGGGTCGTCATGATGATTTGCTCGAAGAGCACCCCGGTTACCAAAAGCTATTCGCCATGGAGGAGAATGACTAAGCTTGGGCAAATTCCACGAGCACCGCTGAAAATGTTCTGCTGGGGTTTGATCACCTTCCTCTTACTCCTGTTCCCAACAGTGATCAGCTTTTCCTCCGAAGTAGGTTCCGACTCAATCGTCTCTCGGGAAAGAGTGTTCTTCCTCCATGGCCTCGGGCGAACTTCGGCATCCATGTTCCTGCTAAAGCATCGCCTTGAAAAGCAGGGCTACGAAGTGATTTCCAATTCTTATACATCCACCGATGCAGGTATCGACGAGCACGTGATGTGGCTGGATGAGCAGTTGTCCCTTTGCTGCCATGACGATTCAACTCATCTGCACTTCGTGACCCACTCTCTGGGCGGAATCGTCCTAAGAGTCTATTTGAAAAATCACGAGGTAGCGAACCTTGGGCGTGTGGTCATGTTGGCACCACCAAGCCAGGGAAGCGAGTTGGCGGACTTTCTGAAGAATTGGGAAGTCTACCGTATGACTGCGGGACCAAGCGGGCAGGAAATCGGTACCGATGACGATAGTGTGCCCAAGCTGCTCGGGCCGGTAGATTTCGAGTTGGGTGTCATCGCCGGAATGCGATCACTCAATCCTTTTTACTCCAGCATCATTCCCGGCCCTGATGATGGTAAGGTGTCGGTGGAGCGCGCGCGAGTGGAAGGTATGTCCGACTTCATTCTGGTGGATCATAGCCACACCTTCATTATGAACGCTTCCGATGTGGCGGCGCAGGTTTTCGCGTTTTTGCGAAGGGGTGCTTTCGAGCACGACACCGCTGACGCCGATTCCACGGAACTCGAAGAGGCAAAACATGACCATTAAGTTAAGCGATGAACGACTGGGTGACATTCTCGTAAAACTCGGCACCTTCTATTTGTCCCAGGTGAGGACTCTCTACTGAACGAGAAAAGGCGGGGCCAGCTGGCCCCGCCTCGTTCATCTGAAATGATCCTTCGCTAGTCTTCCTTGAGGAAGGGATAGCGATAGTCCGTGGGCGGCAGGAAGTTTTCCTTCACCGTACGCGGAGTGACCCAGCGCAGCAGGTTCAGGTGACTGCCGGCCTTGTCGTTAGTTCCGCTGGCGCGCGACCCACCGAAGGGCTGCTGACCGACCACGGCGCCCGTGGGTTTGTCGTTGATGTAGAAGTTACCTGCCGAGTTCACGAGCGCGTCACGCGCCTCGAGCACCGCCGCGCGGTCGCGGGCGAAAACGGCGCCGGTCAGCGCGTAGGGGCTGGTACTGTCCACAAGTTCCAGAGCCTGCTTCCACTGACCCGTGGGATACACGTAAATGGTCAGCACGGGGCCGAAGATCTCTTCTTCCATCAGCTTGAAGTGAGGGTCTTCGGTAAGGACCACGGTGGGCTCGATGTAATAGCCCTCGCTGTCGTCGTATTTTCCCCCCGCGATGATCTTCGCCTTCTTCGATTTCTTGGCGTAGTCTATGTAGGCGGTGATGTCGGCGAAGGCGCTCTTGTCGATGACCGCGTTCACGAAATTGGTGAAGTCGCGTGGCGTACCCATCTTCACGGTGGACAGGTCCTTCACCAGCTTCTTCTCCACCCGTCCCCAGAGGTTCTTGGGGATGTAGGCGCGGCTGGCGGCCGAACACTTCTGCCCCTGATACTCGAAGGCGCCGCGTAGCAAAGCTGTGGCGACCTCATCGGGCCCCGCGCTGGAGTGGGCAATGATGAAATCCTTGCCGCCGGTCTCGCCGACGATGCGCGGATAGGTTTTGTAGCTGGCGATGTTGTCGCCCACGGTCTTCCACATGTTCTGGAAAACGGGTGTGGAGCCGGTGAAGTGGATACCGGCCAAATCTTCGTGCACAAGCACCATGGGACCCACCACGCGGCCCGGACCGGGCACGAAGTTGATGACGCCCGGCGGCACGCCCGCTTCTTCGAAAAGCTTCATGAGGAACCAGCCGCTGTAAACCGAACTGGAAGCCGGTTTCCAGATGACCACGTTGCCCATCATAGCGGGAGCGCTGGGCAGGTTGCCAGCGATGGACGTGAAGTTAAACGGCGTCACGGCGAAAACGAAACCTTCAAGAGGGCGCTGCTCCAGCTGATTCCAAGTTCCCTTGGGGCTATAGGGCGGCTGCTCCTTGTAGATTTCCTGCATGTAGTGCGTGTTGAAATTGAAGAAGTCGATGAGCTCGCAAGCGGCGTCGATCTCGGCCTGGAATGCGTTCTTGCTCTGGCCGAGCATGGTGGCCGCGTTGAGCGTGTCACGCCATGAATTAGCGAGCAGGTCGGCGGCGCGACGGAAGATGGCTGCACGATCCTGCCAGGGCATCTTCGCCCAGGTCTTGCGCGCCTTGGCCGCGGCGGCGATGGCCATATCCACTTCCTTTTTCCCGGCGAGATGATATTCGGCGAGCACGTGTCCGTGATCGTGGGGGACCACGCATTGGGCCGTCTTGCCCGTGCGGATTTCCTTGCCGCCGATGACCAGCGGAATGTCTATTTTCTTGGAGGTCATTTCATCGTACTTGGCCTGCAGCGCGGCGCGCTCGGGGCTGCCGGGCTCGAAGCCCATGATGGGTTCGTTGACGGGGACAGGGAGCTTGAATGTTCCGTGGGCCATCGTTCCTCCTTGGACACTTGCCGGGTGGGTTTGCCGCTTGGAAGTATGGTCAGGCGCGCCCGAATTTCAAGACGTGGCAGGGGCTTTCGCAGGACGAGATTTCGCCCGGGAGGGGATTGGTGCTTGGCCGGTGATCGGACCTTTTCAATCCGTCAGAGAATCAAGCGATAATGCTGGATTCCTGTAAAATCAGGCGTATGGCCCTGATATACAGATGGGTTCTCGCGGCAGCCCCGTCGGCATGAGCCGCAACCTCGTGCTATAATTGTGCCCCTCATGCCCATGGCCGCGCCCGACGCACTTTTTTCCACCCGGGTGGACGATGATCCGACATCGCTCGGGGAAAGCTGGATTGAACCCTAACGTTCAACCCGCTTGATCACCACCAGCGTGATATCATCGCTCTGGCTCACCCCATGCGTGAAATCCGCCACCGCGCGCATCACCGCGTCTTTGATCTCACCGGCGGACTGATGCCGATGCGCCTGCACGATCTCGAGCAAGCGCTCCTCGCCGAACTGTTCGTCCTCCTCGGGCTCGAGATCTTCCGTGGACGCGGCTTCGGTGATGCCGTCGGTGAACAGGGCGATCACATCGCCGGGGAAAAGAATCACTTCCTCTTGCCCGTAACTCTGCATGGGCAACATTCCCAAGATCAAACCGCCGACCTGCAGTTCGCGGCAACTTCCGTCAGCACCGCAAAGCATAGGCGGATTGTGCCCGGCATTGGTGTAGGTGAACTTCGAGGTGGCGCGATCGAGAATGCCGCAGAAGAAAGTGGCGAACATGTGAGGTTCGGTGGCCTGCACCAAGAGCTCATTCATGCGCTCCACAATCTCGGCTGCGCGGTTTGAGTGAATAAGCTGTCCCTGCAAGCTCGCCTGCAGGTTGCTCATGAGCATGGCCGCGGGAATACCCTTTCCCGACACGTCGGCCACGGCAATACCCATCTGTCCATCGGCCAGATCGATAAAGTCGAAGTAGTCGCCGCCCACCTGCCTACTGGGAAGGCTGAGACCGGCCACTTCGAAGCCCGGCACCTGCGGCATTTGGTGGGGGAGAAGCCTCTGCTGAATTTCCCGCGCCAGCCCCAGTTCGCGCTCTAAGCGCTCACGGGCCACCGCTTCTTCCCGTCCGCGCTTAACCGCCGAGGACATGGTGTTGAAGGAGTCGGCAAGATCACCAAACTCATCTTCGTTGGGCAGATCGATTTGCGTGTCGAAGTCACCTTCGGCCAGACGCTTGGTGCCCTCGTGCAATTTGCGCACGGCACTGGTCACTCCGGCGGTGATTCGCACGCCGAAGGTTCCGGCGATGATCTGAATGATCAATAGGAAGATCCCCAAGATTCCCAAGCTGATCATGATCGCGCTGGTGAAGAAATTGTTGTCGGGACTGAAGTCCTGCATGACGGCCTTCAGCCGCATAGAAAAGGACATCACCAGCACGTCGCTGCGGAAATTCGTTTCGGTCATGTGGATCACGTTGAGATTCGCAAATCCGTTGGCGAGAGGTTTCCAGCCGAATCCCGTGGCCAGGGAGTCGGGCGGCGCATCTTTGGGCATGTAGGTGGCGCGAATGCTGAAAGCCTCGCGAGTGGAGTCGGGCCGCAGCACGAGACTGTCGTTCATCTCAACACGAAGCCCGGGATTGCTCACCAGGTTCACGTCCTGGTGAAGCAAACTCGACAGATAACTCAGCGGCTTCTCATTGACGAGATAGCCGTCCAGGCGCGGATTGTCGGTGCCGAAGCCCTTGAGATCCATCCACCAGACCTCTTTGCCCACGGCGAAAAAGGCGGTGGTGTCTTTGGAGGCCCAGTAGCCGAAGGGCGCGGTTCCACCCGCAAGTCGCCTTACTGGACGGTCCACGATCACCGTTTCGCCCAGGTTGTTTTCCAACTCCATACTGTCGGGAAGCGGCGTGTGCAGCATGGTCACGAATTCAGGTAACCACTCGGGCGCACCCGGAACGAATAGCGAGTCGGGAGCGAGTGAGGCACTGAATTGCGTGTCGAAAACGCGCTCCACGGGAATCTCACCCTGCGATGCACTCTTGGCGAACTCCAGGAAGAGTCCGCGCCCGCGGCTGGCCTGAATGCCGCCAAGCGCGAAGAAGGAGAGCAAGGTCACCAGGATCACTACGAAAATCAGCGTCGATGAGAACAGCAGTCCCACCACGGCCAGCTTGGGCTTGAGCCTGAGGAAGTGCAGGCGCGTGCCCAGGATCATTCCAAGGAAGACGAAGAGCCAGAAGAAGGCCACCGAGTTGCCGGCCCATCCCACGATTTCCCCGGCGAGCCCGCTGACGCCTGCGCTGCCGCCCACTCCACCGGCCACCAGCAACATGGAGAAGAATGCGATGAGCCCAGTAAGGGTGCGGCGTTTTGAACTGAGCAGACCCAGGGGTCGGTACTTGCGGAAGATCAGGAATATCAGGCTCATGGCGCCCGAGGGAAAAGAGGTCCAGCCCAACATGATGGTGAATGGCAGGATGACCACTGAAAGGCCCAGCCAGATCATCCAGAAAATTCGCGCTCTTGTTTCAATGAAGAGCAGGCTGATGGCCGACCACCAGGCGAAGACCGCGGCGGCCACCTGCAACCAACCCCCAATGGGACCCAGGCTGTCGAAGGCGGCAGGCAGGAGAAATACGAAAAGACCGCCGAATGCGACGGCGAGGGTGCGCGACCAGACCACGTCGCCTGGGAAGCGTTCGGCTCGTGTTTTGCCGCCGCCCAGTCCGCGCAGCCAGTTTCGGCTCATCGGGCGTCCTCCTCCATGAGTCTGCGATAAAGCGAGGTCACCTTGTTTCGGTTCCCGCTTCCTTCGGCGATGGCCTGTCCGTCGGGAAAAATACGAAAGGCGATGCCGTCCTGCTCGATCTCTAGGGCATAGGGTCCGCGCCGGACTCCTGGCTTCTGGGCCAGGGTGTCCAAGTTTGGTGGAATGCTTCCGGCGGCGGGGCTGATCTGACAGGAATTAGAACAGCGGGCGACCACATATAGCTCTCGGTCTACCGTTTCAAGGTGCCGATAGTTTCCGCTGCAGGCGGGGCATTCTTCCCGCGCCTCTTCGGTGGACAAATTCGCCCGGCGCCCACTCCAGATTTCTCGGTGGCGGAGTTTCCGGATGATCGCTTCCGGCCGTCCCGCGAGAATCTTCATGGCTTCGGCCGCGCTCATGGCAGCCGCGGCCAGTACCGCCGGATAGAGCACGCCGCCGGTGTCGCAACTGAGACCATCTTCGGGCATTTCGGGATAGAGGCATTCCAGGCAGGCCGTCTCACCCGGCAAGATCGGCATGCAGATGGCTGTTTCGCCGAGTGCCGCCGTGTAGATCCAGGGAATGTTCCCCTGATGGGCCAGGTCGTTGAGCATGAAGCGCGTGCGGAAATTGTCGGTGCCATCGAGTATGAGGTCTAGTCCCTCAAGCCAGGGGTCCAAGAGCCCCGGCCGGGCGTCGGCGACCTGGGCTTCCAGCTTCACCTTGGAGTTGATGGCCGCGAGGCGCGCCTTGGCCGCTGTGGCCTTGGGCTGCCCGATATCCTCTTCCGTGTAGAGGGCCTGACGCGGCAGATTCCCTTCTTCCACCAGGTCGCGGTCGAAGATGCGCAGCTCGCCGATGCCCGCCCGCACCAATGATTCGGCCAATACCGATCCCGTGGCGCCCACACCCACCAGCAACACGGTGGAATCCTGCAGGAGCGACTGACCCGGTGCGCCCAGCGGCGCAAAAAGCTCTTGGCGGGTATAGCGATTCATAGCACAAGGCATAACCGGGCTAGCCCTTGCATTCAAGTTGCTTTGCAAAGCTGCGTCGCCGGGCTAAGTTAGTCGAGCCGTCAGAGGGGGAGGATCATGCCCGACACCCAATCTATTTTCGCCGATTCCCGCGCGGGACACCGCATTGTGAGCCCCGAGGAGTGGGATGGGGTGGCCGCAGCAAGCCGGCCGCTGCGCAGCGTTGAGTCCGCATTGGACCACAAGATCGAGATTCGTAGCCTGGGCGATGAACTGCTCGCCCGCGAGATTAGCGACAAGGGTGAAATCATCCTGCGACTTTTTCCTGGCGAGCCCGATCTGAATGCATTCCTGAAACGGCGCATCGATATCTACGAGCGCATGTGGGACGGATGCGGCTGCAAGGTGGACTACTATGACTGACCGGTCCGCTTGGCGTGAACGTCTGCTCGTGGCCGCCCTGGCATTGCTGGCGGTCATCGGGCTTATGGCCCGTAGCGATATGCTGGAGGCGGGGCATCCCAATTTCGAGCGCCCCTGGGATCATCATAAGTACATTCACATGGCCGATGGCGCTGTCTTCGATTTCCGAGTAGCGCCCTTCTGTTGGCGAGTAGGCATACCTTGGATTGTAAGCGTATCGCCATTGGAGCATCGCGACAGTTTCCTGATAATCGCAGCACTGGGAATCATCGCAGCCGGGCTCATGCTCTACTATGCGGCCCGTCGTTATGGCTTTTCTCCGCAGCTTTCCACCGCTGGCATGCTGCTTTTCTTTTCCCTGGGATGGGCGACCAAATACAACCTGATGCACTTCTGGCTCAGTGATGCCGCGGCCCTGGGCATGGTGGGTGCAGTGATTCTGCTCACCCTCGAGCGACGCATTCTCTGGGCGGCGGCCCTGCTTACCATCGGTGTGCTGGTGAAGGAGTCCATCATCTTCGTGGCGCCGCTGCTCTATACCTTGCGTGCGCGGCGACTCTGGGACGGCCGGCTTTTGCTGCAGTCCATTCTCTACACCTTGCCCGCGCTGGCCCTGCTCATCGCAATTCGAAACGCAATTCCCATGGGCAACGGTGATGCGAGCTATCTCGCCTCGCTTCCCGAGAATCTTCGTGCGGTACACCACGGTGTTTCGGATTTTGACCTGGCCTACCTCTGGCGCGAGCACGGATTGCAACGGCTCACCGCTCCGAGCTTGCTCAATCTCAAGGAAATGAGCATCTGGAGCTGGGGACCGCTGGTTCTGCTGATTCCCTTTTTCGTGCTCAGGCGCCCGCGCGAGATCTTTCTGCGCTTCCTTCCGCTTTTCATTTTGGCCTATGCGCAGATTTTGCTGGCTTCCAACGTGCAGCGCCTGGTGCTGCTGGCCTCGGCGGCCGTGATCCTGCCGGGCCTGGCGGTTCTGCAGCAGTGGGGGCGCTGGCTGCGCGCGGGTGACGGCTGCTGGATCGTTCCAGCCGCCGGGCTTCTGGCCTTGAACCTCTTGGATCCGGCCGCCTATTCGGCGGCGTTTCCCGTGCAACTCTTTTATTTTATGATGTTTATCCTGATATTGCTACTCGCCCGCCGCTTTCGAATCTTTGCCCCCGACCGCTGACCGCTGACCGCTGACCGCAGGAAGGTGCTTCGATGCTTCGGGTTTTTGTACTGTCATTAATCTTCATGGCCACCACAGCGGTCGCCGACATCAGTGGATCCTTCATCACCTTCCTGGGGCCCTGGACCGTGGAGAACGGCGAGACCGTGACCTTCAATTTCGAAGTGGGCAACGGCAGTGCCGACGGTGCCGTACTTGATGAACTCATCTTCGCCTTCCATCCCTGCGTTAGCGTGCTGGCCGGGGGATACGACGACAGCGGCGCTTCCAACTTCTGGCTCTATGCCTTCGACAACAGCACGCCCAATGTGGGGCGTTGGTGGCATCCCACCGATGATATCGGATCGCACATGGTCTCCGGCGATAGTGGACCCTTCTGGCTTACCGTGCATATGGATTTCGAATGCCCTTGCGGACTATTGCCCATCAACTGGACCATGCTTGGCCTGGGCGGTGAGGTTCCCAACGAATTGACCGGCCTGATTGCCTATGAGGCCGGCTGCCCCACGGCTGTGACTGAGTCCCATTGGAGCAGGGTTAAAAGCCTTTACTGAGCTTTCCCGCTGGACTTCCCCACCCCGCCGAGGATAATCCCAGCATGTCCAATCGCCCGCCACTCATCGGCCCTTTTGGCCGGAAGCTTTTCGTCACTCTGGCCCTGCTCAGTCTCCTCATGGTGAGTGCCGTGGGTGTGGCTGCCTATCGGCAGGCGCGCAGCGCTCTGCGCGAATCGGCCATGCAGCGCCTGGAAGACATGGCGCGCGAGCGGGGAGCGCGGCTGGACGCTTGGTTCGACGAACGTATGGACGACCTGGGTCAGTTGGCTCTGCTCATCGAACGCGATCTGGCCGACGGAGAGGCGGATCTCGAAAATCTCATGCGCCCACACCTCGGTCGCGAGGGCGCCTACCGTCGCATGCTGGTGATGGATGGGGCCGGCCACATCCTTTCGGAAACAGGATCGCGACACGCCGATTGTCCACTTCCTTCAGATGATGAACTTACCCTGGCTCTGGCCAGTGATGCGCCCAGTCTCGGCGCCGTGGCGGCGGGTCCGCTAGGCACGCCCATCGCGCATTTGTCTGCGCCCCTGCAACTGGCCGAGGGTCACCCAGGGCTTTTGCTGGCGGTGATGCACCCGGCCGAGACGCTCTATCCCATACTCGCCGACACCACGGGCCTGGGTCGGACCGGTGAAACCTATCTCGTGGACGCCGACACCCTCATGCTCTCGCCATCGCGCCATATGAATCACCCACCCGAGTTCACCCACAAGATGCCAACGCCCGGCGTACACGCATGTTTGGCCGGGGCCACGGGCTCAGAACTCTACATGGGATTTCTCGGCGACGAAGTTCTGGGCGCTTATGTGTGGATGCCTCGTCAGCGCTGGGCACTCATGGCCGAGATCCACTCGGCCGAAGCCTTCGCGCCTTTATCTGCCATGGCCCGGCAGACCTTGGCCTTGGCCCTGGTCGCATTGTTGGGCGCCCTTTCCCTCAGCGCCTTCCTCTCGCGTGGTCTGGCGCGTCCGGTGAATCGATTGACTGCGGCCAGTGGTCGTGTGGCGGCCGGTGATTTGTCTCCACCGAAGCTGCCCGAAGGTCGCAATGAACTCGGCCGCTTGTCCGCTGCATTCAACACCATGGTCGACGACCTCTCCCGCCACGAACGCGAACTGCTCCAAGCCGAACGCTTGGCCGCCGTGGGGCGCCTGGCCGCGGGTGTGGTACACGAAATGCGCAATCCGCTATCGGCTTTGAAAATGAATCTCGGCGCCCTGGCGCGGCGGGAGGATCTTAGCGAGATCGAGCGCGAGCAACTCGCCATTGCGCGCGCTCAAGGCGATCGCCTGGAGCGTATGCTCGATGAGCTGCTTGACTACAGCCGCCCGCTGGAGCTCAGGCGGCAGTCACTCGATCTGCATGAGCTGCTAGTTCAGTGCGCCGAACAAGTGCAGGCGGAAGCCAGCGAAGCGGGAGTTGAGTTACGCGTCGAAGACGGTGGCGCCAAATTCGATGGCGACAGCGAAATCCTTTTGCGTGCACTTGTGAATCTGACCGCCAACGCGGTGCAGGCCTCTAAGTCTGGAGCGCAGGTGCGCTTGTCCGCCAGCACCGAAAGCGAGCGAGTCATATTGGAAGTGGTCGACCAGGGCCGCGGCATGAGCGAGCGTGAGAAGCAGCGACTATTCGATCCGTTTTACACCACGCGCGAGGATGGCACGGGCCTTGGAATGAGCAACGCCCGCAAATGCGTGGAAGCGCACGGCGGGCGTCTGGAAGTTCAAAGCGATGAAGGCCGCGGCACGGTGGCCCGGATCATCCTTCCCCTTACTCGATAATTCCGAATGGAAAAATCCTTACAATAGTGGGTCGATGGGTGTAAGTTTCTTGCATGCCGGAGATCCTAATTATCGATGACGATGCCGCCGTGCGCCGCAGCCTGGAACTTCACCTTAAAGGGCGAGGATTGGGTGTGCACTTGGCGGGCAATCTCGCCGATGGCCGAGAGCTTTGGGAGACTGAGGATCCCGACCTGGTGATTCTCGATCTCATGCTGCCCGACGGGGAAGGCATGGACCTGCTTCGCGAACACGAGGGTAAGGCCGGCGGCGCCAAGGTGATCATGATCACGGGGCATCAGGATATGGAACGCGCCAGCGAGGCCATTCGCCTGGGCGCATTCGATTATGTGCACAAGCCGGTGGGAGCCGACGAACTGGATCGCGTGCTCGATCGTGCGCTGGCGCAGCTGGTTGAAGAGCAACGCTCCACCCTGGAATCCGAAAGTGCGGCGGGGGATGATCCCCATCGTATCGTCGGTCGCAGCCGTGCAGTGCTGGAACTTCACAAGGCCATCGGTCGCGCCAGCCGCGGCAGCGCGGGTGTGCTCATTCGCGGAGAGAGCGGCACGGGCAAGGAACTGGTGGCGCGGGCCATTCATCGAAACTTGGCACCTGATGAACCCTTCGTTGCCGTGAACTGCAGCGCCCTGGTTCCAACCCTTTTGGAAAGCGAACTCTTCGGACACGAACGCGGTGCTTTTACAGGCGCATCGCAGCGACGCCTTGGTCGCTTGGAGCTCGCCGGGCCGGGCCTTCTCTTTCTCGATGAGATCGGGGATCTGTCCTTAGAGCTTCAGGCGAAACTTCTGCGAGTCGTCCAGGAACGAGAGTTCGAACGAGTGGGAGGTGGCCGCGCTTATCCATTCCGTGCAACGCTTGTAGTGGCCACCCATCGCGATCTGGAAGCCATGGTTGCGGCGGGCGAGTTCCGAGAGGATCTCTACTTCCGCTTGCGCGTGTTGGAGATTAGGGTGCCGCCACTTCGTGAGCGCCGAGAAGATATTCCGCTACTCGTCGAGCACTTCCTTTCGCGCTTCAATCGGCAGCTTCATCGTCACGTTCATCGCGTGCCGGAGAACCTCATCGAAAGGCTGCTGGCTCACAACTGGCCCGGCAATGTGCGTGAATTGGAAAACCGCGTCTTAGCCGGAGTCATGGCCACTACCAGCGAAGTGCTTCAAATGGAAGTACTGGAAGATTTGCAGAGCAGTGCTGCGGCCTTGCTCAGTCTCAAGGACGTGGAGGCTCGGCATATTGACCGTGTGCTGAACGAAGTCGCTTGGAATTTCGGGCGAGCCTGCGAGATACTGGGTGTGAGTCGGCCCACACTGCGCAAGAAGATCCGCGAATATGACTTGAAAGATACTTCCCCCTGATTGAAAGATATTTTCACTTTCATACCGAGGCCAGAGTCGGCGAATCCCCTAACGCGTTGATATAATGTGAATTGCGCGGAGTCGTAGAATTCCGTATCTTGGCCTGGCCATTGCGTTATGGAAGGCATGAGAAAACTCATCCTTCTACTGCTACTGGCCCTTTCTGCCACTGCCGAGCCCCTCAGTCTCGAGGAGCTTCAGAAGCTCGCCGCTCAGCTGAGTCCGCGCTTGGAGGTGGCCCGGGTTTCCTTGCAGGCTGCAGAGTCAACAGCGGCCAGCGCCGGTTCGCTTCCAGATCCCAAGCTGAGTTGGGGCCATTACTCCTCTTCAGTAGAGACGCGCCTGGGTCCTCAAGAGGAGAAGTTCACCCTCTCACAAAGTCTGCCCCTCGGCGGCAAGCTTGGCTTGGCCAGAGAGGCAGCGAATTTCAAATCCGCTGCCGAGGCGGAGCGACTTCGCGCGGCAGCTTTGGATCTTCGATTTGAAATTGAGAGAGGGTATTTGCGTCAGGCTCATCTGGCTGCAGCCGCCGAAACGGCGCGGGAAGATTTGGATCTGCTTCTTGGGCTTGAGAAGGTCACCGAGCGAAAGGTGAGCACCTCTAAGTCACGTCGTGCTGATCTCTTGCGTCTGCGAATGGAAATTGCGCGGGAAGAGGAACGGCTCTCCACCTTGGAAGACGCACGCGAAGTTGAGTTGTTTGCGCTTGCCTCTTTGCTGGATAGAACCGCTGAAGCGCTCCCGGAACTTGCCACGCACATTCCCCATCGTCCTCTTCCCGAATCTCTTACCGCCGATGGAAATGCCGGGCTCGGTGCCATGCATCACGAAATCGCTTCTCGCGACAAGATGCTCGAGGCCGCGAGTAAAAACGGTTTGCCCGACTTGACACTGTCCCTAAGCACCATAGTGACCGGCGAATTGGAAGCATCGGCAGCCGAAGACAATGGCCGCGATCCCTGGATGATTTCCCTCTCGGTGAATCTTCCCATTTGGCGAGGGCCTCTACGGGCGGAGCGTCAGGCCGCGGCTGCTTTGCATCGCCTGAGCCAACTGAGTTACCTAGAAAAATCGCTCACTCTGGGGGCCGATCTGGATTCCCTGATCGCCCGCTGGCGTGAGGCGGACCGCAGATGGAAACTGCATCAGAGCAGGCTTCTGCCTTCCGCCGAAGAAATACTATCCCTAGAGAAATCCGACTACCGACACGGACGCGCAAGCTTCGATGATCTTCTGCGGGCCCGTCTCGAACTACTAGACCTCCGCCTCGCCGAATTGGCTGCGCTTCGCGATCGTGAAATCGCTCGAGCCGCCATACTTCGACTCACGGGCCAAACCGATGGAGACATAGAATGAACAAGGTCATGATACTCAGCGCGGTATTGCTGGCTTTGAGCGCGACTTTTGCCGTGGCCGTCGACTGGACCTGCTCCATGCATCCTCAAATTCGCCAGCCCGAGGCGGGGACCTGTCCGCTTTGCGCTATGGATCTCATCGAGGTGAACGAAGATGCATCCGCCGATCTGGGTCCCCGTGAAATTCGTCTCAGCCCTCAAGCGGAGAAGCTGGCCGACCTGGAAAGCAGTCGCGTTCGTCGCGGAAGAGCGAGCATCGAACTTCCCCTTCACGGAAAGATCGAAATGGACGAGACCCGTGTGGCGCGCCTTAGCGCCTGGGCCGAAGGCCGTATACAGAAGCTGCATGTGAACAGCATCGGTGAAAATGTGGAGGCGGGAGATCCCCTGGTCGAACTGTATAGCCCCGATCTCATCGCGGCTCAGGAGGAATTTCTTCAGGCTTTGACCCTGAACGTGGAAGACATCGCGCGCGAGAAACTTCTGCTCATGGGTATGGATAAGCGCGACATCGATTCCCTGGAAGAGAATGGCGAAGTTTCCCAATTCATTCTACTCCGCGCTCCAAGCGCGGGTGTTGTTCTGACAAAAAACGTGGTCGAGGGCGATTGGGTGAAGCTTGGCAGCGAGCTCTTCACCGTGGCCGATCTGAGCCGCGTTTGGGTGCAGATGGACGCTTACGAAAGCGACCTTCCCTGGCTGGCGAAAGGCCAGCGAGTGAGCTTCGAAGCAGATGCCATGCCCGGTGAAAAGTTCGAGGGTCAGGTGTCCTTCATTGATCCGGTTTTCGATGGCGCCAGCCGCAGCCTACGCCTGCGCGTGGAAGCCGACAATTCGAGCGGACTGCTTCGGCCCGGATTATTTGTGCGTGGCGAAGTTGCTGCGGAATACACAGGTGAATCCGATCATCTGCTTATACCCAGTAGCGCGCCCTTGCTTACCGGGCGCCGGGCTATCGTCTATGTAAATCTTGGGGCGGGGCACTACGAAGGGCGTGAGCTCAAACTTGGACCTCGAGCCGGTGACAATTACATCGTGCTCGCGGGTCTCGAAGAGGGCGAAAGAGTTGTCACTGAGGGCGCCTTCAAGATCGACAGTGAACTTCAGATCCAGGGCAAGTCTTCCATGATGAGCGCGGCTGGCGCATCGCCGTCCGCCTTCCTGAGCAGTCTCGATGCTCTTTATCAAGCCTACTTCGAACTCAGTGAGGCTCTCTCCCTGGATAAGACCGGGGATGCTGATGCCGTGTTGAAGTCGCTCGACAGCATTCAGTCTGACTTGCTTGACGGGGAAGAATCGGAAAACTGGGAAAGCCTTTTCAGGCGCATTCAGAAGTCCGCCAAGAAAACGGCCAAGGAAGGCAAACTGGTCGACCGGCGTGCAGCCTTCGAGCCCCTGTCCATGGCCATGATCAGCTTGGCCGAATCTTTCGGCGCCAGTGGCGAGGTGCCCGTGCACCTTTACCACTGTCCCATGGCCTTCGACTGGAAAGGTGCCGACTGGTTGCAGATGCGCGATGGCGTTGAGAATCCCTACTTCGGCTCGCAGATGTACCGCTGCGGCACATTTGAGGAAACCATCGTGACCGGGAACGATACCCAGGACGCTCCGGCGTCTGCGCAAGATCACTCCGGGCACATGCACTAGGACGTGGACGTGACGAAGTTGGATGCCAAAGGACCCCTGCAGCGAGCCATCGCCTTCGCCCTGGAAAACCGTGCGCTGGTAATCCTGGCCCTGGTGCTGCTCACATTCTGGGGCGCCATGACCGCGCCCTTCGACTGGAAGCTGGGGGGCCTGCCACGCGATCCCGTGCCCGTAGATGCCATCCCCGACATCGGCGAGAACCAGCAGATTGTTTTCACCGAGTGGGCCGGTCGAAGTCCGCGCGATATCGAGGATCAGATCAGCTACCCGCTCACGGTTTCGCTCATGGGAATGCCCGGCGTGCGCACCGTGCGTAGCTACTCCATTTTCGGATTCTCAACCCTCTACGTGATTTTCGAAGACGGCGTGGATTTCTACTGGGCGCGTTCCCGAATACTCGAAAAATTGGCCAGTCTTCCCTCGGGCCTTCTCCCCGCAGATGCCAGCCCGCGCTTGGGTCCCGATGCCACAGCCTTGGGTCAGGTGTTCTGGTACACACTGGAAGGCCGTGATGAGGCCGGTGAAACCACCGGTGGTTGGAGTCTGCAAGAACTGCGCAGCATCCAGGATTTCCAAGTGAAGTACGCATTGCTGTCCGCCGAAGGTGTGGCGGAAGTGGCATCCGTGGGTGGTTTCCTGCGCGAGTATCAAATCGATGTAGATCCCGAAGCCTTGCGCGCATGGAATCTCAGCCTTGCGGACCTCGTGAAGGCCGTTCGGGCGAGTAACTTGGATGTGGGCGCGCGAATCCTAGAGGTGAACTCGGTGGAATACCTGGTTCGCGGATTGGGCCGCATCGAAAGTGTAGGGGACATCGAAAACACGGTCATTCGTTCCGTCGATGGCGCTCCCCTTCTCATGAAACATGTCGCTACTGTGGGTCTGGGACCGGCTCCCCGACGAGGCGCCCTCGACAAAGAAGGTGCCGAAGTTGTGGGGGGCGTAGTCGCGGTGCGCTATGGGGAAAATCCTCTCAGCACCATTGATGCCGTGAAGGCGAAAATCCAGGAGATCACGCCGGGCCTGCCCAGCAAGATCTTGGACGATGGTCGAAAAAGTAGCGTGACCATCGTGCCCTTCTACGATCGCAGCGGACTGATCCACGAGACTCTGGGCACGCTGAAACGTGCGCTGGGTCAGGAAATCCTTGTGACCGTGCTCGTAGTGCTGCTCATGATCATGCGCCTTCGCGCCAGCATACTTATCGCGGGGCTATTGCCCCTGGCCGTGCTCATGAGTTTTTCGGCCATGAAAATGTTCGGTGTGGAGGCCAATGTGGTGGCGCTGTCGGGCATCGCCATCGCCATCGGCACCATGGTTGATATGGGTATCGTGATCGTTGAGAATATTCTGCGCCGCATGCGTGAAGCGGAACCGGGTGCTTCCGGCTTGGCCACGACCTTCGCCGCAACGCGAGAGGTCAGCGGTGCTGTGCTCACCAGCGTATCAACCACCGTGATCAGTTTCCTACCTGTGTTTACACTTCAAGCCGCAGAGGGCAAGCTCTTCAAGCCTCTCGCCTACACAAAGACTTTCGCCCTGTTGGCATCGGCTATTGTGGCCATTTTAGTCATTCCCGTTTTGGCTCGCGGGTTTTTCGCCTGGCGAGCACCTGCCTGGCTTCGTGGCGATGGACTGTCGCGACTGCGCAGACCTCTGGGTCTCGTCCTCTTGGCTGCCTTGGTCATTCTACTGGCTCGCGATTGGATGCCCCTGGGTCTCGAACATGGTTTGCTGCTCAACACCCTTCTCGTACTCCTCTTCTTTGCTCTCGTCCTCGGGCCGCTCTTCCTATTGCAGCGTGTCTATACTCGCGTGCTTTCCTGGTGCCTTAGCCACAAGGCTCTCTTTTTGGTTTTACCCATCCTCCTGGTTCTGGCGGGCGGTCTGATCGGCAGTGACCTCGGCCGTGAATTCATGCCGGCATTGGATGAAGGCTCCTTCCTCTACATGCCTACGACCATGCCTCACGCATCTATTGGTGAAGCTTTGGACATTCTGCAGAAGCAGGACATGGGCATGGCCGGATTGCCTGAGGTGGAATCGGTGGTGGGCAAGATTGGTCGCGCGGAAACCTCATTGGATCCTGCGCCCATATCCATGATGGAAACGGTCATTCACTATCGCCCCGAGTATCTGGTGGATGAGCAGGGTCGCCGCCAACGCTTCCGTTTCGATAGCCGCGAGGTGGATCTCTTTCGCAACGAAGAGGGTGATCCACTTTCCGCTCCCGACGGCGAGCCCTACACAGTGAAGGGGCGCTTCGAGCGTGATGAAGAGGGACGCCTCATTCCTCATCGTCGTGGCAAGCCCTTCCGCAACTGGCGCCCGGCACTTGATCCGGATCTCAACGAGGGGCGCGAAGCTTGGGCGGGCGTTCAGAACCCCGACGATATCTGGAAGCTCATCGTAAGTGCGGGACAGGTGCCTGGCGCAACATCCGCACCCAAACTTCAGCCAATTCAAACGCGTATCGTCATGTTGCAAAGTGGAATGCGCGCGCCGCTCGGCATAAAAATCAAAGGCCCCGACCTGCAGGCCATCGAAGATTTCGGACGAGAGCTTGAAAAAGTCATTAGGCAGGTGCCGTCCATCGAGCCCGCCACGGTTAATGCCGAGCGCATGGTGGGCAAACCTTACCTCGAAATTGATATCGATCGCGAATCTGCAGCGCGTTATGGCATCTCGGTGGGCGCCGTGCAGCAGGTCATTGAAACGGCCATCGGCGGTAAAACCCTGACCCGTACGCTTGAAGGTCGTGAAGGATATCCCGTGCGTCTGCGTTATGCGCGGGAGCGCCGAGGCAGCTTCGAGGATCTCTCTCGAGTACTCGTGACTGCTCCCGATGGCGCTCAGATTCCACTCGGTCAGCTATCGGAAATCAACTACCGCCGTGGTCCTCAGGTGATCAAAAGCGAAGACGGCTTCCTCGTGGGATACCTACTCTTCGGCAAGCGTGCCGGCGAGGCCGAGGTGGATGTGGTGGAAGAGGCCGGAGCCTTTTTGGAATTGAGAATCGCGGAAGGCTCGCTGAGCGTGCCTGCAGGCATCAGTTACTCCTTCGCCGGAAGTTACGAGAATCAGATTCGCGCGTCGGCGAGACTCCGATTGGTGCTTCCCTTGGCACTGGCACTCATCTTCGCCCTGCTCTATCTGCAGTTCCGGTCGAGCATGATCGCCTTGCTGGTTTTCAGCGGTGTGTTGGTGGCCTGGTCCGGAGGTTTTCTCATGCTCTGGCTCTACGGCCAAAACTGGTTCCTTGGGTTCGCGGGCCTCCGCGAACTATTCCACATCGCACCGGTGAATCTGAGTGTTGCGGTCTGGGTTGGATTTCTGGCTCTCTTCGGCATTGCCACCGACGATGGTGTACTCATGGCAACCTATCTGCGTCAACGCTTCGAGGGCGAGCGACCGGCCGACCGGGCTGAATTGCGGCACCGGGTGGTCGAAGGCGCTTCCCGCCGGGTCAGACCGGCGCTCATGACCACGGCCACGACACTTCTGGCTCTTCTGCCTATTCTCAGCTCAACGGGAAGAGGCTCGGACATCATGATTCCCATGGCCATTCCCGCTTTCGGCGGCATGGTGGTGGCGGTGCTGACGATCTTCGTGGTGCCGGTGTTCTACAGCATTATTGAAGAGTTTAAGTTTAGACCTGCCAAAAAGTGAGTAGGAGTGAATCGCTACCCTGGAGGGAGTTGGAATGAAACACCATAGCTTTGCGCGACAGATTTTCTTATGGCTGGGGTTATTGATGCTGTTTTCAATGGAATCTCGGCTTATGGCTTCGACGGTAAGCCTGGATCTCTACGTTCGGGATGGTCTTCTGGAAACCGTTGATGAACGTAGCCTCCCGGTCCTCTGCTTCTCCTTGAACGAATTCGGTCAGGCCAATCTCCCGAACACCGAGATCCGCCTTCAAGTGGGGGACGATTTACAAGTGACCCTCCACAATCAAGATGGCAGCCATCACGGTTTCGAGGTCGTCGGCCGGGACGGCGCGGACAGTTCCGTGGCGCCCGGGGAATCTGAAACCTTTACTTTCAGTTTTCCCGATGCGGGTTGCTGGCTTTATCGAGATCCTGTGGCTGCGCCGGTCAATCAGGGCTTAGGCCTGGCGGGCCCAATCGTAGTCGTCGATCCCTCGTCGGAGCATGATGCCGAGTTCCTTTGGCTCCTGGACGAATTCAGCGAGGATTGGTTGATGACCCATGATTCGGGCGGGTCAATAGACGCTACGAGCTACCTCCCCAGTTACTTCACCGTGAATGGGCTGTCGGGAACCGACACTCTTGTCGACGCCCGCGCCACAATCACCGGACAAGTTGGCGATAATCTGCTCATTCATGCAGTCAATGGAGGCCTGCGACTGCATAGCATCCACTTCCACGGCTATCACGTCGATGTCCTTTGGCGGGACGGAACGGCCTTGCCGGTGCCTTGGGTGAAGGACACTGTCGCCATCCCCGCGGGCGGCACGGCCCTTTTTCGACTCGTACCGCATCAAGAGGGTCTGTATCCCATACATGATCACGTGGTTCAGTCAGTGACCGCCAACGGAGTCTATCCGCTCGGTATGATCGTTTTCGCGGACATCCAGCCTTAGAATGAGGTGAGACATGCAACGATTCAACTATATGATCATCGTTCTCCTGTTATATGTGGGATTTACATCTGCAGCGGAAGTCCATGTGGATTTGACGTCGCGCATGAACGGTTTCCACACTTTCAGCGATGGCACGACTGTAGAGCTTTGGGGATTCCGCGGGGGTGGAGGTGGGGGTGGTGTCCCACAGGTGCCAGGGCCGATCATCACGGCCAATGAGGGCGACCGCGTGTTCATCCACTTCCAGAATCTGTCGCCCATGCCGCACACCATTCATCCTCATGGCCTGGATGTTGACCAGCAGAACGACGGCGTGCCGCAAACCTCTTTCGAGATTCCCATGATGGGAAGCTACACCTACGAGTTCGACGCCAGCCACGCCGGCTCCTATGCTTATCACTGTCACGTGAATACGGTGATCCATTTGCAGATGGGCATGTACGGAGCAATCAACATTTTACCGCCGGACGGTTCCAACCATGCCTGGGACGGTGGCCCTGCCTTCGACTTCGAGCGCACTTGGATATCGGCCGAGATCGATTTGGCTTGGAACCAACTCGGCGAGAACGCGGATTTCACAATCTACGATCCCGACCTTTTCATTTTGAATGGGAAGGACGGGCCTCAGGCGGCGACCGATCCTTACACGCGGGTGGATCTTGTGAGCGATGATACGGCGTTGTTGCGTTTGGGTAACATGGGATATCTACCCGTCCGGTATTTATTCGCGGGATTGCATGCCCAGGCCGTGGCCAGCGATGGCCGTCCCCTGCCGGAGCCGATCAGCGCACAGGATCTAGTCGTAGCGCCCGGTGAACGATACGACGTGATGCTTCGTGGTCAGACCAACGGCAACTTCCTGGCTGAGCTCGAGTATCTGGATCTTTACGACGGCTCCGTCCTTGGGCAACTTGTCGTACCTGTCAGCGTTAGCGGTGATCCCACGGACAGCTGGCCACAAGATAATTCAGGCTTTCAAGTTTCCGTGCCTTCGCCGAGTCCATTCCACGACCGCGTGAGTTTTGTCATGGGCATGCCCACGACCGGGCCTGTGGGGGTCTGGGTGCATGACGTTCGCGGGCGCCTCGTTAAGCATGAGCGCATTCACATGAGTGACGGCTCCTCATATTTCTGGGACGGGCGTGATGAGAGAGGATCCAAGCTTGCGAGCGGAGTCTACCATGTTCGATTCCGCTTTGGTGAAAGCGTAAAAAGTCAAAAAGTTACGATGATTCGCTGATTCCCACTAAGTCTTCTGCTTTAAGAAATCGACAGAATTAATCTACATAGGAAGGCCCCGCGCAGGTGAGTGGGGCCTTCTACTATTCACTTTTGCTTTTAACAAGGAATCCGCAAATTCTACTTCATTCCATCCATGAGCTGCATGAGATCCACGACGCGGTTGCTGTAACCCCATTCGTTGTCGTACCAGGACAACACCTTGGCGAAGTTGCCATCCACGACCTTCGTCCAAGGAGAATCGAAGATCGACGAGTGGGGGTCGCCCACAATGTCGCTGGAAACGATGGGATCGGTGGAGAACTTGAGGATGTTCTTCAGACGATTGGCCTTGGCCGCATCGCGCAGAGCTTCATTGATCTGTTCGGCGGTGGTCTCTTCGCGAAGTACCAACGCGAGATCCACGATGGATCCATCGGGAATCGGCACACGCATGGCCATGCCGTCCAACTTGCCCGCCAACTCCGGAAGAACCTTGCCCACCGCCTTGGCCGCACCGGTGGTGGTGGGTATGATGTTTTCTGCTGCAGCACGACTGCGCCGCCAGTCGCTGTGAGGCACATCGGCCAGTCGCTGGTCGTTGGTGTAGGCATGCACGGTGGTCATCACGCCGCTTTCAATTCCGAAATTCTCGTGAATGATCTTCGCAACCGGCGCCAGGCAGTTGGTGGTGCAACTGGCATTGGAAACGATCTTGTGCTCGGGCTTGAGTTCGTCCTCGTTGACGCCGAGCACCACGGTGAAGTCGATCTCATCCTTGCTGGGGACGGTCAGGATCACCTTCTCCGCACCTGCGGTCATGTGCTGTTCGATCTGCTCGCGAGTGCGGAAAATACCCGTGGCTTCCACCACGATGTCCACACCCAGTTCGCCCCAGGGCAGTTGCTTGGGGTCGGGTATGGCCGTCATTTTTACAGTCTGCTTGCTGGTACGCATGAGGTCGCCGTCCAGCTCGACCTTGTCGGGGAAGCGTCCCATGACCGTGTCATGCTTGAGCAGGTAGGCCATGGCATCGTTGTCGGCCAGGTCGTTGATCGCGACCACATCGACTTTTCCGCCGAGTTCATTGAGGATGCGAAAGACACTGCGCCCGATGCGTCCGAATCCGTTGATGGCTACTCTCATTAGGCCACCCCTTTCCGGATGAACTCGCGAATGGTAAGTAGCGTATCCACGATGCGAGCCGAGATGCCCCAGCCGTTGTCGTACCAGCCAATGACCTTGAGCAGGCCGCCTTCCATGCTGATGCTGGCCAAGGAATCGTAGACCACAGACTCGCTCATGCCGATGACGTCGCTGGAAACAACCGGCTCGGCCGCGTAGCCCAGAAGTCCCTTGAGCGGACCTTCGGAGGCGACTCGGAAAGCGTCATTGATCTCTTCGATGGAGAGTGGTTTGCGCACCTGAACAGCCAGGTCGAGGCAGGAGCCGTTGGGCACCGGAACGTTCACGGCCATACCTTCTACACGACCCTTGAGCTGCGGCATGATGCTGGTGACCACGTCGGGCGCCCAGCTCATATTTGGAATCAGGTTCTCGGCGGCGCTGCGCGCGCGTCGGAGCTCGGCGGCCATGGCGTCAGACAGTTTCTGGTCGCTCGTATAGGCATGCACGGAAGTCATCATGGCTCGGTCGACGACTGACACGTCGTCCAGCACCTTGAGCATGAGGCCGAGGGCTTGGCATGTAGCGCTGGAAACGGAGATGAGCCGGTCTTGAGGACCCAGGCTGTCGCTGTTCACGCCATGAATCAATGTGCTGTCGATGGCGCCAAGTGACGGCCGGGAAATGATTACGCGCGGAGCGCCGGATTCCAGATGACCTTGAAGCTCCGCCCGCTCGCGGTACTGCAAAGTGGTGTCGATGACCACGTCCACGTCGAAGGCGTCCCAAGGCATGTCGTCGGGCCGAAGGCCTTTGACCAAGCGCGAGGACTGGCGTCCCGCCTTGAGGTACTTGCCATCAAGGCTTACCTCGTCGGGAAACTTCCCATAGATGGTGTCGAATTCGAGAAGGTAGGCCACGGCTTCAGGGCTTCCCAGTTCGCTGATGGCCACGACATCAATATCGGGGTGGTTGTAAACCTGGCGAAAAAAATTCCGCCCGATCCTACCGAACCCCATCAGCCCCACACGGATAGGCATGTCAGCCTCCTTCCTGGGAGTTTTTGCTTGCTCGATCACAACCTAGCACGATGACGTTTTCCCGGCAAGGAACGCTTTACCAAGAGAATGACCCGGGATCGGTCCAGCCTTTTTCGAATCCTATTTCGGACAGGGGGCGCCGGAACAATTCGGAGTTTCGGGGTGCAAAGCGGATTCCAGAGGCGCGACTTGAGAGGCGGGCCCTGGTCGATACATATGGGATTAGGATCCATCCCGCCGAGCTGGAGCGCGAGGGAAGGCCGCTTTGCGCCATTAGCATTGAACTTGCTTCAAATCTCCTGCTATAATTAGGAAAACGGGCCGCGATCGCGGCCCTATTTGCTCGGGCACGTCTCAGAAAACTTGGGGGAAACATGTTCAGGAAAGCGCTTTTCCCGCTTCTTGCTCTCTGTCTCATTGCAGCCAGCGCTCTCGCTGCGCCTATTCAGATCCACGACAGTGATACACCTTACAGCATTACCGTCCTGGAATCCAATCTGGAACGCACGGTGATCGAGTACCGGATCAACACCTTCGACCTGACATCCATCGAGATCCGGGGTGAGGATTATCACCAGGTGAACTTGGGCCGCCGCGCTCATCACCTGCTGGCCGGGCTGCCGGAGCTTCCGACTCTCCGCGAGTCCATCGCCATTCCCGACGATGCTCGCATGGAAGTTAGCATTCTCGAGTCGCAGTACCGCGACTTTGACGGCATTGCAGTGGCTCCCTCCAAGGGCAGCCTCACTCGCAACATCGACCCGAGGATGGTCGACTACAACTTCGACAGCTTCTACGGTCAGGACGCTTGGTTCCCCAGTGAACTCGCCAAGCTTGACGATCCTTACATCATGCGCGCCCATCGCGGGCAAATAGTGGAGCTGAACGCCTTCCAGTACAACCCTGCCGTGGAAACTCTCCGCGTCTACGATCGTGTGGTCGTGGAAGTGAAGAGCGTTGGTGCAGGCGATATCAACGTATTGGTTAAGAAACCCGTTCGCAGTTCTGGTGAGTTCCAGAAGGTGTATGAAAACCACTTCCTCAATTTCGACAGTGCCGATCGTTACACTTCCGTGCCCGAAGTGGGCAACATGTTGGTGATCTACTACGACGCCTTTGAAAACCAGATCCAGCCCCTAGTTGACTGGAAGAATCAGATGGGCATCCCCACGGAAATGGTCCCCGTTTCCTCTGCGGGCTCAAACGGAACGCAGCTCAAGAGCTACGTGCAGAACTACTACGACAATACCGGTGTCTGCTTCATCCTATTGGTGGGTGACGGTCCCCAGGTTCCCTACATCAGCACAGGCGGCGGCGCCAGCGATCCTTCCCTGGGTCTTCTGGCCGGCGGCGACAGCTATCCCGAGGCATTTGTGGGACGCATCTCGGCGGCCAACGCCACCGAGGTCCAGACTCAGGTAACGAAATCCATCGAGTATGAGCGTGACGCACAGAGCGGTGCCGACTGGTATCACAAGGGCACGGGTATCGGTTCGTCCGAGGGCTCGGGCATCGGTGATGACGGCGAAGCGGATTGGGTACACCAGAACAACATCCGCGCCGACCTCTTGGGATTCACCTATGACGAAGTGGATCAGATCTACGATCCGGGCGCCTACGATTTCCATGTGTCCAACGCCGTGAACTATGGTCGCAGCTTCATTAACTACACGGGCCACGGAAGCACGACGGCCTGGTCGACGACCGGTTTCAACAACACCGACGTCAACAACCTGACCAATGACAACAAGCTTCCCTACATCGTCAGCGTTGCCTGCGTGAACGGAAACTTCCCGTCCAGCACCTGCTTCGCCGAAGCCTGGCTCCGCGCCACCAACGGCAGCGAGCCCAGCGGTGCGGTGGCCATGTACGCGTCCACGGTGAACCAGCAGTGGGCTACGCCCATGTGCGGCCAGGACGAAATCGTCGATCTGCTCGTGGGGGAAGAGAAACGCACCTTCGGCGCTCTCTGCTTCAACGGCTCCTGCCAGATGATGGACGAGTACGGCGCCAACGGTATAAGTGAGTTCAAAAACTGGACGGTCTTCGGTGACCCCAGCCTTCGCGTTCGCACCGACACTCCCGCATCCTTCAGCGTGAGCCATGATGACAGCGTTGATCCCGAAGCCTCAAGCTTCACGGTGATCACCGAGCCCGGTGCTCTGGCCGCGCTCAGCTTCGGCGGCAACTTCCACGGTTCGGCCTTTGCCGACGGATCCGGTGAGGCGGTCATCGACATTGTCGGAAGCCTGCCCGAAGACAGCGAGGTGACCCTCACGGTCAGCGCCTTCAACAAGTTCACCCAGGTCGAGGCCCTGCCCACCAGCTCGCCCTTGATTCCCTTCTGCGAGGTGACGCCGGGATCGCTTAGCCGCATCCTGCCGCCCAACGAAGTGGCCAGCGACATGCTGACCATCCATAATACTGGCGTCGAGGGTTCAACTCTCAGCTATTCGGTGGATGTCTTGGGCTTCAACACCAGTTGGATCAGTTGCCCGACCGATTGCGCCGGCGATCTTCCCGCGGGTGAAAGTGTCGACATCGAGATCAGCTACAACACCTCCGGCATGGGTGATGGCACCTACAACGCTTCGGTCAGTGTTGGGCACAATGCCCCCGGGCCCTCCATTCTGGTTCCGGTGCAGCTTATCATAAGCGCCGACGGCACCGATGCCGCCGACCTTCTTGCCATGCTGCAGTTGAGCCAGAACCATCCCAACCCCTTCAATCCCAATACGAGCATCAGCTTTGCACTGCCCGCCGAGGGATCGACCCGCTTGGAGATCTATTCCATTGATGGTCGCATCGTGAAGACCTTGGTGGATGGAGTGCTAGACGCCGGCTCCCATGTGGTCATTTGGGATGGCACGGATAACTCCGGCAAGCCCGCGCCTTCGGGCATCTACTTCTATCGTCTCCTTAAGGATGATTCCATCGAGACGAAGAAAATGATGATGCTGAAGTAGTTACTCGGGGAGGGTCTCTACCCTCCCCGATTTCTTTCCCTTATGGGAAGCGTAGTGGCTCTTCGATGCACGACTTGGGAGTCTTCGAGCGGGAGTGCGAGAAGAGGTCACGAGCATCCTTCTGTGTAGTCTCACATGTCTGTAAAGTGGTATAATTCTAAAGGATATTCGGCTCAATCCGGGAGGGGAAAATGCGCCTGATTCTAACCGCCATCCTCATGGTCTTTGCGGTCTCGGCCTTCGCTGTCGAAGAGCACACCATGATTCGTTTCCATATCGACACGGCCATCGATCAGGATTACATCGATGAGAACTCCGGTCGGCTCGACATCGCCGATGGTCGGCGTGAGCAGTACTACGACATCGTCGCAATGGACGATGATATCGAAGCGCTTCAGAGTCTGGGTTTCAGGATCGAAATCTTGCGGCCGCAGCTGGAAAGCTACTACGCATCACAGTACACGAACTCCCGAAGCAACTTCGGTATCTATCACACCTATTCTGAAATGGTGGAGTTCGTCGACAGTCTTCGCATGCGCTTCCCTGAAGTGATCAGCGAGAAATTCTCCATCGGGCAAAGCATCAACGGCAATGAGATCTGGTGCTTCCGCGTTTCGGACAATCCCGACGTGGACGAGGACGAGCCCGAAATTCTTTTCGATGCCATGCACCATGCCCGAGAGATCATGGCAGGCGAAATGTGCATCATGCTTGGAGAGTACCTGGGTGAGAACTACGGCAGCGACCCCGAGATCACAAACCTCGTGGATACCCGTGAAGTCTACATCATTCCCATGGGTAACCCCGATGGCGTGCTCTACAACGAGCAGACCAATCCCAACGGTGGTGGCATGTGGCGCAAGAACCGGCGCAACAACGGCGACGGTACCTGGGGCGTGGACCTGAATCGCAACTATCCCTACGAGTGGGGATGCAGCTGGGGAAGCAGCGGCTATCCGGGCGATGAGACCTATCGTGGAACGTCTCCCGGCAGCGAGATCGAAACGCAGCACTTCATGAACTTCATCAACGCTCATAGTTTCACCATCAGGCAGAGCGTTCATACCTATGGCGACCTGACGCTCTATCCCTGGGGTTACACAACAAGCAATACTCCCGATGAAACCCTCTTCCGCGAGATGGCCGAGCAGATGGTCATGTACAATGGTTACACGCCGGGCCAGCCGGGTGATGTGCTCTACGACGTTTGCGGAGGCAACTTCGATTGGGACTATGGTGCCCAGGACGAGCATGAAAAAATCTACGCTTTCACCAATGAGATCGGTCACAGCTTCTGGCCCTCGGAAGCCAATCGCCAGCCCTACTTCGATGAAAACGTTTGGCCAGCAATCTACCTGATCGGCATGGCAGGCAATCTCACAAACGTGACCGTCGAGCACGATCAGCTGCCCTTCACTGCCGACTATGTTTACGGCTATGATGTCGAGGCCATGGCTCAAGGGTACGGTGGCGCAGACATTGTCGTTGGCAGCGTGAAGCTGAATTATCGCGTGGATGGTGGTTCCTTCAACGAAATGACCATGAGCGATGGGGGCGGCGGCATGTACAGCGCCAGCATTCCCGCCCAGTCGCAGGGTTCGGTGGTGGAGTACTACGTCTACGCCGAAGATGTAAACGGCAACGACGGCTCCGCGCCCCTCAATGCGCCAGGCGATCTGTACTACTTCGAAACCGGAGAGAGTTTTATCCATCCCATGGACGCCGATCGCGGCTGGACCGCCGGTGCAGCTGACGATGATGCCAGTACGGGTCACTGGGTGCGTGTGGATCCTTATCCCACAAGTTCTCAGCCGGGCGATGACCACAGCGCCGCGGGCACCGATTGCTGGATCACCGGGCAGCAGCAGCCTGGCGATAGCGATGGAGCCAACGACGTGGATGGCGGGAAAACCTCGCTCTTCAGCCCGCCCTACGACATGACCGGCGCCGAGTCGCTGACCTTCGGTTACTGGAAATGGTATTCCAATGACCAGGGCAACGATCCCGGCAATGACTATTGGGATGTGGATCTGGCCAATGACGGTGCTTGGACCTCGCTGGAGCACACGAATACATCCACCAACGCCTGGGTCGAGATGAACTTCGACTTCTTCGACTACTTCGGCTCCGCCGGCCTCGTGCAGTTACGTTTTGTGGCTTCCGATGAAGGCAGCGGATCTCTGGTTGACGGCGGCGTGGATGACTTCTTCATCGCGGGCGTCTTTGATGCCACCGGCATTGACGATGAGGTTCTGCCCTTCAGCGTGAAGTTGTCGCAGAACGTGCCGAACCCATTCAATCCAAAGACCGATATCGCCTTCGCGCTCACGCAGAGCGGACCGGTGAGCCTGAAGGTCTACGATGTAGCCGGACGCCTGCTTTCGGTGCTCGTGGATGAAGTCCTCGACGCCGGCGAGCACGCCAGCACCTGGAACGGCCGCGACATGGAAGGACGCCCGCAGTCCAGCGGCGTCTACTTCTATCAGCTGCAGGCCGAGGGCAAGGTCATGGCGAAACGCATGGTGATTCTTAAATAGGGGCGGGGGGCAAGAGGCAAGAGGCAAGAGGC
>CAYTPZ010000005.1:52901-94320 GCA_964440095.1 uncultured bacterium | reverse complement strand
ACGCGGCTAGGAAAGAGGAGCTGAGTCTGAGGCCCACAGGAAATCCTGAAGCGCCCGCTGAAATACGAGAACCTGTCAGGCAAGCTGGACAGTTGACGGGAATAGAAAAAGGACGAAGCAATGCTCCGTCCTCCAAACACCTCAGTTAACCCAGGGGGTTAGTCAGAAAGCCTTTGCGTGAGCTGTGTTCTGACTGTTTGCAGGAGCCTCTCCGGGGGACTCTCTCATAGCCCCCCGTCGATCGCATCCGACTGCTCTAATCTCTGCAAAGCCTGTGCCCGAATCTCCTATCCGAAGCGGCACAAAACAGCCCTGATAGTTGTGGATTTCGCTGTGTTTCGATCCTCGCGGGAAGATATCCACCGCTCTCGCCGTCCGACCTGTCGGACTGGAAGGCGAATCTCCGAACACACTCATCGTGGAATGTCGTGATCCTTCATCTTGTCATACCTGTCAAGAGTTCCGGGGCTAGAGACCCGCTTCCCGCAAAGCTTCTGCGACCCGCATCAGCACACGCTCCCTGATGTCGTCCTGGGTGCCTACAAGCTCGCAACCGGAAGCCGAGAAGTGTCCTCCGCCACCCAGGTCTGCGGCCACGGCCTGAACATTCACCTCGCCCTTTCCACGGAATCCCACCTTCCAGTCACCATCCTTGAGCGACTTCTTCATCTGAACCACCACACGCACAGATTCCAGACTGCGGGGCAGGTTGATGAATTCATCCTTCCCGAATTCGTCGCGGGCCTCTTCAGGAAGATCCTCAGGACGCAGAAGCAGCAGGGCCACTTTTCCATCCTCGTGATAAGTCACCGAGTTGATGGCATTGGCCAATAGGGTCAGGTATTGAGGATTGCGACGATCGTTGACCAGGTTGGCGCAATAGGCGGGATCGGCGCCCGACTCCACAAGGAAGGCGGCGGTACGGAAGGCGTGGGCATCGGTGCTGCTGTAGCGAAAGCCACCGGTGTCGGTCATGAGGCCGGTATAGAGACAGGTGGCCACTCCCTCATCGATGGCCGACTCATCCAGAACGCGCAGCAGGTCGGCGATGAGCAGAGTCGTGGCGGCGTAGGAGGTGTCCACGAGATCGCGAGGGTCGTACTCGGCTCCACCAATATGATGGTCGATACGAAGCTGGCGAATGACATCACCTTCGGCGAATCCGGTTCGATCCGCGCCCGTGCTGTCCACCACCATGTAGAGGGTGTCGGCGAACTCGGCATTCCCGATTTCATCTCGACCGGTCTCGATGTCATTAAAGCCTGGAAGGAAATCGAACTTGGCCGGACGATCCTCGAAATTGCCGAAGACCCCCACATCCACGCCCTTGGCGGCGAGAAAGCGGGCAAGACCCAGGCAACTGCCCATGACATCGCCATCAGGATGCTTGTGCAGCATGAGGCGCACACGCTTCTGCTCGAGAATGAAGCGGCCAGTTTCTTTGAGTCTGCTTTGTTCGATCATGATGCCCTCCCTTGGAACGAGAGAATGTAACGGCATGAAGCCTTCAAATCCAGGGCTTTCGCTAGGACAGCGATTGATAGCGTTTTAGGACAGGGAGATGATCAGATTGGGGGATTTTCCCGGGGGTATTCCGGGAAGTAGTGGGAAGTTCTGGAACCCTAGGGGGGTCGAAGGGAGTGTTCGGGGATATTGAGCCATGCCTGCTTCCTGCAAGGCATTGGGCGATTTCACCCGCCCTCAAAAAGGATCCGGCTCATGCTTCCCTAGGCTTCCTTGCGATAGCCTAATGCTGACAATTGTGCCGTAGCTGGAGTGAGAATCCCATCCAACTCGAGCCCCGCAAACAGCTCCAGTTCCGCGCGTTTTCGCACAGGCCCCAGGTAGAAACCCCGTCCGCGTTCGCGGCAAGCACTCAACAAATTGAGCCCACCCTGTAGAAACATTCCGCCTTTGCGACGGCGACGCGATGGAATGAACATCTCGCTGCCCGCGCGAAGAAATGCCAGCTCGGGCTCCTCCAATAATGACATGCCATCGACGAAGCGGCTTACACTCGCCCCAACCGGCCAGGAGGATCGATCCAGAAGGGCTTTCACCATGCGGTGGTCTCCGGAGCAAAGTTGGAGATCCAGAGAACCTTCCCACTTCTTCAGAGCCTCGAGCATGGCCGCGGCCGTGGATTCTATGATGGGCCTCCAGCGCGGACTTGAACCCACCGGCACACTCAACTGAAGCCCGAGCTTCTCGGAAGTGGCGAAATCCAGAAGATCTTCCAGCCGAGGAATTCGCTCCACGCGCTGTTGCTGTCCGCCGAATGGCAATTCTCGCAGGCGTAGTTCGAAGCTACTGAGACGGTGGAACCAACCATGGCTACCCGTGAGGCGATGCATGGAGGAGTCGGCGAAGCAGAAAACACCGCCATCGGCGCTCAAGCGCAACTCCGAGCTGATACGATGGCATCCAGCCTGACTCGCCCGATGGAAAGCCGTGAGAGTGTTTTCAGGCGTCACCGCGGAAAATCCGCGGAAGGCGACATTCTCCATCATCCCCCAGCTTTCGAGGATCCCGTCAATCCAGGAAGCGCATGTGGTCACGCACCACGGTCAAGCGCCCCCGCATGAACCTTACGTATTCTGCCAAAGCGGAATCAGCGTCCAAGGACGCTTGAGGTATCTCATCGAGGATGGCCAGAGCTTCATTGTGCTTTTCCAGTCGCAGGCCAAGTATCTGCGCGCGCTCGGCTTTATGACGTGGAAGGCCGGGAGTCTCGGCTTCCTTCTCATCGAGATCATCGATCAAACGCTGAGACTTTTCATCCCATTGGTGGCCGAGCAAGGGAATCATATCATGAACTTCAGCCAGACGCCCCATGAGTTCGGGCGCAAGACGCTCCGCCTTGTCTATGCACTTTTGCGCAAGAATGGGACGCGAATAATCGAAATAGAGTTTGGCCAGGTTTCCATAGGCGTAACCGAAGTTCGGATCCAGTGCGATGGCCGCCCAGAAACAATTTTCGGCCCGCACGAAGTCACCCTGCTCCAGGTAGGCATATCCCAGATTCTGCCAGGCCGGGGCAGACTGATCGTTTTGGCGAATGGCTTCGGTACTGTAGAAAGCGGCCTTGGCATAGTCCTTTTGTGAAAACCAGAAGTTGCTCAAGACATTGAACTCTTCTTCGAAATGCGTATGACCGATCAAGGGAAGTCGCACCAGTATCATTCCGATGATCAAGACTCCCATGGCCATGCCCAGAAGCTTCCACCGTCGAGCAAGAAGTGTTTGGCCCAAAAGGGCAAGCCCGAAGCCGGCGAAGGGAAACAGCAGGGTGATCATGGGTAGGCGATAACGACTGGTGACAAAGAACAGGATCACAGTCAGGGCCACGGCCAGAATGCTCCATGCATGACGCCGTGTGCGACGATTCCGCCGAGCACCGAAGGCCAATCCCAGGATTCCCAGGGGCAGCACCATGGAGTAAGCCACCAGGGGCCACTTCAGCATGGGCGCATAATACTCCCGGAAGAAGTAGTAGTTGTAGTGGTTGGGTATCTCATAATGGTTGAGCAGCAGACCTGTCTTGCGAAGCCATAAGCCCGCAGCATCTCCCGGATAGCCCGTGAAATAGGCCAGGGATCGATCGAACCAGAAGCGGCTCACTTCCGAAGGCTTGAGCGGACGGCCCTTGGCGGTTTCGGCAATCTGTCGACTTCCTGCTTCCAGGTTCGTGGCCAAACCCGTAGGCACCTGGAAGCCTCCGTTGGCGTCCGGGTTGTTGCCGATGAAAAGGTTGATGCCCCCATTGCTGCTGATGAGTACCCAGTCATCTCCCGCCAACTTGTTGCGCAGGGTGAAGGGCAGCACCACGATCAGGAAACCCGCCGCCAGGAGCAGTCCTTTGCGCCAAGCCCAAGGACGGGTTGAATCTTCGGATCGGTAGAGCCCCACGCTGATCCAGAGTAGTGGCGCCAAGATCAACAGGTTGGGCTTTCCCAAAGCCGCGAGTCCGAGCAGGGCCCCCACTCCCATGAGGCGTTTTAATCCCGGATCCTCATCGCGAGCCAGAAGCCAGAATCCGCCGGCCAGGAAAAACAGTGTAAGTGTGATCTCGAGGATCTCGCCCGAATAGAACAGGAAGGGTCCATAGAGCAGGGCCAAAAGGGCGGTTGCCACGCCGGCCCATCGTCCGAAAAGACGGAGAGCGGTCAACGAAAGCAGACCAGCGGTGAGCGCCGAAACCAGAGCCTGAACCAGGCGGAGCCACCAAAGGCCCTGGTTCTCGCCCATGATGCCCATGACTCCAGCGATAAAATAGGGGTAGAGCGGCGCACTGTGGAAGCTCACCGCGCGGCCAATGATGTCACCGTGGAGAATTTCCCAGGCTCTGGCCACATAGAAGGCCGAGTCGCGCAGAGGTGCCTTGAACAGAGTCGCATCGCGGACCTGGAACATGTAAATCAGCCGTAAGGCCAAGGCGGCCAAAGAGCTAGAGATAAACAGCCATGTTCCGAAACGCCGATCCTTACTCACGAGATCCTCCATATTCGATCATTTCGAGTATTCACAACCGAGGCACTTTAACGATTCCCACCCGACATGGCAAGCAAGGTGGGACAGCCCCCCCGGTTCACAAGAACGGTAAGATAGGGTATAATTAGATAGACAATCCTGTTCCACGAGGTAGGCCATGAAGCCCTTGCGTCTTGTTTTTTCGTTGCTACTCGTCGCTCTCGCCATGTTTATCGCAGGAGAGCTTTTTCAACCACTCGATGCCAGCGCACGTCCGTGCAAATGCGCCCTGGTGGATGATGACTGGGAACCCAGTGAAGGTAAGGCCGACGCGGGCAAGGAACGCTATCTATTCGACCCCGAGTATGAGGCCTATATCATTCAAGCGCTTAACCTTACGGGTTATGACTACGACGTCTATGAAATCTGGCCCGACGGCAGCGCCGGGCCCCTGCGCCCCTCTCTGGCCGAGTTGAGTGAATACCAATTGGTGATATGGAATTGCGCGGCCAACGCCGAAAATGTGCTTCAGGAAGAGGAGATCGTTCTCTTGGAGGACTACCTGAATCTGGGCGGCAAGGTTCTGCTGAGTGGTCAGGGAATTTTGGACTTCCTGGTGGAGCAGGATGGCAACCCGCTCTACGACAATTTCCAGAGCAACATCCTCGGTGTGGACACGGTCTCCCTGAATTTCTTTACCGACGACATCGCGGCCATTCCCTGCGGCTACTTCGAAGGACTGGAGAACGTGGAGCCCCAGTACAGCAATTTGCCCGACCCGGATCCCAATAAGGTCGATCCCATGTACACCTTGCCCTTCATGGACACCTACATGGTCGGTTTCTTCCCCGAGCATGCGAATGAAATCCTTCCCGTGTCGAGCAACCGTTTCAAATGGCAGCCCATTCACTTTCAGACCTTCATGCTCGAGGCCATCGCCGATGCGCAGACACGAGCCGACTGGATGAGCGCCAGCATGGAATGGCTGGGATTCGAAGGCGACAATCTCTATGACTTCATGCACGGCATGGAGGATTTCGTTCACATCAGCGACACGCCTCACCACGAGGTGGGCTGGAGCAACTCCGATCACCACGTATTCTTCGTCTCCTTCGGCGACACGGAGGGTTTCACCCGCCAACAGAAAGATCTCGTTCCCCTAGGCGGCGACTGGCGCGTTGGACAGACCTTCTGTATTGAAAACGCGGGCGCCGAAAGCCAGGCAACCTTGATGGGCTTCCATGGCTATCGCGGTCTTCGATTGGATGTTCGATCCTCCGCAGCCTGGCCTGGATATTTCGAATTGATCTTCACCGCACTCGAGGGCGACGTGCCTGTTTTCCAGGACAGCTTCGATGGTCTTGAGGTCGGTAAGTTTTTCCGGCTCCATGTGAACCACACCGTAAACACGAGTCCTGAGACAACGGTGTTGCTAACCGATTCCATCGGCAATCCGCGTTGGACCTCCACGGTCATCTTCGATCCTTACTTCGAGAGTTTCTTCATGCAAGCCGGGGGTGACGGCATAGCCGGAGCCTCGCCCATGCACGGCTGGATCGACGACCTCTTCTTCAAGGGAGAACTCGGTCACGATGGCGAAACGTCCGTGGATATCGGCGACAACCCCATGGCGCCGATCAAACTCACAGGCGCGCAGCCCAATCCATTCAATCCGGCGACCAGGATCGGTTTCGAATTGGCGGATGAGGCAGATGTGCGTTTGGAAATCTTCGATCTCCAAGGCCGCCGTATGAGGGTCTTGCTGAACGAGCATCGAAGCGCGGGTGTGGGATCCGTGGTGTGGGACGGGCGAGATGAGTCGGGACGTCCCTTGACGAGCGGTGTCTACATGGTGAAATTCTCAGGTCGAGGTCATGTGGACTCGAACAAACTGGTTTTGTTGAAGTAAGAGTTTGGGGCCGCGATCAGCGGCCTACAACTCGGGCAATCAATTGAAAGAGCGAGCTAGTCCCGTCTCTTTGGGAGGTCGCATGAATCTGCGCAGCCTGTTTTCAGCTTTGTTGATCCTTATCCCCGCAATGGGGCTTTGCTTTGAAGAAGCGCCGGGACCCCTACTCGAATCGAGCAACTTAACGGCAAGCGAGCGCGCCGCCATGGAAGCGGAAATCGAAAAGGTCAGGGCGGCCATCGAAGCGAAGCAGGCCGGATGGACCGCCGGCGAAACCGGCATGATGCGCCTCAGCCCGCAGGAGCGAAGCCGGCGGCGAATGCACGACATGCTCGATGAACCCGCCTGGCCCGATGGCGGCAGCTACCAAGTGATGGGCATTCCCCGAGATCGTAGCTACCTGGATTGGCGCGACAACGGCGGTAGTTTCGTAACCGGCGTACGCGACCAGGGAAGCTGCGGATCCTGCTGGGACTTCGCGGCCACGGCGGCCATGGAAAGCGCCATCCTCACCGCGCTCGGTGGCGGATACATCAGCGAGTGGGATCTATCGGAGCAGTACGTACTCTCCTGCCTCGACGATTACCTTGGTTATTGGGATGATTGCGACGGTGGATGGTCCTGGCATGCCATGGTCTTCGGCATTCAGTACGGCATGATCGACGATTGCTGCTTCCCCTACACAGGCAGCAATTCCACAGAATGCGCGGCGGCCTGTCCGGGCGCCGACGATCGCCGCGTCTTTTTCGATGACTGGGGAACGGTCTGCTACTCGCCCAGCGTCAATTCCATCAAAGATGCGCTTCACAACTACGGCCCTGTTGCCACGAGCTTCGACGTCTACACCGACTTCGATACCTACACCAGCGGCGTCTATCGCCACACCAGCGGCGAATACGACGGCGGCCATGCGGTGCTCATCTTGGGATACGACGATGAAGGTGAATACTGGATCGTCAAAAACAGCTGGGGCAAGGATTGGGGCATGGAGGGCTACTTCTACATTGCCTGGGACTCGGGTTGTGATTTCGGTCGCAACACTCGCTGGGTGAGCCATACCGGCACCGGCATCGGGCTGCACGCAGCCATCGAAGTCAGCGACATGACTCCCTACACCTGCGACACCATCACCTTCACCGATCGCAGTGTCAGCGAAGGCTCGAACATCACCGAATGGCTCTGGGATTTCGAAGGCGACGGCGAGTGGGATGCCAGCGGCCCCGGACCCCACGAGCACACTTACATGGAAATGGGATGGTACGAACCCACCCTCAAAGTTACCGATGACATGGGCGGCGAGAACACAGAAGTCTACTGTGACATTTTCTACGTGTACTACGGTGGTAGTTGCTGGGAAGGCCCGGTTTGGTACGTGGACCACGATTACGACGGCGGCTTCATGAACGGTAGCCCCGACTACCCCTACGACACCATCCAGTTGGCCATCAACATTGCTGCTGAGGGTGATACGGTGGCAATCAGCCCAGGGGTCTACACCGGCCTGGAGAACCGCAACCTGGATCCCACGGGCAAAAGCCTTGTGATTCGCGGTATCGGCGCATCGCCGGAAGATGTGATTTTGCACGGCGAGGACACCTACCGGCTTTTTCACATACACAATGGGGAGAGCGCCGATTGCCGCATCGAGAACCTGACCCTTCGCGCCGGTCGCCAGATCGACTATGCAGGTGGTGTTCTCATAGAAGATGCCTCTCCCACCTTCGCGGAATGTCTCATCGACAGTTGTAGCCTGGATGGCCTGGCCCCCAGCGGCGCAGCCGTGTGGGCCACGGGTTCGCCGACTTTCGAGAATTGCATTTTCAGGGACAACACCTGCGATGGCGAAGGCGCGGCCATCTACTTCGAGGGTAGCACTCTGACACTGCTGGGAAACCACTTCGAAAACAATGAAGCCGGCGAGCGTGGCGGTGCCATTGCCATGAAAGCGGGCATTCTCTATTCCGGCGACGCAACGTTCATCGGCAACCTGGCAGGACTGGCGGGCGGAGCGGTCTCGTCGAGCAATGCTCAGTTGAACATGCTCCGTTCTCGTTTCAGCGAGAACAGCGTGGACGCAGAATCCAACCAGGGCGGCGGCGGAGTCGCGCTGTCTACCAGTGGCGGAATGTATTTGGAGAACGTGCTCTTCGATGGAAACACCGCGCCCTTGGGCGGTGGAATCTACTTGGCTGCGGGTGAGTCGACGATTCTGCATATGACCAGTTGGAACAATCAGGCGCACATGGACGGAGGCGCTCTTGCCATGCTCGGCGGCAGTTGCATCTTGGCCAACAGCGTGCTGTGGGAAAATCTTGGAAACACCTACCCCGAGATCCTCTCCTTCAGTGGCATGACCGCGCACGATTGCATTGTGGATGGTGGCTACACGGGCACGAACATCTACGATCTGGATCCTCTCTTCGGCGATGCCGAAAACGGCGACTTCATGCCCGATGGCGAAGGACCTTGCATCGCCATGGGTAGTGAGATCTATCCGGTGATCGAAGACATCGATTGTTTGCCTCGTCCGAATCCGGCCGACACGCCTCCGGATTTGGGAGCATGGGAATCGCCCGCGCCCGGAAGTACATCGGTTGACGGTAGCGTCCCAAGGCTCAACTCATTGTCGATTTATCCCAACCCGTTCAATCCGAAGATCACCTGCGTGTTCAGTTTGGCCAAGGCGGCCCAGATCAGCCTTCGCGTGCACGACCTTGCAGGTCGTCAGGTGGCGCTGCTAGCGGATCGCCGCTTCCCCGCCGGTGCCTCAGAGATCAGCTGGACGGCCGTGGATGAATCGGGTCGGCCCCTGAGTTCGGGCATCTACCTTCTCAGCATTGAAGGCCAAGGACTCCGGGAATCGCGAAAATTGGTATTGTTGAAGTAATCATTGGAAACACTAGATGTAGGGGCGGCGGGCTTGAGCCTCCGCCCCTTTTTCGATACATGCCACTCTTATTGGCAATAGAGTCAAGCCCCCCGAAGTGCTATAATCTTGCCTCCCATAA
Source organism: uncultured bacterium (assembly GCA_964440095.1). Lineage (GTDB taxonomy): Bacteria > Krumholzibacteriota > Krumholzibacteriia > JACNKJ01 > JACNKJ01 > JACNKJ01. The sequence continues at coordinate 84,933 of CAYTPZ010000005.1, read as the reverse complement.
TCCACTCTGAAAGGACTGCCATGACCCGGTTCCACGCAGGCGGCGCGGCGATGTTGCTTATCGTCGTAGCGGCTTTTCTACTCCTAGCGAATATCCAGTCTCCCACCGAGATCATGGTCGGAGGCGAGAGCTACGTTCTTCGCGACGTTCAGCTCAACACCTTCACCTCGAGTCAGCAGAGCCGAGTCACGCTCGACATGAGCGACGAGGGTCGTGTTCTGGCCGCCTGGGAAAGTCGGCGTCAGGAAGCGGGAAGCTACGGCATTTTCGCCCGTGAGTTGAATGCGAAAGGTATCGCCCAAGGTGGAGAAATCCACGTGAACGAATTCATGCCCGGACACCAGCAGCATCCCGTCTTGGCTCTCGACGATGCCGGGGTTTTCTTCGCCTGGGACAGTTGGGGACAGACCGGATCCGGTTCGGCCGTGTTGAGTCGCAGTTTGAACGGCAGCGAACTGACCCTGTCCAGCGAGGCCGGCTTACATGAAGTAGCTGCGGCCGCCGTCATGCACGATGGACGCCGGGTTCTCGCCTGGACGCGCCCTGCGGGTGACGGAGCCGCACAGGTTGTGGCGCGTATCGTCGATGCTGCGGGCGACCCCGTCAGCGACGAGATCCTGGTTTCAGAAGGCGAGCATGTGCTCGACCGTATCGCCACTCTCGACGCCACAGGTGACGGCTTCCGCGTAGCCTGGGCCCGCGAGATCGCCGGCGCCGGACATGTGGGCATCATGAGCCGCGCCTTCGATGCTGAAGGCTGCGCCCTTGGCCAGGAAGCTCTCCTGGTTCCCGGCGGCATCGAGCCATCGCTATCTTGCTCGGACGAGGGCCACTTCGTCCTGGCCTGGATGCAGACTTCGGGGAACGCATACCGATCCGCTGCAGCCTTGTTCAATGCTGAAGGGCACATGACCAGCGAAGTCATCCTGCCGGGCAGTGATGACATGGAGCAGAACGCCGTGGCCGCTCACATGCGCGCCGATGGATCTTTCGCTCTGGCCTGGAACCAACTGGGCAAGGATCTGAAGGATGCGGACGTCTACGCACGTCTTTATAACGAAGACGGTAGCGAAGCCAGCGAAGCCTTCCGCGCTACAGCTGTCAGTGAAGGCAAGCAGATGATGGCCGTGGCCAGTGGCGCGCGCCGCCTGGTCTACGGTGAAGATGGGCGATTGGCCGTGGCCTGGACCGGCGATAGCGGGCAGGGCGACAAGTCGGCGGCCAATGCAAGCCTGCTTCTACCGAATGTTGGCCTGTCGCACCGTGCGGCCTGGGCCATGAACGAGCTGAGCACGCGCTTCGAAAACAAATCCACCAATGAGCGCATGAACATTGCCAGCCCGCACATTCCTCCGAGTTATGAAGCTCCCGGCGAAGCGGTTTACGAAGCCGAAACACACTTTGATGGTAGTCGCTTCCGCGACGAGGGATTCCGCTTCTTCTCCAGCACCGGCTGGACTCCGCCGGATCCCCATGCAGCCGTGGGACCCGAGCACGTGGTTGGAACGGTTAATGGCGGCATTGCCTGCTACGAAAAGGACGGTACCTTCCTCTGGCAGGACAATATCTCCGGCAACAACTTCTGGGACGCCTACTCCTTCGTCTTCGATCCGGAAGCCATTTACGACCCGCACAGCGGCCGCTTCATGGTCATGGCCTGCGAACGCGGCGACGACAATCACAGCTACTTCGACTTCGCCATCTCCGTGGACTCAACGCCGACCAACAGCACGAGCGAGTGGCACAAGTATCGTTTCGACGTGACCAGTTGGTCGGACAACGATATCGATTCGCCGAACATGGCCGTCACCGACCAGGGCATCTACCTCACGGCCGACTTCTTCGGTCCGGACAAGTACGGTATTCTAATCATCGATAAGAGCAGCGTGCTTTCCGGCGGTACGGCTTCGACCGAGCATTACCTACACAACGGCACGCATTCCCACGGCATTCCCGTGGTGCACGATGCCGGCGTGGGCATGTACATGCTCGAAGACGCGGAGAATTGGTCTTCCAGCAGTCTGAAGATCTACTCCATTCAGAACCCGCATACATCGCCCTCGCTTGTCTCAACCACATTCCCGGTAGACACGTACTGGGATCCCATTTCGGTTCGTAGCCAAGGCACGAGCGCGTCCATTACCACTTTCGAATCGCGCTTCTGGAGCTGCGTCGAGAGAGACGGGAAGATCTGGGCGACTCATCACATCTGTCCGACCTCGGCTCGCAATACCCTTGCGGTGCGTTGGTATGAGATCGATCTGAATGGTTGGCCTGCCAGCGGGAACCCACCCTTCGTGGCTCAGTCGGGTGACATCCTGCCCAACGGAACGGGATATGCCTCTTTCTGCTCCATCAACGTGAACGCCATGGGACAAGCTGCGGTGAACTTCACCTACTCATCCACCTCTGAGTATCTGAATATGTACCGCGTCATGCGCAACCCAACCGACACACCCGGCACCATGCAGGCGCCGGTGCTGCAGAAAGATTCAGCGGCAAGCTACAGCGGCAGTCGCTGGGGAGACTACAGTTCCATCACGGTGGATCCGGCCGACAATCGCAGCTTCTACTCTCACGGCGAGTACACGCCGGGTAGCGGAAGCTGGTCCACCTGGGTTAGCAGTTTCGACCCGGGCGGCGGCACGGCCGCGGACTTCCCTGATTACGCATTCAAGGTGGGCAGCGTCTGGCCCAATCCCTCCAACGGTGAATCACGATTCGCCTTCGAACTGCCTGCGGCCACCAATGTGTCCATGGATATCTTCGACGTGCGTGGACGTCGCGTTCGCAGCTTGGGCGGCGGCGAATTCAGCGAAGGCAATGGTCACATGGTTTGGGATGGTCGTGACGCGCGCGGCACCGATCTTCCCGCCGGTGTCTACCTGGCCCGTTTCAATGTGGGCGGACGCAGGGTGCCCGGCGGTTCGGTCACTCTGGTTCGCTAGCAGTTTCGATTTCGAGGGTGGGGAGCGCCCGGCGGCATCGCCGGGCGTTTTTGACGCTTGCGGCATTCCCTCGCGACTCCGGCTCGCGGACTCGCAAGTCGCGCTCGGGAAGCCGCATCGAAGAAATCGATGCGGAAATAAATTTCCGCGCATGGGCATTTCGCTAGGATGACGTGGCCACCGAATCCATGAGCTACAGCGAACTCAAGAGCCTATTCCGCTAGCAATCGCCCCGCGAGACGATCAATTTCCACGCGCGCGATTCGCGCCAGATAGCGTGCACTGATCTCCGATGAGCGGGCGCGGGCAAGAGCCAACTGCGCATCGCGATATTCCAGCGAGGTCGTCGCCCCGCTCCGGTAGCGATCTTCTTCCAGCCGGTAGCGCGTCTGGGCGGCCTCTACGTTCGAGGCCTCCAGCTCCGCGAGTTGCTGTCGACGCCGCCAAACATTCAGGGCTTCGATTAGATCCGATCGAAGCGTCGCCACTTCCTCTTCATGGGCAATCTCCGCCTTGCGCAAACTCACACGAGCGTTCTGAACGGCCAAGCGTTTGCGGTCGGCATTGAAAAGATTGTAGCTCAGGTTCAGTCCAAGGCTCAGGTCGCGGCTTTCCGTATCGATATCCACGGGAAGCACCGCGGCCTCTCCGCTCAAAGTGCGATCGCTCCATTGATAACCGGCACTCAAGGACAAACTCGGCCACCAATCAGCCCTGGCGCCTGAAAGTCCGCGCTCGGCCAGGCTGAAATCCAACTTCGAAGCCGACACGCTACTGTTGAACTCTGCGGCCAAGGCGAGAAGTTCATCCCGGTTCAGATCGAGATTCGGAAGGTCGATGAGGTTCACCACCTGAAGATCCTCGGTCGGTAGATTTACCATGAGAGCAAGATTCTGCCGGGACTGCTCAAGAGCGATTTCCTGCCGCAGCACGGAGCTGCGATCTGTGTTGTAAGCGGTTTCGGCGCTGAGCAGGTCGGCGGAGGATATGCCGCCCAGTTCGAAGCTGCGCTCTTCCCGGGCGAATCGATCCGCTGACAGGCTCTCCGACTCACGGGCGACATTCAGCAGCATCTCCTGCTGCACCAGATCGAAGTAGGCCGCATGCAAGGCGGAAATACGTCCTTCAATAAGAGCGCGAGCCTGCACCTCGCCCAACTCGGCTAATTCGCCATAACGCGCGCGATCGATGAACATGCGAAAGCCGTCGAAGAGGGTCCAGCTGAGACTGGCGCCCGCGTTCAGTGACTGGGTATCCGTGTCGCCAAGACTTCCTGTTGAATTGCTTTCTTCGGATCTTGCCAGCTGCTGCAGCGAGCCGCTCAGATCCAAGCGCGGCAGGAATCCGCTCTTGGCATAGCCGCCTTGAATGCGCGCCACCTCCACGTTTTCGCGTGCCAAGCGAATGCCGAAATCATGCTCAAGAGCAAGCTCCAATGCGTCATCGTAACTGAGCACATCGCCGGCGGCCAAGACGAACACAGGTAGCAGTAGCAGTAATGTCGCGAGTCGTTTCATGCGTCACCTCGTCTGGGTCAATCCACCACGGGAAGGCTAAGTTCGTGAACGGCGGGCTCCACCGATTCCTGAGTCGCATCGGTTTTCCCGCGCACCAAGCGCGCATAGGACAGACGTACGCTGTTGAAGGCCAGGAAGCCCGTGGGCAGGATGATCAGCAGAATGAAAGTGCCGAAGAGAAGTCCATAGGCCACCGATGTTGCCATGGGAATTAGGAACTGGGCCTGCCGGCTCTTCTCGAGCAGCAAGGGAGCAAGCCCCAGGGACGTGGTCAGTGTTGTCAAAATGATGGGCCTGAGTCTCGCGATGCCCGCATCGTAAACGGCATCGTGAAGTTTGCGCCCTTGCCTGAGGAAGCGGTTGATCTGATCCACAAACACGATGCTGTCGTTGATGATGATGCCCGACAGGGCGATAATCCCGTAGAGTGAGAGCATGTTTACCTGCAGACCCTGAAGGCCGTGACCCCACACGGCACCAAGAATGCCGATGGGAATGAGCGAAAAGATGAGCCCGGCCTGCGCATAGGATCGGAAGACAAGCACCACCAGCATGAACATACCCATGAGCGCCATGGGGAAGGCCACTCGCATGGAACCCATTTCACGGGATTGATTACGCGACTGACCTTCGAAACTTATGTCGATGCCAGGTACTTCCGCACGAATACGCGGCAACACCTCGTTCTCGATCTCTGTGAGAATGGGCGGCAGATCTTCGGTGGCGTTGGCCTGAGACGCCTCCACGCGAATCTCCTGTTTGCGCTCCAGGCGATTGATCACGCTTACCCCGCGGTTGATACTGTAATCGGCCAACTCGCTGAAGGGATAGGAACGCCCGTCCATCGTGCGGATGCGCATGGCGTCGATGAAGCCCAAGGATCCGCGATCCTCCGGTTTGTATCGCAACCATATGCGAATCTCATCGCGTCCACGTTGAATGCGCTGAATTTCCTGGCCGAAGAATCCCTGACGGACCTGGCCCGCCACCTCCCGCAAGGTCAGACCCAAAGATGCGGCTTTGGGTTTCAGAGTGATCTCGAGTTCGCGCCGGCCCAGGGCTTCGGTGTCGGTGATATCCTTGAGGCTGGAGAAGTCGCGCAGTTCGCTCACCAGCAGATCGCGGGCGTGACGCAGCTCGTCCACGTCCTCGCCCAAAAGGCTGATGGACACCGCCGTGCCGAATCGACTACCGCCCCCGAAGCTCAGTTTCTTGGCCTCGGGAATGGGGCCCACCGCCTCTCGAACCTTGTTAGCGATGAGGAAGCTCTCCATGTCGCGGGTCTCTCCGTCGAGAAGCAACAGTGTCACCGTTCCCGCATGGGCGCCTGACTCACCTGCACCGGAACCGAGGTCGCGTTGAATTCCCTCGATTACATCGAGTCCGTCGGCGCGCTGGGCACTTAACTCATCGTTAACCTTCCATGCGGCTTCCTCGATGCGCTGAAGCAGTCGATCGGTTTCGGCTTCCTGACTTCCAACCGTAAGGCTCATACCGATGGGAATGCGGTCGCTATCGATAAAGGGAAAGTAAGTGAATCCGATAATCCCGCCCTTGAGCAAACCGACAGTGATGATGACCGCCGAAATCGGAACCGTCAGCACAATCCACTTGTGACGCATGGCGAAGCGCAGGGTGGGCCCATAAAGACGATGGGTGAGAAACGCAATGCCCGCATCCAGTTTTTTGCGAATGCGACCGGGTTCACGCGAAATGTCCAGCGCACGCGAATGTCCCAAATGTGCGGGAAGGATCAGGAAGGCTTCCACAAGGCTGAAGGCCAAGGCGAAGATAACCACCGCCGCAACCTGCCAAATCATCTGACCGAGAAAACCAACCAAGAAAAAGAGCGGCAGGAAAGCCAGGATGGTAGTCGTCACCGAGGTGGCCACCGGGGCGAGCACCTCCATGGTACCGTCCACGGCGGCCTTTAGCGGCGGTACACCTCGCTGGGCTAGTGCGAAAATATTTTCGCCCACAACAATGGCGTCATCCACCAGGATTCCCACGACGATGATCATGCCGAAAAGGGAGATCACGTTAATGGTGATGCCCCACAAATTGAGGACGATGAACATCCCCGCGAAGGAGATGGGAATGCCCAGGCCGGCCCAGAAGGCCACACGCGGTTTCAGAAAGAGCCCGAGGGTAAGTATGACCAACATGAGTCCGAATATTCCGTTTCGGCCCAGCAGCTGAATGCGCAGCCTAAGGGGCACGGTACGGTCGTCGTGCACGGTGGCCGAAACTCCGTCATGAGTCTCGTTGAACTCGCTTACCAGTTCCTTGGCCGTAGCAGCGACTTCGAGAATATCTTCCTCGGCAGCCTGATCCACGGTGAGAACCACGGCGGGTTGACCGTTGAAAAACGTGCGGTCGGGAACGTCGGCCCACTGCTCCCGGATCTCCGCCACATCGCTCAGGCGCAGGGGCGTGCCACCTGGATTGGAGCGGATGGGAATGTTGCGGAGGCCCTCGGCCTGATACTCCCGGCCCCAGGCCCGGATGAGAATTTCCTCGTCCTGCGTGTCGAACTTGCCGCCCGAGATATTCAAGTTGTGCGCAGCCACGGCCGAGGCGATCTGATCGAAGCGAATATCATAGCGACGTAGTGCTTCCTCGGAAACTTCAATGGAAAATTCCAAAGAAGGCACACCGCTGATACTCACCAGGGAGATCTCGTCCGAGGCGAGCAGTTCGTCGCGAAAATCCTTTGCGATCTCTTTCAGGTTGTAGAGATCCGCTTCACCCGCGAGCACAATGGACAGAGCTCGCTCCATGAACTTCATCTGGAAGATTACCGGTTTCTCCGCATCGGCGGGAAAAGAGCTGATACGGTCGACGGCGTTCTTCACGTCGGTGGTAACCCTGTCGAGATCGGCATCTTGCACGATTTCCACGTTCACAGTACCGAAGCTCTCACTTGCGGTGGAAGTTACCCTTTCCACACCTTCGAGACCGTCGAGTTGTTCCTCGATTTTGAGCACCACACCCTCGGCCACTTCAGTGGGACTGGCGCCGGGAAAGGCAACCTGCACAATCACAGTGTTTGGACTTACTTCGGGAAAGAATGAGTAACGCATACTCGAAAAGGACATGGCCCCGAAAATGAGAATCGAAAACATGAGCACGTTTACCCAGATGGGCCAGCGTACGAAGAAGGCGATGAACTTCCGCATTAGCGGCCACCCCCCCGACGCAAGCCGCGCGCCTGGGCGGGCATGCCGGGAATGACGCCTTCAAGAGCCTGTACCACTACCGAGTCACCTGAGGTAATTCCGGAGGATAAAATGACGGTGTCATCTTCATGCCGAGCGATTTCAACCTGACGCAATACCAGGCGAGCTTCTTCGATGACGAAGATTTCATTGCTTCCATGCAGCGCCGAACGCGGAATGCGCATGGCAGACTCCACACTGCGTGTGGCGAATCGCGCCTCCAGAAAGCTGCCGATGGACGGCGCGGAAGCGGGGTCGGACAGAGAAATGAAGACGGGAAGTGTCTGAGTAGCGGCGTCGATTTCACCGCCGAAGCGCAAGATCTTTCCAGACCAGTTTCCCCCCGACCCCGATATTTCCACGGGGGCACGATCATCGAGCCAGGCCACCTCGTCCGAAGGTAGCGCCACCTCGATTTCCAGATCGCCCTGGCTCAAAATGCGTCCCAGTTTTCCGCCCATCATCGCGGAAGAACCTGCGCGCAGATTGGTGTCGGCAATCACGCCATCGAAGGGCGCGCGCAGTTCGGCCTTGCTGAGCAACAGTTCCTGTGCGCGAATGTCGTAGAAGCCCTGATAGATGTTGTAGCGCGCCAGGTAGAGTTTGACTTTCGCGGTCTGTGCGGCGGGCAGTTCATCCATGTCACCGTCAATTTCGAAAGCCGCAAAGTAGTCGCGCCAGGCTGCGGATTCATCAGGGAAGTCTATTTCCAGTTCCGGAAGAAGACGTGCCAGATTGCTCATGAAGCTGCTTTTGAGTTGGGCAAGCCGATAGCGAATGCTGCGCTCGTCCACCCGCAGAAGAACCTGGCCTTCGCGAAAGCTTTGTCCGGGCAGGAAGGGAAGATCACCTTCCTCCAGTACGCCCCCCACCTCAGCCACCAGATCCAGCTCCCGCGCGCTTTGCAGCGTCCCGTAAGCACGGATCTCACTTTTCAAGGTACTGGGCTCAGCCACGACCACCTGTACGTTGATTCTACGATTCGGCGTCGGCCTGCGTTCTGGAGTTTCCTTACCGCGAACCATGATCATCGCAACGAGCAGAGCGACAACAATGATGATCACGGGAATTCCGAAGGTCATGAGTTTTCGCATGGGATGGATCCTTCTGCGGTTCAGGCTTCAAGGCTGTCGAGTTGATGGCGAAGAGTTCGCAGGGCGGACATGAATACTTCGTAGTCTGCGCCGGAAATGGGATCGAAAATCTGCGCAATGATTCCACGAACTAGGGGCATAGCCCGCTCCAGTGCATGCAATCCTTCTTCAGTAAGTGTGAGCCGGTGGCTGCGCCGATCTTCAGGGTTCACCGTACGAAGCAGCCAATCGTTCTTTTCCAATGCATCCAGGGCACGAGTCACCGACGGCTTATCGCGGCCGATAGACTCGGCCAGTTGGGTCTGGTCCATACCATCGTTTTGGTGAATACGCTTGAGGATGACGAATCCTTCCATGCCCATTTCCAATTGGGCATCTTCGAAGCGTCGTTGCATGAGTTGGAACATGCGCCCCTTGATGCTGCCCATGAGATGGAATGGATTGTCGGTAGGCGGAGGCGGCCAGTTTTCGTAGTTCACGACTTACAGATCCTTTATTGTTGTGATTGCAATTGTTGATAGTAAAACTATTTAACAGGCAACTAAAAGTCAAGAAGCCAAGCGACGGTGGGCCCTTACTTATTCAAATACAACGAGTTAAGTATTAACCCTATGAGTCAAGCCAGTGGAAACTGTGAAGGTCACACAGAACCTTAAGCTCCTGGCGAAGGGTATCTGACTCTTCAGGGCTGGAGCAGAGCTCGCACTCCAAGGCCTTGGACAGAACCCGGGCGCGATGATAGGGCAGCAGATCAGGACTGGACTCTTCCAGTAGTTTGACGAAAATTCCACGGGCTTCTTCGCCTCTCTTCTCCGCCGAAAGCAGCTGGGCCTCCAAGAGTGTGAATTCGAAAGCCAGACTTTCGGGAGGCCAGTGATCAGCCGCAGCGATCTGGGAATCCAGATCCTTTCGAACTTCTCTAACATTGCCGGAAGCGAGAGTAAACTGCAGGCGATTCAATTCCAGCTTCAACTTCTCTCCCACACTCGCATCTTCACGTTCACGCGCCGATGCGAACAGGTCACTGGCCCTATCCACTTCGCCGAGTAAGGATGCACGACGCGCCTGGGCGCGTAGGCTCGATACCTGACCCTCGCGGAGATCCAGTTCCATTCGAAGTGCCTGAGACCGCAGCAAGGGTTCTTCCGCTTCGGCAAGCATGTTCATGTCGAGCATTACCTCGCCCATGTTGTGCAAAGCCACTGCGGCCCCCGCGCGATTTCCAGCTTCAAAATGCAGATCGGCCGCACGACGATAGTGTTCTAGAGCTGTCGGTAGACGCCCCGCTCGGGTTTCGAGATTGCCCAGAGAATTCTCTCCATGCGCCAAACCTTCGGCCTCGCCGATTCGTCGCTTCATTCCCTGAGCCTCAGTGAGCAGCAGACGGGCCTCGTCCAGTTCACCGCGCTGTGTTCGTGCAATGGACAGGTTCGTAAGCACCTTGGCAATTTCCGTCAGATAACCCGTCTTGCGCCGCAGGCTCAGACTTTCCTCGAGCCTCTCCATGGCCTCTTCATGATCACCCTGGCGCCAGAGCACGATGCCGAGATTGGCCAGGGAGGCCGCATGGAGGGAATCGTCTTCCAGGCGCGGAGCATCATCGTTCACTTCATCGAAGATCTCGCGCGCGGCCGCAAGTTCACCGCGCCGCAGTTGGATAAGCCCCATGGTGTGCCGTATGGCCAGTGCTTCACCCGGGAATGCCTCGGCCAGAAGGCGCGCCTCATCGCAACTTCTAAGGGCATCGTCCCAGCGATTTTCCCGAAGCTCCAAACGCGCGCGGGACCTTAGAACAAGAGCCCTTTGACGACGATCTCCCTCACCGGCCTTGGCCAGGGCAACTTCGAATTCGGCCGCCGCCGCCTCATTGCGTCCTGCGAAGTAAAGCGACTCTCCCCGCAAGCGACAGAGTTCGGTGCGCATGTCATCGTCGATGCCCGGCGTCAGCAATTCACGCGCACCCGAGAGCAGCTTCTGACTATGATCATAGTCGCCTTCGGTGGCGGCCAGCTCACCCAGCTCGCGCAAGATGTCCCGGCGCAACCCTGCAGCCTCGCTCACAGGGTCTTCGAGCCACCAAAGATCTGCTTCTGCTCGCGCCGCTTCCAGGTGACGATGAGCCTCATGATGCGCATAGAGCCTGCGCGCATGCCGCCCTGCCTCGAGCAGGAAGGGAAGCGCTCTGCGCCGCTCTCCCGCACCGGTAAAGTGCCGCGCCACCGCAGCGGCCATGTCGGGCTGTCCCGACACACTTCCGGCCAGATGCTCAGCGACCATGAGGTGATACTCCTGGCGCAACTCCTCGCCCAGGGCTTCATAGAGCACGCGATGCACCAGCGCATGGTCGAATAGAAAACGCCTTTCCGCCGCTTGGATTAAGCGAGTCTTACGCTGAAGCACCTGCAGGCGGCGAAGCACCCGCAGTTTGCGATCACCCAAGACGGCGGCCAACACTTCAGCGGTAAAGGCTTCGCCTTCCACAGCGGCCAGATCCAAAAGCTCGCGCTCGTCCTCGTCGAGGGCACTGAGGCGAAGGGCCACCAAATCTTGCAGCCGCTCGGGAAGGGGAAGGTCCCAGTCTTCGGCATGGCTCTCACCGGCAAGCAGTTCGGGACGACTGCGTAGATTCTCGAGCAGTTCGCTCAAGATGAAAGGATTACCCCGGCTCTCGCGGAAGAGTCGTTCCCTGGCGCCGTCCCGCCCGGCAAGATCGGGAAGTCCGGCTTCCACCAACATGCCCACGCTGTCCTCGGAGAGGCGAGCGAGCTTCATGCTCTCGCCGCGAGTTTCGCCTTTGAGTTGAGCACGCAGTTCAACCAGAGGTGAATCCTCGTCAACTTCCTCTTCGCGATAGCTCACCAAAATGGCAGGCAGTTCGCTTTCCGGACCTCGGGCCAAGAATGAAAGCAGGTCCAGGCTGGCGTGATCGGCACGATGAAAATCTTCCAGCCAAAGCAGGATGGGTTCTCGTGCAGCGAGGGCCGCAAGAAAACGGCGAAGGGCTTCGAAGAGTTGCTCGCGGCTGGGTGCTTCAGCGGCCTGCCCCTCGAAGAAGGCATGTAAAATCGCCGCAGCCCCGCCGGAAGCGGCATCTTCCGCGCCCAGGAAAATGGCCAGCTCCGAACGATCCCAGATTTCCTGTTCCCGGAGTACGGGCCGAAGAGCTTCGAGCCAGGGTTGATAGGGAAAAGCCTCGCGACCGGGCTGAGTGCGTCCCACCAACATGAGCGGTGCCGAGGGCCCCAGGGCGCGATGGGCTTCGCGCACAAGACGCGTTTTCCCGATGCCAGCCTCTCCCGCCAGGAACAGGAACTTCCCACCGGGACGATTCATCCATGCCTTGAGTAAGGCCAGTTCGTCGCCGCGCCCAAGCAGGGGAAGCCCGCCACGCAGATCTCGGATCTGTGGTCCGGCGTGGAGATCCAGCTCGGACTTTGTGCCCGACTGGAAAGCGAGCAGAGCTGTGATGTCTTCAGCCATTTCCGAGGCCAGGGTGTAGCGGCGCTGGCGATCTTTGGCCAGGGCGTGAGAGAGAATCCAGTCCAGCGCTTCGGGAAGTTCGGGGCGGAACCTGCGCAAAGGCGGCGGTTCCTCGTTGATGATCGCGTAGACCACACCGATGGGATGATCCCCGCGAAAGGGCAGCCGCCCGGCTAGCAGTTCGTAGATGACCACGCCCATGGAGAACACGTCGCTACGCGTGTCGAGTTCTTCGCCCATGCCTTGCTCGGGCGACATGTAGTGGGGCGAGCCGAAGATGAGTCCTGTTTGCGTGAGGCTGGTTTCGTCCGAAAAACGCGTGAGCCCGAAGTCCATGAGCCTTGGGCGCCCCATGCCGTCGAGCATGATGTTGCCCGTCTTCACATCACGGTGAAGCACGCCGTTTCGATGCAGAAAGGCCAGCGCGTCGAGTACGGGGAGGGCCAGACCGGCGACGGTTCCAAAATCCAAGGGCCCGGAACCCGCCAATTCCTTGAGCGTCGGGCCGGGCAGAAGATCCATGACCAGATAGGGAATGCGACCCTCGTGCTCGCCCAGTTCCAGTACAGGCACGATTCCCGGATGCTCGAACTCAAGGCCGGCCCGCGCCTCGCGGAAAAAGAGCTCGCGCTCCCTCTCCCCAGCCGCAGCCCCGCCCCGCAGGACCTTTACCGCCACTCGCTCCCCTGTGGGGGCGGTGGCCTCATATACCTGTCCCATGCCGCCCTCGCCCAGCAGGCGAATGAGGCGGTAGGGTCCGAGTTTCTCGTGCATGGCACCAGCATAGAAGGAGCCCGCCCGAGGCTCAAGGTGGAATTGCCCATTGCGCCTACCCCGATCCGCCCGATAGACTGCCCCCATGAGCGCTTTCCTCTATATTAGATGGATCAGTGAGGATGGTCGCCTGCTTCGCGAATTCGGTCCCTACCTGGACGAGCATGGCCTGGAGCTTCGCCTGGGTCGTTCCGAAGGCTCGGATTTGCGCCTGGACGACAAAAGTGTGAGTCGCCTGCACGGCGTGCTGCGCTGCGAACACGAAGCTTGGACCTACGAAGACCTGGGCAGCAGCTACGGCAGCGAACTCGAGGGCGAAGCCCTTTCGGCACCCACGAGCTTCTCACCTGGCCAGCGCCTGCGTCTGGGGCGGGTACTTCTGGAGGCGGCGGACGAACCTTACAAGGAAGAGCCCCGGGCAGGCGATGAACGTCCCTATTCGGTTTTGCTACAGGTGCTGGAGACCCTGGGCGCCGATCGCTCTCTCGATGAATTGCTGGGGCAAGTCATCGCCATCGCGGGGCGAGCCGTGGAAGCCGACCGCGGATTCATCCTGCTCACCGATTCGGACACGGGTAGATGGATGCCCGAATCCCTGGCCGTGTGGAGCCGCGAGGGAGAAGAGGCGTTTGCCGAAGACGCCATCGGCCGCGCCAGCCAAACCGTGTTGCGCGACGCGATGGCCAGCGGGCGCACGGTCTTCCTGAAATTCGCGGCGGACGATCCCATTTATCAGGGCGCCGAGAGCATTCGCGTGGAGTCCATTCAAACGGTAATCTGCTGCCCCTTGCTTCTGGGGGAAGACCGTGTGGGCGCGTTCTATGTGGACCGCACACACGGCGGTGGGCGGCCCTTCTCCGAGGAAGATCGCACCCTGCTCGAAACCGTGGCAGCCCAGGCGGCTCGCGGCATCGAGAAGGAACGGCTCATGGCCCAGCGCGCGCGAAGTGAGAAACTTGCTCTACTGGGAACCCTACTCGGCCGCGTGACCCACGAGCTGAAAAATCCGCTCTACAATATTCGCGGCACTGCGGAAAACCTGCAGGCGAAAATGTCTGCCGGTGGATTGCCATCCGATGAAGTCGCCTCGCGCCTGGATCGCATTCTTGCGGGTGTGGACCGGGCCGAAGCGAACATGAAAACCCTGCTGGCCTTTGCCAGCCCTTCAGAGGGCCCACGCAAACCGGTGGACCTGGCCCGCACGCTCACCGCCGCCGCGGTGGATGCAGCCGAGCTTTATCGCGAGCGCGGCCTGAAGCTGGAACGCATGTACGAAAAAGGTCTTCGCGTTTTGGGACGCGCCGACGGAGTGCAGCAACTTTTCGCCAACCTCCTGGTGAATGCGGCCCAGGCCATGGATGGCGCCGGCACCGTGCGGATGAAGACATCCACTCTGGCGCGACTAGGCGCGGAAGAAGACAACTGGGTGGAGGTCTGCGTGGAAGATGAAGGCCCGGGAATTCCCGCCGAAAACCTATCTCGCATTTTCGAAGATTTCTTCACCACCAAGCGGGGAAGCGGTGGAAGCGGTTTGGGACTGGCCATTTGCCGGCAGATCGCCGAAGAACATCGAGGATCCATCCGCGCGGAAAACCGTGAGGGCGGCGGCGCCCGCTTCGTGGTGGGATTTCCCATACACGACCGACAATCAAGGAGCCGAAATGAGTGAGGCCAAGGCGCGCATTCTTCTGGTGGACGACGAAGAGCTCAATCGGGAATACCTCTCGGAACTGCTCGAGGAGGAAGGCTATCCGGTGAAGACCGCCGCCGATGGACGCGAGGCTTTGGATTTGCTTCGCGCGGAACCCTTCGACCTGCTCGTCACCGACAAGAACATGCCGCGCATGGACGGCATGACGCTTCTGGCCAAGGTGGCTGAGGAAGGCATCCCGGTGACGCGTGTGATGATCACCGCCTTCGGTGATGTGGCGACGGCCGTGGAAGCCATGCGCCTGGGTGCGGCCCACTACATCGAAAAGCCCACCAGCGGTGGCATGGGTCCCAAGTTGCTGCTGGCTGTGGAGCAGGCCCTCGATCGACATCGCTTGACCAAACGCAATCGCAGCCTGGAAGCGGCGCTGACGCCTTCGTCCACCGAGGAGTTTGTGGGTAAGAGCAAGGCCATGGATCAGCTGCGCCAGCAGTGCTCAAAACTCGGCGGCACCGGCAAGACGGCGTTGATCCTCGGCGAAACGGGAACGGGCAAAGAGGTGGTGGCGCGAAGCATCCACAAGAGCGGGCCGAGGGCGGCCAAGCCATTCGTGGCCATCAACTGCGCGGCGATTAATCGCGAATTGCTCACCAGCGAACTGTTCGGACACATGAAAGGAGCCTTCAGCGGCGCTGTAGCAGATCATCCCGGCAAGTTCGAGGCCGCCCACGAGGGCACGCTTTTCCTGGATGAAATCGGCGAGATGGATCAGGAGCTACAGGCCAAGCTTCTACGCGTTCTCGAGTCGCGCGAGTTCGAGCGCGTGGGAAGCAATGATCCCATCAAGGTGGACGTGCGCATTCTCGCCGCCACCAATCGCGACCTGCTCGACGAAGTGGGCAAGGGAAACTTCCGCGAAGACCTCTATCATCGCCTCAATGTGATCACCCTGCGCACCTCGCCCCTACGCGAAATCCCTAGCGACATTCCCGTGCTGGCGCGCCACTTCCTGGCCGCCGATCCGGAAGGACGTGGTCTGGGATTTACCGAGGAGTCTTTGGATAAACTTAAAGACTACGCCTGGCCGGGAAACATCCGCGAACTCAAACACGTGATCGAGCAGGCGGTGTTCTACGCCGAGGGCGCGATGATCGAAGCAGGCGACATCTTCTTGCCGGAGCGTCATCCAAGTACGGGCGGCGATGAGGGATTCTCCAGCGACCTGAGTTGGGACGAGATCGAATCCCGCGTGATCAAGCAACGCCTGGAGCGTTTCCGCTACAACAAGCGCGAAACGGCGAAGTCGCTGGGCATGGGTGAGTCGACGCTGTACAAGAAGATTAAGAATTATGGATTGGGAAGGGACTGAGTCGCTCGCGGCCTCTCCCCACGCTCCGGCTCGCAGACTCGCAAGTCGCGTCTCAGAGAGCCGCTTCGCATTATAAAACGAGAGTCCACTCGGGTGGACTCTCTTCTATTGAGTGCCTATTTAAGCAAGATCAGCTTCGTTACTTCACTGTACCCGTGTACCGTCGCCTGGGCGAGATACACGCCCGAGGCGAGTCCCTCGGCGCTCCACTCCACCACCACCTCACCGGCATCACGATGCTCATCGAGCAATGTAAGCACGCGGCGACCCTGTAAATCGAAGATCGCCAGCTCGGCGCGACCTGCTTCGGGAAGCGTGAAGCTAAGAGTGGTCTTTGGATTGAAGGGATTGGGCGTGGCACTCAAGGTTAGTCTTGCAACAGGTGCGTCCTCCACCGCCGTCAGGATGGGATCGTAGGCTAGATGCACTAAATAGTCGGGATGCGAGCCCGGACAGTAAACGAAGATTGGCTGATCCAAGGGATCCATGGCCATGGAACACCAGATACCCGAGCGCCCATTAAACAATTCGGAATGATCGATCCAGTTCTGAGTCTCGTCACGTTTGAAGTAGAAGAGTTCTCTTCCGGTCTCCTCCATATAGGAGTTTGAAGAGACCTGAAACCAGAACGCATGTACCAAATCTTCGCTGTCCGACTCGAGGCAAGGAAACTCGGGATGATTGTAGTGATCCCGGTCCACTGTCATATCCAGAGGCGGAGTCCACTCTCCGGTGCTCCCCAGCTCTTCGGTGTACCAAATCACATTGCAGGGACAGGTGGGCTGGGGGCCATTGCTCAAGATTCTGTTCTCACCGAAGAGGCCGATATCCGAATCATAGAATGCGCCGAAGTAACCCATGCCGGGGAAGATATCGTGGGGCCAATACCATCCGCTGCCGAAGCCTCCTTGGAAGTAATTGATGCAGGTGTTCATCTCGTTCATCTGGTAGATGCGTGTATCGCCATTCAACTGGCGATTGGCCTGGGGTGCCGACCCCCAGGTGCTTGAGAGCGGGGCGACGTACTCGGCCTCGGTCCAATGGTCGCCGAAGCGGCCGCTCAGCCAAACGCCTTCACCCTGCTCTTCCCAAACCAAATAGGTATGGGGATGATCCGGTTCACCCAATTCGCCGGTGAGCCTTGGATTGAGGAGATCATTCCCGCTATAGGACGAGAAGTTCGTCATGTCATACCAATCGAGACCATCACCCCGCTTGGTGTACAGCTCGGTTCCATCGGTATAGGCCAAGGCAAAGCCCCAGCAGCTCCAACTCACCGATACCTTGTCACCGCTGCCGTGAAAGATGGCGGGTTCGATCATGTCTTCATGGTAGCTGCGGGTGTACACCCCCATCCCATAGATGCTCCATGCCACGACTATTGTTCCGTCCTCCGAACAGGCCACCGAGGTAGATAGAACTCGTCCGGTAGACTCCGATACGTTTTCGAACTGGTAGTCAGCACCGACCATCCCGGGGTAAAGCAATAAGGAAGTGATTGATATTAAAAGAGTTAACCTCATACCCGACCTCCCGTCTTTCCCGATAGAGACAATACCAACACCCAATAATTATAGCAGATTCAAGGCTTCTGACCCTTATCTATTAGCTTTTGGCGGCAGCTGCCTCTGAGGCGGCCTCAGCCAATAGCCAAAGGTCATGATTTTCTCTGTAACCTTACCCTTTCCGTCCAGTATCCTAGCGCGTGCCCGGTTCCGGGCGCCTACCCGGCTAGTGAAAGGATTCGAGATGAAGAAGTGGCTCATCATCAGCGGCGTTATTGTCGTGGTGGCGATCCTGGTCGTCGTGAACCTGCAGAAACAGAAGGGCAAGGCCACCGAGGTCGAGCTGGAAGCTATCGAGAAGCGTGAACTCACGGAAATCGTGAGCGCCTCGGGAACCATCCAACCGAAAATCTCCGTGGACATCAGTTCGGACATCACCGGCAAAATCGTGGAGGTCTTCGTGAACGAAGGCGATCGCGTGGCTGATGGCGACCTGCTGCTCCGCGTCGATCCAACCCAGTTTCGCGAATCCGTTCGCAGCGCCGAAGCCCAATACGAATCGGCCAAGGCCCGCAATCGCGAATCGGAGGCGCGCATGGAACAGGCAGAACTGGAATGGGCACGCATCCAGGCCTTCCACGCTAAGGGAGACGTGAGCGAGCGCGACTACGAGTCGGCCCGCATGTCCTATAAGGTGGCCGGTACCCAGGTCGACTCCAGCCAGCGCTCGGTAGATCAGGCCGAAGCCTACCTGGAACAGATGCGCGACCGCTTCTCCAAAACCGAGATTCGCGCACCCATGAGCGGCATCGTGGTGCGCCGCAACGCTGAGGTAGGCGAGATCGCCATGGAGGGAACCTTCTCCATCCAGGTGCTCATGGTCATCGCCGATCTGTCGGTGATGGAGGTGGAAGTAGACGTGGATGAAACGGAGATTCCCCAGGTGGCTCTAGGTCAGGTGGCGGAAGTCGAGATCGACGCCTTCCCCGATGACAAGTTCGAGGGCAAGGTCACCGAGATCGCCAATAGCCCCAAACAGAACCAAGGCGGCACCGGTGGAGTTGACTTCGAAGTCGTGGTTACCCTGGGCGAAGGTTATACGGGTCTGCGCCCCGGCCTGTCTGCCACCGCCAACGTAACGACGGGCGCGCGGGACAGCGCCCTGTCCATTCCCATCCAGGCCCTGACCCTGCGCACCAAGAAAACGCTGGAAGAGGATCAGAAGAAATACGGTCGCCGCCTTGAAAAGGCCGGGATTGAAGTAGCTGAATTCGAATTCGATGAAGATGTCAAGGAGCTCGAAGGCGTCTTCGTGATTCGGGAGGACCGTGCGCTCTTCCGCCATGTGGATACGGGTATCGCCGGCGAAAAGCACTTTGAATTGGTGACCGGCCTCGAGGTCGGCGACAAGATCGTTACGGGACCCATGCGCATTTTGAGGAACCTTCACCACGGTGAACAGGTGAAGGAGAAGAAGGGCAAGAAGGGTGAGGACGAGGCCGAAGAAGAGAAAGACAGTGGTGGCGGCGTTTCGGTGACGGTCGAATAGGTAGGCATGAATCCCTTCGAAGGCATCCACATCGCGCTGAACGCCCTTTGGGCGAACAAGCTTCGTTCCTTTCTGGTCATGCTGGGAAACGTGATCGCAGTGGCGAGTATCATAGCCGTGGTGAGCATCGTGGACGGCATGAACGTGTATATGCACGACAAGGTTTTCGAGCAGGGCAGCGGCGTGGTGAATCTCGTGGATGTGGATCCCATGAAGCTGCTCACGGACCGGGACGCCTTGCTCAAGTCAATCCACAATCCGCCTATTCTTCTGGAAGATCGCGCCTTCCTCAAAGATCGTCTGCCCAGCGCGCTCTACATCGGCGCGTCCAATTCACGGCGACGGTCGGTGACACGCGGAGAAGAACGACTGACGGGCGTGCCCATCCGCGGAAAGACGGTCGAGTACCCCTTCCTGGAGAACATCGAACTGAGCGCCGGACGCCACTTCAGCACTTTCGAGGAAAACCGCAGCCGTCCGGTGGCGGTGGTGGGCAAGGGCATCGTGGAGAAGCTCTTTCCCGGCGCCGACCCCCTGGGCAAAACCCTGAAGGTGGCGGGACGTCCTTTCAAGATCGTCGGAGTGGCCGCTGAGAAGGGTCGCCTGCTGGGTGAAGATCAGGACACTTTCGTCACCATTCCCATCACGGCTTTCTTCAAGGTCTTCGGCCGGCCCGGGCGCGCCAACTCCGTTACCATTACCGTGAAGGCGATCAACACCGAGTCGGTACCCGAACTCATGGATGAGATGAGCTCGGCCATGCGAATTCGCCACCGGCTTCGCCCAGGCGAGCGCAACGACTTCGACCTTCAAACCAGCGACGCCATGCTCGGGCTCTGGGAAAAAATCAAGAACATGCTGCTCGGCGTTCTTATGATGATCGTGGGCATCAGCGCCGTGGTGGCGGGCATCGTGATTATGAACATCATGCTGGTGAGCGTGCAGGAGCGCACGCGCGAGATCGGCATTCGCAAGGCCATCGGGGCCAAGCGGGCCGACATACTCTGGCAGTTCCTGGTTGAGGCGCTCACCCTTTCCATGCTCGGCGGTATCATCGGCATTCTGGCAGGCTACGGCATGGCGGCGCTCATAGCCTCGGCCAGCCCCCTGCCCTACGCGGCGAAGATCTGGTCGGTCATGCTGGGGCTTCTGCTCACCGTCGTGGTGGGCGTTTTCTTCGGCATCTTCCCCGCGCGCAAAGCGGCCGTACTCGATCCCGTGGAGGCACTGCGCTATGAGTGATCACGAACGCTTCCACGCAATGCGAGTATTCGGCGCGGGCCTGCGCGAGAACATCCGTATGGCCCTAGACACATTGCGCAACAACAAAGGTCGCAGCGGACTGGTCATCTTGGGTGTGGGCATCGGCGTGACCACGCTCATGGCCATGGTTTCCATTATCGAGGGATTCAAGGGACGCCTCGAAAGCGAAATCATGGAGACGGAAACCACCTACATCTACGTGAGCCGCTCCGACGCCTTCGACGACCCTACCAAGGGCAGCAACCCCGAGCTGACACTCGACGACTGGCATACCATAGAGACCCTCTGCCCTTCCGTGCGTACTTCCTCGCCCGTCGGTAGCTTCGGCACTTTGGTTCGCCACGGCTCGGAGCGAGCAAATCTAATGGAGATCGACGGCATTGGCCTGCGGGCCCTGGGAATCATGGGCCTCACCCTGGAAGAGGGCCGATGGTTCAACGAGGTCGACTGGTCGGGCTCGCGCCCCTACTGCGTGATCCCTCGTGAACCGGCCGAACAGCTCTTCGGCGTAGCCGATCCAATCGGCAAGAAGATCAGAGTGAATCTGAACACCGAGTACACCATCGTGGGCATCTTGGAAAACCGTGAGAGCATCTTCGGATCCATGGCCAACAACTACGTGCTCGTGCCCTACACGACCTTCATCAAGGATTTTCCATGGACCAAAGAGACCATGGCGCTGATGGCAATGCCAGACGGTAACGACTTGCTAGAGCAGGCACGCGAGGAAATCGAACTGGCCCTGCGCATCGGACGCAAGCTGGGCCCCGGCGAGGAGAACAACTTCCACATCGCCACCCAGGACATGGTGCTCGACTTCACCAAGCAGATCACCGACCCCCTGACTTTGGTGGGCGTGGTGCTGGCGTCCATCGGCTTGATGGTGGGAGGCATCGGCGTGGTGACCATCATGCTGGTCAGCGTGAAGGAGCGAACCCGCGAAATCGGTATTCGGAAGGCCGTGGGCGGCAGGCAACAGGACATCCTGCTGCAATTTCTCATCGAAGCGGCCACACTCACCGGCCTGGGCGGCGCAGCGGGAGTTTTAGTTGGCCTGCTCGTGGGGCAGATTTTGAAACTGGTCTTCCATATGCCCGCCACCGTACCGGTGGTCTATGTCATCGGCGCTCTGACCGTGTCGAGTATCACGGGAATCTTCTTCGGACTCTACCCGGCCATGCAAGCAGCCAAACTGAACCCGGTGGATGCGTTGAGCTACGAGTAAGGATCCTTGCGGCGAGCCTTTTCCTTTGTTAGGGTGAATTGTTCACCCTCGAAAGGCCTCAATGCCCCCCCTCCGTCATCGGCATATTTTCGACTTCTACTGGCCCCTAGTCCTCACCAGCCAGATGATGACCCTCGCACACCCCATCATCAACGCAGCCCTGGGCCGCAGCGACGATGCCATCGTGCAATTGGCCGCCTACGGCGTGGGCTTCGGTCTGGCGGTGTTCCTCAACTCGCCACTCTTTCCCTTCCAACAGATCGTCGCCACCATGGGCACGGGTCCCAATGCCCGTCGGAATCTCATTCGCAAGGGTTTGGGTATCGGCGCCTTCATCTGCTCCCTCGATCTGATCATCGCCCTAAGCCCCTGGGGCGACACGCTCATCATGAAGCTCATGGGATCCACCGAACCGGTAGCCGCCATGGCGCAAAAACTCATCCTCGTGCAATCGCCCATTCCGCTTCTCTTGCCGCTGCGTTCCTACTATTGGGGCATCGTCATGCGGCATCGGAACACGCGCATTATCAGTCAGGCGACGGGGCTTCGCCTGGCCACGCTGTCGGCCATCATGTTCCTCTTCGTCGGGCGCGGATGGTTGGAGCCGGCTGTACTCGGTGGAGCCAGCTTGACGGTTGCCATCTTCATGGAAACCCTCTATTCAGCCTGGCGGGCGCGGCGGCTCATGGGCCGCAACGCCAGCGGCATCAATGTAGCGGAAGACGAGGACATCCCCTGGAGCAAGTTTTTCGACTTCATCGGCCCGCTCATGATCAGCACCATCACCTGGTCTGCCATGCGGCCCATCGTCAACGCCATCGTGGGGCGCACCGCCGATCCCGACCTGGCCCAGGGTGGATTCGGATTCGTCTTTCCCCTGCTCATCCTAATGGCCTCGCCGCTCTGGGCTCTGCAGAGTACGACACTCGTTCTAGTGCGCGACCGGCGTGATCTGCGCAAGATCGTACGCTTCGCCAGTGTGGCGGTGACGATCTTCGTGGTCGGCATCGGCATCTGGGTCTGGACGCCTCTTCGCGACTTTCTGCTGCTCAGCATTTTCTCGCTGGAGGCCGACAAGGCGCTGTATGTGGCGACCGCCATCATGCTCATCCCCTATCAGCCGATACCGCTCGGTATGCGATCGGTCAGCCAGGGTTTCCTCATGAACCGGCGGCGCACGCGCGTAATCGGCGGCGGCAGTCTGGTCAAGACGGGTGTGATCGTGCTTCTTGGATTCGCAGCCGTCTGGCGCGACCCTACTTTGAACGGCGCCCTACTCGGTACGATTCTGGTCATGATAGGCGGCACGCTGGAAACCGCCATCGTGGCCTATAGTGCACGGCGCGTTCACTTCGAACTCATTGAAGAAACGGATGCGGAGGATCAGTCGGAGCTCCGAAGCAAATAGCCGTCACTGCCGCCTATCCAGACCTTGCTACCGTACTTCCACACGGTCTGATAATCGACCCCGGCAAATGCGTCAGCAGCCGTTTCCAGATCAGTCCATCGTAGTGTACAACACCAGCACTTTTCCCCACGGCCCAGATGTTATCCGGGCCTCCGTACCAGACATCGTTAATGTCCGAATCAAGGCCCGTGTCCACCGAGTGCCAAGTCTGGCCATCGAACAAGAAAAGCGTTCCTCAATCTTCCTCAAGCTCATAACGCGGGAATAGCGGATCTCCCGAGTGAATCGGCGAGGCCGCCTCGAGCACGCCCCAGCGGGCGCTCTCGCTGAAGTCGGACGGGATAGTCGGACGGCCAAGCCGGCTCAGCAATTCACCGCAGCTCTCCGGCATGACCGGATGCAACAGTACTCCGATGATGCGAAGCGCCTCGGCCGCATGATAGAGAGTACCGCCGGCGGCATCCCGATCTTCTTTAATGGACTTCCAAGGTGCCCGCACTTCCAGGTAGCGATTCACGGCACGCGACAATTCCATAGCCTCACGGATAGCGCCATTGGGATGATAGCTTTGCACCTCCCTAACGACACCCTCGGCGGCAGTTGCGGCTGCGGCCTTCAGATCCTTCTCGGGATCGCCCTCTTCAGAAGGGCCTGGCAGCGCACCCTCGAAGTGTTTCTCCACCAGTTTAGTCACACGATTCAGCCCGTTGCCCAAATCATTGGACAGCTCCGTGTTGTTGCGCTCCACGATGAGGTCCTGGCTGAAATTCGAATCCGAGCCCGGAGTCATCTCGCGCATTAGGAAGTAGCGCAGGATATCGCGGCCGTAAAGGTCCATGGTATCCAGCGGCTTGACCACGTTGCCCTTGGACTTGCTCATCTTCTGTTCGCCGAACATCCACCAGCCATGGGCCAAGATGGTTTTGGGCAAGGGCATGCCCGCCCCCATGAGCATGGTTGGCCAATAGACTGCGTGAGTTGTGAGGATATCTTTGCCGATCAAATGCAGATCGGCGGGCCAGAAGTCGCTGCGATCCTCGTCGAATCCGAAGCCGAGGCCGGTGAAGTAATTCAGCAGTGCGTCGAACCAGACGTAGCAGACATAATCCTCGTCGAAGGGCAGGGGAATGCCCCAGCTCAGGCGCTCCTTGGGACGGCTGATGCAAAGGTCGGCAAGTTCCTGCCTGAGAAAGCCCAGCACTTCATTGGCCCTCTTCTTGGGAACGATGAAGTCGGGATTCGCTTCGATGTGGTCGATGAGCTGCTGTTGATACTTGCCCATGCGGAAGAAGTAGCTTTTCTCGCGCAGGAAGACGACCTCGTTGCCCGCGGGGCTCTTGCCGTCCACCAATTCCTTCTCGGTGAAGAAGCGCTCCTCGCCTACATCGTACCAACCCTCATAGTCGTCGGCGTAGATCTCACCCTTATCCCAAAGCTCGCCGAGAATTCGGCGCACCACCTCGCCGTGCTCCTTCATGGTCGTGCGGATGTAAAAATCGTGGGATATCCCCAGGCGCTCCCAGACCGCCGCGAATCGCTTACTGAGTTCGTCACAGTGAGCCTGTGGATCCATGCCCCGGGCCTCGGCCGCCTGCTGCACCTTCTGACCATGTTCGTCGGTGCCGGTAAGGAAAATCACCTCGTCGCCCATGTGGCGATGATAGCGGGCCAGGACGTCGGCGAGCACCGTCGTGTAGGCGTGCCCCAGATGGGGCTCGTCGTTGACGTAGTAGATGGGCGTGGTGACGTAGAACTTAGCCATGGCAGTCCGCTTTCCGCTAACCGCTTCCCGTTAGCCGCCAAAGGTTGAGAATCAGCAATCTACGGGAAGGGCCACGACCCGTCAACGGGGCGTCTTGACCCATCGGGGAGTGGGTGCTATTTTCCCGGCCAAACTCAATCTCAGCGGAGGAACTCCATGATTCGCCGTATCTTAATGGCATTGACCACTCTCATGATTCTCAGCCTCGGCGCTATCGCCGAACAGCCCTCCAGCAAGTCCTTGGGCGAAGACAATGGCGAGACAGAACCCGTCGTCTTTTTGAAAACCGTACAGGGAGACATCTATCTGCATTTCTTCCCTGAACTCGCCCCCGAGCACGTGAAGAGCTTCATCCATCATGCTCGTGAAGGCAATTACACGGGCACCTACTTCCATCGTGTGATTCCCAACATGATGATCCAGGGTGGCGATTTCAATTCCAAAGACGACAACCCCGCCAACGATGGTATGGGCGGCTGGGGCTACAAGGGTCCGGGCACGAAGCTACCGGCCGAGTTCAACGACCGCAAGCACGTGAGAGGAATCCTCTCCATGGCGCGCGGTGGAGATCCCGACAGCGCGGGCAGCCAGTTCTTCATCATGCACGCTTCCTACCCGTCCCTGAACGGCAAGTACACCGTGTTCGGCGAAGTCATCAAGGGCTTGGATGTTGTCGACAAGATCGTGTCGAGCGATCGGGATCGGCGCAACAATCGTCCCTACGAGAACCAGACAGTTACCGAGGTCGAGGTGCTCGAATGGTCCAAACGAAAAGTAGAGATCTTCCTTCTTGAGCAGAAAACCATCGAGACCAAGAGCCCCCATTAACAGCTCATGGCCTGAACCGAAGGCGAACCATGAAACGATCCAAACTCGCAGCTACCGTGCTTATACTCGTTCTGCTTCTTGGCTGCGCGTCAACACCACCCCCAGCGACCAAGCCAGGAGAATCGTCCATGCCCGATACCGAAACCATCGTCACACTCAAGACCGTCCAGGGAGATATCGCCCTTCGCTTCTATCCCGATACGGCGCCCGAGCACGTGAAGAACTTCATCCATCACAGCGAGAGCGGCTACTACGCAGGCTGCACCTTCCATCGCGTGATTCCAGGATTCATGATTCAGGGCGGCGATCCCAATACCAAACCCGGCGGGGCCGGACAGCCGGGCATGGGCGGTTGGAGCTACAAGGGCAAGGGGGAGATGCTGGGGGCCGAGTTCAACGATCGCAAACATACGCGGGGCATTTTGTCCATGGCACGTTCAAGCGACCCCAACAGCGCGGGCAGCCAGTTCTTCATCATGCACGCCGACGCACCCTTCCTGGACAACCAGTACACGGTCTTCGGCGAAGTGGTTACGGGCCTGGACGCGGTGGACCGAATCGTGAACAGCGATCGTGACGGCAATGACATGCCCAAGGAAGATCAGCGCATCGAGGAAGTGCTGGTGGAACAGTGGACGGCCGAGCAAATCGCCGCCGACGAGTAAGCAATGAGCCCGCTTCCCCTGGAGGCGGGCTTTTTGTATCCGTACTCGAAGGGGCCGGTCCATGAACCTGGATGAAATCCGCAGGCGGATCGACAAGCTCGACACCGATCTTAAGGTCATTGGCGAAATCAAGGTACCTGTGCAGCACTGCCTGATAGCACCCGAGGGAAGCAAGCTGGAATACCTTCGCGTGGTGCTTAAGAGTCTTGAGGACAGCGCCATCGCCTTCAAGATGTTGGGCTGCTACCCTAAGGCCTGATTCCCTCTATCCACCAGCGATGCACCCGACTGTCTTCGGTGAGCTCGGGATGGAAGGCCAGCGCCACCAATTTCCCCTGCCTCACAGCCACCGCCTCGCCCTTATAAGAAGACAACAACTCCACGCTTTCCCCCATTCGTACAACTCGAGGTGCGCGAATGAAAACCGCCTTGAGCGGATCGGCATCATTCATCCAGGGGATGTCCTCGTGGAATGAAAATATCTGCCGGCCCCAGGCATTGCGGTCTACCGAAATGTCGAGCAGCCCGAAGGTCTCGTAGGGAAGATTGTCCACTTCCTTGGCGAGAAGGATCATGCCCGCGCAGGTCGCGAGCACGGGCCGAGTTTCCATGAAGGCTGAAAGGGGATCGAAGAGTCCGCTGGTGCGCAAGAGGCGGCTCATGGTGGTGCTTTCGCCGCCAGGCAGGACGATGGCATCGAGCCCGTCCAGATCGCCCGGCAGCAGCACGCTGCGCGGGCTCGCACCTACGGCCTCAAGGTGCCGCGCGTGTTTTTCCACGGCACCTTGCAGCGCGAGAATGCCCACGCGCAGGTCGCTCATCTACCAGCCTCGGGTCTGGAGGACCTGCTCCTCGGGAATCTCGGCCATGTCCAAGCCGCGCATGGCCTGTCCCAAACCTTCGGAGATGCGCACCAGGCGATCGGCGTCCTGCCAATGCGTGACGGCTTCCACGATGGATTTGGCCATGAGCTCGGGGTCGGAAGATTTGAAGATGCCGCTTCCCACGAAGACGGCTTCGGCGCCGAGCTCGCGCATGAGCGCAGCGTCAGCGGGGGTGGCCACGCCGCCGGCCGAAAAATTCGGTACGGGCAGCTTGCCGGTTTCGGCGATCTGCTTCACGAGTTCAAGGGGCGCGCCCAGGTTCTTGGCCTCGGCCATAAGCTCACCGGCGTCCAGCTGGGTGAGACGGCGAATGCCGCCCACCACCGCGCGCATGTGACGCACGGCCTCGACGATGTTTCCAGTTCCGGCCTCGCCCTTGGTGCGAATCATGGCGGCACCTTCGCCGATGCGACGAAGCGCTTCACCCAGATCGCGGCAACCGCAGACAAAGGGCACCTTGTAGTCGTGCTTCCAAACGTGGTTGGCCTCGTCGGCGGGAGTCAGAACTTCACTCTCGTCGATGAAGTCGACCTCGAGAGCTTCCAGGATGCGAGCTTCACTGATGTGACCGATGCGGCACTTGGCCATCACCGGAATACTCACCTGGGCCTGTATTTCCTTGATCATCTTGGGATCGCTCATGCGCGCGATGCCACCATCGGCCCGGATGTCCGAAGGGATGCGTTCCAGGGCCATCACGGCCGCTGCACCGGCGTCTTCTGCTATTTTGGCCTGCTCTGCGTTAGTCACGTCCATGATGACGCCGCCTTTGAGCATTTCCGCCAATCCGACCTTCTCCTCGAAGGTGCTCACGTTCATATCCATCTCCGTAACTGTTTGAGAGGAAAGGGAATCGGGCGGTCCGGGGGGCCGTCCACAGGCGACTATCAGTATAGAAAGCGGCCCGGGGAGTGTCAACTCACCCGGGCCGTATTGCCAATCTCCCATCTCCAGGAGTATCAGTGCTTAGTCCTTGTGGGCAGCCTTAGCGCAGTGGCCGCAGGCGTACTTGCCATCGCCGATCTTCACAGCGTCCTTGGCGGCGACATCACAGCCACCCATGGCGCAGGAAACCAAGGCGTCGGGAGCGTTCTTACCACAGCAGGCGGCGGTACCGGCGTAGTCACAGCAGGCCTTCTCGGCCTTTTTGCCCTTACAGTCGGCATGGGCGCCGCCACTGCAAGCCTTGGCCTTGGCGCCCTTGCAGGCATCGGCAAAAGATACGGAACTACAGTCATGGGCGGCCTTGGCCTTATGACCACAGCTACAACCAGTTAGGGCGCTCATAGCCGTCATGGCCAGCATGACGACGGCGATGGTGATGATAATCTTCTTCATGTCTTCTCCTCCTGGAGTGGTTTGATTCAGCGGTTCTTGGATGCGTCCGCCAGAGATTGGGATTCACCCGTTTTCGTACGGGCTTGTACGATTTTTCGGATTCCATATGTAATAGGTGATATTACCCCCATCTTCAAGCCCCAAACCGCACTTTCACCTTTTCGAAACTGTTTCCAGGGCTGAGTATTCGGGATAGTCTT
The DNA here is from genome assembly GCA_964440095.1 of uncultured bacterium. Lineage (GTDB taxonomy): Bacteria > Krumholzibacteriota > Krumholzibacteriia > JACNKJ01 > JACNKJ01 > JACNKJ01. The sequence continues at coordinate 56,255 of CAYTPZ010000005.1, read as the reverse complement.
GGACTGAAGGAGGTGCCCATGCTGGATCCCTCGCCGAGCATCCTATCTATAGTCCTCTTTGGCACGGCTCTGCTGGCGCTTGTGCTTGATCGTATGAGGGAGGGCTCCTTGCCGTCCTCCCTCAGATACCTGGGTGCACTCTTCGGACTGCTGGCCCTGGCCGATTGGTTTTCCTTCTCCGTGGCCATCTGGATCATGGCTTTCTTCGCCTTTCTCGCGCTGCGCGAATACTTCTCCCTGCTCGATTTTCGCCTGGAAGATCGCTGGGCCATCCTGGGCGCCTATCTCGCCATTCCATTTATGGTCTACTTCATCTTCATCGATTGGTATGGCTTCTTCATCATTTCCATTCCGGTCTATGTCTTCCTGGTTATTCCCTTTCTCGCAGCCCTCGGTGGAGGCGAAGGCAAGGGCATTGTGTATTCCATCGGAGCCCTCGACTTCGGACTTTTTCTCTTCGTCTATTGCATGGGACACCTGGGTTACCTGGCCTTCTTCTCGGTGCGCATGACACTGCTTCTCGTCATGGCTGTGGCCCTCTGTGATCTGCTCTGTCGCTTCCTTCCCATGCGACATCCTGTAGTCCGTTTCTTGGCGGGTGCGGTTTTGGTCGGCGCCGGCGCTTGGGCTCTTTCACCCTGGACCGGTATTCCCCGCACGCCCTCCCTCGTTCTGGGTCTGATCATTCCCTTCATGGTGCAGGCCGGGCACTTCACCCTGCGGGCCATTGAATCAGATTTGGGCGCAAGACCGGACTCACTTGAACCTGGTCGGGGACTGGTGCTCGATTCGCTCAAGGCCTACCTCTTTAGTGCACCCATCGTGTTTCACTACCTGCGCTGGTTTCTGGGCTGGGGAGATATTTTGCGATGAAGCGTCCCGCATGGTTATCGGCGCGCGCCTTGACACACCTGCTCATCTTTCGGCCTGCGCTTCGCCTCATCTTTGGCGTGAACATTCGTGGGCGGGAGAATTTTCAAGACCTTGATCGATTCATCATCGTTTCCAATCACAACAGTCACTTGGACACCCTCTTGATTTTCGCGTCCCTGCCAGTGGGCCAGATCGCGCTCACGCATCCCGTGGCGGCCAAGGACTACTTCTCAAAGTCGCGAGTACTATTCGCCCTGGTGCGATTTCTCTTTCGACCGGTCTGGGTGGATCGCGAAGGCGCGGCGAGCCAGGCATTGCCGGAAATTCAATCACTGCTGGATCAGGGCGAGAACATCATTCTGTTTCCCGAGGGCACTCGTGGGGAGCCAGGAGAGCTCGCACCCTTTCGTAAGGGCATAGGAGTGATCGCGGCGGCCAATCCGCAGATTCCGGTGCTGCCGATTTTTCTGGAAGGCCCCGAGCGCGCCTTGCCGCGCAAAGCTCCCTTTCCCCTGCCCCTGTGGAATCACGTAACCATCGGGCCGCCACAGCGACTCCGCGGGCGGGCTGAAGATATCACTCGATCCTTGCGGGCAAGCTTGGAATCATTGGGGGCGGCAGCGAAAACGTCGCGCAGTTCGCGCCCTGAAGAGCGCGCGCCTATTCAGACCATGGCTTTGCTGGGCATCGACGGATCGGGCAAGAGCACGCTCTCGCGCATGCTGGCCGAAGTTTATTCCGAAAGCGAATCCACCTGCCTTATAAGCGATGAACTAGTACTCTACGATAATGGATTACCCCGCGACTTCCAACCCTTGGTAATCGATAAGCTTCGCCGCTGGGTTGGCGCGCAGGCCAAGCAGGCCGGCTCACTCGCACGCTACAAAATTCCCAAGCTGGCTGAACTTCTACTGCGTGATCGGCTGTTGGCTGAAGCGCGCAGATGGTATCGACCGAGGCGCATATTCATGGACGGAATGCCACTGCTCAACCTCACTGCCTGGGTCGTGCTCTACAAGGAAGATGCCCTTGGCGAAGAGACCGTGGCGAAGTTGCTGCGGCTACTCAGCGGCGAATGCGATCTTCCCAAAGACGATCCCATCTTTGAGCAGTTTTCAGAGCTCAGCGCTTTGCGCAAATTGCATTTGGACCGAATGGCCTTGCCCGACCGCGTGATCTTCTCCGACGTGCCCGCCGCAGTTTGCGTGGAACGCATCGCCTCCCGTGGCGAGGAGCGACAGGTGCATGAGACCGAAGAGAAATTGTCGCGCCTGCGCGAAGGCTATCTATTGCTCTGCCGTGTGCTGGATCGAGAGTTCGACATGCCTGTGCTGATTCTCGACGGCAATCGGCCTCTTGAAACCGTCTTCACCGAAGCGAAGAAATTCGTGAAGGAGGGTGATGATGACCCCGCCACGCATTGAGGTGATCGCCACCACCAGCTCCGGATCCATCGCCGACTGGAAGAAGGTGGAGCGTATCGCGCCGCTTTTTGCTGAGCATGGAATGGCCAATGTGCGCGTGCATGCGGTGAAAGGCCATGTGGGCGCGCGCGCGAAAGCGGCGGAGGTCATCGCGGAGGGCTCACGCCTTCTCATTTCGGCGGGAGGTTCGGGCACTTTCAAGAACGTGCTCGAAGGTTGCTGCGACTCCGGTGTGGAACTGGGCGAACTTCGTCTAGGATTTTTGCGGAAAGGTTCAGCGGACCTCATCGGAAAAGTCTTGAACATGCCCGACGAGATCGAGGAAGCCATCGCGGTGTTTGCCGCCGCCATTCGAGCCGATGCGGTGGAGATGTGCGATGTACTCTCGGTGGAATCCTTCGGTGAAGGAAAAGCCGCACAACATTTCGTGGGCTATGGCGGCGCGGAAATCTTCGGCCGCATTCCCCACTACACCGAGAACCGATTCATGAAATGGTACAAGGGTGTGCTCAGCCAATTCTTCGGCGATCTGGGGCCTTTCACCACGGGCATGATTCTGTCCTTGCTCGAACGCTTATTCAAATACCCCTGGGCCGGGCGCGGACGCTGGAAGATCGTGGCCGATGGCAAACTTGTAGGTGAGGATCGCTTTCAGGCGCTTGTGCTGGTGAACGGTTATCTTGGCCCCGAACTGGCCTTTTCATCCGACCGCCTTGGCTCGGGACGCTTTCAATTGTTCGGCTTGCGGAACCAGGGACTGTGGCGTATGCCCAAGCAAGCGATTCGCGCGAGAAGTGGAGCGATCAAGGAGGATCCCGACCGCTGGGGTCTCGCGGAGTTCAGTGCGAAGGAAACCATGGAACTGATCCCTGAAAAGTCGGGCGACTTCCCGGCCAATGTGGATGGCTCGACTCTGATTTGCTCCGGCGGTTTGCGTGTGCGCCGAGTGGGGCAGATTCCCTTGATCGCTCGGGCTGAAAGCTGAGTCCACCCGGGTGGATTGGCGATCGGTAATCGACCTGGAACCTGGGATCATTCGCTGACCGCTGACCGCTGA
>CAYTPZ010000005.1:0-52801 GCA_964440095.1 uncultured bacterium | reverse complement strand
GGCGATCGGTAATCGACCTGGAACCTGGGATCATTCGCTGACCGCTGACCGCTGACCGCTGACCGCTGAAAACGAAGTGGCCAGACCTCTGGACTGAGTCAAGGGTTCCGCCCCAAGAAACCCTCTGAAAATCAGGTGGACTGGCCTGATTCCCAGAGGGCTCCGAAGTATACACGTGTGCAATGCCCTACGGACAGCGAAGCGGCTCATTGAGTACGACATGTGAGGCGAGCCAGAAGTTCAGCTAGGTATCCTCGCCGAACTGGAGTAGAAAATGAGCCGCGAGCAATAAAAAACCCCGCTTCCGAAGAAGCGGGGTCGGTTTCAATCTGGAGGCTGAATCAGTCGGCGTGCTCGCCGAGGCGACGCCCCACCTGACTGTTGCGGATCTTGTTCAGGGCCTTCACCTTCACCTGGCGAACGCGCTCACGACTGATCCCCAATTCCTTACCTATTTCCTCAAGAGTCTGCGGCTCACGGTCGCCAAGACCGTAGTAGTTGCGCAGGATCATGGCCTCGCGAGGATTCAGAGAATCGAGAGCCTCGGAAAGCAGCATGTGGAATTCGCTCTTGTTGAGATTGTCCGAAGGGCTCGGCTCATTCTCATCCTCGAGCGTATTCATGAGGATGTGATCTTCCTCGGTGCCGATGGGCTCGTCGAGGCTGCGATAGGTGTTCGTGGCGAACTGGATCTCGTTGATCACTTCCTCGGTAATGCCCATGGCCTTGCCCAGCTCTCCCGTGGAGGGAGCGCGGCCCAGCTCGTCCCAGAGACGGCGGTTGGCTTTGCGCAACTGATAGAGGATGTTCGCTTTATTCATGGGCAGGCGGACGATATTCCCCTGCTCCACGATAGCCTGCATGATGGACTGACGAATCCACCAGACCGCATAAGAGATGAACTTGAAGCCCTTCTTCTCATTGAAGCGGTAAGCGGCTTTGATCAGTCCGAGGTTTCCCTCGTTGATCAGATCGAGCAGACCGAGACCCTGTCCCACGTACTGCTTGGCAATGGAGACGACGAACTTGAGGTTCGACGAGATGAGTAGCTCCAGCGCCTTTTCGTCACCCTCACGGATTTTTACCGTAGTCGTCGCTTCCTGCTCACGGGTCAGGCTATTGAAGCCGCCGATGCTCTGCAGGTAGGCGTTGAGAGTTTCGCTTTCGGACTGGTTGAAGATTGCACCGGCCATGGCAATCCCCTTTTTAGATATCCCGGCAGTGCGGGGTGAAATTTCGGTTTAGTGATGGTGTCTGTTCGGGTCTTCACAACTGAACGGGCGGAGTATGACGCAAGTGCAAGACCAAGTCAAGCCGAAACGGAAAAAGGCTAGACTAACTAACAGGACTACCCGATCCTACAACCCCCTTAGTAAACAGGACTTGCAGGACCAGGATGGAATAAGATTTCCCGAAGTTCATCCACCTTAATTACATATTTCTCTAAAACATTGCCGGAATACGTGCTTTAGATCCTGTTAATACTCAAACACTTACCGTGCGATATAGGGGATTCCTACTCCAAACCGCCTCCGGCCATGACCCAGATCCAATCGTCGGCCAACAGAATTTCTTCGGCTAAGGCCGCCAATTCCTGAGGCGAGGCTTCCCTTTGGCGGTCAATATTGCCTCCCGGCGCTGCAAAAGGGTCTTCCCCGAGATGAGCGTACAGCCCCATGCTGTAGGCCTGGTAGATGCGAGAAAGGTTGCGCATGAGCAGGCGCCCCCATGTACCGTTGACTGCGCGATATATCTCACGCGAACTCGGGGGATCATCCACCATACGCCGCAACTCGGCCTTCATGCCCTCCATGGCGACTTCTCGATTGCTTGCGGCCGTGGACATGGCCATTACCAGCAGGCTGAACCCGGACTCACCTTCGGCCAAACCGGGACGCGATCCCAAGGAAGCCCCCACCGAATAGGCCAAACCCTGCTTCTCGCGAAGCTCCAACGCCAGGCGCGCCGACAGGATGCTGACCAGTGCCGGCAGGGAAGGATCCAGAGCCGCGCTTTCGGGAAGCAGCCGGGTGGCCCGAAGCGCCACCTGTTGCTTGTCCATGGGCAGTGCAATCTCCTTGGGACCCGCACTGAGTTTCGTGGTCGGCAAGACTTCACCCACAGCCTCCATGCCACCGAACTCGCGGTGCAATATCGCCAGCGCGTCATCCATGGGAAGACCTGTTGCCACCGAAAGAATCATTCTCGCAGGATCATAATAGCGTGCCCGGAAGGCGCGGAGATCTTCGGGACTGATCATGCCGAGGCTTCGCGGACTTCCCGTAAGCGCGTTGCCCCGAGGGCCGCCCGAGAATATGGCCTCATAGCTGGCCTCGCGCGCCGCATCCGAAGGTTTGCTTCCCCCCATGGACAGGGCGCCGATCATCTTGCCCCGCTCGCGTTCGAAGGCGGCCTCGGGGAAAGTGGCTTCGCCGATCAACTCAGCCAAAAGACTCAAAGCTTCGTCGGCCGACTCATCCAAGGTCTCCAGGCGAATAAAGGAGAAATCTTCGCGGCTGTAGTAGTTGTCGAAGGGAATCCAGGGATTGTCGCTCACCTTGAGCTGAGCGCCCATGGATCCCAGCAGCGCATCGATTTCTTCTTCACTATGCTTCTCGGTTCCTGCGGTGAGAAGGCGCTGCATGAGATCCACCATGCCCGCCTTGCCGCGAGGTTCCATAAGAGAACGGCCGCGCACGAGTAGATGCGAAGCGAATACCTCGCTGCCCGGATCGCTCTTCACCAATAAGGTCATGCCATTGGGCAGAACCTCTCTGCGCGTTTCCAGGCTCTTGGTGCGTGCAGGTCCACCGTCTCCCTGAATCATAGACATGGCGCGCTGCCACTTGCCCTGGGGCATGCTGGCGGCCAGGTGTAGGTTCACATCGCTGCCCTGGAATGCTGCAAGCTGATTTCGCGTGGGCGGCGCAGGCTCATCTTCCTGACTCATGACGATGATCTTGGGCGGGCCGGCGAGAATCCCCGTTTCCAGGGCAGCTCGCACCTGGGCGGGTTTCAAACTCTGTAGCTCACTCAGGTAGCCGGACAGGAATGGAAAGCCACCCAGATGCAACTCGGCGGATTTCATCATGGCGAAATAGTGGTAGGTATCGGCCAGAAAACTGTCCTCCACGCGCAGGCCGTGAGCTGCTTCATCCACCAGTTCGGCCTCGGGCGCCCACTGGGCGAGGGCGGGCATGCGCGCAGCCAGTTCGCTCAGGACTTCGGCCACGGAGCCTTCATTGATTTCGATATCCATGCTCATGAGCGAAAAGCCCTCATAAAGCTCCACGCCGAAACCGGCGTCGAGGCCGGCCAGGGGCGAGCGATGAGGATCCGATAGCAGGCTCGCCAGAACGAGCTGCGCGGGATAGTCGCCCGACTCGATGCCCGGCACCGGCCAGGTGAAACTGAGGCGGGTCTGTCCCTCGTCCACGTGGATCCAGTCGAAGCTGGGCTCGGTGATCCAATCCAGGGAAAGAGCGCGGGGTGCTTCGGGCTTTTCGCCCTGGTGCACACCGAAGACATCCTTCATCAACGCCTGAGCGGCGGCGGGCTCAAAATCGCCCACCAGGAAAACCCGGCTGTTGGCCGGCACGTACTGGCGGCGGTAGTAGTCGTAAACCGAATCACGGCTCTGGGCATTGATGGTGTCGAAGGTTCCCAGTATGGGATGCTCGTAAGGGGTTCCTCCCAGCAGCACCGAGCGCCGCAGATTTTCACCCGCGTAGCTTCCGCTATCGAGGTCTTTGCGCATTTCCTCGAGCACGACGAGCTTCTCCTTTTCGAACTCCTCGGGAGGCAGCGTGGACGCGTAGAGCATGTCCGCCTGAATCTCCAAACCCTCACGCAGGTATTCGCTGGGAATCAATAGGATGTAGCAGGTGTACTCGCGGCGGGTGAAGGCGTTGATGTAACCACCGATTTCCTTGATGCCTTCATTGATGTCCTCGCGGCTGCGTGTGGGCGTGCCGTTGAAGACCATGTGCTCCAGGTAATGGCTTGCGCCGTAGCTGGATGCGTCCTCCCATCGCGCGCCGGCGCCGAGGGTCACGATCGAGGCCACCATGGGGCCGCCATGAGCCTCTTTCATGAGGATCTCCAGGCCGTTGTCCAGTTCGTAGCGCTCCAACTCACTGGAAAGAGCGGGCTGGACGAAGATCAATGCGGCCAAAATGGCCAGGATTCGGCGGGGGGACATGGTCGCCTCCAGGAAAGAGTTTGCCGGAGTGGCTCCGGCTCCTTAGAATCGGATGAAGCTGCCACAGTCCATCCATTAGATCAAGACCCTGAAAGGTCCGCCATGACGCGACTCATTGGAATTCTCATCCTGCTGCTCGCCGCCACGGCCATCGCCGACATCGTCCACCTGGACGACGGCAGCCAGCTTGCGGGCGAAGTAATCAAACTCGACGCCGAAACACTGGTTCTAGTCACCGAATTCGCCGGTGAGTTGACCCTGGATCGAAGCCGTATCAGGGCCGTCTTATTCAACGAGGACTTCACCGTGGGCACGGCTCAGGTGCCTGTGATGAACGAGGAGACCCTCGAGCCGGAAGATGAGGTCGTTGAAGGCGTGGGCACTTTGGTCGTGAGCCTCAAGGGCGATCCCGTGAAATCTTCGGTACGCTATCGCAAGAATAACGAAGCCGAGGACATGTTGACGCTCAATACGCTTCACATGCGGGTTTATGTGGACGGTTACGAATACGCCCACATCACCGACTCGAAAATGGACAAGGAAATCAATCAGGGAAAGTGGATGGTTCTGCGAAACATTCATCGCTTCGACCCTGTGGAGTTCGAAGTGCCTGCCGGCCGACATCGAATTCAGGTGGTGGTTGGAAACGACATGGGAGTCTATGAAGATGACGGCGACCAGGAAGTGCTCTCGGCGGAAGTGATCGTGGAGGAAGTTGACATCATTCCCGGGCAAAAGACCCGCGTGACCATAAAGGGCAAAGGTGGACGCCTGGGAACCTACGGTCGATATGAAATGGAATTACTCAGCAGCCGCTAGGATTGCGGCTTGGCAGAATCGGGAACTTCGGCAGGCGGAGCTTCTTCTTCGGAGGCTTCGCCTTCCTCCTTTCCAGGGGGATCCGTTCCCGCGGCCTCTCGGGCCAAATCGCTAAGTTCCTCGCCTTCGGAACCCCCATCTTCAATCACGGGATCGGGGAAATCGCGCCGAATACCCAGGCGAACACCCATGGCCGGGAAGGGATCTTCAAGATCCGAAACGAATGCCGTTGCTTTCAGATCGATGCTCCAATGCTCGGACCATTTGAAACGGAATCCGCCTCCCACTTCGGTCCAAAGTGATTCACTTCCACGGAAGGCGCTGCGAACTGAAAGCTGCGGGGTGAGGTGATTCCAGACTGAGAAGCGCCATCGGACCTCCCCCTCGCTCCAGATCTCCCATGGGTCGCCCGTCTCATCCCCGATGAGTCCGCGCAGTTCCGAACTTCGACTCAGATTCAAGTTGAACTCACTTGAGCCTAAGTGAAAAGAAGAGGCCAAGGACCAACGCAGGAAACCACGATTCACCTGGAGCGGAGCCAGACGGTCATCGGAGAAGGGCAACCAGGTTTCTCCATTCACCTGCAAAAATGAAATCCATGGCGGCGACCAAGCGATGCCTCCATAGATGTTTCCACGGCGCCCGAGCCAAGCATCTTCCGCACTACTATAGATCCATGGCAAGGCCAGGGACCAGGCGCCGCGGCTTCCCAGACCTCGCTGCAGTTGAAAGCTGTTGCGCATGCCCGTCCAATTGCCGCCTCGATAACCGGCCATGGACAGATCCAGTCGCGTGAGCGCGCTCTCTTGAAGTGTGAAATTGTCGAGAGGGCTTTGGAGAATGAGTTCGCCGGGACAGGCCGTCCCGGCGAACATTATTGATAGCAGGATCGCCAGAAGGCGTTCAGGCTTCATCGGTGACGTTTTCCAAAAGTTGCACATCGCCCTGCTGCAGAAACTGGGCACGAATGGCGGAACGTCCGCCGGGCAAGATGATTTTCTCAGTCACCTTGCCGTAGTCGTTCCAGGACCTGTGATAGATCACGTGCCCTACTTCGAAGATGGACCGGGCATCGTACTCGACGACATCGTCTTCAGTGAAGGAGTCCAGGCCGAACTTACCATTGTCGGCGGACTTCTCAGCATCCTCACTTAACTCCATGTTGGGAAGGATGCCTTGGCAATGGGGACAGCGCAGCCATGTGACTTCGCTTTCCCCGCCTTCTTCGACGACCTCCATATCATAGTAGTCTTTGCAGACTGAACAGTACTGGATCATGGAGGTTGCCCTGTCGTTTCTCTTCGCTCTACTTTTCTGCGAGCTCGTTTTTGCAGCAGACATCGGCCTCGTCGAAAGCTAGGTAACGCATTCCGCAAACCGGGCAGCGATACTTGCCGTCAATTCGCCCCTCGCGTTCAGCGATCGCGTGGAGCCGATGATATTTAACATATTTTGTGCTTGAGTCCACGTCCCGAACCAAAACCCCCGAGCCTGTCCCTGCGGGATCAGATTCAGCCATTTCTCTCACCCTTTCAAAACGGTTTCTCTCACCATTTTCAACCCGGGTCTTCAGAAAGCCGATGCCAGATGTTGTAGATCCCGACAATTCAACCTCCCAAAAGCCCCAGATATGGTGCCACGTTATCGCATGGGTATGCGAATGTCAATGGTCTAGTGAAAGGGAAGTGCTTTTCGGCGCGTAAGGACGCGCTGTGCGCGATTGCACTTAAGGAAGGCGAAGTGTTTCGAGTGTCCACTCCGTCACACTGATTTGCTCGGCACTTTCGAAGACTTGTCCGGAGAATTCGGAATACTTTTTCGTGATGCGCTCTTCGCGATAGCGCACCCACGCACCTAGCGGAACTTCTGGAGATATCCACACTTCGCCGGTGACCTTCCAGTGAGTTCGAAGCCGAACACTCTCGCCCTCCTGAACCGTTTCACCTTCATTTTCAAGGCGAAAACGTTTACAGGCCAAGTCCGATTTGCCTTCTAAGGACACGAGTGTGTCGCCTAATTCCTCGGAATCGACGAGGCTTGCCTCCATTTCTCTCACTCGATCGAGCAAAGAAAGTTCGTTGGGATCTACAGGCCGCCAGCTTCCATCTTCAAGCATGTTCATCTCTGCGATGCGTGCACGATCGAAGGCCGGACTGTCGCCGCCACTTCGATAGAGAATGCGATAGCGTCCCGCAGCATCTCCGCGCTCAAGATCGAGGCGCCAAAGCCCCTCTTCAATCTCCTCCGACACCGTCACCGCGAAACGTTCTTCGCTGCGCCGGCCTTCGGCTAAGAGTTCGATACGCCAAGATGCAAAAAGTCCGGGGCGAAGGGCCTTATCCCCTCGTCCCGGACTGATATTCAGAACCAAAATCGCAATCGCCAGAGTCAATACGGAACGGAGAATCGAATTGCTCAATGCTCGATCCTCGCCCAGTACTTCTCGAAGTCAAAATCGGGGCTGAACTCTTGATCGTGGCAACTCGTGCAGGAATTCCTTGCCGCGGTCATGATGGCTCCCGCGCGATCATGCTGGGTACCGTAACCGTGGCAGGCCTCGCATTGCACCGACGCAAGCATCTGGTTATTGCGCTGATCCATACCATATCCACCCGGCTGCTCCCAGCCGGTCACATGGCAGCCGATGCACTCGGGATTGTTCTCTTCAAACTCATCCTCGAGGCTCACCATGGCCGTAGCGTGGGGATGGCTGGCCCAGATATCGTACTCACGGATGTGGCAGCGCTTACAGGCATCGGTGCCGGTGAAGGCCTCGGTGCTCTCGTTCTCACTTTGCTTGCGCGCCAGTTCCTTGATCAGCTTTTCGCGCTTTTTTCTCTCGGCGGCTTCCGCGAGGAAGGCATCGACCCGTTCCTGCATCCGTTCATCGTGCGGATAGACTCCGTCCAACTCATGAATGGTGAAGTCGGAGTAGTCCACCGAACCATCGGCCAAGCGCGTAAGCGTGATTTCGCCGAAGTCCTTGCCACGATTACCGGCCACCAGCACCCGCGCGCCGTCGTCGGTAATAATGGGAGTCTTCAAGCTGCTGCTGCTGTTTCCGTAGTAGATCAGATCCACGCCGGTCAGAGCTTCGGCCGCGGCCACCGCGTTGTTGCGGCGCCCACCAAAGAGAAGAACGATCTGATCGCAGTTCTCGGCCTTGAGTTCGGCAATACCCTTTTCGATGGCCACGTCGATCTCGCCCCAGTAGAATCCCTCGGGCATGAAGCCACCACGCTGGGCCGTCTTATCGGTGACGGAGAGCACGCCAATTTTCTCATTACCCAACTGGAAGGTCTTCCAGCCGGGGAATGGAGCCTTGCCGTCTTCGTCAAGGAGATTGGCACAAATGAGCGGCAATCCGGCCTTCTCGTACTCCTTCAGATCTTCCAGGCCCATGCGCAAATCCGTGCCCTGAAGGGCAACGGCGTCCATACCTATTTCCGTAAGAAGATCCATGAGAAAATAGGACTGGCGCAGCCATTCCTTGTCGTTCTTTCCGCTGACATTGTCTCCGCCGTTGAGCACGAGCACATGGTCTGCCTCACCGCGGATCTTATCCATTAGGGCCGCCCTCCGGGCGATCCCGCCTTTTTGCTTGGTTTTTCAACCACAGGGCTCTAGTTCGCCCACCGCCCTTGTCTCATAGAGATATGTCACCGAATCGGCGAGAAGGGGCTGTGCTACGAGCATCAGCCCGGCGAGTAGTAGCAAAAAGGGCAGCGCGCCCCTCGCATTACTGATCTTTCGCATTTCCTGCTCCGTTGTTATTACGCGGAAAAACGGTCTTTGAAAGCTTTGCCCGACGAGAAGGCGGGAACCCTGGAAGCGGCGATCTGAATGGTCTCGCCAGTGCGGGGATTCCGGCCGGCCCGTGCTTTACGATCCCGGATTTCGAAAGTTCCGAAGCCGGTAATCTGCACTTTTTCACCCGATTCCAGGGCATTGGCTATGATCCCGGAACGGGGCTCCGTTCCGAATACTGCCTCAACGATTCCCTTAGCATCCTTCTGGCTCAATTCACATTCCTCGGCCAGTTTGGCGATGAGATCGGCTTTGGTCATGTCTCCTCCAGATTAAAACATCATGCACGAGAGGCCCGGTGTCAATAGATGCCGCTTTGGCCGCTGACGCCCCGGTTCCCGAATTCCTGTTTGACCTCTGAGTGTTCCCTCAAGAAAATGAGAAAGTAATACTGCGGTTCGCCCTGAAAAATCAAGCTTGTGAACTGCGCTTCCCAACAATGCAGGTCTCGACTTACCGACAAACGCTGAGTTCCGAAGCCGCCTTCCTCCAGTTGAAGATCCCCACTCCAGGACAGGCTCCAATTATCGCTGAGTTGGAAGCTAGTATTCAATCGCAAATTGGGACTTAATTGACCAGATTGCGATCGACTCATGCTGAAGTTGGAATTGATGCTAAGATCTCCCGGCTGCCCGCCACCCATTCCAGACCCGAAACTGCCGGAACCGCCGCCGAATCCTCCGGGAATTCCCAGAGGTACGCCGGCTGCGCTGCTGTCACGATCCGGACGGTGAAGATCCACGCTCTCATCCACCACTTCCTCGAGATCCTCTCTGGCAAGAAAAGATCCAATGCGCAGGGTCAGGGTCTTCGAGAAACTACCGCTGAGATTTGAACTCTGGAGATCCCAGGTATTGGGATCCCAAGTATGATTCATCTGCACGCTCACGCCGCCACCTGGTCTTAGGCGCAGATTGCTGGTCAAACGCCCCCATGGATCATCGTCTGGCCATAGAGAGGGATTCAGCGAAGTTTTGAGCGACCAGCTCAGCACTCCATTATACTTCTTCTCGGTCTCGCCGAGTCCGGTTTTGAAATCGATGCTCTGATCCAGGCCCATTGACATGCTTCGCGACACGCTCTTGCTGCCTTCGGAGAAATTCTCGGAGTAGCTGAAGCTCGTGCTGGGCGAGAAGGTGTGCCGAATGGCCGTTATGGGACCCAATGACGGCATGTTCTCACCTGGGTAGAAAAGACCGAACCACTTGATGGACGCCGACAGACCCGCCGTGTTCGAGCGCGTGCTCTTCCAACCTTCCTGGTATTCATTCTCCACGGCATTCAGGAGATCCGTTTCGCCTTCAGGACTGCCTGGGCTACCCGAGTCGGGGCCCTCGCTCTCGCCGAAAGGCTCGTAGACCGTCTCGGTCACAGGCTCACTGGTCCGCCGGAAAGTGAGGGAAGTTCCCGCGCTGGGTCTTAAGGTTAGTCCGTAGACATTGAAGGTTTTGGACAGGCTTGTGCCAAAGGGCAAAGATTCGGTAACGACCTTGCGCGTTTCGTAGGTCTTCTCATTGCGCGAGTACTTGAAGCTGGGCAGGGTCAGCTTGAGGCCCAGGCCGAGGGGGACGCTGAGTCCAGGCCAGGACAGCGACACCGGCGTGCTCACATCGCGCAGCAGATTGTCGGTGTCGGCGTCATCATCTTCTTTGCCCAGGTGCTGAGTCATATTGAAACCGGTGCTGAAGGGCAAACTTCCCATGAGCTTGGTGGATAAATTCAGGCTCGAGCTCAGGCGCTGGTTGAGGGTTTGATCCACCGTGTAATTGTCGATTTCGCGCAGGGTAGAACTGCTGGCGTAGTTGCCCTTGGCGGTCAGGCGCGTATCACCCACGATCATGGTATGAGTTCCGATAAGGCCCCAGGAATCTCCGCTCACATCACCCAGTTGCCGCTTGGTATCGTAACGCCAGTCTCCATTGAAACTGCCCCCTCGCCAGTAGCGATTCTTGTAGCGGAAGGTGGCCGACCCCAGCACGGAGCTGTCTTCCACGTAATCACCGCGCAGTAGCAGGTCGGTGTAGTCGCTCAGGGCGAAATAGTATCCCATGTTGCGGATGAATCGTTGCCGTTCGGCATTGATGCCGAACTCGAAATTGGGAATGAGGACGCCGGAGCGGCGCCCCTTCTTCAGATCGAGGAAGAAGGTGGGTAAGGTAAAGATGGGCACCTTGCCTATTTTCAGGGTAACCGGCGCCGCGTAGATCTTTTCGCCCTCAGCCTTCACCTGCTTCATGTGAAAACCGCTGTGAACATGCTGGGGAAGATCGCAGGTGGTGTAGACGGCGTCGGAGACGTTGATTTCCTGTTCCCCCATTTTCTTCATACGAGGCCCCGAGAAAAACCCGGTTCCCAGGGTGGTCACGCCGTCAAAGACCATGCCCTCGCCGGCCGCCAGATCGTATTCCATGAGCAGGCCGTAAAGCTCCTGTTCGCCGTCCTTGAAGACAGGCTTGCCGAGAGCCGTGAGGAATTCATCCCCCGTATGTAGATGTATGGAATCGGCTCGCAGATGAAAGTCATCCTCAATTTCGGCGGGGCCGCTAACCAGGAAGACTTCCTCGTCGATGACATTGAAGAGAATGTCATCGGCTCGGTATTTGTAAGATCCGGCGCGATCGACGAAGGGCGCTTGGGGCAGACTGTCCGATTCGGTGTAACCCTCTTCCCAGTTTTCCAGACTCCAGGATTGCCCTTCCGCAGTGCCCATTACATGGACTACTTCAAGTTCCTCATCCGCGAAGGTGAAGTTCATGGAATCGCCACGAGTCTCGTGAAGCTGGGCCGTTTCGCCAAACTCCAGTTCCGGCGTGTAGATGCTGCTGGCGGGACCGGTCACCCGCACTTCCTTGAGGTCACTTTCCTCGAAGAAGATGTCGAAGCGCTTGCCTTCGATGCGCGTGCTTTTGCCGTCAAAAAAGGTGGAATCGCGATTCCCTTCACGATAGACCGCCTGACCCACCACTTCCATATAGCTGGGGCTCTGGCCTTCCAGGTAGAGGCGAAGGCTGTCGCCGGTAAGCTCGTTACCATTCCATTCCAAACGCGGCTCCTGGAAAAGATCCATGCGATCGATGGATTGGTAAAAAAGCGCCGAATCGCCATAGGCGTTCAATTCCTCACCGGCATAGTGCACATCGCCCACGGCCACCATAAGGCTGTCATTGCGGAAGTGCCGCATGACGCGAGCGGTAGTGCGCGTGGAATCGCCCTCTTCCTCTTCCATATAAAGGATGGGATTCAAATCCATGAGGGTGATCTCACCCTCAAGGTCGAAACTGCCGTGGCGACCTTCTATACGCGTGCCAGATTCCGGATCGATCACCACCACATTGCCGCTTGCCTCCGCAAATCGACTCACCTGGTCATAGCGCACACTGTCGGCGAGAATGGTTTTGCCTTCGTAGTCGATGCTCACCGAGTCGGTCAGCAGGCTCCTGCGACTACGTCGATCCCATGCGGCGCGCTGACAGTGGATCACCACGCCTTCATCGAGGATCTCCACATTCCTTTCCATAATCGCCATGCGCGAAATGGGATTGTAGTTGCCTGTTTCACCGGTGATGATGCTGAGGCGATCGATGATCTTCACGTTGTCTTCCAGGAAGATTTCATCGCGTTCGGGAGCGTCGCTCTGGACTCGCCTACCACGATTGCCCCAAAACCAAAGTGAATCGCTCTGGCCATAGACATCGAATATTTCGGATACCCGCGGATCGCCGTCGCGCACCAATGAGCTTGAGCTTCCCTCTATGACATAGCGTTCGCGCACTAATTCTTCGGCGGGCGCGGGATCGTCATCATCCTCCGGCACTTCGATAACCGGTGCCAATTCCTCGGGAACCTCGGGATCTTCGGCCGTTTCCTCAGGTGCCTCGCGCTTTTCCTCTTGCACCGTACTGTCGGGAGCCGAAGACCCCACGGGATGGTAATCCCTCACGATTTTTCCGGGGATACATCCGGCCAGCAGAGCCAGGATCAGGAGGAGAGCGAGGCGTTTCATGCGCGGGGTTCCCGGGCCAGAAGCGCAGCGCCCAGGCAGGCTCCATCGTCACCCAGACTGCGGAGGCGGATTTTCAGTTTCTGTTCCTTGGGATTCATGATTCGGCTACGAGCCTCGGCCAGTGCAGGTTCCAGGATGAATCGTCCCGCGCTGGCAACACCCCCCGCGAGCACGAAAACGTCGGGATTGAGCCCGTTCACCAAGTTGGACACGGCCACACCCAAGGCGCGTCCCGCCTCATCGAAGATTCGGATAGCCAGACGGCTTCCATTCTTGGCGGCCGCATGAAGGAATTCGGGTTCCGGGGGATTCTTGCCCAGGAACTTGGCCAAAGCTACAGCTCCTTCAGCGCCGCGCTCCAAGGCCTGTTCAGCGCTAATGCGAATGGCCCTGGCCCCGGCGTAAGCCTCGAGGCAACCCTGGGATCCGCATAGGCATGGCCGTCCCGCAAGGTCGATGCTCATGTGTCCCAGTTCCGCGCCAAGGCCCTGGCTTCCTTTATAGAGCTTCTCGCTCAGGATGAGCCCGCCACCCACACCGGTGCCCAAGGCTAGACAGATCATGTTGGACGCCCCCTTGCCCGCTCCCAACTTCCATTCGCCGAAGGCGAGGGCATTCACATCATTTTCCATGAGCACTCGCTTGCCCAGATGCTTGCTGAGCCCCTGCGCAAGTTTCACGTTTTCCCAGTGGGGCAGATTGGGCGAGGTCTTCACGACTCCACCGGCAATCAATCCTGCCGAAGCGATGCCCACGCCCAGCAAATTACCGGGGCTCAGTTTCTGTTTGGAGAGAAACTCAGCGATGGCCTCGCCCAAGTTCATGGGAATAACCTTGCCCTCACCGAAACTATCGGTCTTCCATCGACGCCGGGCCAAGCGCTGCCCCGAGGAATGCAGCAGCACGCCTTTGACGTTGGTTCCGCCGATATCGATTCCGAGTGTGAGGGACATGGAAGAAAACCAGCCTTGTTCTTCGGGCCATTGGCTGCTGACCATTGGTTATTGGCTATTGGCCGGACTTTCGCGCATTCCTGGCCAATCGCCAAGGGCTAACAGCCAATAGCTACACCAGAACTTCTTCCGTCTCAGCGTCGAAGAAGTGCGCCTTGTCCATGTCGAGTACGAGGGGCATGGTTCCGCCGACCTTGGCAGTCTGGCGTGGATCCACGCGTGCGGCCAACTCGGTGCCTGCGGCCTTCACATAGAGGAAGATCTCGTTGCCCATGGGTTCGATGACGTCCACTTCCGTGGGAATTGAATGGCCGTGCTCCAGGTCGGGCAGGAAATCGGGCGCATGAATGTCTTCGGGACGAATGCCCAGCAGCACTTCCTTGCCCTCGTAGGGCTTCATGAACTGCCCGTCTTCATCGTTCAGCGTAAGCGTGCCCGCCTCGCCCTGGAATTGAAGGCTGCCGTTCGCAACGATTTTACCCTGCAGGAAGTTCATGGCGGGCGATCCGATGAATCCGGCCACGAAACGATTGCGCGGCTGATTGTATAGGCCCAGCGGCGAATCCACCTGATGGATGATGCCGTCCTTCATCACCGTGATGCGATCACCCATAGTCATGGCCTCGACCTGATCGTGGGTCACATAGATCATGGTGGCGTTGAGTCGCTGATGCAGGCGGCTGATTTCGGCGCGCATCTGCACGCGCAGTTTCGCGTCGAGGTTTGAAAGAGGTTCGTCGAAGAGGAAGACCGAAGGCTTGCGCACGATGGCACGGCCCACGGCCACGCGCTGACGCTGTCCGCCGGAAAGGGCCTTGGGCTTGCGGCCGAGCAATTCGGTGATGCCGAGAATATCGGCGGCGTCTTCCACGCGCTCGCGGATATCGTTCTTGGAGTACTTCCTGAGCTTGAGCGCGAAACTCATGTTGTCGAAAACGGTCATGTGCGGATAGAGCGCGTAGTTCTGGAAGACCATGGCGATGTCGCGATCCTTGGGCAGCACATCGTTGACGAGCCGGTCGCCAATGTAGATCTCGCCCTTGGTGATCTCCTCGAGACCCGCGACCATGCGCAGGGTCGTGGACTTGCCGCAACCGGAAGGTCCTACCAAGACCATAAACTCGCGGTCGGCGATTTCGAGATTTGCGTCCTCGACGGCGACTACATCCTTGTCGAAGACCTTCCAGACGTTCTTCAGCGTTACCTTGGCCATGGGCTCCCCTAAGTGCTTTAGCTAAGACCAGTTAGATATATCGCGGACAGGCACAAGTGTCAACCTGCCGAACTCATTTGCTGGACTCTTTTTGAATCGCCGCAAGCTCCTCCAATCGATCATCCACCAGTTCATTGACGCTACCGGGCGTCCAGCTGCCGTCTTTGCGCAGTTTGCCGGCGGGAAGTCCGCTGAGGATCTCCATGCCCTCATCGATATGCCGGATAGCCCAAACGTGGAACTGACCTTTCCTGGCCGCTTCGACCACTTCCTTCGATAGCATGAGCCGGCTTTCATTGGCGGCCGGAATGATCACACCTTGTTCTCCGGTCAGACCTCGGTTCTTGCAAACCTTGAAGAAGCCTTCGATCTTCTCATTCGCCGCACCGATGGCCTGCACTTCGCCGAACTGATTCACGGACCCGGTCACCGCAATGGACTGGCGCATGGGAATGCGTCCCAGGGCCGAAAGTAGTGCAAAGGTTTCGGTGGTGGTTGCGCTGTCGCCATCTACCGGTACGTAGTTCTGCTCGCAGGACATGGAGGCACAAAGGCTCAGGGGACGATGCTGCGCGAATCGCTGGCGGAGAAATCCTTCAAGGATCATGTGGCCCTTGTCGAAGGAGGATCCACTTAGATCCACTTCCCTTTCCAGGCTCAGCAGATCACCCTCGCCCGGAGACACCGAAGCGGTCATGCGCATGGGCTGACCGAAATGATGATCCCATTGCTCGAGCACGAAGAGCCCGTTCACCTGCCCCACCGCATGACCTGAAGTGTCCAGCAACATGGTTCCGTCGCGGAAGGCCTCCTGCATGTGCTGCTCGGCCGCGCCGAAGCGCCGCTTGCGATCGGTCAGGGCATCGTCGATGTGCTCCACGCCGATGCTCTTGGCCTTTCGTTTGCGAGCCATGTAGTCGGATTCGATGAGCACGTCCACCAGTCTGGAAAAACGCGTGGACAGACGATTCTTGCGCCCGGCGAGCCTCACGCCGAATTCCACTAGCGCGGCGATACCGGGAGCCGTGACCGGCAACAGGCCTTCCTTTTTCTGCACCTTGCGAATGAAGGACACATAGCGACGAAGGTTGCTCTTGGTGCGAGGCATATCGGTTTCAAAATCCGACTTGATCCGGAAGACGCGCTGCAGGTCGGGATCACCCTGGAGCAAGAGGTGATAAAGCTCGCTGTCGCCCACCAGAATGACCTTCACATCCAGATCGATGGGTTCGGGTTTCAGGCCGCCCAGGGTCTGGCGGTTCTGTGTATCGTAACCTTGGATTTCGAGCTTCTGGCTGCGCAGCACACGCTTGAGCGCCGGCCACACCGTGGGCTCATCCAACAGATCGCGCGCCATAATGACCAGAGTTCCACCCTGCGCGCGTGCAATGGACCCCGCCTTGATCTGGCGATAGTCGAAGAAGGAAACGCCATTGGGTAGAGTTTTGCGCTCAATGTTGCCGAAGAGCTGAGTGAAGCCCGGCTGATTCTCGATGATCACCGGCGATGTATTCTGCCTTGCATTATCCACGATGAGGTTCACGAAGTAGCGGAAGAAAGGTTCTTGAAGCTCCGCGTCCTCGCCGTCCCGGATAACCCAGGATTCCTCGAGCAAGGCCTCTTCCACCTGCTCCAGGTAGTGCTGAACAAGTTCACCCTCGAACTTCTTACGCAGGATTTCGATACCGTCGCGAATCAGCGGCCGCACCACCGATTGTTCCAGGCGCCGCGCTTCCCGCTGCAGTTCCTCATCCAAACGCGTGTTGGCCCGAATGACGCTCTTGAGCTCCTCACTCAAAGTCTCATAGGCGTTCACCAGGGCGCTACGCTGCTCTTCGGTGATGTCTCCACGCTCAACGAGATTGCTGAGCTCATTGATCTCCAGTTGCTCCTCACCCATGCCAACCACAAGATCGGGATGGTTATATGCTCCCGACTGCATCTCCACAATCTGGAATCCAAGCTTGTGGGCTTTTTCGGAGAACTGTCGCCCAGCTTCTTCCTGTAGTTGACGGAATCCGCGCTCCAGGCGATTCAGACGTTTCTGATAGCTCTCGCTCTTGTAAAGCGTCGGCACGTGTCGGCGCAAACTCGCCACCATGCGGCCGAGCCGATTCTTGAAATCACGGCCCTCGCCAGAGGGGAAGCGAAGCAGAAGCGGGGAATCAAAATCGTCGAAGTTGAAAACATAGCAAAGGTCTTCCAACTCAACCTTGGTCTTCCTGTCTTCCAGTACACGCCGGATCGTCGTGGTGCGACCCGTACCCTCGGTGCCCGTCACAAAGATATGGTAGCCGGGTTTGCGGATGTCCAAACCCATGCGCAGAGCATCCAAGGCCCGTTCCTGTCCTATGATTTCCAAGGAGCGATGATTGCCGCTGTGAACATCCATGGGCAGGGTGGCGGGATCGCAGGTCCAACGAAGTTTTTCGACAGGCAAGCGCCGCCGCTGGGATGATTTCTCCATGGTTCTCCTAGATCGCAGACACGAGGATTGAAGAAGCCGAGTCTAGGGTTAGCCGGAGGGAAATTCCAGTAGAATAGCCAAGTTTCAGAATTGAAAATGGCTCGCTGAAGGGCCACTCTCTTTCGCGCTTGGCAGTTTAAGAACTTCATTTGTTGGATATCGAGTGTGGACAGGTTGATGATCCGTCATTTTCTCATCCACAAGTATGCCTCGCCCGCAAGATAGAATGATCCCGTCACCAGCATGGGGCCAGCACTTGCGGCAGCGAAGGCCGCGGTGGAATACGCGGTGACTTCCCAATCCTGTGGCCCTCCCGCACGATCGAACAGCTCCTTACCATCCAGTGAGCGTGGATTTTGCGCGCCGGTCAGAATGACACGCCTTGGTTTTTCCTGAAGCACTCGCAGAAGTGCATCCACTTCCTTGTCGGCGCCACAGCCGAAAATGATGGTGCCACTTTCGGGCACGCGGCGATCCCATTCGCCAAGTACAGCTTCCAGGGCCTGTGGGTTGTGTCCTCCATCGATGACCATGAGCGGATCCTCGCGAACTACATGAAAACGTCCCGGCAATGATGTTGCGCGAAGCACTGTCTCGAAATCGGCGGGGATTGTTGACGGGGCCAGATCCTGCAGCATGCGAAGCGCCAGCGCGGCATTTCCCCGTTGGAAGGGCATCAATCCTTCCTGGCTAAGGGGCGGCACCGGAATCAGATCCAGGTTTTCAGCTAGTGCCTGCTCTTTCATGAACTCGAGCAAAGCTCCCGGTTCCTGGCCCGTGTAGAGCGGTATGCCCTGTCGACCGATTCCCATTTTGTCCGCGGCTATTTCCTCGAGAGTCGTACCGAGATACTTGGTGTGATCCAGCCCCACTCGCGTGATGGCGCAGGCGGCAGGATCTGCCACACGCGTGGAATCGTAGCGTCCTCCCAAGCCCGTTTCCCAGGCGACGTAGTTCACGCCCGCTTCGGCGAAACGCAGAAGCGCAATCAATGTCATGGCTTCAAAAAAAGTTGCCTTGAGTTCCTCCACATCCGCGCGCACTCGATCCACGTAGTGCGCCAGTTCATCATGAGAAAGCAACTCACCGTTCACACGAATGCGTTCACCCACATGCACAAGATGGGGGCTTGCAAAAACGCCTACCTTGTGCCCGGAAGTCTTGAGCAGTGATTCGAGATAGAAGCAGACCGATCCCTTACCGTTGGTGCCGGCAACATGAAGAAAACGAAGATCGTTTTGGGGATCGCCAAAGCGCCTGGCCAGTTCGACGATGTTCGCCAAACCCAGCTTCATGCCGAAACGACTCAAGCCATAGAGCCATTTCTCGGCTTCGGTTTCAGGGGGAATCAAAGGCGCTTCTGGAAACTCGAAGTGACGCGAAGAGTCTTCAGGCACTGTCTTCCGAACTTCCGCCGCCGGCTCCGGCGGCCCTGGCGCGAAAGAGCGAAGGTGTTTCACCTGCGGAGCCACCCTGTCCCGGGGCGACGGCGCCCGGACGGAATCCTTCGCCGGAACTGTCGAAACTATCGGCCTGTGCGCGCCCACCGGTGAAGAAACGAAGGCTGTTGGCCAGGAAGTTCCGCAGGTTTTTGCGATCCACCACAGCGTCCACCATGCCGTGCTCCAGCAGGAACTCGCTGGTCTGGAAACCGGGAGGCAGTTCCGCATTGATGGTCTGCTGAATCACGCGTGGACCGGCAAAACCGATAAGCGCCTTGGGCTCGGCGACTATGAGATCACCCAACATGGCGAAGGAAGCGGTCACGCCGCCGGTGGTCGGATGGGTCAGTATGGATATGAAGGGCAGGCCCGCCTCGCGCAAGCGTCCGAGCAATGCGCTGGTCTTGGCCATTTGCATGAGCGAAAGGACGCTCTCCTGCATGCGCGCACCGCCCGACTGCGACACGATGATCAGCGAACGCCGTTTGTCGATGGCATCACGAATGGCCCGGGCGATCTTCTCGCCCACCACCGATCCCATGGATCCGCCCATAAAACGAAAATCCATCACGGCCAAACTCACGGGATGTCCGCCCACTGTGCCCAGGCCCGTAACCACGGCATCTTCCAGGTTCGTCTTCTCTTGAGCCAGCTTGGCCTTCTCGGCGTACTTGTCTTTGCCGACCTGGAAATTCAGGGGGTCTTTGCTCACGAGGCCACGATGGGTCTCTTCAAAACTGCCTTCGTCGAGCAGAAAACTCATGTAGCGATGGGCGTCCACACGATGGTGAAAACTGCAACTGGCGCAGACCCAAAGGTTCTTATCCAGTTCCTGACGAAAGAGGATCTCGCTGCAGGTCGGGCACTTGAGCCAAAGACCGTCAGGGATCTCTTTGCGCGAGGTTTTGCTGGAATCTTTGAGTCCCTTGCGGGTGCGCTTCAGCCAGGACATTCTTCACCCTTCTTGAAAATCACATTCTTTACGGGATCGGCCGATTATAGGAAGGGCTTGGCCCCTGGGCAACCCTATTCAGCCAGGTTCCTCGTCCAGGCCGCCAGCATTTTTCCGAATCGATCCGCAGCCGCCAAGCCCGTTTCCAGCACTTCTTCGTGAGTCAATTCCTCGCCTGCTTCTTCATCTATCACGTTGGTAATACACGAGATACCCACTGCCGGCATCTTCATTCGCGCATAGAGAACCGACTCGGGATAGGTGCTCATGCTCGCGGCGGAACAGCCCATTTTGCGAGCCATTCTCACTTCGGCGGGAGTTTCAAAGGCGGGACCCAGGCCCGCGTGCAGGATTCCCTCGTGCAAGGTCACGGCGCCTGCCTCGGCGGCTGCCCGTAGTCCGGGCCAGAGAGAATCATCGTAAAGGCGCAGGGGAATGGGCGCTTTACCGCTTTCTCCTCGCAGCGGATCACGCCACTGACTGCTGATGATGTCGCGAATGAGCATGAAATCGCCGGCCTGGAATGCCGAGTTCAGGCCACCCGCGGCATTGGTCACCAGCACGGCTTTGAGCTTCAGCAGGGATAGCGCCGCATGGGGCAGCAGAACCGCATCATCGGGGTGCCCTTCATAGCGGTGAAGGCGGCCCGAGAGAAAAAGTAGAGGAGCGCCCCCACTGTTCGCCAGAATCAAGCTTCCCTTGTGTCCGGCCACTCCCGCCGACAGCAGGCCCAGCTCCTTGAAACCCTTTTCCCAGATCACCGGGAAGTCGCCGGCGGCCTCGCCCAATCCACTACCCAAAATCACGGCCACGGAGTTTGGGGGAATATCCAACTTTTCCCAAGCGGGACGAATTCGCTCCAGGGATGCGTGAAGAGCCGGCGGCAACCAGACAGGAGTGGGCTTCATCATTTTTCCTCCGGGTCTTTCTGCAGGAAACACATCATGACTAGGGCGTCTTCCCCCGAATCGGGATAGTAAGAGTCGCGCTTCATGACAACCTGCAAGCCTTCGGACTCGTAGAGCCTCTTCGCGCGTTCATTACTGGCCCGAACCTCGAGAAGAAATATATAATCTCCAGCCCTTCTAGCCTCGTCCATCATCCAACGAAAGAACAACCTACCGACGCCTTTTCCTTGCAAATCAGGCCTAACCGCGATATTCAATAAGTGCGTTTCCCCCGACACAACCCAGCTGATTGCATAGGCGACCAACTCGTCGCCATCGTAAAGCACCAGGTTCCAACGATGGTCTTCGGGCTTGGCTTCCTGGGCGAAGATGTTCACAGTCCAGGGATCCGGGAAGCAACTTTTCTCGAGATCCATCACCTCGGGAATCTGTTCAGCATCGAAAGGCAGGCCCTGAAGGGTCCTGCCTCGGTGTTCGAGACGAAAGTGATAGGCGCGGCTCAAGGCTTCCCGCCTCCCGGCAAGGTAATGGAGGCATCAGCCATGTACTCGGGCAGTACCGTATCGATTTCCTCGCCGCGATACTCCCGCCCGCCACGTTTTGCAAGCCTACCCAAAGCTGCGAGCTGTTCAGCCGGACTTGGCTCGGGGAGGAGATCGAGGGCCTGGCCCTCTTCGGCGTCCTCCCCGAAGCATTTCAGCTCCGGCCAATCTTGCGCCAGGGTGTCCCGCCAAAGGAGGGCTTCTTCCCGGGTGCGCAGGCCTAGATCCCGTGGCGCAGACTCGCCGGGTGGAAAGAAGGCGGTCCAAAGTTCCATTGCTCGTGCTCGTCTGAATATGGCTCGAGGCATAGCCCCGTTCGCGGCTTCCGCGGGAACGGCCAGACTCGATAATGGCAGTAGCGGAATGTCCGTTGAGAAGATCAGACCCTTGGCCGCGGACAGGCCCACTCTCAGACCCGTGAAACTGCCCGGTCCCAAGGTCACGGCCATGCGAGACAGGCTGTTCCATCTCAGACCGCTCTCCGATGGCAGTTCCGCCAGCGTTGTCTGGATAAACTCCATGTGTTCCCGGGGCCGGTCGCTGTGCCGGGACAGGCTTCGCCCGTCCGGTAGCTCTAGGTTCATCAGCCCCAGGCGGTGCGACACGTCGATGGACAGGATCACTTTACTTCCCTTCCGCAGCGGAACGGCGGGAACTTAGCACAGGATACGCGTCCTTTCCAACAATCGGGCCGGCGACCTGCAAACTCTCCTGATCGATCATCCGCACGGGCCTAAATCGCGGCAAAACCCTGAACAAGTGCTTGGTGGCCTCACCCGGCGCCAGCTGGAAGGTGTATCGGTTCTCCTCCAGGAAATGATTGGACGGCAATTGCGAATCTTCCACTTCGAGAGTCCAGATACCCGGCGGAAGTTCATCGAAGTGAAAGTGCCCATCGGGACCGCTCAGGCGGTAGAAGCTGCGGCCCTTGCCACTTAGTTTGAGCAAGACCCCTTCGATCCCGCCGAGCTCCACAAGGCTGTCTTCGTTCAGCAAAGGATCCCCGCCCTCGCCGGCTCCCCAATTGGCGCGGTCACTGCCCTCGAGGAAGAGACCGCCGGGGCTGCCTTGGTGAGGAGTGCTGCCTTCGGTGGATGCATAGCGCAAAATGCGGCCGTTCAAACTGGCGGTTCGCGCCACGCTCAGCTGAATGGTTTGTTTGTCGCCTTCGGCCAAGCACAAGTGAAGTGGAGCCTTCTCCACCAGAGCCCGCTCCACGCCCAAAGAAGGCCGGGGCAGATCCAGGCGGTAATCGCCGGCAGGAATATTGGGGAAGCTGAAGTTCCCCTGGGCGTCGGTCACCGCAATGTGATTGTCCAATCGCAGCAACAGGTCAGCCACACCTGCGCCACTGGGAGATTCGCTATTCACCACGCGGCCCTCGAGGTGCGCGAGACGAGCGGTCCGCGCCAGAGGCAGGCCCAGGGAACGGGTGATGCCGAGTTTGAGCGACGGGCTCCAATCACCGTCGCCGGCCTGTCCCATGCGGGCCTGTGCTTCGAGGTAGATATCGCTGGAGATTCGGTAGCGGCCACCCATATCTACCTGGCGATAGGAGCTATGAGTGTGGAAGCGATATTCGGACGCCATGGCGCGCAGGTTCAAAGTAAGGCGAGCGTGTGGGGTCATCAGCAGGGAAATCTGCCCTGTATCGCTGGTGCCCGAGCTTAGCCCCCCGTCCATGTGATTTCGCGAGCCCGCCATGGACAGAGACAACCAGGATCGCAGTTTGAGCCTGAGTGACAGGGCCACCCGCATCAGGTTTGCCGGAGCCTGCGACTCGTAGCTGTCCCGTTCGCCCAACTCCACACGCAGACCCAGACTGTGGTCGGAACGGCTGAGCCGGGACTCCAAGCGCAGGAAGTTCTCGCCCCATCGGCTCTCTCCCCCGCTGGTCTTCAAACCCGACGTCACCCCGCTAAGGCCCAGGGTCAGTCCACGACGGGAGTGATGATGAACTCCCAGCTCGGCGCGCTGCTCCCATCCCGGGGAAACCGTTCCTTCCTCGTATATTTTCCGCTTCCAACGTTGAGCCATGAGCCGAGTGCTCCAGGACGCATCCAAGGCAGCGCTCAGTTCACCGGCCATGTAATCGTGATCACGATAGGTTCCGCGGTAGTCTTCACTGGCGAAGATGCGCTCCAGGCGAAGGCCCAGTCGACCCTGATTCCTGTGCATGTGCAGGCGAAAGGCCCCGCCCAGGGCATCACTGCCCCCTCCTCCGCGGCTGAGTCCAGCCTCGAGTTCCGTGAGGATGCCCGCCCTTTCGGGCAGATCCGCCTGCAAAGAGGCCAGACCCACATTCAGCGGACCGCCCACCACACCGGTGGGTTTGCCCAGAAGATTCAATCGCCAACGGCCGCCTGACTCAGTGGAGCCGCCAAGATAAGCGCCGATCTCATGCAGATTGCTCACCCCGGGGCGCTCGATGAAGAAGGCGCCGGCGCGAAGTCCCGAGCTCGCGTCCAAGGAGAATTCCAAGCCCCGCGATTGCAGGGAGACCCGCGTCAGGGGAGAAAGCCCGTAGGGTCCATCTCCCAGCAGGATCAGACTATTCGGACTCTTGAGAGTCAGTCGATACTCCTCGCGCCGGCCGAAGGCGCCGAAGCTGCGCGAGTCGGGCCCTCGCAGGAGGAACTCGAGTTCGTGCCGATGATCTTTGTCCAGGAATCCACGACCGCACCACTGACCCGAAAGGAATGTTCGCTCGTTCCAGCGATGAGCCAGTATCTGAACTTCCGTGGGAAGTCTGCGCCAGGGATCCGTGCCTCGGCTAATGCGGGGAACGGCATCCAGCACCAAATCTGCCGAGACCGGCTCCAGTGTCTCGCCCTCAAAAGTTGCCTCGGCGAGTAAACGCAGGTGAGATCGCATCTGCCGATCGAGGTTTTCAGGGACGAGAAGGGTGGCCGTCACACTGCGGCTGCGACCGGCAGGCAGCAAAATGCGGGATTCACTGAGCGCCACCGGCCACTCGCCGCGACTCTCGGCTGTCAGGTTCAGATCCAACTCCGTGTTGCCGCGATTTGATACCAGAAAGTTCACCCGCCCGCTTTCACCGGCGATGAGCGGGGAGGGGCGCTCCAGAATCTGCAGTTTCACACACCTGCGCGCGCGAACTTGGACATGCGTGATTTTCGCGACTTTGCTCTCGGAGTGATCGAGGGCGTAGCTGATCGCGTAGCTGCCGGGAGCGGTATCCAGGGGAATCTGGAAGGCCAGGAGCCGGAGTGATCCCCGTTCCCTGGCGAAGTCTCGAGTCTTGGGCCCAAGGACGGACTTCCAGTTTTCAGGGTGCTCGATGATCTCAGGGTAGGATCCCTGGTCGGAGCTTGGAGCCTGGATGCGAAGCAGGTAGGAAACCGTGGCTCCGGAGTCGGTGATCAGGCTGTCGGGACCGGATATTCGAAGGGACGCTTCAGGGTATAGTCCCCCCTCCCCCCAGGACGGTGGTCCGGGAGCCAGAAAACTTGCCAGCGTCAGCCATGTGGCCATCGCCAAGCCCCTATGGGAACCCTTCAACGACAAGGAGTTAGCCTCCGGCATCTCCAGGATTGACGATCCTCAATCGGGTATTCCGAGGAAGGACCAGCCATCCAAAGCAATTTCGACACCATTTAGGCTCGAAATCGAATTCTATTCACCAGATAGGGAGGCTACTTAACTTGTTGTTTTTATGTGGACAAAGTGGCGTGCGGCTTAGGCGACGAGTCTCTGAATCAGGGGATCTCGAGGCTATACTGGGCACCCCAGGCTTCGCCATTGCCGTCATCGATGATTACGAGCACTTCATAGCTGCCCGTGACGAGGTTCAGGGGGAAAATCTGCCGCAGTGAGCAGGTCGGGTAGAGCCGCCCGCGCTGCTGCTCTTGCCGATCCACTCGCTCCCCCTCGGAATTGAAAAACTCCGCCCATATCAAGGGGTTAACTGACTTCTCGCCGGAGTTTTCCACGTCCAGGATCAGGTTTAAACCCTGGTCGCCAGCTTCCAGGGAACGCCCAACAATCTGGACTTCCTTGTGGCCGCCGTTTCCCACATCCATGGCAAACTGGATGGAATGTCGGATGACGGTTCGCAGGGCGACATCGGGAGTCTCGCCGGTGGAATCGATTGCCGCGTCAGGAGTTATGCTCGTTCCGGGTTCGAGGATAACGGCGCACCAGTAGCTACCGAGCAGTGTGGCATCGGCGGGGACCTGTATCGAATAGGCCAGGAAGAATTCCCCACTTGGTGGAACCACAAATTCAGAGGGAGAAACCTGGGTCCAAAGGCCGCTCGACCGAGGATGGCTGCCCGGAGGATCGTAGCGATTCCATCCGCTGGCACCAAAGAGGTAGTCGGTAACAAAGGCACGGCCGGGCTCGGCCTGATCACCGGTGTTTCTTATAACCAGTGATCCCTCAAAGACTTGGCCAGGCTGAAGGTGGAAGGTCTCAATGAGATTGCCATCCACAGTCAGACTTCCCAAAACCTGCAAGGGTAGTAGCCATAACGCGATGAGTAGAAATCGTGAGATTCTCACGGACACCACCAAAAGGTCTGCGCAGGGAGAGGCTAGTTCCCCGCGCAGAAGGTGTAAAGCACCTTTTTAGAGGCTTATGCAGCAGCCTGAATCGTAAAGGTCACCACATAGGCCGACGTAGTCGCTGAAAGCGTGGCCGAAGCGGTGTAGCTGAGCGTGGCAGAGCCCGAGGTATTGTCGATGCTCGTCACAAAGTCAACTGCCGAGGTTCCAATGGTAATTGCGCCAGCGCTTGTACCACCAGAGATCGAAGTCGCTTCGCACTGTAGAGTGATTCCGGTATGCGCGGCGTCATAGGCAATCGTAATCTCGCGCCCGGACGAGTTTGTCGTCCAGGAGAGAGTAGTCGAAGCATCGGTGGCGTCATCAAATCCCGAACCACCCGAAGGGGTCGAGAAGGTAATGGTCGCATCCCCACTCACAGCTACCTCATCGATGACGGGAACGGTTACGTCTATGTTCTGCGTGGCGGTGCTACCAGCCCAGGCGGTAGCCGCAACGAGAAGCAAAAGACCTGTAAGTCTCATGATTTTCATTGTTTAGATCCTCTCAAGGAAGTCCATAATTCCAGACCAGTGGCCACTTCTCCCCAAAGCGCGACCCCGGCCCTGCTATAAGTCCGGTGGGGCAGACTGAGCAGAATTCGATCCTAAACTGAGTGCAATTCAGATGAGCCTGGGCTAAACCCTTTGAAGGCAAATCATTGACTCAACCCTGGCCACAAGTCCCATCTGATCGAATCACTCGAGATTTCAGACTCTCAGCGATTGTTTAGGAAAGTTCTACCGCTTGCCCGGAAAGTGCGACCCTCCAACCGGCCAGTTTCCCGCCAGACTGTCAGAATCAATCCAGTTCATTTGCGACGCGAATTATAGCGGATCATCTGAGCACACCTTGGTGAAATGATATGAACTCCAGGCCCGCGACATTTCAGGGCTATAGACCTGATTATTCTCAATTACTAGTGTTATCACTTGTGACTAGAAGACTTACTGACCATGCGCCCGCCCCGGGATTCGCAGCTCAACAAGCTCCTTGTGCCGAGAGGGTAGCCAACCACAACATGGACACATGGTCGGCCTATTCGCCGGGGCCGTCAAACTGGCGGGCGAACTTCAAGAGAATAAGCAGGGCTATGGGCTTGTTTTTAGGGCAGGAATTCTGAGAGGCCTTTGGCCACTCTCTCCGAAGGTTCCTCGAAAGTCAATCGCCTCCGGTTCGCATCCAAGATCTCGATGTGAAGACGAAGGGCCCTGGCAGGCAGGTGATCCCCCACTCGTCCAGCCCACTCCATGAGAACTACACCCTCATCGAGGGTCTCATCGAAGTAACCAAGCTCCGTGAGTTCTTCGCGGCCCCCTTCAAGTCGATAGGCATCGAAGTGATAAACGGGCAGCCGGCCCTCGTATTCATTAAGCAGCACAAAAGTGGGGCTATCTACTCCCAGGGGATCAATACCCAAGGCCGCACAGAAGCCTTTGGCGAAAACTGTCTTCCCCACACCCAGGTCGCCGAATAGGGCCAGGAAATCTCCTTGCCTGGCCACCAAGCCCAAGGCCGCCGCCAGGTCGGCGGTTTCCTCGGCCGAGTTGCTGGTGAAGATCAGGTCTTGGGATCCAGGACGGCGCAAGGGACGATCATCTCCTCGAGGGATATGCCCCCGTGCTGGAAGCTTCCGGTATAACGTTGCTCAAACTCATGATAATTCGTGGGATAGACGAAAAAGTGGTTCTCCTTGGCGATCACGTAGTCTTTAGTGGCGCGTTGTGTGGGCAGTCGCCAGGCCAAGGGATCTTTGATGCGCAGGGTCTGCTTCGTGTCACAGCCCAAATTGTCGCCGTACTTGTAGCGGATTCCCGTGGAAGTACTGCGGTTACCCTGAACCAGGGCCGAGCGCCGGCAGAGTACCGAGCCGTGATCGCTGGTCACCACGACCATGGCCCCCGATTTGGCCAATGACTTGAGAATGTCGTAGAGGGCCGAGTGGCGGAACCAACTGGCCATGAGGCTGCGGAATGCAGATTCATCGGGGGCGATTTCCTGCAAGATCTCCGATTGGCTGCGCCCGTGAGCCAGGATGTCCAGGAAGTTGAAAACCAAGGCCACCAGCGGAATGTCGGCAAATCCACCAATCTGCCGGTATAGCTCGTTGGCCTGAGAGATGTTGGAGACCTTAACGTATTTGTAGTTACGGTCTCTCAGTCCCTTGGAAGCGAGTTGAGCCCCCAGAAGTTCGCGCTCGAATCGATTGAGACTGAGCTCTTCCTTGGGATCCTCTTTCCAGAAATGAGGCATCTTCTCGGCGATTTCCGAGGGCCAAAGTCCGGCGAAGAGGGCGTTTCGCGCATAGGGTGTGGCCGTAGGTAAAATGGCGAAATAATGATCCACGGTGGCGTTGAACAGGGGACTCAACATCTCTTCAATGACATTCCACTGGTCCAGACGCATGCAGTCGATCACCAGAAAATAGACCTGCCGGCCGCTTTCCACGAAGGGCTGGACGAAGGTCGAGAAAATGTCGGGACTCATAAGGGGACGATTACGCGGGTCGCCCGTTGCCCAGCCCTGGTAGTTCTCTTCCACGAAGCGGCAGAAGGCATGATTCAGGTCGCGGCGAAGATCCTGATGGGTCTGCTCCAGGCCGGTGCCCTCGAAATTGTCGAGCTTGAGATCCCAATCGGTCAGGAAGCGGTTGACCTCAAGCCAGCGCTCAGGACCCGCATTCTCCATGTTCTCCGTGCTGATCTGCCCGTATTCCTGAATGTAATCTCGAGATAGTTGACTTTCCTGAATCTTCCGACCTTCGAAAATCCGCTTGATGGCCGAAAAAATCTGCGCAGGATTCACCGGCTTCACCAAGAAATCCTGTACCTGCCCGCCGAAGGCCTCGTTCATCAGGCCCTCTTCACCGCTCTTGGTGATCATGATCACCGGCAGTCCGGGCTGGGAACGCCGCACTTCCTCCAATGTCTCCAAGCCGCTCTTTCCGGGCATCTGCTCGTCCAGAAGTAGCAGATCGAAGTCTTCCTGCTCCAGCAGGGCCACGGCATCATCGCCATTGGGCACGCCGCGCAGGCTGTATCCCTTCTCTTCCAGGAAGAGCATGTGTGGCTTGAGCAGATCGATCTGATCGTCGGCCCAGAGAATCTTCTGTCGTGGGGCTTGGGTCATACTTGCTGGAGCTCCCGCCTTTATGCCGCCCTTGCGTACTTGATCCGGAAATTACGGGCGGACGGCGCTTTGGGCAACAGCTTTGTGAGACCGCCTCCACCAGCATAGCGGACTCGCTGGCCATGCCTGCAGGAGCATGGCTCACGGCGCCAAGACTGGCCGTAACATTGAGTTGCTTGCTTTCAAATTCCACCACACGCTCTTCGATTCCCATGCGTAGCGATTCGGCGAGTCCTCTAAAATCGAGGGAAATTGTTGAATGGCATTCACTTACCGCCGATTCTTCTCCTCTTAAGTAGGAGATCGGGCAATTGATGGCATTCTTTACATGAATCATCTTCAAACGAAGTTTATCAGGCGGGCAGTCGCATGACGAAGCAGGAGCCGTGTCCTTCGATGCTATCGAGCAGATAGAGGCGTCCGCCGTGGTATTCCTCCACGATGCGGCGGCTGAGTGTGAGACCCAGACCCCAACCTCCCATGCGTGAGCTGAATCCGGGGCGGAAGATCTTCCGCCGCTCGGATGGGGGGATGCCCCGGCCGTTGTCGCGAACGTGCAGTTCCACACCGGCTTCGGTGGCGTTGTAGCGCAGATCCACGGTGATCTGGCCCTGCTCCTTGTCCAGAGAATCCAGGGCATTCTTGATGAGATTCTCCACCACCCACTCCAGCAACTCGGGGTGATGAGGCGTGAGCGGCACTTCATCATAATGATCCCGGATCTCCACCTGTACCCGCAGCTGGGGTAGGCGACTGCGGAAATAGTCCACGGTGCCGCGAATCACCGGACGCAGGTCCCCATGCTTGAGCTGCGGCGCTCCGCCCATACTATTGAAGCGATCGGATACTTTCTGGAGGCGATCCAGATCCAGGGTCATTTCCTCAAGCGACTCGCTCACCGGGCGCAGCCACTCTTCATCCCGATCATCCAGGCGCACCTGGCTCAGTTGGATCCAGCCCAGCAGGCTGGTGAGCGGTGTGCCCATCTGGTGTGCCGTCTCCTTGGCCAGGCCCACCCAGATGCTCTCCTGCTCGAAGCGCTTCACAAGGAACCAGCCCAAGGTACCGACAACCAGGAAAACGAGGAAAATCAGAAGCTGCACCGTGATACCTCGGCCCAGGCGCCCGGCCAGACTGCTTTCGCCGTAGCAGACATAGCCCTGCACCGTCCGCGTTTCACTGCCGGGCAGGAAGTAGTGGACCATCTTCCCCTCGCGCCTGAACTCCCGCGCATAGTTGATGAGCGCGGCGATTTTTTCATCGGGCGGATCGTCCACGCGAATGATTCGCAGGGCGTCGAAGTCGTAGCTTTCATCGAAGGGCACGTCGGGCACGCCGTTCCAGAATAGGGGGCGGCCTTTTACGTCGGTGATGATCATGGGGAAGGGCATTTCCTCGGCGATCTCGTCGAGGAGTTCACGCAGGCGGTGGTAGAAGCGCTCGTCTTCCTCCACGCCAAGCACCAGGGCTACCATTCGACTAACGGCCTGGGCGCTGAAATTGGATTCGTTCCGCGCGGACTCGGTGAGCCCCCGCACATAGAGAACCGCTGCCAAAAGCAAGGCGATGCTACCCACCAGGAAGTAGGCGCGCAGCAGAAGCCGGACGCGTTCTCCCGAAGTAAATCCACCTCGTTTCAGCAGGCTAGTCCTCCTTGCCGATGAATTCCTGGCCGCCCATGTAAGGCCTAAGCGCCTCGGGGATCTTTACGCGACCCAAGGGCGTGAGCCCGGTTTCCAGCAGAGCCGCCACTAAACGTGCAAGAGCCACGCCGCTGCCGTTCAAGGTGTGAACGAACTGGGGCTTCTCGCGTTCGCTCGGACGGAAGCGGATTCCCGCACGCCTCGCCTGGAAATCGGTGTAATTGCTGACACTGGACACTTCCAGCCAACGCCCCACACCCGGCGACCAGATCTCCAGGTCATAGCACTTGGCCGCGGCGAAAGAGAGATCGCCCGAGGCCAGAAGCATGACGCGGTAGGGGAGTTCAAGTGCCTGAAGCACCTTCTCCGCCTGGGCCAGCAGACTCTCGTGTTCCTCTTCACTGGTCTCCGGCCTCACGAACTTCACCATTTCTACCTTGTCGAATTGGTGAACCCGCAGCAACCCCCGGGTGTCCTTGCCATGAGCGCCGGCCTCGCGCCGGAAACAGGGCGTGTAGGCCGAGTAGTAGCGCGGAAGATCGGAGGGCCCCAATATTTCACCGGCGAACATGTTGGTGACCGGCACTTCCGAGGTGGGTATGAGCCAAAGGTCGTCGATAGTGCAGTGGTACATGTCGTCTTCGAGCTTGGGCAACTGGCCCGTGCCCCTGGCGCTTTCGCTGTTGACCAGAAGCGGCGGAATCAACTCGGTGAACCCCGCCTCCCGATGAAGGTCGAGCATGAAGTTGATGAGGGCACGCTGGAAACGCGCGCCTTCGCCCGTGAGCAGAGGAAATCCGCTGCCGGCAACCTTGGCGCCGCGGGCCAGATCGAGTAGACCCAGCTCTTCACCGATGTCCCAGTGCGCTTTGATCTCGAACTCGGGCTCGGTGACGGGCTCACCCCATTCTCGGATGAGAAGATTGTCCTCCTCGCCGCCGCGGGGCACATCGTCCGCAGGAATGTTGGGAAAGTTCAGTTGCAATTCACGCAGCTGTTCTTCCAGGTCCGACTGCTGCTGCTCCAGTTCCTTCGTGCGCTGGCTGAGCTCGCGGGTCTTGGCGATGGCGCTTGATGCATCCTCGCCGGATTTCTTCATCACGTTGATGGCCGCGCTGGCGCGATTGCGCTCGGCCTGCAGTTCTTCCACCTGGGCGATAAGACTCAGGAGCTGCTTGTCCATTTGGAGATAGGCGTCCAGGTCGGCGCTCTCGCGTTTATCGGCGATGGCCTGGCGCAGGGTTTCGCTTTCCTGGCGGATGAATTTGCGATCGAGCATGCTCGGCGCCTCCGGATGATGCTAGATGTTTGAGTGGATTCAAACTAGCACCGGGTTGCCGACCTGCCAAGGGGGATCCGGGGATCAGCCCTCGTCGGTCTCCCGGGAAAGGAGCCCGCCTTCGCCCAGGCGCAAGGAAAGCTCGATGGCCAGCTTCAGGCCCAACTCCTCGGCGAACTGGCTGGGTCCCCGTACGGAATCGCGCACGGAGCGGTGGGTGTCCGGGTTTGCCAGGAAACCCTCAATGAGGATTTCCGTGGAATCGACGGCCGCCAGCACCGCAAGCGGAGCTTCCGGATTGTCGGCAAGCTGCGATAGAAAAGCTCTTTCGGCGGTGGTCTCCAGCCGACTGGTCGTATCACCCAGCAATTCGATCAGCGCCTTCCATTTGCGCGAGGCGCGCAGGGCCAAAATACCGAGGCAACCCTGCCCCGGGCCGGGCAGAAGAATGTCGCTCATGATCATTTCAGTGACGCGGCTCTGCAGATCCAAGCGCTCGAGACTGGCCGCGCTCAGAATGATGCCCGCCAGGTTGCGGCTTTCCATCTGCTGAAGCCGGCTATCCACCGAGCCCTTCAGTTCCACAAAACGAAGGTCGGGACGAAAAAGCCCCAACTGCTCGCTCTGTCGAATGTGACTCACACCCAGAGAGGCAGTGTCGGGAAGTTCATCCAGGAAGGGACAGTCGCAGTTCAACACCAGTGCGTCGAAGGGAGTCATGCGTTCGGTGACGCCCTTGAGCTCGATCTTCTCGGGCAGCGCAACGGGAATTTCCTTGAGCAGGTGCAGAACCAGATCCACCTGCTTGTCCAGCAGGGCCTTCTCCAGATCTCGGATATTTTCTTCGGGATCTTCAGGCTTGGACTTGATCTCAGCCTCAATGGCCAGAATCTCCGGCTTGATGTCGGGAAATTCCTGCGCGATCTGCTCGGCCATTTGTTCGGCGGCCAATTGCATGAGACGAGTTTTGCGGATTCCGATTCGTAGTTTGCCCATGAGCCGCATCTTAGGGCTCAGGCGCGCGATCGGTCAAGCGGAAGGGCGGAGGCTTCCCACTCAAGAACAACCTCCACAATTCGCTCGGCAGCCTGCCCATCCCAAAGGGGAGGGATCTGAGATTTGCGAATACCGTCACCGTCCAGCACCAAGCGGATGTTTTCAGCGATATCCACGGGGTCCGTGCCAACGAGGCGATTGCTTCCCATGTCGCAGGTGATAGGACGCTCAGTATTTTCGCGTAGGGTTAGGCAGGGGACTCCGAGTACGGTGGTTTCCTCCTGGATGCCACCGCTATCGGTAAGTACAAGTCGAGCATCGCGCATGAGTCGTTGAAAGGCGAAGTATCCCAAAGGTTCGGTGAGTCGAAAACCCAGGCTTTCGGTATCGATACCGAACTCCTCGATCATCTTGCGTGTGCGTGGATGGATGGGCCAGACTACCGGCATGCGTTTGCCGGCTTCAGCGATGGCGCCCAGAAGTGCGCTGAGATCCTCTTCGCGATCAACATTACTGGGCCTATGGAGAGTCATCAGCGAAAAGCCTCTGGCTTCCAAACCCATCTCGTCGAGAACTTTCGACTCGTCCACATCCTGCTCGTAGAATCGAAGAGAATCGATCATCACATTCCCCGTGAAGTGGATTTTCGAGCCATCCACGCCTTCACGAAGAAGGTTCTCTTCGGCTTCTGGGCTTGTAGTGAAAAGGAGATCGGCAAGGATGTCGGTAACCATCCGATTGATCTCTTCGGGCATTTCGCGATCGAAGCTGCGAAGCCCCGCTTCCACATGTGCAACCGAAACACCCAGTTTCGCACAGACCAGGGAACAGGCCAAGGTGCTGTTCACGTCGCCCACCACAAGTACCAGGTCGGGCTTCTCATCCAGCACGACTTTCTCGAATTCCATCATGATGCGGGCGGTTTGGACGGCGTGTGTTCCGCTGCCTACTTGCAAGAAGATATCGGGACGCGGAAGGCGGAGTTCCTCAAAAAATACCTCGGACATGCGAGCGTCATAGTGCTGACCTGTGTGACAGAGACTTGTCTCCATCCCCGCTGCATTGGCGGCCCTCAACACGGGCGCAACTTTCATGAAGTTTGGACGGGCTCCTACAATCGCGAGAAGTTTCATGCGTCCACGGCCCTTCGGCCGAATGAATCGTAGGCGATGCCCAGTTCTTCCATCTGCTCGGGACGGTAAATATTCCGGCAGTCCACCACACGTGCGTGCGCCATTTGGGATGCGATTTTCTTCATGTCCAAGAGGCGAAACTCGCTCCACTCGGTAGCGAGGATGAGCCCGTCGGCACCGGTGACACAGTCGTCCACGCCTGCCGCCAATTCCAGATTGGGCATGGCTCGCTGTGCGTTCGCGCCGGCCACAGGGTCGTAGGCCACAACTGTTGCGCCTTCGTCCCAGAGTTGCTGGATGATCTTCAGCGATGAAGCTTCGCGCACGTCATCGGTATTGGGCTTGAAGCTGAGCCCCAGCACGGCGATGCGCAGACCCGCCAGTTCGCCGCCTACAAGTGTGCGCAGCTTGCCCACGGCGCGGCTACTCTGCCGCTCGTTGGCGCCGATGGTGGACTTCACCAAACTCATGTCCACGCCATAGCTGTCACCCATCTTCACCAAAGCGATGGTGTCTTTGGGGAAGCAGGATCCGCCGAAACCGGTGCCCGCGTGCAGGAATTTAGCGCCGATGCGCGTGTCCATTCCCATGCCACGCGCCACGACCTGCACGTCGGCGCCCACTTGCTCGCAGAGCTCGGCCACTTCATTGATGAAGGAAACCTTGGTGGCCAGGAATGCGTTGCTGGCGTACTTCACCATTTCAGCACTTTCGAGAGTGGTGGAGAGCACGGGCGTTCCTTCTGCGTAGAGCGGGTGATAGATTTCCTCCACCGCATCCTGGGCGCGAGGGCCGCTGAATCCGAAGACCACGCGATTGGGACGCATAAAATCTTCGATGGCCGATCCTTCGCGCAGGAATTCCGGATTGGAAACCAATTCGAAGTCGGCCTTGCCATCAGTCTTCTCGCGTATAAGATCACCGATCTTCCGGGTGGTGCCCACGGGAACCGTGCTCTTCTGCACGATCACCTTGAAGCCCTCCATGTGATCGGCAATGTCACCGGCCACGGCGAAGACGGCGCTGAGGTCGGCGGTGCCATCGTCCTGTTCGGGAGTGCCCACGGCAATGAAGATCACCGTGCTGTCGGCGACGCACTCGGCGAGATCCGTGGAGAAACGCAGGCGACCTTCATCGCGATTGCGAATGACCATATCCTCGAGTCCTGGCTCGAAGAAAGGAACCTTACCCTTCTCAAGTCCCTCGATCTTCTCGCGGTCGATATCGTAGCAAACAACCTTGTTCCCGAATTCGGCCAGGCAGGCGCCAGAGACCAGCCCCACATAGCCCGTCCCGATCATCATGATGCGACTCAACGCAATTCCTCCTCGTTGACGCGATCTCTCCAGTAGTTCAGCAGCTCTTCCAGCAAGCTCTCGAAATCGATGGACGCTTCCCATCCCGTGGCCGACATGAGTTTGGCTGCGCTTCCGACCAGGCGGGGCGTATCCACTGACCTGACGCGGGCGGGGTCTACTTCGATATCGGGCTTTATGATCGCAAGATTGACAAGATAATCCAATGCTTGGCGAACGGAATGATCTTTTCCCGAGCAGACGTTGTAGATTTCGCCGAGCTCGCCCTGCTCCAGAAGGGCCAGATAGGCCCGGCAAACGTCACTTACGTGCAACCAATCCCGTCGAGGATCCAGATTTCCCACGCGCAGCACGGGTTCCTGGAGCCCGGCCTCGATACGGGCAATTTGCCTGGCGAAAGCCGGCAGTACGAAATCGGGGCGCTGCCCCGGACCGCTATGGGGAAAGCTGCGAGACACGATGAAGGAGGGTCCGCCCTGCTCGAATGCCGATAGAAGCTGCTGTTCGGCCTCTGCCTTGGTCCGACCATAGGCATTCACCGGCGCGGGAGTCTCATTTTCCTGGTGGGGGTGATCCCCGGGTTCATAGACCTCGGCCGAACTAACAAAGAGCATTGATGCATCGGGGCAGGCTATCTGTATGGATTCCAACAGGTTAACTGTCGCGGTGACGTTGGCTTGATGGGCCGCTTCCGGGTCGGCCAGGGCGGCGGCCGGTGAGGCCTGACCGGCCAGATGCACAAGCGCATCGGGCCGAATCTTGTCGAGCACCTTCGCGAGGCCCTTGGATCGTGTGAGATCCCATTCCAGGCTGTGAACACCAGCAGGCGACGCCTCGATGTTCAGGTCGAGGCCCCAGGGCTCATGCCCGGCTGCCACAAGGCTCGCGGCGAAGTGCCGCCCCACGAAGCCGGAGATTCCCGTAACGAGAACTCTCAAGGAAGTTCACTTCCGCACTCGGGAAGCTGAACTCGCCAGTATTCAACGAGATCTGCGAGGGTCTGTTCGAAGGGAATCTGCGGTTTCCAACCCGTGGCCGCGCGCAATTTGGAGGCATCGCCTTCCAGGCGAGGCACGTCGCTGGGGCGAAGTCGCGATGGGTCCACCTCGACCTTCACGTCCACATCGGCCAGCTTGATGAGCTTATCCAGCACCTCGGACATGGCCCAGCTGCTGCCGGTGGCCACGTTGTAAACCTCGCCGGGCTCGCCCTTGCTGATGGCCATCCAATAAGCGCGCACCGTGTCGCGCACGTCGGTAAAATCGCGGCGGGCATCCAGATTGCCCACGCGAATGAGATTGTCGCGCAGCCCCATTTCAATTTCCACCACCTGGCGGGCGAAATCACTGCAGACGAAAACGCTGGGACGCCGCGGCCCGGTATGATTGAAGCCACGGGTGCGGATGGTCTTCATGCCGAAACTCATGAAGTACTGATAGGCCAGCGCGTCCTGGGCCACCTTGCTCACGGCGTAGGGCGAGAGCGGGCGTAAGGGCTGATCTTCGGTGATGGGAATTTCGCCCTCGTAGACCATGCCGTACTCCTCGCTGGAGCCGGCCACCTGGATGCGGCAATCCAGATCGGCCTTGCGCACGGCCTCGAACAGGTTGAGTTGCCCGAGCAGATTGGTGCTCAAACTTTCCTGGGGCGCTTTCCAACTGGTGGGCACGAAGCTTTGGGCCGCCAGGTGAAAGATGTAATCGGGCCGCAGGGCCTCGATGACCTCACGCGTGGCCGTGGCGTCGCGAATATCGCATTCCTGCAGCGCAATCTTGCCCGTGAGTTGCTTGATGTTTTCCCGCCGACTGCGCCAGCGATAGAGGCCGTGAATCTCAGCCTGCGGTTGTTCCTCCAAGAGAAAATCCGCGAGATGGCTGCCGGCGAAACCGGTAATACCCGTAATGAGAATCTTCATGATCCGCTCCCGGCGGTATTAGTAGAGAACCTTCAAGGTCGAGAAGCTCAAGCCCTGTGTGGCTACCGGGTGGCTCAGCTCGATATAGTCCACCAACAGGTTGGCCGTGGTTTCACCATTATTGGAATAAAGATTGTCCAAAATGATGCAAAGCGTGTGACTTACACCGTCTTCCCAGGCCAGCAAATCGATGAGACCAAATAAATCCTCCGAGTGGGCCCAAGTTCCAAAGGTGTGATGCTCCAGGCCCAGTTGACTTCGGTGGGCCAGCTCGCCATCCACGCGCACTTCGAACCAGGCCTCCTGCTCGGCTTCGAGGGTGAAGGCCCCCATCCACAAGAAACTTAACTGGGATGGACTGATGATCATGTCCTGGCAAACGGAATTGCTGATGCCCTCGTTACCGCAGAGGCCGCCGAGCCACACCGCATTGACGCCATGATAGGCCGGAAAGCCCCAGTCGGGCAGGGGATCAACGATGGTTTCGCACTCGGGCGTGCTGGTGGCGCAGGTCCAGGCGCTGCCGGCACCACATTCACCAGCTTCGAAGCTGCCGTCGTTCACGAGACCGGCGCTTGCCACGGTAGCGATCAAAAGCAGAGCGAATAGTATTCTCATGGTTCCATCTCCTTGGAAGAAGGGCAGAATAGCAATCCACTCGATAAAGGGCAACGGAACTTAGAAGGCCTGCTTCCAGGGTGAACGGATTGCCCAAATCCCTGCGGGATGCTAGCATGACCCGTCTAGTAGTCGACATTTGAAAAGGATCTGAATTTGAGCGCTGGCTTCGATCTTTCCACATGGCCGCTTTGGGGCAATGGACTCGTGGTGGCCGGCACCATCGGGCTGATTGCCATGGGCGCCCATTGGCTTGTGGAGTCGGCCTCCCGACTGGCAGCGAAACTCGGCGTTTCCGAATTGATCATCGGGCTCACGGTGGTGGCCCTCGGTACCTCGGCACCTGAGTTTGCGGTGACCATTCTTTCCGCGCTGGGCGGTCACGGTGACATTTCCGTAAGCAATATCGTGGGATCGAACATCTTCAACCTGGGATTCATCCTGGGAGGTTGCGCCATGGTGCGCGCCATTCCCATGGAATCGCGATTGCTGAAACGCGACGGTGTGGTGCTGGGCGGATCGACCATTTTGCTGCTGATTCTGGTAGGCGCGGATCTGACCCTGGGACGCTTCGACGGCGCCCTGCTCTTCGGGCTGCTGCTCATCTATCTGGTCTTCTTGTTCAGACAACGCGGCCTGGACGAGAGCAAGTCGGAGATTTCCACCGAAGGTTCGCTTTTGCAAGATGTGGTCGTGGTGCTCGTCAGCCTGGCCGCCATCGTGCTGGGCTCACACTTCCTGGTGGAATCGGCGGTGGCCGTGGCTCGCGATTTCGGAATCGGCGAATGGGCCATCGGCGTCACCGTAGTGGCAGCCGGAACTTCGGCACCGGAACTGGCCATCAGCTTGGCCGGCGTCATCAAGGGCCGCTACGCCATCAGTGCGGGCAATATCATCGGCAGCAACATCTTCAATTTACTGGGAGTCCTGGGCCTGGCGGGAATGCTGAGCCCGGTGCAGATCAATCCGGCTGCGCGCATTTCTCTAATCGTGCTCAGCGGGCTGGTTCTTCTGGCCCTTCTGCTCATGCGCACAGGATGGAAGCTATCGCGCCGCGAAGGGCTCATTCTGGTGCTCGTGGCCGCCGCGGTTTGGTTCAGCGACTTCGCCATGCACGCATTGAGTCACTAGATCAGTGGACGAACGAATTCACTTGCTTTCGCCGCCTTTCACATGCGGGCAGACAAGTTTACCAACTATTCCGGGGATAATAATTCGCCGGGACCCGCTCATGCAGATGCCTGTGACAACTTGAGCACAGTGTAATCAAGTTCTCCTCACTGTTGTCACCGCCGCGTCTGCGCGCTTTCTGCCGGGCTCAAACAACGCCGCTGCGGCACCACGGTTTTCGATTCGCAGGCGGGACACTTCTGCACGATCACCTGATAGGGCGATCCACCTTTGTCCACCCGGCTGGACTCTCCAAGTAAGGACTCAAGCGCCATGAGCAGCACCTGTTCACGAGAGCAGTGATGCTTCTTCATGAGTTTATCGGCCATGGCCTCAAGTCGCGCTTCGGCCAGACGGATGAACTCGTAGGTCTTGCTGCGTGAGAAGCCGAGTGCTTCCTCGGCATAGAGATGAACGCTCGCATAGCCCAGCCCGCGACAGAGTTTGCCCTTCATGACTTCGGCGAAAAGGGTGACCGCCGCGCTCTCGGCTTTGCCCATGGCGGCCAGCGCCGCAAGCAGCCGCTCATGGACAACCTTTGCATTGGATTGATCGGACATTTCCCACTCCAGATACAAGAGTCTCCGGGCGGAGAAGAGAGCGGGGAGGATGTAGATAAGATAGCAAACCGTAGGGCGCGGAGCAATGCTTAACTATTATATTATCAACGAGTTACAGCCCTCACGGGGCAAGTTTCTTGCCACCGAAAACCCACGAAAAGTCCACCCGGGTGGACGCCGCCACCTAATTCAACTCAGATGCCGACTTCCCGGCTTCACGGCCTCGCCGCACTCGGCGCAGAGCGGACACTCAGGCGGATCCCAGGCATTCACCACCACCTGGAGTAAGCTTGTGAAGGGCGCGCCGAAGTCGAGCACGCGATCGCCGCTGCGATCCACCACCGATGCGGTGGCCGCCACCTCGCCACCGGCCTCACGAATGAGCCCGGCCACTTCGAGAAGCGAACCCCCGCTGGTGATCACATCTTCCACCACCGCAGCGCGGCAGCCTTCGGGAAAATCGAATCGGCGCAGGGTCATGCTGCCCTCAACTCGCTCGGTGAAAAGGAAGGGCACACCCAGAGCCCGGGCCACTTCATGTCCGATAATGAGCCCGCCCATGGCGGGGCTGATCACATGAGTGATGCCCTCGGGCATTTTCGCAGCGATGGCCTCGCCACAAGCCGCCGCATGTTTCGGGTGGGCCAACAATCGCGCGCACTGAAAGTACTGATCGCTGTGCAGGCCGCTGGTGAGAATGAAATGTCCTTCCAGCATGCCGCCGGTTTCGCGGAAGGCGTCGAGCAGGGTTTCGCGATTCATCGGCTTCCCTCCATTTCCT
This sequence comes from uncultured bacterium, assembly GCA_964440095.1. GTDB lineage: Bacteria > Krumholzibacteriota > Krumholzibacteriia > JACNKJ01 > JACNKJ01 > JACNKJ01. The sequence goes on along the minus strand of CAYTPZ010000005.1, from coordinate 12,389 downwards.
CGAGGATGGCCGCACAGGCCGCAGCCGGATCATTTGCCTGAGTCACGGGACGGCCCACCACCAGATGGCTGGCTCCCGCGCGCAGGGCTTCAGCCGGCGTGAGCACGCGTTTTTGATCGCCTACATCGCCGCCGGCAGGCCGAATGCCCGGCGTGACGATGAGAAATTCATCGCCGCAGGCCGCGCGAATTGCGCCCGCTTCCCTGGCCGAGGCTACCACTCCATCCATGCCCCAGTCGCGCGCGAGCTCAGCCAAGCGCAATGCGCTCGCGCTCGCATCCAGTGTCGCATTCCAGAGCTGGCCCAGGTCTTCATCGCCCAGGCTGGTGAGCACGGTCACGCCGATGAGCTTCATGCTCGACGCGCTGGCGTCGCGGGCGGCCACCGCTGCGCGGCACATCGCCTCGCCGCCTGACACATGAATGTTGGTCACCGCCGCGCCCAGTCTCGCCACACTTGAAACGGCACCGGCTACGGTGTTGGGGATGTCGTGGAACTTGAGGTCGAGGAAGAGATCGGCATCTTGCGCCAGCTCGCTCACCAAACCCGGCCCCTCGGCGCTGAAGAGCTCCAGGCCCAGTTTCAGGCCCACCTTCATGGGCGCCAGCTTTTCGGCTAGCGCGCGCGCGGCGGCAGCGTCGGGAAAATCCAGGGCGACATAGAGTCGTGATGCTGCGTTCACGCCCGCTACTTCCATTGCTCGCGAAGGGCGCTCAAATTTGCGTGTCCCCGCGCGTCGAGGTAGATGGAGAGATCGTCCAAAATTCGTTGGGGCGCACCGGGATCTGCAAAGAGCACCGTACCCAATTGCACTGCATCCGCGCCTGCGGCCAGGAACTTGAGTAGATCCGTGGCCGAGGAGACGCCCCCCACGCCGATGGTGGGAATGCCTCCCTCCCGCGCAATGCGCCACACCGCGGCCAGCGCCACGGGCAAAATGGCCGGGCCCGACAGTCCGGCGGTGGTCCGCGCAAAGGGACTCTTGCCGCTGTTCAATTTGATGTCCATGCCCAGTAGCGTATTGATGGCGGTCACCGCATCGGCACCGGCCTCGCGGGCGGCGCGGGCAATGGCGGTGATGTCGGTCACGTTGGGGCTGAGCTTGATCCAAATGGGACGCTGAAAAACGGGCCTGACCGCCTCACCGATTTCTCGCACGGCATCCGGATCGGCGGCGAAGTTACGACCGTGTTCGGCCACATTGGGGCAACTGAGGTTGAGCTCCAGTGCGTCGACTCGCGCGTGTTCAGCCAGACACCGCGCCATATCAGCAAACTCGCCGGCGGATCCTGCCGACACCGACACGATGATCTTGCTGTCCACGTCTTCCAGGGACGGCAACTTCATTCTCAGGAAATCTTTCAGGCCCACGTTTTCCAGACCGATGGAATTGAGCATGCCCGCCGTCGTTTCCGCCAAACGCGGAACGGGGTTCCCTTTTCTCGGAGCGGGCGTGATGGTCTTGGTGACGATGCCGCCAAAAAGCGAAGGGGGAATAACCGGATCCGCCTCAAGACCGTAACCGAAGCAACCCGAGGCCGCGAGCATGGGATTTTTCAGTTCAAGCCCCCCGGCGAAAACACGTAGATCAGCCACGAGTGCTCTCCTCTTGCAGGCAGATTTCGCCTGCCTCGTTCACATCCACGAGTTCATCGGCGTCGAAGACCGGGCCCTCTCGGCAAACCGTGGCATAGCGCCAATCGCCCCCGGTGGCAACGGGCGTAACGCAAGCTCGGCAAAAGCCCATGCCGCAGGCCATGCGTTCTTCCAGGGATAGTTCCAAGGCTTCGCCGGCTTGCCGCACCTGCTTCAATGCTTCGAGCATGGGCCCCGGTCCACAGGCCTGAATGCGGCCTGCTTCGCGAGAGCCTTCCAGAGCCACCACGGGATGACCTTTTTGCCCACGCCTTCCGTCGAGGGTGAAAATTTCAGGTTCCTGGCTAAGCCTAGAAAGTGCGGCGTCAGGAACATCATCCGCGCTGTTGAAACCGAAGAGAACTCGATGGGCGATGCCTTCCGCGCTCAGTCGGCGCGAGAGAAAACACAGTGGCGGAACACCCGCGCCGCCCCCCACTAGAAAGTGCGGCGGCTCTACGCTGCGAGAGAAGGGACGACCCAGTGGACCGAGAAGCCGCAGTGAATCGCCGGGTTCGGCGGCGGCGAACAGTTCCGTGCCGCGGCCCACGACTTTGAAAAGTATGTCCAAGTGGTCGCCATCATGATCGAGCACACTCATGGGACGCATGAGCAGGGGATCCATGGGCGGGCCGCCCGCATCGTCCAGGCCGATCATGAAGAAGGCGCCCGGTTCGGAGGGGGCCAGACCTGCTGCTTCAATTGAAATATGATAGTAGAGGCCGTCGCGATTCACCGCGCTAACCGTTCCGCTTCGATAGGCAGCGGAGAGTTCTCCGCTCAAGGCGCCCCTCCCAATTCGCGGTTCCATCCGCTCACCCACTTGGCGGCCTCACTTTCAGGATAGGTCTCAAGCAATTGCCGCGAAGCATCCAGCGCGGCCAAGGTGTCGGCAAGGTTGTAGCGCTGGATGTAGCAAAGGGCATAGGCCGCACGCGGCGCCCAGGGACTTTCAGGGTAATCGACCAGAACGCTTTCGTAAGCCTCCAAGGCGGCTTCCGGATCTTCCAAACTCAGAAATTGATTTTCCGCCAAACGATACTGGGCCTCGGCCAAAGATGAGTCGCCTTCGGCCGTGCTCGCACCTTCCTGGGCAAGGATGAAATCTTCCAGCGCCTGTTTGCGACGGGCAGCCAGGTCGCGGAAAATGCCGCGCCCGCCATCGCTGACCGCCTTGCCGAAAGACTCCAGAGCCGCGTCACGATCGTCCAGCTGGATCTGATTCAAAAGACCGATGCGATACCAGGCCTCGGACGCGAAAGATTGATTGGCAAACTCCACGGCCACGTCCTCGAGAAGCTGCAGAGCCTCATCGATGCGCTGTTGCTTTTCATAAACGAGGGCCCGCAGAAGCAGAACCTGGGCACGCTTGCGGAAATTTTCGGCCACGGGTTCCATGTCGTCCAGCTGCGTGTGCGCCTCGTCGAGCTGGCGAAGTTCGATGAGCGACTCCACCTGCTGCATCTGACCATCGAAGGCCAGGCCGCGCTTGCGGGCCGTCGCCGCGAGCTTCTCGAATTCCAGCACGGCGTTTTCGTGATCCTCGCGCTCCACGTAAATGCGCCCGCGCTTGAGCCGCGCCTCGTCGTTCCAATCGCTGTGATCGAAGCGATCGAGGAGCTTGCCGAAAGCGTCCAGGGCGGCGTCCCAGTTTCCAAGCTGATACTCCGCCTCGGCTCCACGATACATGGCCTCGGCCAAGTGCTTCGATTTGGGATAGGTCTCCGCCAAGCGGGCCAGCACCGCGATGGCCCGACTCTCTTCTTCTCTCTCCAGGTGCGCCACACCGCGCAAGAAGAGCGCCTCTTCCCGGAAAGGATGCTCGGGGAATCTTTCGCTTAGCTCATCCAGGCGCGTGAGACATCGCCCATATTCCTTCTTGCGGAAATAGGACTTGCTCATAAGGAAGAGGGCTTCGTCCACCCACTTGCTGTCGGGAAATTCATCCAGAAGCTTCTGGCACTTGGTCACGCAGGTATCGTAACTGCGCCGTGCCTGAGGCGTGAGTTTGCCTGCGGGATCCACGGGCATATCCTCGGCCTCTTTGAAAGCCTTCTTGGCGTTGGTGTAGGTGTTGAAATAGGCGCAATCCGAAAGCGCGCCGACGAGCAGCAGTAGCATGAACAAAGTCATCCACTGGCGCGCACTTGGAACCTGAACTGAGAACTTGAACCTGGAGCTACGCGATCGCGGCTTCCTTGGCCAAATTCGGAGTGAAGCTCTCACGGCTTTCTCCATCCTCTTCGTAGCGGCGGAAGACGGGGCGGCCGGCCAGGAAGGTGGCGCGAACGCGGCCCGTGAGTTCCATTCCCTCGAAGGGCGTGTTGTCCGAGCGCGAGGCGGTTTCTTTGCCGCGCACGGTCCATCGTTCGGTGGGATCGAAGAGTACCAGATCCGCCGGCGCTCCGGCGACCATGCGTCCCTGCTCCACGCCGATAATAGCGGCGGGCCTGGAGCTCATCAAGGCCACTGCGGCGGGCAGGTCTAAAAGTCCCGGCTCCACCATGCGCGTGATGAGCGCCGAGAGGCTGGTCTCCAGGCCCGTCACGCCGAAGGGCGCGTCGGCGAACTCCACATTCTTTTCGATCACCGTATGCGGCGCGTGGTCGGTGGCCACAGCGTCCATTGTTCCATCGATGAGTCCTTGAACCAGGGCTTCCTGGTCGCTCTTCTCGCGCAAGGGAGGATTCATCTTCTTGTGAGAGTCATAGGTGCTCACGTGGCTGTGGTCCAGCAGAAGATAGTGCGGCGTGGTCTCGCCGGTCACGCGCACTCCCTCGGCCTTGGCGCGCCGGATGATATCCACGCTGCCTCCACTGGAAACGTGGCAGATGTGCAACTTGGCGCCGGTCATCTTTGCCAGGCGTACCTCGCGCTCCACGGCGATTTCCTCGCTTTCGCGGGGAATGCCGTCCAGGCCCAGGCGCGATGAAACCGAACCCTCGTGCATCTGTCCACCACGGCTGAGGCTGGCCTCTTCCGAGTGGCTCATGATGAGCAGATCCCAGGCGCGGCTCAGATCCATGGCTCGGCGCATGATGCCGGCGTCGGCCACGGGCCAACCGTCGTCGCTGAAGGCGATGGCGCCCTCGTCGTGCATCTCGCCCAGGTCGGCGAGCTGCTTGCCGTCCGAGCCGCGGGTAATGGCTCCCACCGGCAGAACGCGGCAAAGTCCAGCCTGGCGCGCCCGTGCGCGAATGAAGGCCACCTTGGAGCCATCGTCGCAGATAGGATTGGTGTTGGGCATGGAACAAATGGTGGTCACGCCTCCGCGGGCCGCCGCCATGGCGCCGGTCTCCACCGTTTCCTTTTCTTCAAAACCTGGCTCCCGCAGATGCACATGCAAGTCGATAAACCCGGGAGCCAGGTGTAGTCCTTCGCCGTCCAAGACTTTCCCCTCGCCGGGAGCCGCGCCCTCGCGCACCTCGGCGATGAGTCCGCTGTCAACTTTGACGGCACCCTCGAAGATGCGTCCCGCTTCGGGATCGACGATCTTCACGTTGGTGAGCCAAAACTCACCCTGTTTGCAGATCTCGCTCCAATCCTTCACGCCAGGACCTCGCACTTTTCAAGGGGTTTTTCTTCGATTTCGCCGCGCTCAAGTTTCTTGCGCGCCTCGCTGAGCAGGTAGAGCACCGCCATGCGAATGGCCAGTCCGTTGGTGACCTGCTCCAGGATCACCGAGCGCGGCCCGTCGGCCACTTCCTGCGCGATCTCCACGCCGCGATTCATGGGACCGGGATGCATGACAATACCATCCTTGGCGAGCAGTTCGAGATGACTGAGTCCCACCTGCCAGTCGCGGGCATAGGCGCGGGTGCTTGGCATGAGGCCGCCCTCCTGCCTCTCCTTCTGAACGCGCAGCACATTGACCACGTGGGCATCCTTCATGGCGCGGCGCAAATCGTAGTCGACACTCACACCCAATGACTCGGGCTTGGGCGGCATGAAGGTGGGAGGTCCGCTGAGCACGACTTCGGCACCCAGCGTGGTGAGACCATGAATGTTGCTTCGCGCCACGCGGCTGTGAAGGATGTCTCCCACGATGACCACTTTGCGACCGGCCAGGTCGCCCAGGTGATGGCGCATGGTGAGCAAGTCGAGCAGACCCTGTGTGGGATGCTCGTGCTTGCCGTCTCCCGCATTGACCACGCTGGCCGGTACGCGCTCGGCCAGGTAGTGTGGAGCGCCGCTGGCGCCGTGACGCATGACGATGATGTCCATCTTCATGGCCAGCAGGTTTTCCACGGTGTCCAGAAGGCTCTCGCCCTTCTTCACACTGCTGGTGGATTTGCTGAAGTTCACCACGTCGGCGCTCAAGCGCTTCTCGGCCAACTCGAAGCTGATACGCGTGCGTGTGCTGTCCTCGAAAAAGAGATTCACCACGGTGAAGCCACGCAGGGTGGGCACCTTCTTGATCTCCCGCTCGCTGATCTCGCGGAAGCTCTCGGCTGTGTCGAGAATGTGAATAATCTCTTCGGAGCTCAGGCTTTCCAGGTCGAGCAGATGCATGCGGTCGAAGCTCATTCACTCATCTCCCCAAGCAGAACGATTTCGGTCTCGTCGATTTCGGTCAGCTTCACCTTCACCACTTCGCGTCCGCTGGTGGGCACGTTCTTGCCCACGTAGTCGGCGCGAATGGGAAGCTCGCGATGGCCGCGGTCGATGAGCACCGCCAGTTGAATGGAGGCGGGGCGACCAAAGTCCATGATGGCATCCATGGCGCTTCGCACGGTACGGCCGGTGAAGAGTACGTCGTCGGTGAGAATCACATGCTTGCCGCTGATGTCTACGGGGATGATGGTCTCGCCCACTCGCGGCTGAGGTCCGATCTGCGCCAAGTCATCGCGGTAGAAGGCGATGTCGATGGTGCCCGTGGGGATGTCGGCGCCACCGTCGATGACGGCGATGTATCCGGCCATGCGTTCGGCGATGGGAATTCCCCGCCGGCGGATGCCCAGGAAGACAAGATCCTCCGCGCTCTCATGGCGCTCGAGGACTTCGTGGCTCATGCGCTTGAGGGCCCGGTCCATCTTTTCCGGGCTCATCAGCACGGCTTTCTGCTGGAACTGCTTCAAGGTCTCGGTGGACATCAGGCCTCCCCCGCCCGCGTCGCAAGGGGGGCGAAGGGCGCTTTAGGGCAAAAAAAATCCCAAGTCCTTCTGGACTGGGTTTGTGCTTTTGCGCGGTTCATTTCCCTCCCTTTTCGACCTCGCGGGATCGATTTAAAGGATCTGATCGCCGGGCGCGTCCCGGTGCTGCACATAGTAGCAAGGATTGGGGTGACTTTCAAGGATGGAGGGACTAGGATTCGCAAGCTGCTAACAGCTAACCGCTTGCCGCCAGAGGGACTGGCGGTCGGCGATTTGCGGTCAGCGGCTAGCGAGGAGTGCCAAATGCCTTCGAATCGCCTCGACTACTGGCTTCGCGAAATCCTTCCTCTTCCCACCGCACCCTTCAACGAAGATGCGGTTCGGGCTCGCGTGCGCCGGCTGGCCGAGGAGCGCGGCCTGGGCATCAAGGAAGACAGGGCGGGCAACCTCTTGTTGGAGTACAAGAACCCCGGTCGACGCAGCAAGGCCGTGGCCTTCACTTGCCATATGGATCATCCCGGATTCGAGGTCATGGAAAGTCGCGGCCGCAGTGCCAAGGTGCGCCTGCTGGGCGGGGTGGACGAAAAGACCCTGAAGGGCAGCCGTCTGGTTTTCGAGGATGAGGGGCGGCGCATCAAGGCCGAAACCCTTTCGGTGAAAATGGCCAAGGATCGCCGCAAGGAAGACACGGTACTGCGTATCAAGGCCAATGAGCCGTTAAGGCCTGGGCAGTTTGGTTGGTTCGACCTCGTGCCTCTGTCTATTTCTCGGGGGCGCATTCGCTCCAAGGCCCTGGACAACCTCATCAGCGCCGCACTCATCTGCGCCCTGCTCGACGACCTCGCCTCACGCAAACGCAAGGCACAGGTCTACGGTCTCTTCACGGTAGCCGAAGAAGTAGGATTTGCCGGCGCCATGGAAGCGGTAAAGGGCAAGCTGGTACCCAAGAAGCTGCCGGTGATCGTCATGGAAACCAGTCGCGAATTGCCTTCCTTCGAAATCGGCAAAGGACCGGTAATTCGCGTGGGCGATCGCATGAGTGTATTCGACGACGGCATGACTCTTTGGCTCAGCGACACCGCGGAAGCCCTTACGAAACAGGACAAGCGATTCCAATATCAGCGAGCGCTCATGCCTGGCGGATGGTGCGAAGCCACGCTCTTTCAACTGGCCGGTTACAAAACCGGAGCTCTCGCCATTTCCCTGGACAACTACCACAACATGGGGAAAAAGGGCGCAGCCGCCGAAGCCGTGTCACTTTCCGACACCGAGCAAATGCTAAAACTCATGGAAGCGCTCGCCCTCACGGGACCCGACCCGGTCAGAAAGGAAAGACTGTTCCGCGATCTGGAACGTGTCCACAAGCGCTACGCCCCGCGCTTCAAGGGTTAACGCCGCCTCAACAATTGAATTCCCCCCCCGTTTCCGGTAAAATTACACGGCCAGGGACGATCTGGGCCCCATAGCCCGGGCGTCCCTTCCTATACAGGTCTGCCAAAATCCCGAAGGGGGATACTCATGCGTCTCATGCTTCCGCGTCTCGCTATGGGCCTGCTGATCCTCGCCTTGGCCATCCCGGCCCTCGCGCACAACGATCTGCAGCCTCAGACTTTCCAGAACCTCGAATCCGCGCTCGCACAGGGTCTGATCAGCCCCAGCGACGTCGCCCTCAACAAAGCCTACTTCGCCTTCGAGCCCGAGAGAGTGGACAGCCGCTTCTTCGTGGCCTCGGACTATGACCGGAAGTACAAGGACGGCACCTGGGTTTTCCAGAGCATCCTCACCGATCCAAACGTTGATCAGGACGTGAAGGACTATCTGCAGGCTCAGATGGATGAACCCTTCGGCAATGGCGAGCGCGACGGTGACCGCGTCACCTTTTATTCGCCCATGGGTTGGTTCCAGCTTAGCTACCTGACCGTGGGCCCCAATGCGGTACCTTCGGCCGACAGCAACAGCAACGGCACCCCCGACTTCGTCGAATGGTGCGCCGACTACTTGGATCACAGTTGGCAGACCGAGATCGTGGACATGGGCTTCATCGCGCCCTATGTGGCCAGCGGAAGCGCCTACTACATCTCATTCGAGGACATGCCCTACTACGGTTACACCACCATCCAGAACGCCGGACTGGGTCAGACCCGTATCGTTCTGCACAACGACTTCTTCGGCTTCCCCAACAACGACGATCCCGACGGCAACCAGAAGGGCGCCGCCAAGGTGACCTGCGCGCACGAGTTCAAGCACGCCAGCCAGTACAAGGGCAGCCGCTGGACCGAAGGCGGATGGGTGGAAGTGGACGCAACCTGGGCCGAAGAGGCTGTTTTCCCCGAAACCAACGACTATCACAACTACATCGCCTACACGGGCAGCCCGCTTTACTCGCCCTCATACTCTCTGGACTACGGCGGCAGCGGTAGTTACGAGGATTGCATCTGGCAGCAGTACATGTCCGAGGTCCACGGCAATCAGATCATCGTTGATTTGTGGGATTGGCGCGTAACCAACACCGGTCAGTCCATGCTCAACAGCTACCGCTACTGGCTGCAGCAGTACGGTAGCGACCTGGAAGACGGCTTCGCCGAGTTTATTCAGTTCAATAACCTGACCGGATACTACTCCCACCCCGGTTACAGTTACCCCGACGCGCCGGATCTTTATTCCCGTCGCAACTGGAAGAACATTTCGGGACTGACCACCGCTCCCCAGACCACCTCCTGCAACCACCTGGCTGCACGCTTCGTGAGGCACGCGAGCCTGAGCGGTCTGGCCGACTATCCGAAGGTGACCTTCAGCAGTACGACCAGCGATCAGTACAGGCCCCACATCGTCATCGATAAGCTCGACGGCACCATCAGCATCTTTGAAATGGAAGTGGATGGAAGCGGCAACGGCACCCTGATCGTTCCGGTTCTCTTCTCGGCCATCAGTGAACTGCTCATCGGCTTCGCCAACGCCGACCAGGTTTCCAATGGAAACATCACCTATGAACTGGGAAGCGATCCTTCCGGCGGCTCGGACGCGCCGGTGATTCCGGGTTACGGCAGCATGCGCCTGCACCCGAATTATCCCAACCCCTTCAATCCGAAGACGACCCTTCGCTTCGAGCTGGCCTCCGATTCACCGGTCTACCTCGAAGTGGTCTCCCCCAGCGGACGTATTCTTCGCCACTTGATCTCGGGCGAAAATTACGGCGCGGGCGATCATGAAATCGTCTTCGACGGTAAGGACGACTCGGGCAAGGAACTCGCCACGGGCGTCTACTTTACCCGGATCCACCTCGACGGCAATGAGACGCAGGTCGGGAAGATCCAGCTCATCAAGTAAGATGCGAGGAGGGTGGATGCCCTCCCCTCATTCCAGCTTCACATGTCATTCGGGGAGGGCATCCGCCCTCCCCGTTTCATATTTGAACGCTGGATCTGCAGGGTGAGGGTGCATCTTGCGAAATCGGGGGTATGCGTTTAAATATAAACAACCCATACCCGCCAAATAGGATTTGGGCCGGGTTTGGAGCAATCCTATATTCTATCAGGTATTCCGTAAGCCGATAGCTTTGCCCCTGCCAAGCTGTTGACAAAACGGGGCAAATCACTAAGATTCCCCCGGTTCCAAGGAGGATGCGCCTCGCATCTACGAGCGCGCAGAAGGTCTCGAGCGAAGAAGGTCCAATGCCTATTCCCTGGTACGTGCTCATCCCCTTGGTCGCCATCATCAGTTGGATCGTCCAGGAAGTTTGTCGCGGCGTCGCCATTTCCATTGGCCTCGTAGACCACCCCAATTCCCGCAAAATCCACAGCAAGCCCATTCCGCTATCGGGCGGTATCGGCATGTTTCTGCCCGTTTCCATCTTCCTGATCGTCTGGATCGCCCGTGGTGGAGAAGGAATGGGCGTGCTTGCAGGACTTGGCGTTCTAAGCGCTCTCGGCATGATCACGCTGACGGGCTTCATCGACGACTTCCGTCCGGTCTCCCCCAGCAAACGCCTGCTCGTGCAGGCCATGGCCTCCTTCCTACTATGGAATGTGGGTGTGCGTCTTGACCTCATCCAGTTCGGCGGATTCACGCTGGAGCTGGGCATTCTCTCCCTGCCCCTGACCATGCTCTGGTTCATGGGATTCATGAACACCAGCAACTTCATGGACGGCATGGACGGGCTATCGGGTGGCATGAGCCTGATGGCTCTCGGTTCCATTTCTGTGGTGGGATTCATTACCGGATCGCTCTACGGACCCGTGGCCCTGATTCTGGCGACTGTCACGGCCATCTACCTCATCTTCAACCTGAGTTCCAACCGGAAGATCTTCCTGGGCGACTCGGGCAGCCTGACTCTCGGCCTAAGCGTGGGTGTACTCGGTATTCTCGTGAGCCGTGTCCCAGCGGGCGTGGGCCTGGACTGGCACGCCATCGCGCTGGTTCTCGCAGCTTATTCCGTAGGCGTCATGGACGTACTGGTGGCCATCATTCGTCGCGCGCGTCGCGGGGCCAGCGTCTTCAAGGCCGACAAGCACCACTTCCACCATCGCCTGCTTCGCGCGGGTCTGGGTGAAGGTTGGACCCTCGCCGCCCTGCACGGCATGGCGGGTCTCGTGCTCTTCGCGGTGAGCCTGCCGGGCTACGGCAGCGGCTGGGCCATCGTGCAGTTCCTGGTGCCCTCTTCCATGGTGCTCGGCGCGGGACTGCGCCTTCTGAGAGTGGCCATGGTCAAGGGTTCGGTGGTTGTGCCTCTGGAAGGTGAACCGGCGACCAACGCAAATCCGCGCTTGAGCGTGACCGGCAAAGATGACACTGAGAAGCACATCAAGAAAGCCGCCGGTAAAGGTCGCTAGTTGTTCAATCTCTGTTCGTGATCACATCAAAACGATACCCGGCTGAAATCAATTCCTGGAACAAGTATTCAAGCTCAGCACGCGAAATGGCGTAGTCGCTATCTTCGTCAGTGATCCTGTGGGCATGCATGATCTCGGGTGGATTGGCCACAACACTTTCGATCGAATTGTTGTCGATACCCACACTGTAAAGAATGCTGGGGCCCTCACGATCACTGACCCTCAAGGTTTCAAAAATCGTCAAGCAGACGGCGTCCAGTGACGGAGTGTGCGATCCACCGGGATATGCAAACGAAACGGGATTGAACCCGGCCGCTCGCATCGCATCCAGCCCGATGAAAACTTCATTTTCGATGTACTCATCGATGGTATGCGTCTCCAGGTATTGGGCGGCACGCTCATGAAAGGTGCTGTGAAACTGGATCGAATGCCCATCGGATTCCAGGGCGTGTAGTTTCTCGATTTGATCGTCTTCCAGCATCGTGAACCGAGTGATGTAGAAGGTGGACTCGCACACCGTATTCGTTGAAGAGGTCGCGATTCTCATACCACTCTTCAATGGTTGAGTCGTCGAAGCATAGATAGAGTGGGATTGCCTCATCATTGTCACTATCGGCAGGACCATGGCTACAAGCGATAGAAGTGACGACTATAAAAGTCAGAAAGAGCGTTACCCTAGAAAACACTGAAGAAGTTGAGAAGCTAGTGAGCATTCCTACCTCTTTCAATCAGTTCGTGAATTAGTACTGTACCCTAAGATACCCGCCAATTTGATACAAGCTGTACAGTGACGGTATTCACCTGACACTCGCCCCAGCTTGGGCTTCGGTCT
>CAYTPZ010000004.1:0-107558 GCA_964440095.1 uncultured bacterium | reverse complement strand
GGCTCTTGCTTTCGGCCAGCGCTTCGGCCAGACGGATGAACTCGTAGGTCTTGCTTCGAGAAAAGCCGAGTGCTTCCTCTGCATAGAGATGAGTGCTCGCATAACCCAGCCCACGGTAGAGTTTGCCCTTCAGGACTTCAGCGAAAAGAGTGACCGCTTGGCTCTCGGTTTTGCGCATAGCAGCGAGGGCCACGAGCAGTCGCTCATGAATGGAATCAGCATTGGACATTTCCCACTCCAACGATGAAGTCTCCGGGAGGAGAAGAGAGCGGGAAGGATGAAAGTAATATAGCAAATCGTGGCACACAAAACAAGTGTTATCTATAATATTAACAACGGGTTAGCGGGCACAAGGGACACAGTTTTTGCCGCCGCAAACAAACAAAAAGTCCACCCGGGTGGACGCCGGAACAAGCCGCACTCGGCGTCCAGGCAAGCTACTGAGAAGGGCTTGGTCAGGCGTGTAACATCTCTTCTGTAAATTCTGTTGAGACGGCCTGACCGAGGTCGTCCCCATAGTTGCAACGGCGGGCCCTGCGACATCTCTAAACTTGAATCAAATATGTGGATCTACCCGCGCCCGAAGGCCTTGAGGATGCGCCCCACGGCACCACCGCTTCGGCGCCCTTTTCCGCCTTCCGCACCATCCTCATGGAGCCGCTGAAAGCCGTAGTTCAGCAGTCCCACCAAAGGCGTGTAACGCGGATCCTGTAGCTCGGCCAGGAGGCCTTCGCGATTCACCGGCTCTCCCAGACGAACGCCGCGATCAAAGAGTTCCGCGGCCAAGTTGCTCAGCCCCGGCATGAGCGAAGCGCCGCCGCAAAGCACCACGCCCGTCGACGGCCGGCGCGCCACCTCGGTCTTCTGGGCCCGGTCCCAGGCCAGCTCCAGAATTTCCTTGAGCCGAGGATCCACGATGCCGCGCAGTGTGCGGGCCGTCACGTGACTCTCATCGCTCGCGCCCAGCTGAGTGATGGGAAAGGCCATGTCGTCATCCAACTTGGACAGGGCTGCGCCGAAATCCATTTTGAGGCGCTCGGCGTCGGACAGGCTGATGGAAAGGGCGATGGACAGATCGCGGGTCACATTGCCGCCACCCAGGGGCAGCACTTCAGCATGGGCCAGAGATCCGCCGTGGAGCACCAGGATCTCCGTGCAGCCTTCGCCGATGTCCAGCAGCACCGTGCCCGAATCTTTTTCGTCGCGGGTGAGCGCAGCCATGGCCGTGGCCAAGGGCCGGAAGACCAGGCCCTCCACCTCGAGGCCCGCCTTGCGAACGGCCTTGGCGCTGTTATCCAAAATGGATTCGTCACCCAGCACCAGCAGCACCTGACTTTGCAGGCGCACGCCATCCATGCCCACGGGATCTTCGATGCCCGAGCGATTGTCCAGAATGAAATCCACCGGCAGGGTATGCAGAATTCTGAGGCCCGCGGGAAGTTGCAGACCCCGTGCCACGCGCACAACCTGCCGCACATCCTCGGCGCTGATTTCGCGGGATGGGCCGTCTTTCACATGCACGCCTTCGCTGCGGATCACACGGAAATGCTGCCCCCCCACACCCAGGAAGGCCGACCGAATCTCCATTCCGCTGGACGCCTCGGCTTCCTCCCGCGCCTGACTGATGGCGGCCACGGCGGCGTCGAAGTCCACCACCAGACCCTTGCGAATACCTTCACCCGGCGCCGTGCCCAGGCCCAGCACCTTCTGCCGGCCCTGTCCATCCACCTGCGCCACCAGCAGCCGCACACGGTGGCTGCCCAGATCCAATCCCACGACGATGCTGCGTTCACTCATGTCAGCTCCATTGGTGCTCTAGTCTCTCGCGACGACCTGGTCACGATATCGCAAGTCCAGCTCTCTCGGGAAGTCATTTTGAGACTCCAGCATGGGATAGAATTCGCGATAGGCCTCGATGCGCCCTGGAATATCGGTCCAGCCCAGCAGCACCAAGGTGCCCCCCTCGTTGCGCAGGAAGGCCAGGCCTCGCTCCTCCACTCGAAATTCACTCACTTCGCGGCTGAGATCGAAGGCGTTCGCCTCCAGGGCCACAATGACCTCTCGCGCCAGAAAGATCAGACTGTCGCGGCTCACCCGATCCGAGGGAATGAGAATTGGCAAATCCGGTGGCGCGGCGCCGAAGCGCTCGAGCACGCGTCCCTCGCGATCAAGCTCCTGAAAACCGCCGTCCAGCCAAAGGGCCAGGGGACGGGCCTCCTCCACGCGACAACGCAGGGTGCCGGGAAGACGGCGATCCAATCTCACCTTTTGCACACGCGGCAGCGCGGCGATTTCCGCGCGCAGGGAATCCATGGGCAAACGGGCCAGGGCTGTGCCGCGATGGGGCTCCAAGATCTCGAGGACCAGTTCCTTGGGCAGGACCAGGCAGCCCTCCACTTCGAGATATCGCGTGGTCATAAAATCGCTGTCCACCACGGCCACGATGCCGCGCCAAGAACCCCATCCACCGAAGACGAGAATGACGAGCAAGAAGATGGGCATGAGGCGACGCCAGCGAGACGGTTTCCGCCGAGCCATGTTGCGGCCTGCACGCCTAGACCTGGCCATAGACCTTCACCTCTCGCTCGAGGCGAACACCGGTTTGCGCTTCCACCTCGGCGGCGATGAGATCCATGAGCCCTTCGATGTCCGCCGCGCTCACACTCTCGCCGGTGGCCTCGATGAAATTCGCGTGGCGCTCGCTGACCCGCGCGCCTCCCACCGCGCGCCCCTTGAGCCCTGCGGCTTCGATGAGGCGTCCTGCAAAATCACCCGGTGGATTTTTAAATGTGCTGCCTGCGGTGAAAAGTCCGCCGGGTTGGCTGGCGGTACGCTTGGCCAGAACCTCATCGTAGCGGGCGCGAAGGGTTGCACGTTCAGATTTCGCCGCGACGGGCAGGTTCAAAACGACCTTGCCGATAAGCGCATCATCGGGAATGGAAGTGCGGCGGTAATCGAATTCGATTTCCCTCGCCTGCATGTGAAGGGCCTGACCGTCTAAATGCCAGCCCAGGAATTCCACAAAGCAGGACGCGATGTCGCCGCCGAAAGCGCCTGCGTTGCCGCGGAGGGCGCCGCCCAAATTACCGGGCAGGGCCGCCGCCCACTCGAAGCCTGTGCGCGCATTTTCCATAGCGCGTTTGGCCAGGGATCGACTGGAAAGCGCGGCTCCGCAGCGCGCCAAATCGCCGTCCCACTCCAAGTCGGCAAGTGCACGCCCCAGACGGATGACCGCGCCGCGCACGCCAGCATCGCGTATGAGAACGTTGCTGCCCTCGCCTAAAACGAGTACGGGCACAGAGCGCTGGTGGAGGAACGTGAGAAGGGGACCGATCTCATTTTCGTGTTCGGCTTCGAAAAACCAATCGGCCGCACCACCCACACGAAAGGTGGTGAGCGGCGCAAGGGAGAAACCCTGCTCCACGCGTCCGGTCCAGATCGCGCCGAGTCCTTCCATCAGCGTGCCTTCAGTTTTTCGAGGAAGTCCTCTGCGAATTGGTTCAGATTGCCCGCGCCCAGGGTGACCAGGATATCCCCCGGCTCAAGTTCTTCCAGCAAGCGCGAGGCGATTTCCTCGCGCTCCACAAGATGGCGGGCCGGCGTTTTGCCGCGGGCCTGCACTTTGCGCGCGAGCATGTCGCCGTTGATGCCTTCGATGGGCACCTCACTGGCTGCGTAAATCTCGGTAACGATGAGATCGTCGGCCGCATCGAAGGCCAGAGGAAATTCATCGAGCAAAAGCTGAGTGCGGCTGTATCGATGCGGCTGGAACACCACGCGCAGCGGCCTCTCAAAGTGCTTGGCCAAAGCTTCCAGGGTGGCCGCGATTTCCGTGGGATGATGCCCATAGTCATCCACCACCAGCACGCCCCCGGCCTCGCCCTTCACGTCGAAGCGGCGGCCCACGCCCTGGAAACGGCCGAGTCCCCGCGCAATGGCCTCGGCGGGCAGATCCAGTTCCAGGCCCACGGCGATGGCGGCCAGGGCGTTAAGCAGGTTGTGCTCGCCCAAGATCGGCAATTCCACATCACCGCTAAGCGACCTAGTTTTCCAGGCAAAGCGGGTTCCCTTCGAGTTTTGCTCGAGGATCTCGCCACGCAAAGCCGCATCCTCACCGAAACCATATCCCACCTGCCGGCAGGTCACTTGCGGCAAGAGCTCGCGCAGGACCGGATCTTCCAGGCAGACAATGGCGGCCCCGTAAAAGGGAACCCGTCCCAGGAAATAGAGGAAGGACTGCTGTAAGGATTCGAAGGAACCATAGTGATCCAGATGCTCGCGGTCCACATTTGTGACCACGGCCCAGGTGGGCGACAGTCGCAGGAAGGAGCCATCGGATTCATCCGCTTCGGCCACCATGTAGGGCCCCGCCCCCAGGCGCGCGTTACTGCCGAAACTTTGAAGGCGGCCGCCGATGACGGCCGTGGGATCCAGTCCGCCCGCGTGAAGAAGCTCGGCCACCAAACTGCTGGTGGTGGTTTTGCCATGGCTGCCGGCCACGGCGATGCCCTGCTTCATGCGCATGAGTTCGGCCAGCATTTCACCGCGGCCGATCACGGGAATTCCCCGCCGCCGGGCTTCCAGCAATTCAGGATTGTCCGCCGCCACCGCCGTGGAAAACACCACCACGTCGGCCCCGAGCACCTGCTCGGCCGCGTGCCCCGCGCTGCAGGTAATGCCCAAGCTGCGCAGCCGGGCCAGGGCCGGACCGTCGACCAGGTCAGAGCCCGTTACCGTAAATCCTGTGTTTACTAGTATTTCTGCGATTCCGCTCATGCCGATTCCACCTATTGCAACCAGGTGGACATGACGAGTTCGGCCCAGATTCACGATGCTCCTCTTGGATGAATGACTGTTGGCAGAATTATCACCGAGACCCGGAGGCGGCAAGGATATTCTCCACCCGCGCCAGGATGCGCTGAGCCGCATCGGGACGCCCCATAGACAGGCTGGCTCGGCCCATGGCGGCGAGACCTTCCTTATCCCCCAGTAGCTCGGCCAGTTCCCTTGCAAGACGCCCACCGTCCAGATGGTCATCGGCAACCAGGCGCGCAGCCCCCGCATCCACCAGTGATTTCGCATTGGCGGTTTGATGATCGTCGGTGGCGTAGGGGTAGGGAACGAGCAGGGAAGGTTTCCCCAGCGCCGTAATCTCGGCCAGGGTCATGGCCCCTGCGCGGGCCACAATGAGGTCGGCGGCGGCCATGCGGGCGGGCATATCGTTCAAAAAACTGTGAACCTCCACACGTGAGGCCATGGAAGACAAGGCCTCACGTGTGGACGAGAACTGAGAACTGCCGGTCTGCACGACGGCTTCGAAATCGAATCGCTCGGCCAAAGCCGGGAGCGCTTCGATGGCCGCGAGGCAGAGGGTACGTGCGCCCAGGCTGCCTCCGGTAATCAAGATGCGAGGTCGCGGTCCTGGAGCCGGCGCGTCTGCATGAAAGTCGGCGCGCAATGGATTGCCAAGTAGCTCCAGAAAGGGTGCGGACTCGAAGTAATCTTCGGCTTCAGGAAATGCGATGAATACCGCCTTCGCCCAGCGGGCCGCCAGACGGTTCACCGATCCCGGCATACTGTTCTGCTCCTGGATAAACAGGGGAATTCCGCGAAGCCGCGCCGCCAGAATTACCGGCGCGCTGACATAGCTGCCGGTTGCCAAGACGGCCTCGGGCTTGAAACGTCTCAAGGCACCATGGGCCGATAGGAATCCGCGCAGCAGGGTTGTGAGAAAGAGAATACGTCCCGTGATGGATTTGCCGCGAAAACCCCTGGCGGGAATCCCACGAAAGAGAAGGCCCGCCGCAGGTGCGGCCTTGGCCTCGAGGCCGCGCGAGGATCCCAGGTAGAGAACTTCACGGCCTTTTCCCCCGGCGAGAAATGCCTCGGCAAGAGCCAGGGCCGGAGTTACGTGTCCGCCGGTTCCGCCGCCGGTTACGATCAATCGCTTCATGGGCGCGATTCCCGGAATAGGTTCTCCATGGCAGGTTCCTGCTCGTGCCGGAAAATGCGACGCCGGCCCGGGCGATCTTGAGATTGCCGGGCAACCGATAACACCAGGCCCACGCCGGCCATGTTCATCACGAGGGCAGATCCCCCGTGGCTGAAAAAGGGTAGAGGCAAGCCCGTAAGCGGGAAAAGTCCCAGGTTCACCGAGAGATTCAGCCCCGCGTACACAAAGATCATGGATGCCATACCCGCGGCAAGATTTCGCGGGAAGGCATCACTCTGTGCGAAAGCGATGCGCATCATTCGCCAAATCAGAAGGCCCAATAGCACGATCACGCCCAGGGCTCCCCAGATTCCCAGTTCCTCGCCCACGATGGCAAATATGAAGTCGGTGTGATGATCGGGCAGGAAGAAACTCTTTTGACGGCTTTTCCCGGGCCCCTCACCTCGCAGGCCTCCGGCACCGATGCCGATGAGCGATTGACCCAACTGATAGGTTTCGTCTTCCAGTTGGGTCACATCCACCCGATAAGTGGAATCGACGCGCGATTGAATGCGCGAGGAAAACTGATACCCCCCCACCGAAATCAGAGCGAGCAGCAACAATCCCGCGAGGATGATTCGCTTGGGCAGCCCTGCGGCCATGAGGAGGAATCCTCCGCAGAGAGAAAGGGCCAAAGCCGAGCCGTAGTCGGGCTGAAGCACGATGGGAATCACGCTGACCGCCAGCACCAAAAGGGGCCAGAGGAATCGCCCTCGCAAATCTTTTCGATCTTTGAAGTCGGCCAACAAGGCCGACATGAACACCAGCATGCTCACCCTCGCGGCCTCGGCCACCTGTATGGATTGACCCCAAAGCCAGCCCTTGGTTCCTCGATTGCCGGGTAAGAACAACACCGCGATGAGCAATACCAGACTGATGCCCCAGGCCCATGGAGCAAGGCGACGAATAATCCGCAGGTCGAGAAATGCCAGCAAAACCAGCAGCCCCATTCCCACAAAGACCTGGGCGGCGCGGCGCATGAGCATCTTGCCGCCCCATTCGGGTCCGCCGGATTTTTCAGGGGATGATGCGGAATAGAGCATCACTGTGCCGAAGAGAATGAGCATCAGCAGCAGGAAGAGCAGGCTGTGATCAAGCGGCGGGAGGAAGGATCTCACAGGCCCTCCTTCACCAGATTCATGAATGCCTCACCACGAGCTTCAAAATCTGTGAACTGATCGAAACTGGAACAAGCCGGAGAGAGGATGAGCATTTCCCCCTCGCGGCCCTCTTTGGCAGCGGCGGCCAGGGCGCCTGCCAGATCTTTGGCGTCCACCGCGCGATCACCGAAGGCTTCGAGAAGGGCGGGCGCGGCCTCTCCAATGGCGTAGACGCGGCGAAGCCCGGGCAGCTCCCGCGCCAGAATACCGAAGTCGCCGCCCTTATCCCGACCTCCGGCGATGAGTAAGATGGAAGCTTCAAGTCCCGACAAGCTCGCCAGAGCCGCTTCCACGTTGGTGGCCTTGGAATCGTTGTAACAGGCCAGAGCGCCAAGCTTCCCCGCGTATTCCATGCGATGGGGCAAGCCCTTGAATTCGCGAAGCGCTTTCGCGGCCGCCTCGGCATTGAATCCGAGGGGCAGAGCCATGGCCAAGGCAGCCAGAGCGTTGGCTAAATTGTGGCGACCTAAAACGCCCAGTTCGTCCGCCGGCATGACATCCTGAACTCGCCCTTCGTAGCGAAGCAGAATACGGCCCTTTTCATAAAATGCGCCGTCGCCCTTTTCCTCCGCGCAGCCGAAGTAGAGTCGCCGGGCGGGTACGCTTTCCAGACGCCTTTCCAATTCGGTATCGTGTGGCAGCACGAGAGTGTCTTCGGACTTCATGGCAGCGAAACAGCGCAGCTTGGCCTCGGCGTAATCTTCGAAACCGGGATAGCGATCCAAATGGTCGGGCGTGAGATTGAGCAGCGAGGACACCTTGGGATGAAATTGATCGAAGGTTTCGGCCTGGAAACTCGACACCTCGAGTACAAGAAAATCAGCTTCGGGGTGCTCCAAAACGAGCTGACTCGCGGGCCGCCCCAGGTTCCCCCCAGCAGGCGCTTCCCGGCCCGAGGCCTCAAGAATCAGGGACAGGAGTGTGGTGGTAGTGCTCTTGCCATTGGTGCCCGTAATGGCCGCCACAGGGGCCTGGGACAATCGATAACTCTCTTCCATTTCACCGGTCACACGCAGGCCACGGGCGCGGGCGGCCTTCACGGGAGGAGAATCCTGAGCCACTCCCGGGCTGATGAGCAGCGCGTCGATATCGTCCAGCCATTTTTCGCGGAAATCTCCACCCAGAAAGGGCAGGTCGGTCAGATCTTCGGGCAGCTCGGCCCCCGTCAGTTTACGATCTGATAGGGACGGGAATGCGCCGCGCTCGCGAAGGAGCCGGGCCATCCACTGGCCGCTGCGGGCCGCGCCCAATATGAGAATTCGCTCGCTCACTTTACCTCAGTTTCAAGGTGCTCAGGGCGATCAGGGCGAAAAGCGCCGACAGGATCCAGAACCTGACCACCACCTTCGATTCCGCCCAACCCTTGAGTTCGAAATGATGATGCAAGGGCGCCATCTTGAAAATGCGTTTTCCCCCTCGCAAGCGGAAGCTGCCCACCTGGAGAATCACGCTCAGAGCCTCGAGCACGAAAACACCGCCGATAATCACCAGCAGCAATTCCTTCTTCAGCAGGATGGCCACCGTGCCCAAAGCGCCGCCCAGAGAAAGGCTGCCCGTGTCGCCCATGAAAACTTCCGCAGGATGGGCGTTGTACCAGAGAAATCCCAAGCTGGCCCCCACCACCGAAGCACAGTAGATG
Organism: uncultured bacterium; assembly: GCA_964440095.1. GTDB lineage: Bacteria > Krumholzibacteriota > Krumholzibacteriia > JACNKJ01 > JACNKJ01 > JACNKJ01. Next base: position 98,767 of record CAYTPZ010000004.1, on the reverse strand, counting down.
GTGAGTTCGCTGGCCCCGGGCAGATAGAGAATATGCAGATACTCACTGAAATTTTTGTGGCCGCTAAGATAGGCCAAGGCCGTGAAGGCGAAGAAGACGAAGGCATTCACTCCGATGGCCAGGCCGTCCAGCCCATCGGTGAGATTCACCGCATTGCTGGTGCCCGCCACCACAAGCACCACCAGAATCACGTAGAAAATACCTAGCTCAAGCAAAGCCCCCTTGAAGAAGGGAATCTCCGTGGCCACGCCCAAACTGCTTTCCAAGGGGAAGAAGTACAGGAAAGTGCCGAGGCCCAGTCCGAAGAGCAGCTGCCCGGTCATCTTGTAGCGCCCCACAAGGCCCTTGCTCTTCTTCTTCACGAGTTTGAGGTAGTCGTCCAGGAAACCGATGGCGCCGGTCCATACCGTGACCGCCAGAACCAGCTGCACATAGCGATTACTGAGGTCCGCCCAAAGCAAGGTGGGCACGAGGATGCTCGTGAGAATGAGCAATCCGCCCATGCTGGGAGTGCCTTCCTTGGCCTTGTGGCTGGCGGGTCCGTCCTCTCGAATGGTTTCGCCAAGATGCCACTGCCTCAGTTTGGCGATGAGCCAGGGGCCCATCATGAAACTAATGAGCAGTGCACTCACCAGCGCGTAGGCACTTCGAAAGGTGATGTACTTGAAAACACGGAAGGCCGAGAACCAGTCTTCGAGATAGGGATAGAGTTCATAGAACAAAGCGCAGTGCCTCCCTGCTGTTTCCCGTGACGCGCTCCAGCGCCTCGATCACCTTTTCCATTTCCATGCCGCGTGAACCTTTGACGAGAATCAGGTCGCCCTCGCCCAGTTCCGCCAGCAAAGCCGCCGCCAGATCTTCATGATTCGCAAAGGTGTGATGCCCGGCAAGTTCCGCCATGGTCCCCGCCATAGCCCCGTAGTTCATCATTTTAATGTTGTCCATCTCCACCACTTCCCGGCCGATTTCCAGGTGAACTTCCGGGCCGCTGGGTCCCACTTCCAACATGTCGCCCAGTATGGCCCAGCGTTTTCCCTTGGCCGGATACTGGGACAACCATTCCAGGGCGGCGCGTAGGGAATCGGGATTGGCATTGTAACTATCGTCCATGAGGGTCCATGCGCCTAGCTGATAGAGTGAACTGCGATTGCCCTCGGGGCGCGCGGCCGAGAGGGCTTCGGCCAGTTCGGAAGGCTCGCCGCCATACTCTCGCGCCAGCAGCCAAGCCGCGCCCGCCTGCAATAGGGAATGGCGCATGGGCGAGGCCAGGATCAATTCATGCCCCTCCACTCGCATAGCTCGCCCCGGACCCACAGGGCCCAGGTCTTCCAATTGAAGATCGCTTCCATCGCTGAATCCGAAAGTGCGAACCTTGGTTCTGGGATGGCAGAGCGAGGTCAGGGTGGAGACGTAGGGATCTTCCTCCCAAAGCAGGAGCAGACCATCAGCGGGAAGGGCCGCGGCCAACTCCCCTTTGGCCCGCGCCACACCATCTCGATCGCCCAGCACTTCCAGGTGTGCATCGCCGATGTTGGTAATGATGCCAGCTTCCGGTTCGAAAAGTTCAGCCAGGCGGGCGATTTCGCCGAAACTGGAGCAGCCCATTTCCGCGACCAGAAATTCGGTTTCCTTGGGAAGGCCGAGAGTGCTCAGGGGCAGTCCGATGAGATTGTTCAGATTGCCGCGACTGGCTTCGGTTTTCCCGATGACCGTAAGGGCCGCGGCGCACAGGTTTTTGGTGCCGGTCTTGCCGTTGCTCCCGGTGACCCCCACCAGCTTGGCCGGCATATCCCCGACCCATGCCGAGGCAAGTTCCTGCAAACTGAGAAGCACCTCGTCTACCTGGATGATCAATGACTGAGGAAAGGCGCTGCTCAATTCCCGAAACAGGGCTTCCTGAGATAGCAGTACGGCGCCCGCACCTTGCTCCAGAGCATTGCGGGCGAAGTGATGACCATCGGTCTGTTCTCCGGCGAGTGCAAAAAAACAATCGCCCTTTTTTATAGAGCGGCTATCGATACAGGCGCGCAACTGCGTGGGGTCCCCAGCACCTTTCCAGTCGCTGAGGCGATCGGAGTTCTCGAGGGTTTGGATCATCCACTTGCCCTGGCTCATGCACTTTCCCCTTCTCGCAAAAGCGCGTCCAGGACCACTTGGCGTTCGTCGAAGATGAATTTCTCACCGGCGATTTCCTGGGTGGTTTCGTGACCCTTGCCCAGGATCAACACCATGTCGCCCTCTCCCGCACCGGCCAGAGCTGCAGCAATGGCCTGGCGGCGATCTACGATACGAGTCCAGGAGACCGCCGCAGGATCGAATCCGGCCTCAACATCATCGAGAATGATTTCGGGATCCTCGCTGCGCGGATTATCGCTGGTGAGGATGACCCGATCTGCCAGGCGCTGAGCCGCTTTGGCCATGAGGGGACGCTTGCCGCGATCGCGATCGCCGCCGGCGCCGAAAAGAATGCGCAACTCGCCCTGGCAAAGTGGGCGACATGCAGCCGCCACCTTTTCAATGGCGTCGGGAGTGTGAGCAAAATCGAGGAGGATCACCGGATCAAGGCCATCGCCCACACGTTCCATACGACCGGGCACGCCGGGGAAACCGGCCAGTGCAGTTGCCAGACTCGTGGCGGAAACACCCATGGAAAGCGACAGAGCCAGCACAGCCATGAGGTTCTCCACATTGAACTCGCCCAAGAGCGGCGAGTTGAACTCAAGAGCTTCGCCCTTCCAGTTCAAGGTCAAAAGGCTGTGACTCAACAGGCAATCACTGCCGAGCAGGCGAAGATCGGCGCCTTCACTTCGTCCGAAGGAAATCGCGTTTTCATGCAACTTGGCTATGCGCGACATGAAAGGATCATCCAGGTTGTAGACCGCAGGAGCGTCAGGCTCCAGGTAAGCAAGCAGTTCACACTTGGCCTGAAAGTAAGTTTCCATGTCCTGGTGATAATCCAGGTGATCGCGGCTCAGATTGGTGAAAAGCGCGGCGGCGTAGCGGCATCCGGCGATACGCTTTTGCTCAATGGCGTGACTGCTACATTCCATCACCGCTCCGGCAAAATTCGCCCGGGCCATCTCGGCCAGATAGAGGGCCAGCCTGGCGGCGTCGGGCGTGGTGTGGCTGCTCGCCAGCTTACGTCCTCCCACCTGGTAGTCAACACTCCCGAGGAGCCCCCATTCCCGCTCGCCTGTGGAAAGCAGGTGACGCAGCAGGTAGGCACTCGTGGTCTTTCCATTGGTTCCTGTGATACCGATGAGGGGCCAATTCTTCGTGGGATCTCCGGCCAATAGATGTGCCAACAGTCCGGCGTCACGCCTGACGTCTTCACTAAAGAGGGCAGGGATTTCGGAGGAGATTGATTTGCCCTGGGGCAGTAACACCGCCGCAGCTCCCGCCTGGAGAGCCTGGGGAAGGAAATCGAGACCCTCATGGTGCAGACCTGGCAAGGCTGCGAACAGATCCGCCGGCGCAATCTCGCGACTGTCGATCTGCAGGCGCGCTATCTCGGCATCACCTTGAAGGCGGCTGCCGGGCAGAGCCCGATGCAGTTTTTCGAGAGTCCAGCCGCTCATCCTCTTTTCCTCTCTCCCAGAATCACACGAATGGTGCCGCCCTCGGGATCGAACTGCTCGACCACGATACCGCGACCTTCTGGGCGCAGGCGATAACCATTTTCCAGCGCCTTGCGACGGGCGTCGCGCAGGGTACGACCCATGAGGTCGGGTGGTTCCTGCACTTCTCCCGGTGCCGCCCCCAACAGCAATCGAAGTTTTTCACCGGGCGGCAAAGGCGCGCCGGGGGATGGCTCCTGCGCCACCACACGATCGCCTCGCCCGCGAAGCAGCAATGGAAGTCCCGCGCGCATGGCCTCGTTCTCGGCGGTGGCCGGATCCATTTCCAGAAAACTCGGAACGCGAGGGCCCTGGGGCATGGCCGCGATGGACTCGCTGGCGCTCTCGGGCAAAGGAAGATAATCGGTGGCGATGGCAATACCGCGCACCATGCGCGCCAAGGCCGGCGCGGCGCTCTGCCCGCCATGATGCATGCCGATGCGAGGTTCATCCAGGAAAACACCGAAAACCAGGCGTGGCTCTTCCACGGGAACCATGCCCACGAAGCTGGCCAGGTACTTGCCTCGCATCACGCCCTGTTCGTCGAACTTTTGGGCTGTACCTGTTTTGCCGCCAACTGGCAGGCCGTCCACCGCCGCGGCGGTGCCGGTTCCTTGCAACACCACTTCACCGCAAAGACCGCGAATGAGACCTGCAGTTTTCTTGCGGCAAACCTTTCGCAGGAAGACAGGTTCGCGAATCTGCAGACCCTCGTCCTCATTCTGCAAGGCGCGAATGAGCCAGGGCTTGTACAGTTCGCCGCCGGCGGCCACGGCTCCAATGGCCGAGGTGATCTGCAAGGGGGTGGCGCTGAGTTCCTGTCCAAAAATGAGTGTGAGTTTGCTGCGATCGGACCAGGCGGTCACCGGGCGAAGTCGTCCTGATTGCTCACCGGGATACTCGAGGCCGTAGATGTTGCCGAAGCCCAGATCACGAAGGGAAGCGAAGAGCGCTTCCTCGCTCACGCGCTGGGAAAATTTGGCGAAGCAGACGTTGCTGGACAGAATGAAAGCCTCGCGGAAGCTGCGCCATCCCGGGTGGGCCTTGTCGTCGCGAATGGTGAATCCGTCGATCTCGGCGCTGCCGTCTTCCGCGTCCACCTGGGTGTCCAGGGTCACACCCCCCTCCTCCATGAGGACGATACTCGTCACAGCCTTCAGGGTAGAGCCCGGTTCGTAGACACCCTGAAGCGGCAGGAGCTTCCATTCGTCGGCCTGGTACTTGCCGCCGCGTGCGGCGGGCGCAGGCCAACTGGCCAGAGCCAGAATTTCGCCGGTGGATGGATCCATGAGCACCGCGCTCCCGGCCTTGGCCTCGCTTTCGATGGCGACCGCTTCCAGTTCGCGCTCCACCAAGGCCTGCAACTTGAAATCGAGGGTCAGGTAGACGTCGCCGCCCTCCTGCGGTTCGCGCAGGGTGCGATTGCGCGCGGAGGCGCGTGCGCGACCGAGATCATCGGTTTGAATCTGCGCTTCGCCGGGACGGCCCGCCAAAATCCCTTCCAGGGATAGTTCGAGCCCTGAAGCACCCTGACCCTCGGAGCCTAAGAAGCCGATGAGCGCCGCCCCGATGCGACCCTGGGGATAGAGCCGCTCGGACACCATTTCCAGATTCAAGACACAGGTCTTTTCCAGCGCTTCCTTCTGGCTGCGGTCCAGGCGAAGCCCCTCGCCTAAAATCACGTATCGCTTTTTGCTCTTGAGCGTCTGCTCGACGCGCCAGCGGGTTTTACCCAGCAGATCCATGAGCAGAAGCGTGACTTCCTCGCGCTTTTCCTCGGGCAGTGCGCGGATCCAGTGGGGATCGGTGATCACCCGTGCGCTCTGATCACTCACGGCCAGGGGCACGCCATGACGATCGAAGACGTTCCCGCGAGGCGCGGGCAGGGAGACCTTGCACTCCCACTGCCGAGTGGCGCAGCGTTCGTAGAGATCATGATCGAGGATTTGCAATTGGATCAGGCGGCCGGCCAGGATGAGCGCCAGCGCAAAGAAGATCCCCCCCAGGAGTTTCAGGCCATGGGGGGGAGAGGAAGACATGGAGACGGCCCCTTCAGGCTGGGATCAACGGGTGGATGCTGCGAGTGCGCTGGGTACGGTGATTCCCAAACTCGCCAGCCAAGCCTCGTAACGCACCACAGGACCTGTGCTGCCACGACGGGAACCTGCCGCCACCATATAACGATCGGCCAGATCCAGCGAAGGGTTTTCATTGGGAAGAAGGCCCGCCATGATAAAATCGGGCTGGCGCTTCTCGGCCACCTGGGTGCCCAGCACACGCACGCGACTCTGCATGGCCAGTTGCTCCTCTTCCAGGGCTGCCAAATCGTGGGTGAGATTCCAGGTGCGATTCTGTTGCCAGATGAGCAGGAGCAGTACGAGCAGAACCAGCACGGCCACGAACCAGATTTCACGACGGCGCAAAAGATCGGGGCCCGCGGCCCCCTCTCCCTTTCTCGACGAAGGATTCCAGCTGCGAACGATACGTGAGGGGCTCTGGCTCTTCATGCCGAAATCCTCCTGGCGGCGCGCAATCGGGCGCTGCGTGCTCTGGGATTCGATTTGCTCTCGGCGTCACTGGGTCGCCGGGCGCCGGTGAACATCATGTCGAAACTTCTCTTGTGCCCGCAGTTGCAGACAGGCAATTCCGGGGGACAAAGACAGTCGCGGCTTTCCCGCGCGAAGAACTGCTTCACGCGGCGGTCTTCCAGGGAGTGGTAGCTGAGGAAGACCGCGATGCCGCCATGGCCCAGGGCTTCGGGCAGTGCAGCCAGAGCCTGATCCAGGGCTTCCAGTTCGCGATTCACGGCGATACGCAAGGCCTGGCTCGCACGAGCCAATTCGGAGATGTGGTCGCGCTCCCCCACGGCCTTGCGAACGGCATTGCGCAGTCCGGACATGTTGCTGAGTTCACCGCGCTCGCGAGCGGATAGGATGGCCGACGACACGCGACCTGCGCGGCGAACTTCGCCGAACTCCCCCAGCAGGTGGCGAAGTCCTTCTTCATCGAGTCGGGAAATGAGATCGCCGGCGCTTTCGGGAAGTGTGGGATCCATGCGCATATCCAGGGGGCCGTCCTGCATGTAGGCGAAGCCGCGATCTGCCTGGTCGATTTGCATGGAACTCAACCCCAAATCCAGTAGCACGCCTCTGAGTCCTTCGGGAGCCAGCTCCCGCACTTCCGCGAGTCGATCCGCAAAGTTGCCGGGAACAAAATTGACCCGGTCGGAAAATGGGGAGAGCCGGTCGCGGGCCAGGTCGAGGGCCGATGGATCGCGATCAACGCCGATCACGCGGGCCTCGGGCAGTGACTCGAGCAGGTGAGCGCTGTGGCCGCCCGCTCCAAGTGTGCCGTCGAAATAGCTTCCCGGACCACCCTGCAGAAGAAGTTCAGTGACTTCCTCGAGAAGGACGGGCCGATGATGCATGTTTGTCCCTCTTTAACCGGAAAAGGTGCGGACGGACCCCGGCGCTTAGACGCCGAGCCCCGTCCGTTCTCTCTCACCCTCTTGCGAAAATAATGTGGCGGCGGAAGCGGCGTCCGTACCCAGTGCCGCACAAGCCTCTGAAGGGTAGATCGGGATGGTCCCGGGGACGTCTCCCGCCGCCAGTACGTTGAGCAAGTACGGGCTAGGCCCCTGCAGGGCCAGGCTCCCGCCCAAGGCGCGAAGCTGTCGGTGGAATCCCATCAGATCGGGCAGGACGCTGAACTTGATGTGCGTCACGGCGCTCAGATCGATGACGAAATCGCGGCTTCCGTCGGTCATCATACCGAGGATTTCCGATTCGATTTCGCTCTCCAGACGGCTGTCCCATTCCGCGATCGGTCTGAGGGTAATCGGGTCTCGCCATCCATCCGCCAACAGTGTCATCGCATAACTCTTTCTTTTTCGTCCCTAAACCAATCAACCCGGGAGGCCGGCGGCCGGGCCTGCGTCGATGAGCAAACCCTGCCGGCCAGAGGTGGGCTTAGAGCAGATGCTGCATCTTACGGACGGTTTCCACGGCGCCCGTAAGACGCTTATCGAAGTCTGTGGGATTCCAGACCTCGACTCTGTCGAAGAGGCCCACCAAGGCCGCTTCTTTGTCGATGCCGTACTCTGCGAGGTATTCCTTGGGAATACCCACTCGCCCCTGCTTATCGAGGTTCAGTAGCCTTGAATTGCTGCTGTAGAAGCGAATGGTGTCGTCCTTGTCCTCGCCCGCCGGCAGATTCATGAGTTTCTCCTGGAAGGCCTTCCAGCCCTCCGGGGCATAAAGCAGTAAGCAACCGGCTGGTCCCTTGGTGACGACAAAAGACTCCCCGCCCTCGACGCCGAACTCACGCCGGAAGCGGGCGGGGATGTTAAATCGCCCCTTCTCGTCGACCTTGCAGGAGTAATTGCCGTAAAGGGGGCCCATGCTTGCCTTTCATTGCTTCCGCTTCAGAAGTGGGTCCTCAGTGGCTCTCCCCCCACTTTGCCCCACATCGCGACCTTATCCCCCACGATCCACCAAGTCAACACCCTTTTGTTTAAAGGAGTAGAAAAGTTCTAGGTGATTGTGTTGCTTAAGGTTAGTGCGATGGCTTTGATATGGGAGCTCGGATGGGCCTCGTGATTGAGCCTTCGTCCATTCCCCACTTCGCCCCCCAGAGAGGGGCTTGCGCAGGCCACTTCGCTTTGAGTTGAGAAAGTCCACCCGGATGGACAATGCGTCGCTTCCATTGAGATAGATGCAGAGGCCCCCAAGCACTCTCGGACCGACTTTCGCAGCTGCGGTCAGAGAGTGCTTGGGGGCCTCGGCGTTTACTTCAACAGAACTAAGCGCTTCGACTCACTAAGCCCGGGCCGCTTGAACTGCGCGAAATAGACGCCGCTGGCCATGGCGCGTCCGGCGCTATCCCGACCGTCCCAGACCCGTTCGTGGAGCCCGGCCTCCAATTGCTCATCGACCAGAGTGCGCAGGCGCCGCCCGTCGATGGAGTAGACCTCAAGGCGAGCCGCACCCGCCGAGGCCATTTCGAAACGCAGGGTCGTGCTCGGGTTGAAGGGATTGGGGTACCCCCCATGCAGCTTGTCGATCCAGGCTGCAGGAGGCAGATCCACCGAGCCCAAGGGGAAACGTTCTTCGCCACCGGTCAGCAAATTCGCCACGGCGGTGTAGCGATAGCGCGCACCGGGTTCCAGGTTATTGTCATCCCAGACTACGTCACCGTTAGCGAAACTCATGTCGTCGAAAGCGAAGACGGCATCGTTCCACTGACTATCATCCGACCAACGCTGACGCTCCAGACTCCAACTGCGCAGCTCAGGGCTATCCGAACTCCATTCCAGATGCACGGAGCGGTCGGAGGGCATCACGCTTAGACCTTCAAGCAACACGGGCACGTTATCCCAATCACCGTAGCAACCGGTGCGACGATAATTGCCCGCATTGGTGGGCCAGGGGAATGAAGCCTCGCTCCAGGCGCCCGCGAAATCCCAGACATATAGCAGCTTGTTGAAAGTGGAGCTCACCAGTTCCACATCGCCGTCCTGATCCAGATCGACCAGCGCAGGCGTACCGCGTACCTCGCCCCCCACGTTGATGGGGAAGCCCGCTTGAACGCTTCCATCTTCATTGAAGCCGTAGATGAGACCGTTTTCGCAGCCCAGCACGAACTCCAGTTGGCCATCGCCGTCCACGTCGCCCACCAGGGGACTCGCGTAGGCCGAAGTATGCAATTCGATGGGCCAACCCGGAAGATCGTTGCCGTTATGATCCATGAGATGCAGTTCGCAGAGGAGGGAGTATTGGAGGTTCTCCACCACGAACAATTCCAGGTCGCTGTCGCCGTCGATATTGCAGGGCGCCGGCCCCGGACCGGGATCATAGGGATGCTCGCTGGTGAAACTGATGGGGAAACTGCCGAAGTTTTCACCCGCCGCGGTGAAGACGAAGAGTCGATCCCATTCACCCAGCACGATGATTTCGGAAGATTCATCGCCATCGAGATCGGCGACGAGGATGGGTGTCTTGGTCAGGCAGCCCCCACCTTCGGGGAGAAGCGGGAAGCCGTCGATCTCACTTCCGTCGCTCTTGAATACGTGAAGCACGCCGTCGGAATCTGTGATCAGGATCTCAGCGCCAGGGTCGCCGTCTAAATCGCAGAGAGCCGGACTGCACTGATTCCAGCTTCCCATACCCGACTTGAAAACGCCGGTTGTGCCGGGGTTGCTATCGCCGTCGCGCAGCTCGGTACCATCGTGATGGAAGGCATAGAGGTAGCCTGAGATATCCACGGCTACAATTTCAGTGTCACCATCGCCGTCCAGATCGGCACCGGCCACATTGGACCAGATCCAGTTGCTTGTCTGCTGAGGCCAGCCTGGTAGCTCTTCGCCGTTTCCATCGAAAACGTGAATACCCACCAGACCTGTGGTTTCATTGGACGCATTCTGACCGCGGGAAGCCACGACGATCTGAGAAAAGCCATTGTCCAGAATCGGCAGCAAGGTGACGGCACCCACGATATCGAGGGCTTCGGTGGTAAAGATACCCGGAGTTTGCGCGCTGCCGTCGCCATCTAAAATTTCCTGGCCTGTCCAGTTGAAGGCATAGATGAAATCGTTGTTGGCGCCGGTTACGATTTCCAAACCGCCGGTGGAACTGATGTTTCCCACAGCAAGGGAACTTGTGCAGTTGGCTTGGAGCTCCTGGGGGAAACCCGCATTCTGTGCCGGATTGGTAGAGGTGTAGAGGATCTCGCTCGGCGCGCTTTCCATGCCCCCACGATCCACCGCGGTCACGTAGCAGGCCACGGCGCTGCTCTCGGGTAGGCCGTCCAAATCGGCGCGTGCGTGCTCGATAACTTGCTGGGTATAGCGCTCGAATCCCACTCGCTCGTCCAGGGAGAAGTAAACGTGATAGCCCTGCAGATCATCCTCCAAGCCCGGCTCCCAAACCATGACCACGCGAGTCGCCAGATCGCTCACCTGCGCCACGGGCTGGGAAGGCGCAGCGGGTGGCAGGAAGTCGAGGGTGTCGTTCCAGCTGCGACCCATGTGATCGGTAATCTCGAGCCATGCGAAATTGTCGATGGCGGGATCGTCCAGGGTGAGCAGGAACCCGGGATCAGGGACGCCACTCTCCAAGAGTTCCAGGTTGGGCACCAAGTCCAGGGAGTCGGCAAGGGTCACCCCCACGCCGATTTTATGCAGGCAGATTTCCATGCCGCTACAGTCGCCATGGCCCAGATTCACCAGGCGCGGAATGGCGAGGAAACTTTCGCCTGCCTCCAGAACGCCATTGCCATTGCCGTGGGGCAGGGCGTCGGAGAGAGTCCAATCGGAAACGATGGGGTCGGGTGCGGCAAACTCTATGTGTAGAGTATCCACGCGCGCGTCTTGCCCGGGAGCGCTCAAGGTCACGAGCAAGGGAAGGCGCTGACCGTCGTCCAAGTCCATCGAGGGAAGAATTTCAAGATCCGTGGATGTTCGTGATCCACCTGCTGCGATGGCGCCCAAGTCTTCATGGGAAACGCTTACCAAGAGGGAAGGATCCAAACTCGCAATGTCCAACTGGGTACCCAAGAGACCCGTGTCGCCCAGATTGCTGACCTCAAGCGACAGGCGCAGGCGCTCGCCGGCTTCGCCGAGACCATCTTCGTCGTTGAGTGGATCGAAGATATCGTTGTCGTCCAGGGACCAGCCGGTGATGGCCGCATAGGTTCCCGAACTCGCGTTCACGGCGATGGTCGATCGATGCATGACGCCGTTGCGCCCCCAGACTACCACCTGAATCTCGCCTTCGCTGGCCGGCTGAATGTTGAAACTGACTTCGCCGGCCGCGTCGCTGAGACCGGTCACCCAAACCTCATCACCCTTGAGCAGGGTCACGTGAACACCTTCCACGGGACCGCCGCCTTGTGCGTCCACATGGACATCCACCTGCACGGGCCCGCGGTTCACACTGGCCGGTGCCGTGACGCTGTACTCGATGGCGTCGCCCGCCCAAAGATCCAAGAGAGGATCGCCGAGATAGGCCACGATGAAATAGGTCCAGCGGTTGAGGCCCTCGCTGAGAGCACTCATATAGTGCTCCTGGCGGATCTGATCGAAGATCAAACCCGTGCGGCTTTCGCCTGCAAAAAGCAATTCGTAGAAACGGTCATAGTAGGAACCGGTGAAGGCGGGAAAGCTCTCTCGCGTGGTTCCAAAGACCGAAGCCGCGCCACCGTTCGGATTACGCAGATAGGCCTCACCCAGGCAATCAAAGTCGAAGGCCGTGGAAGTGCAGTTCATCAAGGTGATGTGAAATGGATTCTCATTGGTCAGGCCGCGGGCGTGGCTGGTGAGAACATTACCGTCACCCACCGACATGTTGTAGCGGTAGCCGTGTCCGTTGTGATCCACGAAGGCGAAGTTGCCGGTTTCCATGGCCGCCAGGGAACTCGCCACGGTTTCAGGCTGCGGATTGTAAGGAGCCCAAAGCGGATCTACGTAATTTTGAAAGAGGCAGGTAGCCTCCATCTCTTCGCTCATGAAATCGTCGATGATATCGGTGGCGTAGCGGGCTCCGTCGGTGAAGACCACCGAGTCCGGGTCCTGGGGCCAATTGGCGGGAAAGAGCACTTCCGCCAGGAAAAGCATCTTGTCCTGAAAAACAGCGGGAGGACTTTCGCGATAGGCAATGATCTTGTCGACCACGCCCTGGGCGTCCACGAGGCTGCTCACGGGAATGCGCCCCACTAAAAGTTCGGGCAGCACATCGGTATTGTCACCGGGAGCCCCACTGAAGGGAGCCTCGGCCCAATACTGATCGCCATCCTCGTTCCAGTTGCCATCCAAACATGAGAAGTAGAGATCGTTGGGAACGGGTTCGATTACTTTTTCGCCGCCCTCCCACCTTTGGTAACTAAAATAGCGCACGGGAATATCCGTGGTATCACCGCCCACGAGTACGGACTGCAAACCCCATAGCTGATAAGCGTCCTGCAAAAAGAACCGGATGGTCTCGGCGATGTCCGCCCCCGCCGGGTAGTTCTGAACGATCCACTCAATCGTGCGCACCACACAGCGGCTACCCCGCTCCATATGCCAATCGGCAAGGACTTGAAAAGCCGGGGCCATTTCCTCGTTGGTGATGATGACGGCGTCCACCGGACTATCACCCGTGCTCGGACGATCACCCACGCGGAATACGCAGCTATACTCATCCCGGTCGTTGCGGAGAATCTGAAGCGGCGGGTTGGGGTCTATTTCAGAAATCAGGGTCAACTTGATTTCGTCGTGAAGCAGAAGGCGATCGCCTTCCACACTCAAAGGCCGCCAGTAGAAAAGCGCTTCACGCTGACCGCGCCGGGATGCCTGACCCACAAGAATGAGCTCACCCTGAGCAAGCCCCGGATCGTCCTGAAGCAAGCCATCCTCTCGCCGCTCCGCGGAAATGCGGCCGGGCAAATGACTCGTGGACACTTCCCGCCCCTCGCTCAAACGATAGCTGAAGTCAGCAAGTCGCTCTCCCAGGGGCAGGGGCACCCGAATGAAACGACCCGGAAGCGCCCGATTGCCCGTGCCTTCCAACACAACGGAACCAGGAAACTCCAAAGCGGCGGAAGGGTCATCGCTTGTCCATTGAAGTTCCCTCGCATGCAGTCGTTCATGCTGTGTCCACTGCGCGCCGATGGCGGCACCGGCGCTAAGCATCAGGGCAAGCAGAATGGGGAGGATCTTCTTCATGCGGGAATCCCTTCCGAGTTATTCCAATCCTGAGTCCAGGGGATCAATGCGATAGAGCGTGTAAGTGAAGGTATCGCTGCGCGCGATTCCCAAACCCCGGACATCTTCCTGCATAAGCGGTACGAGACGCTTGCCGCGAGCTTCAAGGCCCACGAAGCGTCCGGCTTCCTGGTCGCGGTCAATAAAGTAGCGTGCTTCCCCAAACTGGAGGAAGTCGAGGCCACCCAGCATTTCGTCATAGCCATGTCCATGCCAATACTCCGATATCTCAGGCTGGGTTAGCCCGACCAAATCCAAGACCCGAAGGCCCGATCGATATCCGATAATGCCGATGTCCGGAACCGCCACGACACTGCCCGGCGGAGCGATCTCTTTCAGAGTATCGGCCATCCCACCCAACACACCCTTTAGATCCTCGGTGAAGTGCCGCGCGTGCGGCAAGACGCGACTCTGATAGAGCCAAAGGTTGGGCGCGAGGGTAAGCAGAACCACCGCCAGCGCCACGAACTTGAAAGATGTCCTTCGCTCAGCCCACCGGTCCAGGAAAAAGAATGCCGCCAGGGGAATAAGCGGAGTAACCGGAAGCAGGTAGCGACTCACCATGGCCACGCCGCCTCGCAGCATGGCCGCCAGGAATACGATACCCCAGACTGACGCGAGGATGCCGAAGAAGGTCCAAGTGCGTTTGCGTAACTCTGCTTCACGGAAGGTATTGGCAAGGACTTCCAGGAAACCCAGGCCCACGATAAGGAGCAATGCCCCCTGACTGGATATCAAGATGCGAAATAGCCGCCATGCGTGGGTCAGGGAATCGGCGAATGCACCGGTCGTTTCAACTTTCGCACTAGCCGTACTCGGCAAGAAACTCCCGATATGCAACTTGGCGAAGATGAGCCAGGCCGCCACGGGCAGGAAGGCGCCCAGGACGAGAGGAATCCATCCTCTACGCCATGGACGATGCAAAAGCGCCAGACCGGGAATCAATACGATCAGCAGATAGAATTCCGGGCGCACCAGCGCGGCCAGGCCCGCAAGGAATCCCAGCCAGAGGAAATCCCTTCGCTGCTGGGGTTCAGCGCTGGCCCGCTCGAACACCAACAGCAACATGAGGGCCACCAGCGGGCTTTCCATTCCCGAGGCCGTCCATCTGAGAAACCAGACTTCGGTGGCAAAAAGCAGCACCGCCGACAGGAGCAGCCACTGATTTCGAATGAAGCGTCCGGCCAGGATAAAGAAAACGAAAATGGAGCCCAGACCCGCCAGCAGGCCCCAGATGCGCGCGGCAAGAAGCCCGCCTGTTTCCGTACCTGCAGCCGGCGCGAGAAGGATGATCCAAAGGGGGCTCGTGCTTCCGTAACTGGGTTCGCCGGGATTGAAAGACCAACCCTGGCCCTGCATCACGTTCCGCGCATAGACCAGATGAATGTAGGTGTCGTCGGTGACGTAGTCCCAAAGCGGCCATTGCATGAGAAGGAAGATCGCCAGGATGATCATCAGCCCTAAACGTGGGGAGAGCTTCATGATGCTTCCTTTCCTTGCACGAGCCCATCGAAGAGTTCGGCCATGCGTGCTGCCTGCCAGGGCCGCGTCAGAGCTTCCAGTTCGTGGGGCGAGGGTTTCCATCCCCGAGAGATGTGACTCAGGGCTTCATCCAAAGCACGCGCCACGTGATCGGTTTGCGGGCGCACCGACCAACCCAATTTGAATTGACTCACAAGGCCGCTGAGTTCGCCGTCGGGTGCGATGGCCAACACGGGACGTCCAGCCCCTGCGTACTCGTAGCATTTCCCCGGCACCAGATCTCGATAACGTTCCTCGCTCTGGTGAAGAATGAGCAGAAGATCCGCACTTCTCTGGCGACGCAATGCTTCGCGGTGAGGAAGGGATCCTAGAAATCGCACCTGCTTGCTGAGACGCAATCTTTCAAGTACGTCCTCGTTCTCGCTCTCACGAGGGCCCAGGAAATCCACGCGAAGTCTGTCTTCCAGATCGGGGCGCATATCCAGAAATTTGCGAAGACCCTCAAGGAAAGGGAGCGCGCTGCGATCCAAACTGAGTTTTCCCGTGTGTAGCATTACGAATTCGCGTGTCGGCTCCGAAGCTGTTTCAATGCCTTCGAAATCGGCCGGATCGTAACCATTGCGAATGAGCGTCACGGGACGCCCTCCCCGCTCTTCCAGAAGTTTACGCCAGCCCTCGGTAACTGTGACCACACTCGCATTTTGCAAGACCTGCATTTCGGCGAGCGTATGACGACGTCGATGCCACCCTGACGGCGGAGGTTTAAGGTGCAGGTTGTACCAGAGGTCGCGAAAATCGGCCACCCAGGGCAGCCCGCTCTCCTTGGCCAGCCGCGCAGCCACGCGATGCACCGTGTCGGGCGGCCCAGTACTGTAAATCAGATCGATATCTCCGCGAGCCAAAAGTTCGCGGCCCTTCCTTGCGGCAGGGCCGGCCCATCCCGCATAGGAATCGGGAAAGAGCATCAGGTCGGAAATCTTGCGAAGGAAATTGAAGCCGCCGCTGGACCGGCTCTCACCCTGGCTCATGCTTTTTCCACCCCTCAGGCGGCGGAGCATGCCGAGGCCCGTGAGCCCCGCCACGGGATGAACATCAACGGTCTCGGGGATCTGCTTTAGCAAGCTTTCATCCTTCACCCAGTAATCACTGGCGTCGCCGCAAACAACCGAGGGCGTCCATCCGCTTTGGGGCATGTAACGGCTCAGCTTCAAGCTGCGGAAAACGCCGCCGTCCCCCATGGGCGGATAGTAATAGGCGATCATCAGGAAGCGTTTCATTTGCATCCCTCCGCCAGATCCAGGAAAGCCTTGCGAACGCGCTCCATATTATCTTCCCAGATTGCATGCTCGGCGATGATCTTTCGATTCAGCACCGCGGCTTTGCGATGTTTTTTCTCGGACATCCGGGCGGCGGAAATCAAGGCTTCGTTCAAACCCGCGGAGTCGCCGGGCGGAAAGTAATGACCTTCGCCGGGCCCGCCCACCCATTCACGATTGGCGGGAATGTCGCTGAGCACCGGATATGCGCCCAGCGCCATGGCCTCCAAGAGCGAAACACTAGTGCTGTCGGAAAGACTGGAGGACAGATAGAGCCTGGCCCTTCGCAATTCCTCCACCAGCTCTTCGCGGCTGAGGCGTCCCAGGAATTCTACGCGTTCGCCGAGACCAAGATCGCAGGCCATGCTTTCCAACTTCCCACGCTGATTTCCCTCACCCGCAATGCGCACGCGCCAACCGGGGTTTTGTGCCAGGAATTGCGGCAGTGCCTTGAGCACTGTGGGAAGATCGTAAACCGGTTCCAGGTTTCGGAACTGAAGCAAGACGGGCTCACGGGTCAGTTCGCCTTCACCGAGTTCGAAGAAAGCGCGGTCCACACCCATGGGCGCCGTGAGTACCGGCGCGGCTCCGCTCACGTAACGATGAATTTCCTCGGTCATCATTTCCGCATCGCTGGTGATCAGGTCGGCTCGCTCCAGCACATAACGCAGACGCCATCGATGCAGAGGGCTTTTGCGCGGATTCACCAGCACGTCACTACCCCAAGTGGACACGACCAGGGGACGCCTGCCAGCCAGTGCACCCATCCAACCATAGTTGGGGACGAAGTGCGCGTTCACCATGTCGGGATCGAACTCGTCCAAGGCGCGCTTCATGCGCGGCAAGGCCAGGGTGTAGGACAGGGCATGAAACTTGTCTCGACGGCCCACCTTCTTCCAATCGCCTGTAAAATCCTTGGGCGGGTTTTCCAAAGTGAACAGTCTAACGGTGTCGCCGCAGCTCTGGAAGTAGTTCGCCCAGCGCAGGGTATGCACCACGCTGCCTTCGCCCATGAGCGCGATCTTCATGCGGACACCTCCACGCGTAAAACGCGGGCCATGATGCGCCGCAAACTCATTTTGCCCACTCGACCCAGCAACCAGATTTTTTCATCGGAGGTAAAAAGATGCTGCCCGCGCAGAAGCCAGAGCACTCCCAGGGCCAAGCTAAGGAGACCCGCCATCACACCCATTGCAGAGGGCGCCAGGCCCTCGCCGCCCGGCATCAGCATCCCCAGCGTGACAGCCAGGGCCACCGGCGCGGCACCCCATGCCATGGAGACGGTCAAGACCGCGGGGTTTTCCAGGAGCCCGCGACGGCGACCTGAGGCGATCATCCATCCCGCCTGCAGGGCCATGGCCCCCACCTGAGCCAGACCCAAACCCATCAGACCCAACTTGGGAACGAGAAAGGGAAGGCTGCCGAAGTAGCCGAGGGTCCAGAGAATGTTGCCCACAAGTACGCGGGACAAACCATCCAGGCCGCGGAACACACCTTCGATGGGGCTGGACAAACTGGAAAGGGGAAGGGTCCAAAGCAGCAATGCGAAAAGGGGAAGACCGGCGAGATAGTCCGGTGTAGAGACCATGAGGATAAGAGGCTTGGCGGCCAGGAAGAGTGCGCCGGCCATCCAGAAGGACAGGCTTACCTGCCCGCGTAGAAACAGGGCGAGACGGGCGGGAAGGTCACCGTCGCGACGCTCCTCGTGCAGGCGACTCACCTCGGTTTGGAGTGCCGTGATGGATGCCTGCAGGAAGCGGCGGCTCACGCCCATCATGCGGGCGGGAATGTTGAAGAAGGAAATCATCTCCATTCCCGCGAAGAAGGATAGGACATAACGATCCAGGTCGAGAGAAGCCAGCACCATCCAACGCAGCAGCAATCCCATGCGCCAATAGGAGAAGAGTTCTTTGCGATCGAAGCGTAGAGGCTGCGCGGCTTCACCACCCGAGGGCAGGAGGAAGGGAAAGATGGCCAAGAGGCCGATGCCGGGCACGAGAGTGTAGGCGGTGTAGAGCCAGAGGGCGAGACCGGGAGTCAGCTCTTCGCGGATGAAAAAGAAGTGGATGGAAAGCGCACCTTGAAACAGCACCTGAGACAGGGCCACCCAACCCATACGGCGAATGCCCTGCAGCAGACTCATGGCCAACTCGTAGAGTCCCAAAGATGCGGCCAGGGAAAGCGTGAGCACGAAGAAGTCGTCGCCCACGACATCCAGATTGAACTTGGCCATGAGCATGGGACGAGCAAGCCAGGCCAGCAACATGACCACGGCCGTGCTGAGCACCATGAGCCCCAGGAGCGCAGCGCTGAAACGCAGCAAGGGTCCTTTCTCCCGCCTCACTTCCAGTTGGGGCAGGAAGCGCATGGCCACCTGCGGCAAACCGATGACCGCAGCGGCCGTAACCAATCCCGCCAAGGCGCGCAGGGCCAGCAGCAATCCATAATCTTGCGGACTCAGGGCCACGGTGAAGATCTTCATCTGAACGATGAGGAACAGACTCACCAGCAATGTGCCAGCGCCCATGAAAGCGGTATTCCGACCTATACGCGATGCGCCCCTCATGCGCGCCTCCCGCGAAGACCCTGTAGAAGGGAGAACCATGCCAAGGTCTTTTTGCGCAGCAGGCAGGCAGCGGGCTTGCCACCAAAGTCTTTCTTGTAGCGAAAGAGCTCGGGCTTGTCCGGACTGAATCCCAGGTTGAGCCTGCTCATACCGCGCTCACATGCGCGACGCATGCGAGCATCGTAGAGAGCCGCGCTGATGCGCAGCTTCCCCAGCTCTCGGCGACTGGCACCCATCCAGTAGTAAACTTCGCCGGACTGGAAGAGATCCAAAGAAGCTCCAACCAACTGGCCCTCATGTTCGGCCACCGTGAATTCCACGCGATCTTCGTCTTTGATCAAGTGCGTGAGAAATTCCGGAGAGGTGGGATGATCCACCTTCCAGCGCCGGATGTTCTCCATGTAGATCTCGAACCAGTCGGCCAACTCACCCGGATCCACACTTCGGCGGCAGGTGATACCGCGCTCGCCGGACTGGCGAATCTGCCTGCGCTTCGCCGGTGCGACAGCCTTGGCAACGAGGGTTTCATAACCGGGGGAAAGATCCACCAGCTGAGTGAGCATGCGATCATCCCCCGCGGTTTCCAGGGAGGGATCCGCCGGCAAAACCGCCGAAGCACTCACGCACTTGCCACCAAGGCGGGCGAAGAAGGCATCGAGCAGGGAAGCAGCAAGAACAGGGTCCGCGTCCGGCGCGAGCAATGGACCGGCCGGTGCGCCGAAGGGAAGACATTCCAGCAGCGCGAGGCTCTTTCGCCTTCGCTCTGAGAATGGCAGCAAGGCCCGCAATTCGCGTCCACGACGTTGCGTAAGGAAGTTTATGGAGAAGCCGTAGCTCTCCTGAAGCGCCCTTAGGAAGGTGGATGACTGAAAGCAGGTCGCTCCGGACGCCGCATCCAGGAATTCATCCAGTTCCCGCCAATCCAGCTCCGTCTCGAGGCGGAAATCCACGGCTAATTCCCGTAATAATCGAGGAGCTTGAGCACCGCCTCGATCACTTGGTCGGTTTCCTGGAAACTCTGCGTCGGGAAGAGCGGCAGGGAGAAGCATCCCTCGTAGAATTCTTCCGCCGCCGGCAGACTCGCGGCCATGTCGCCATGAAAATCGCGATGAACAGGATGATGATGAATGGGAATGAAGTGCAGACTGGGACTGATGCCTTCGGCGGTCAGCGCTTTCAAAAACTCATCCCGACCGATGCGCAGGGCGCCCTTGGCCAGGCGCGGCACATAGAGGTGCCAGGCGTGAAGCGCGCCCTCGCGCGTGGCCGGCAGGATCAACTCTTGGCGACCCACGAATGCGTTCTGATACTGATTGACCACCTTTGTTCGCGCATCGCGCAGCTCTTCGGCGCGAGCGAGCTGCACCAGGCCCATGGCAGCCTGGATATCGGTCATGTTGAACTTGTAGCCGAAGCGTTTCACTTCGTAGTACCAGCCACCACGGTCGCCGTAGCGTTTCCATGCATCGCGATCCATGCCGTGAAATCCCATGAGCGCGGCTTCTTCTTCCAGTTCCGCGCTGGCGCAGACCAGGTATCCACCTTCGCCGGTGCTCAAGTTTTTCGTGGTGTAAAAAGAGAAGGCTGCGGCCTCGCCATGATGACCAATATGTCTACCATTCAGTTCGGCTCCGAAACCATGGGCCACATCTTCCACGAGCAACAGTCCGCGGCGCTGGGCGATTTCCCGAAGCGCTTCGATGTGGCAGGCCTGCCCACCGTAGTGTACCGGCAGAATGGCGCGTGTGCGATCGGTGATGGCCGCTTCCACCTTGGATGGATCCAGGCCATAGGTTTCCAATTCGATGTCGGCCAGAACCGGACTGGCACCGGCCTGATGGATCATGCTCACGGAAGACGTAAAGGTGTTGGGTGTGGTGATGACCTCGTCACCCTCGCCGATGCCCAGCACCTTGAGGGCCAGAAGCATAGCCGAGGTGCAGCTGTTCACGGGAACCCCGAAGGGCAGATCGGTGGCAGCGAGAAACTCATCGCTGAACTTGGAAGTCTTGGGACCGACGGTGAGCCATCCCGATTTCAAGGTATCGAGAACGGCTTCGATTTCGGCATCGCCGAAACTGGATCTGAAGAAGGGCAGACGCTCGGCGCGAACCGGCGATCCACCTTCCACGGCGGGAAGGGGGCGGCCGCTCAAAGTACTTTTCCCATGCTGTGAGAGATGGCGAGCAGACGCTCCGCCATGACATCGGCCTTGCCGCTCTTCACAAGCTCGCGAAGTTCGTCCAGCAATGTATCGAGGTTTAAACCTTCGGGAAGGCTGGGCCGGATGATCATCAACTCTTCGCCCAGCTCACTGACTTCGGCTTCGTTGTCGGTCATGAGTTGCTCGTGAAGTTTCTCGCCAGGCCGCAGGCCCGTGAACTCGATGGGGATTTCTTCGTCCGGCTCATAGCCCGCCAGAAGAATGAGCGTGCGCGCCAATTCGAGAATGCCCACACTCTCGCCCATGTTGAGGATGAACACCTCGCCGCCTCGACCTATGGCGCTGGCCTGAACCACGAGCTTGCTGGCCTCGCGAATGGTCATGAAGAAGCGGGTGGCGTCCTTGTCGGTCACCGTCACCGGACCGCCGCGTTCGATCTGTCCCAGAAAGAGCGGTACCACACTACCGCGGCTCGCAAGCACATTGCCGAAACGCACTGAAAGATAACGCGGACCCTTACCCTCGGCGGCCGCTCGCAGCATGAGCAATTCTGCCAAGCGCTTGCTCGCCCCCATGACACCCAGGGGATCCACGGCTTTGTCGGTGGACAGCATCACCATGCGTTCGGCGCCCGCTTCCGACGCCGCGTCGATTACGTTCTGTGTGCCGAGCACGTTGTTCACGAAGGCTTCCAGGGGGAAGCGCTCCATGAAAGGCACATGCTTGTGAGCTGCGGCATGGAAAATCACCTGGGGTTTGCGTTCCCGCGCCAGACGCAGCAAACCCTCGCGATCGCGAATGTCCTGGATGATGCTCGTGCGCTTTAGAGTCGGGCGGCTTTCGGCCAGCTCGGTCTCGATTTCGAAAATGGAGTTTTCACCCCGACCCAGGAGCAGGAGTTCGGCAGGATCCAGACGCGCCACCTGACGGGCGATCTCGCCGCCGATGGATCCACCTGCACCGGTCACCAGCACGCGCCGACCTTGGATGACCTCGCGAACCGGCCCCTCCTGGAAATCCACGCTTTCGCGACCCAGAAGGTCGTTGGGATTCACCAGGCGCGCCTGGCGGAAGCTGGCTTCTCCGCGAATGATTTCGCGAATGCCCGGCAGCAATTTGAAGGGAAGCTTGGCCTGTCGGCAGAGACGCAGGAGTCGTCGAATCACCGCACCACGGGCGCTGGGAATGGCGATGATCACTTCATCGGGTTTGAGTTCGCTGGCCAGCCGGGGAAGCTGGTCGCAAGGACCCAGAACGGACACACCTTCGAAGTTCTTACCCTGAAGCTTCTCGTCATCGTCGAGAAAGGCGAGCACGGTGAGCCCCAGCTCAGGCGATAGGGTCGCCTCGGCTGCCACCATGCGTCCGGCCTCGCCGGCTCCGAGAATCAGGATGCGCCTTTTTTCGTCCATGCTCTCCGCTATCGCAAGAGGGCGAGGGTTCGCACCTCACTACGCCCCTCGTAACTCAGGTGGATCAAGTAGATACCGCTGACGGCGCGGCTTCCGAATCGGGTGGCCAGATCGGGCCAAACCGGTTCTCCCGGCTGCACCTCAAGCAACTCGCGCACCAGCTGACCTTCCAGGTTGTAGATGTGCACGTCGACAGGGAAATCCACCCCCATGCAGTACACTTCCGACTGCCCGAGGGAAAGCCTTACCGGGTTGGGATATAAGCGGATACGGGATATTTCTTCCGGGTCCGAGGGAGGATCCGGCCGGCTCTCCAGTTCGACCAATCCCTGACTGCGGCTTCCGGCTACGATACGGCTACCATCGGGTGAGACGGCGATGCAGTCATAAATGTGATCAGGAAGCGGCGCCAGCACTTCAGGACCGAAAGCTCCACCGGCCTCGGCAAGCCCCATTTTGCTGGTGTAGTTCTCCACGAGCCAGACGCCCTCGTCCAGATCCAGGTCCACCTGTGAAATGCCCAATTCGGTGGCCACCCAGGCTTCACCGCCCGGCCCCGTGGCCACATCTTTCACAAGGCTGCTGAGCAGCCCGGGAGCGCTGCCGTCGGATTGGCGGAGTTTACTTTGGACGATGTAGGCGCTGCCGCTGGGGGCCACGCGAATGAGCCCGTCTAATTGCCCGACCCAGACTCCGCCGCCGGGAATGGCCGACAGACTGCCGCCCGTTGTGGTCGCGGCCAGATCGCCGCTGGAGTCGATGATTCCCGCGCCGGGCTTCCACCACTGAGAAACGCCGTCCCAGATGCAGAGGCCCACGCCGCTGCAGAGCATGGCCACGCGACCGCCATCCAAAAATGCCAGAGCATTGACGTTGGGAGTGGGCAGGCTGCCGTTGGCGGGATCAGAATTGAGAAGGAACCAATCTCCCTCCGCGCTCACTACTCCGATACCCGCGTCTTCGGTGGCGAACCAGCGCGAGCCTCCGGAATCTTCGAGCATGGCCAAGACCCGCGTGGAAGGCAATCCGCCAGCTCCCACGGGCATGGATTCAACCTCGCCTGTTTCAATTTCAAGCCGAGCGAAGGCGTCGTCATAGGCGGTGGCGAAGGGGCAGAACCAGGCGTAACCCTGGCTGTCCTCCAAGACTTCGAGACTCCAGGACGGCCAGTTGTGAAAATCGGTCAACCTGCGCTGGCGGGTCCAGTTTCCATCCGTGTCCTGATAGGCCGCCCCGGCATCGCTGTTGGTCCAAAGCGTTCCACTGGGTCCGAAACTGAGCGATTTGGTGACCGGTCCCATTGGACCCTGATCCAGCGGAGT
Organism: uncultured bacterium; assembly: GCA_964440095.1. Taxonomy (GTDB): domain Bacteria; phylum Krumholzibacteriota; class Krumholzibacteriia; order JACNKJ01; family JACNKJ01; genus JACNKJ01. Next base: position 75,149 of record CAYTPZ010000004.1, on the reverse strand, counting down.
TCTTTCCCAAGCGTCTCCGCTGCGATGTAAGATGCCCGGACCCATGTTGCGATACACGTGTCCGCCAAGCCAAAGCTCATGGCCCGAAGCCGCGCACATGGCGCTGTAAACCGGATTGCTGTAGTCCAGCAACCAGTCCGGTACGGGCATGCCGGCCGACAGATCGGTCCAGCTTTGAGCAAGGGGATCGTAGGCATAAGCCAGGGTGCCGACACCTGAATTGCGCATGGCCACATAGAGGATGTCTTCCAGTGTTGCTAGAGATGACGGCGCGTATCCGTTCTCAGGCATGTACTTACGAGTCCATTCGTCGCCTTCAATGGGACGGGAATGCAGCTCGCTCTCGGTAAGCGCCCAGATGCGGCCGCCCGCCACGGCGAGACCATCGATCGCGCCGAGGGGTCCCTCTGTCTCGAAGCTTAGGACCTCATCGGCATCGAGGAGATAGATGCCCTCTTCCGTGCCCACGAAGAGATCATCGCCTGCGAAGGCAAGGGCATTGACCGTGAGATTGGCCAAACCTTCCGGCTCACCCCAGATGTCGCCGGGGCTGTTCTCGTCCATGACGCCGAAGCCCCCGGCCACGTAATTGGTGAGATCCTGTTCGCGGCAGCCGTACCAAACACGACCCTCACCGTCCACGGCCAGGCAGAGCACCTCGTCCCCCGCCAACGACTGGGGCAGTAGCTTGTACTGGTTCCAGGGATCGGTTTCCGATGGGCGATAGCGAAGCAGACCTTCGCCGTCGGTGCCGATCCAGATCTCTTCATCGGAGAGAGCCAACACGCTGGTGAGGTTGTGGCTGGGAAGACCTTCTGTGGCGCGAATGAAACTGAGCTCGCCACTCAGGCGGTCCTGTCTAAGCGCACCACCCTGCCCCACAGCCCAGAGAGCTTCGGGACTCACCGAAAGCCCGCGCAGAAAACTGGAGTCGCTGTGGAGGGTCCAGAGGATTTCCCCCATGGCGGGGAAGGCGGTCAGAATGAGCCAGATCAGGATTAGGCCGCGCTTCAAATGGGGACGCTCCTTAGGAAAGAGGCCGGGTATTGGCCGCGGATTTGAGACGGAAGCGTGGAACTCCAGATGCGAAGATCTTCACCCGGACTCCAGTTATGCATGTAGAACCTGTCCCGCGACAAGAGGCTTTCCTCTTCCCTGTTACAGGCCAGGCGCCAATAGCCCGTGAGCCCCGGCCTCATGGAAGGCATGTCTCCACCCGAGTTGGCCGGAACCGGTTGGGGTCCAACCAGGCTGAACTGACCTCGAAGCACCGCCAAGTACTGTCCGGGATTGAGCAGATCCGAAAGCGCGCCCTTCCCCTCTGACTGGGCTAAAGGAAGATAGGCCGCCTTCCCACGGCGTCCCAGGAAGTTTAGGCGGGTATAGGCTGTCTTACCCTGCAGGCGACGCGAAAGGATGAACAGGAGGCCGGGCAAGAGGCTGAGGAGCAGGAAGAGCAAGGAGACGACGATGTCGGTTAAGCGTTTGGCCGCCAGCAACAAGCTATAACCGCCCCCCATGCGATAAGACCATCCGGGTAGATCCAGGAAATCCTGTACGCGCACCGATCCGCTCATGACGCCGGCCAGATCGGCCAAAACTCGCAGTTCCACATTTCGTGCCCGGCACCAGGGCAGCACCGCAGCCACGCCCGCAGATGTGGCCGCCGAAGGCGCAATGACAATTTCCTGCACGCGTTCTTCCGTGGCCACGCGTTCGAGTTCCGAGAGATCGCCCAAGCTGCCCGAGAGCCCCATGGGATCCAAACGCCCGACCAGATCCAATCCCAACTGAGGTCGCTCACACACCCGACGATCCAGGGCAAGTTGCTCCTCGGCGCTACCCACCATGAGCAGGCGGCGCAAGTCGAAATTGAGACGGAGCAGGCGACGATGAACTGCCCGCAGGCTTCCGCGCAGCATCAACACAAAGATGATGGCCATGGGCGCGCTCAAAACGATGACGCTTCGAGAAATCACGTCTTCGCCGGTCAGGAAGTTCGCGGCGAGAAGCACCACGGGCGCAGGCAGCTCGGCCTTGAGTAGGGATATGAATTCCTCGGCCTGAGCTGTGCGCCGGTCGATGCGATAGAGTCCCATGAAGTAAAAGAGCACCAGGTTTACGCCCAGGAAGAAGGGCGCGAAACGAAGGTAGGGCTCGGCTTCGAAATACGTGGCCTCGAAGAAGCCGGCGGCCAGGCTCACGCGAAGCCACACTGCCGCGGCCAGGGCGATAGCCAGGCCCAGGGCGTCGATTATCAACAGCCCCAGAACCTTCACCGGATTTCGATAGCGCTTGGCAAGGTAACTCACAGGATTCCACTTCTCGTAGTAGTGGAAAAAGCTGCTGATATGCGCCAGCAAACTCCGGCTGAAGGGATTGCGGGCACTGGCCCGCCGATAGATGTGTGTGATCTCCGAGCTGGGCGCGTACCAGACTTCCCAACCGCGGCGATCCATGCGGTAGCACCAATCCACATCTTCAAAGTAGAGGAAGAATCGCTCGTCCATTCCTCCCACATCGGCCAAGGCACGGCGATGGGTCATCATGCAAGCGCCGAGTATCCAGTCGACCTTGGCGGGAGTCTCGTGATCGTAGTCGAGCATGAGATGGCGACGGATGGCCTTGCTGTTCTTGAAAAGTTTTCCCAGGGGCGTGCGCCGCAGAATAATGGTCCAGAGGGTGTAGAAGGACCGACAGGAATACTGCAAGCTGCCGTCTTCGTTGAGCAGCTTGGCGCCGACCATACCGGCCTTGGGATTGGCGTCCAGAAAATCGGCAAGGGCATCGAGGGATCCCGGCTTCACCAGAATGTCGGGATTGAGCACCAGCAGATAGTCACCCTGGGCAACGCGCAGACCCTGATTCACGGCCCGGGAAAGGCCCAGGTTCTCTTCATTGGCAATCAGGTGGATGTCCGGGCGCGCAGCGAGAAGTTCCACGCTATCGTCGGCGCTGGCATTGTCCACCACGATGAATTCCAGCCCACGCTTGGTGCCGGACGCGGCGATGCTATCCAGGCAGTTCAGGATTTCACGGCCCGAGTGATAGCTCACGAAGACGATGCTGATCATTCCGGCCATGCTCGCCCATCCTTGCCGGTGCCGCCGTGAAGTTTCGAGAAGCGCAGGCGCCAAACCATCCAGACCGCTTCCCAAATGATCTTGCGATTCATTTTACTCACGCCCACACGACGATCGGTGAAGACAATGGGAATCTCGTGGATGTGAAACGCTCGCTTCCAGGCCTGGTAGTTCATTTCAATCTGGAAGCTGTAGCCATCGCTCTGAATTCGCTGGAGGGGAATGGCTTCCAGCACCTTGCGCCGGAAGCATTTGAATCCGCCTGTGGCGTCGTGAATGGGCATACCCGTAATCAGACGCGTGTAGATATTGGCGCCCAAACTCAGGGCCAGCCGCCTGAGTGGCCAGTTCACCACGGTAACGCCTTCGAGATAGCGGCTGCCCAGCACCAGGTCGCAATGCTCAATTTCTTCGAGCATGCGTAGAAGGTCGCTGGGGTCGTGAGAAAAATCGGCGTCCATTTCGAAGACACAGTCCACAGCGGTGTCGGCCAGGGCATGTTCGAAGCCCGCAATGTAAGCGCTACCCAATCCCATTTTCCCGGGGCGCTCCAAGATGGAGAGTCGATCGCCTTGATCCCCCATGCCCTTCACCAGGGCGCCCGTGCCGTCGGGAGAGTTGTCGTCCACCACTAGAACCGAAAAGCGCGAATCCAGATCGAGCACGGTTTTCACAATGCGCTCGATATTCTCGCACTCGTTGTAAGTGGGGATTATGACCAAACCCTTCAAGCGAGGGCCTCCTTATCTTCTCGTCGAATCAGCGCCGGAATCAAGAGCAGGACCATGATGAGGAAGGATGCGCGCCGTAGCCAGCGAAGAGTTTCCATGCTCGCAGGCCGGAACTCGAAGGCAACCTGGTGCTCACCGGCCTCGAGGGCCAGGGCTCGAAAGAAACCGTCGGCAACAAGGAGATCCTGCTCATTGCCGTCCACTCGGCCGATCCAACCGGGGTAATTCATATCGGCCAGGACCAGGATCCCCGCGCGATTCATGTTCACCGTGCAGCTCACAATGTCGAGTCCGAAATCCGTTTCCATAACTGTACCGCAGGGAGTTTCCTGGGGGGATAGCTCCAAGCCCGGATCCGCCGACAGATGCAGCGGCGCGGCGGGGCGTCCTTCCATAAGACGCCCACGACTCAGTGCGGGATTCTCTACCTGTACCCGATCTTCGGTGAAAAGCCGGGAGCGCCATCGTTTGTTTTCGTAAAGGGTGCTGCCAGTGTCGCCCCCTGCACGGATGTGAGGGAAATCCGGTCCCAGATTCATGGCTTGGGTTCCGATGAGGTATTTCACGGCAAAGCGTCCCAGGAGTTCGCTGCCGCCGCTTCCCATGGCTTTGAGCACCGAATCGGCCTGGGCCATCTTGGCCGCGTGATAGCCCCCGAGATTGGCCAAGCCCTGAGACGCCGCGCTGTTGCCGGCGAAGGGGTTTCCCGGCAAAGCGAAGAAACGTTGATTGATCAGGCTCTCTTGCAAGAAGCTTAAAGTTTTAGGTGGCAGATCATCCTGGGGAGCCAATTCACGACCCCAAAGGCCCCCACCTCGATGCATATCCCAGTGGTTTTCGGGGTGAAGAACTTTGTGATCCAGGGGGAGCATGTCTCCCAGCAGGAAGACGAGGGCAGCCAAAGTCAGAGCCGGTGCCAAGGGAAAGTTCTCGCGACGACGCGCCAGCACCAGCGCAGCCAGGGGCAGAAGAAGCAACAGTGCCGCGCGAATGGATTCTAGACGCAGCCAGGCCACACTTTGCTTGGCCAGATCACCCAGCAGGATGGAAACCTGAGCCGGCGGCAGCCCCGCCAACTGACGGGAAAGACGCTGTGCCAATCCTTCGTTTGCAGCGCCTTCAAGAACCGCCGGGGCGCCCAATCCCAAGAGCAATAGAACGAGGGCAGCCAAGGCCAGCACCCAGCGGAAGTCTGCGCGCACGCGCTTATCCACCAGCACACGCTCAAGTCCACGGGCGAAGAGAATGGCCACGGACAACTGCTGCAAGATGAGAATCATCACCGGCACGCGGAAGCGATTGAAATAGGGCAAGGCTTCGTATAGCGGCCGGTAGAGTATGGGTAGATACTGACCAGCGGCTACCACGGTTGTGACGATGGCCAATCCCTTGAAAAACAGATCGAAACGCGATCGCCGCCCTCGCAAAAAAAGCATGGCGGCGGCCAGCACGGACAACAGACCCACGTAATTCGGGTAGTTGGTCATGGGCATGTGGCCGAAGTAGGTGGATTCACCGAACCCGGCCGCCGAGGGAATGAGGAAGGTGAACCACTCCGCAGGATGCAGACTCCATGCGGTGGCGTATTGCCAATCGGCCCCGCCACCCTGACTGATGCCACGAATGCTGTGGTGACCGTATTCCTGCACAGGTGCGTAGAGCAGTGCGCTCGCGCCCGCAGCCAGGAGCAGGGCGAGGAGAGCTGCCGCGAATGCCTTCCATGCCCGTCCACGCGGCCCTCGCACCAGGAGCAGACCCAGCCTGAAGAGGCCGAAGAGTGCAAGGGTGAGAAGACCGTAGTAAGCCACCTGCACATGAGCCGAGAGCATGAGTCCCGCAGTGCTGGCTCCGAGTAGTGCCGTGTTGGCGGCGAGTGATGACCAGCCGGGAACCTTTTCTCGGCCCAAGAGACGATCGGCGAAAAGCAGCATCCAGGGAATCCAGGAAAGGGTCATGACCTTGCTGCCATGACCATAGGCTCCCACAGCCACCTGAGCGGGCATGAGGATGAAGAGCGCACCACCCAACCATGCAAGCCAGGGCCGAGTGCCTCGCCACCTCAGGAAAACGAATAGACCCAGAGCCGCCCAAAGGTAGTGGAAAAGCAACCATGTGAGTGGTGGCAGGGAAAAGGCGTTCATAATTACGCGCAACAAACTGCTCATGGGGTAGAGCCCAGGATGATAACTCAAGCTCGCGAAGGCGGGCATGCCGGCGAAGATGAAAGGATTCCACAAGGGCGCTTCGAGCTCGTTGTTTTCCACATATTGATGCAGTCCACTGGGCGCCAGGCTGTCGGGTGTGCGAAAAACCTTTCCCTGAAGCACGGCTTCGGGGAAGACAAAGGTCAGAAGAACGGCAAAGAGCAGGGCCGCGGCGAGTACGCCTTCCCAGCCTTCCAGGCGAAGGAATCTCGCGGAACTGAACCAGCTCTTCTTCACGAACTCTTTCCTTCCTTGCGCATGGCCGTGGCCATGGTTGCGGGAAGATTCTTCTCCCCGCGAATGAGTGCCGCCAAAGCTCGAAGACCTATGTGAGTGCTCCATGCCAGATAGGCCAGGGGCCGCATGGCCGGACTCACGTGTCGGGCCAATAGTTGGCGTGTTGCTTTCCACTGGGCTCGCAGTTTGCCTTCGCTGCTGCCGCCTCCACTGGAAAACCCCACGCGATGAAAAATCAGCGAGGCAGGCACATAGCGCAGAGCCCAGCCTGCCTTTCGGGCTCGTAGCGAGAGGTCCACGTCTTCGCCGTAGAACTCAAACTCTTCGTCGAAGCCTTCAGTCTCGCGCCAGAATGCCGCCTTGCCCATGAGGGCACAGCCGGTGAGATACTCCGTAACTCCGTCAAGGCGCAGCTTTCCCAGGGCCGGTTGGCGAATTCCACGATGACGCGTAATGCGGAAATTCCGACTAATCCGCCCGCCGCCATACCAGAGCAGGAGCGGTTCATCCATGTAGTGAATGCGTGGACAGGCAGCACCCCGCGGTGTGCCGCTTTCCAGATCGGCCACCAGGGGATCGATGAAATTCGCGGCCACGCGAATGTCGTTGTTGAGCACCAGGATATAGTCCATCCCGCGATCCAGCCAAGTACGAATCCCGGCATTCATGCCGCCCGCGTAGCGAAGATTGGAGCCCGTCCGCAGAATATCCCAGTTGGGGAAGGCCCCCTCGGCCCAGAGGTCGGATCCGTCGCCCGAGGCGTTGTCCACCAAAAGCCTGCCGATTTCGTGGATGGATGCGACCGAAGCCCCTTCCAAGCTCTCCAGACAATGTGGGAGCACGGAAGCGCCGTTCCAGTTGAGGACGACGAGGCCGACCTTTCGCCTCTCAAGCGCCACGGGGCAGCCGCTCCCGAGCAATGCGATAACGTTCCTCGCGGGCGCGCAGGTGAATCATCAATTCGCCCAGCAGACCGAGGGACCAGAACTGAATGGCCATGAGGATCATGACCAGACCGAGAATGAGAAGGGGTCTTACGCGCAGGGTCTGGGTGAACAGCCAGACCATGCCGAAGTATCCGTTGATGAGCATGCCCACCAGGAAGAACCAAAATCCGATGCGCCCAAAACTGTGAAGCGGCGCGGCGGATCGGCGAGCCACGAATATGACGGTCATGAGATCGAAGAGGCCGTTGAGAATTCGACGCGCACCGAATTTGCTTTCGCCGAATCGTCGTTCATGGTGGGTCACGGGAATCTCGGTGACTCGAAAACCTTCCCAGTGGCTGAGTGCCGGAATGAATCGATGCAGCTCACCATAGAGATTTACGCTCTCCACCACTTCCCGGCGATAGGCTTTAAGCCCGCAATTGAAGTCGTGGATCTTCAGGCCCGTCACCCTGCGCATGACACCGTTGAAGAGCTTGCTGGGAAGAGTTTTGCTAATGGGGTCTTTGCGATCGCGCTTCCAACCGCTCACAAGATCGTAGCCCTCGTCGAGCTCGGCGATTAGGCGAGGAATTTCGGCGGGATCGTCTTGAAGATCCGCATCCATGGTAATGACCACGTCGCCCTTCACCCTCGCAAAGGCCGTGGCCAGCGCCGCGCTCTTCCCGTAGTTGCGCCCGAAACTCAGGAACCCCACGTGGTGGTCATCCTCACTCATTTGCTCCAGGAGGTCTCGGCTGCTGTCGCGACTTCCATCGTCGATGACGAAGATTTCATAGGGCTCGAAAGCCGCGGCATGCTCTTTCACCTGACGGAGCAGTTCCGGCAGAGATTCCGCCTCGTTCCAGGCCGGTATGACGACGCTCAATTTCACGGATTCGCTCCCCTGCTCAACCTAGAAACCGTTTACTGCTCCGCTCCGGGCGCGGGCTCCTTCAACATTTCGCGCAGTATGTTCAATCGTTCTCGAATGGGCGCACTGTCGGGATGACTCCGCAGGAAGTTTTCCAGATGCGCCACCACTGCGCGAATGTTATCCATGGTGGGGAAATAGGTGACTATGTAATCCACCAGGGATAGATATCCGGGTTCGTAATCGGGGTTCAGATCGATAACCGTTCCCAGTGCCTGCACCACTTCCTCGTGCATGCCCGCCTTTTCCAGTGCCTGTGCATAGCGCGACCAGAAGCGGTAATCCTGGGGCTGCTGGTTCTCGGCAAACTCCCGATACACTTCCAGACCCTTCTCGGGATCCCCTGAGCTGGAGTAGAGGTAACCCAGGTAATTCACCGCGGGACTGAAGTCTTCATCGATGAACCATGCACGGGTCATGGCGTCGATGGCCTTGGTCATATCCTGTTCGACTCCCAGCCCCCGATTCAATTCGATGGCGTATCGACTCCAGGCCGCGGCATAATTCTGGATAAGATGCCGGATGGTCGGATTCAGATATGTGCCCTCCGGCGCCCTCTCTGGAAACTCGGGAATGGAACCCTTGAGTCCCTGGAGTTCTCCATAGCGCCGGGTATCGGGCAAGGTGCTTGCATAGCCGCCGAGGGAATCGCCCACACTGCTTTCGCTCAGGCGCCCCCGCAAGCTGTCGTCATCGTTCCAGTCAGGGAGCAGGCCGCGCCAGATGAAAACCTCTTCCAGGTTCTCGCGCAGGCGATCCATGTTCACCTGCTCCTCGCCCCGCTCGAGGGTCATACGATAGACCATTCCCTCCATGCTCAGGAATGGCAGCAGCGGACTCAGGAAATCGCGTGGAACGGTCACGGCGAAGTAGTAACTGCGAGAATCCCATCCCTCGTTGAGCGTATTGCCGAAGAGATGGTCGATGATCTTGTCTCGCGGCTGATAGACCCGCCCGTCTTCCATCTGGAAGTACATGCGCGCCACCTCGGCCAATTCGGCGTCGGTGAGCGAAATGGGCAACTTGGGTTCGAGGTCGCGAAGCTGTGCCATGTACCAATCGGTGTTGAGCAGACTCAGGTTGACCACTCGCACGTCTTTGCGGAAGTCCTCCACTTCCTGGATATACCAGAGCGGGAAGGTGTCGTTGTCGCCGTTTGTGAAGATGACGGCGTTTTCATCCAGCGGTGCAAGCATGTTCCAGGCGTAGTCGCGGGCCAAGTAAAGATCGCTGCGATCGTGCTCGTGCCAATGTCCTGCGGCCGGCCCCAGGGAGAGCGCCAGGAGCAGAATAGAAACACCGGCGGCCAACTTCTTCCCCTTGGTTTCCTGGAGGAATCCCTCCAGCAGACCCACGGTACCCAAGCCGATGAACAAGGCGATAAAGTAGAAACTTGGTGCGTAGAAGTAATCACGAGCGCGCACTTCTTCCGAGGTGAAGTTCAGGTAGAGAACCAAACCCAAACTGTTCACGAGCAGAATGATCAGAAGCGCTACGAACACTTTTCGCTGCCGCCGCCACTGCTGCCAGAGACCGATGAGAGCAAGGCCCAAGGGCAGGGCCGTTAGGGCGGCACCGGGATTCAAATTCAAGAAGCGTCCCTGGAAGGGCATGCGGAACTGATTCCAGAGGTAATCCCAGAAGTGGGAAAGCTGGAAGGTCCAACTGGATTCACGCACGAAAACCGAGCGGAAGGGATACTGTTCGCGCTTGATCACGGCCCAAAGATTTGCCCAGGTCGACGGATCCGCTTCGTTGATGGCCGGGTTCTGTCCGGCGCGGATGAGCAGGAAGAGATGCACGCTCAGGCCCAATGCGAACAACCCGATGGAATAGAGGGCAAAGCGTTTTCCCTGGGTGTAAAGCCAGATGGCCCAGACAAGAGCGGACAGAAAGATGCCGAGCATCCAGAGGTCGGGCCAGTGCATGATGGAAACGCCGAGAAAGGCGCCCAGGGCCGCCGTGAAGGCCAGGAGTTCCTGATCGCTGAAGGCCTTCTCACGGATCATAAGCGCCATGATAAAGAAACCCGGGAAAATCAGGATGGTGCCCAGATGGAATCCCACACCTAGACTGAGCAGATAGATGATCAGAAAGACCAGGGCGTTGCCCTCGGGCTTGTCCACCTTTTCGCGCCAATCCAGAATGAGCCAGGTGATGGTTCCCATGAGGAAGGCCGAAAGGGAGTAGACCTCGGCCTCGATGGCGTTGGTCCAGAAGGTGTCGCTGAAGGCCAGAAGGAAGGTGGCCGTAAGCGCGCCGCCGATGCGCAGATACTTGTGAATGCCGTGTTCGCTTTCAGGGCCGAACCACTGGCGCGTCACCTTCATGATCAGCAGGAACATGATCAGGGTGGCCAGGGCGGCGAAGAGTCCGCTCATCATGTTGATGCGATGGGCCACGCCCTCGCCAATAGGCAAGATGGACGCGAGTCGCCCCACCAACACGTACATGGGCGTGGCCGGCGGATGCGGGATGCCCAAAATGTAGCTGGTGGTGATGAACTCACCGCAATCCCAGAAATTCAGGGTGCGGCTCATGGTGCGGAGATAAACAATAAAAGGCCCCAGGAAGGCGAGAGCGCCCCCCAGTGCCACGGCAGGGTCGAGACGTTTCATGGTCCCTTTCGCTTTGCTAAGCCCTTGAAATTGGGACGATTCAACGGGCATCCTGCCGTAAAGTTCCTTCCCTGGCAAGCCTATTTCACGCAGGTGGAATGGAGCCCCGGCGGCGGCGGGCCAGAAATATGAGACCCCCGAATAGGCTGACCAGGAGCATGAGCAGATAAGCTGCAAATTGAAGGGTGACGGGCACTTCGCCTAGCAGCCCGAGGGGGCGAAACAGGGGTATGGCCAGACCCTCGCGAAGGCCAAGGCCCCCTACGGTCACCGGCAGGGTCAGTGCGAAGGCCAAGGGTGGCACGGCCAGGAAAAATTCGTTGAAGGCCGGAGTTGCTGCCCCCACCAGGGCCAAACAGACCAGCCAATGAACCCCCACACGTAGAATCTGAACCCCGAGCGAAAAACCGAAAAGCCCTAGTAACAAGCGTTTACGGGTGCGGAGCAGGCGGAGCCTTTCCAATAGGCGTCCTCGGATACCCTCACCCGAGAACAAACGAAGCGCTTGGGCCAAGCGCCGGATCAGGGTGGCCACGGGATCCAGGAGGAAGAGTATCGCTCCCAAAATGAAGAAGCCGGCACCCAAGAGCACGGCGGTGGCGATACCCTCCAGCTCCGGATGATCAAGCAGCGGAATGGCAGCGATGAGGGCCAGAAAGGCCAGAGCCGAGAGTCCGGTAAGGCGATCGGCCAGAGTGGCTGTGGCGGATGCCAGGGTGTCGCATTCCTGCTTGCGAAGATCCCAAACCTTCACCAGATCTCCGCCCAAATTGCCGGGCAGGAAATTGTTGAAGAAAAGCCCCACCCAGTAGAGTTCGAGTACCGGGCGGAATCCCAGCTCAATGCCCTGGGCCGCCAAAAAGCGCCCCCATTGCCATGCACCGGCGATGACGCTAATCAGGAAGAGCATCAAAGCGCCAAGCAGAGGCAGGACGTCTGCCTGCAGCAGCAGGTTCCAGGCTTCGCCCAGGGATATGCGACTGAGAACCCAGGCCACCAGAAGCAAGGTGAGAACGATGCGCAAGATATCCAGTATGCGACGCCTCACGCCCCCTCCTTCATCAAGGCGAAGAGCTGAGCTTCCATTTGATCGGCTCCCTCGTCCCAACTGAAGGATCGTGCACGGCGTCCGGCGGCTTCGCCCATGGCGGCTCGGCGCGATTCATCCTGCAGCAGCGACAGTGAGGCGGCAGCCATGGCGCGTTCATCGCCATAGGGAACCAGGATGCCTGTTTCCTTGTGGCGTACGGAATCGCGCAGGCCCGGCGAGTCGGCCGCCACCGTGGGCACGCCACAGGCTCCGGCCTCGACCACGGTTAGACCCCAGCCCTCTTTGGGACTGGCATTCAGGAAGAGATGGCTGCGATAGAGCAAATCGACCATGTCCGGCAATTCCAAGAAGCCGTGAAAGGTGACGTAGGCATCGAGTCCCAGACTTGCACTGAGTTTTTCAAGCTGAGGGCGCTCGGGCCCATCACCGATGATTTCCAAACGGGCCTCGGGCATTTCGCTTTGTATTCGCGCAAAACTGCGCAACACGATGTCGGCGCCCTTGTATTTGCGAAGCCGCCCGGTATGGACAAGGGTAGGATGTGGATTCTTAGCAGGAGCATTCTTAAGATTGTAGGGCTCCGCTTCGAAGCCGCAGTAGTTCACCTGGATACGCTCCCCGTCCATGCCCCGAGCGACGAGATCGTCGCGGGTGCTCGGGCTAATGGCGAGAACCCCCGATCGAGCGAAGACCGAGGGAACGGCCCGCTCCATGAGCCAGACATAACTGGCAAAGATTGGATTGGTCTCGCGAAAGACCGTGGATCCGAACAAATGTGGGACCACGAGCAGACTCGGGAGCGAGCTGAACGAGGGCAGAAAGAAGGGCACCTTGTTTACGTCCTCGACAATCACGTCGAAGTGTTCTTCTCGAAGCAGCCGACGAGCTTTGAAAGCCAAAGCGAAGTTGGCGGTCATGGCTCCACCGGCGCGAATCACATGCAGGCCATGGTAGTTTTCCTCAGCCTTGGCGCCTTGAAAACCGGCGGCCAGTAGCGTCACCTGATGACCTTTGGCAGCCAATCGTTCCAGTAACTCGTGGATATGAGTTTCAGCCCCCCCGGCTTCGGGGTTCTTCAGATCGCGCCAGTTCACCGCCAAGATACGCAGAACCCGCTCGCTCATGAATTCGCCTTCGCTTTGTCGGCCATGCATCCGATGACCATGGCGCTGTAATGTCCGAGACGGCGATAACGCAGACTCTGGCGAAGTCGATCCAGAAGCGGACCCAGCAGTGGCAAGGGTTTGGGATACTGGGGAAGCTTGATTGCAAGCATGGACAATGATTTTCGCAGCATGCGATAGAAAAGTCCGGGCACGGGCCAGTCGCCATAGGTACCCGAGGGCTCTAGGCCCTGTTCGCGCAGAAGTCCTTCCAGTTCGCGTGCGCTGAAGGAACACTCCCATCCGGCGAACCAGCGATTCAGCAGGATCAATATGCGCTTGATGAGCGTGTAAACGTGCCAGCGTTGTGGCACATCCACGAGAAGTAAACCGCCGGGTTTTAAAACCCTGGCATTCTCGGCTAGCAGATGACGAGGATCGCGAAAGTGCTCGAGAAGTCCCTGGTGAAAGACGATGTCGAAACTGTCGTCGGGAAAGGGAAGAGCCAGAGCATCGCCACGGCTTAGGCTGAGCTTGCCTGCCTTGTCGTGAGTAGCAACCACTCGAAGTGCGGAGGGAGAATAATCGAGAACCGTTACCCGGGCACCCAGTTCGGCGAGATTCAAACTGTCACGCCCACTGCCCGCTCCCACTTCCAGGATGCGGGCGCCGGCGAGATCGCGACGGGAGGCCAGTTCGGCCGCCAGATCTCCTACCGATTCGTAGATCTCCTCGGCGGGAGCGGAATCCCAGTAGTTATCCCAGTGTTCCTGACGACTCTCGCGAGGGGTCATGCCGCGGAGTCCTCGTCGGAAAGAAGCTTGTCGAGCACGCCGTTCACGAAACGCGAGCCATCTTCCGAATCGAATTTGCGGGCAAGGGTCACCGCCTCATCCAGGATGACACTTCGAGGTTGCTCGGGGAAATAACGCCCCTCGGCCAAAGCCAGGCGCAGGATGTTCCTCAGCACTATGCTCACTCGCCTTGGATCCCAGTTCTCCAGCTGCGCGTCGATGCTTGCATCCAGAGAAGCGCGCTCCGAGTAGACACGCTCCAGCAAACGTGCTGCGAAATCTTCGCTTTCGGAATGACTTCCCCGGCGGTCGGCCTGCTGACGCAAAACCTCCGCCAGATCCTTCTCGGGGAACTCAAGCTCGTAGAGCGATTGAAGGGCCAGCTCCCTGGCCTTGGTTCGTCTGCCCAATTTATTCCTTCAACTTTCCGGCCAGATCCAGCATTTCGATGGCCGTCATGGCGGCTTCCCAACCCTTATTGCCACCCTTGCTTCCACTGCGTTCGATGGCCTGCTCCAAGGTATCGGTGGTAAGTACGCCGAAAGTAACCGGGATATCACTGCTCAGTGCGATCTGTGCGATGCCCTTGCTCGCTTCGGCCGCCACGAATTCGAAGTGTGGCGTTCCTCCGCGAATGATGGCGCCCAGACAGATGACCGCGTCATAGTGTCCGCCGTTCGCGACCATCTTGGCGGCCTGGGGCAGCTCGAAAGCACCGGGCACCATGATCTGATCCACTTTACCCTCTTCAGCACCGTGGCGCAAAAGACAGTCGGTGGCGCCTTCAGCCAGTTTGGAAGTGAGGAAATCATTGAAGCGACTCACCACCAGGGCGAAGCGCTGTCCGTTTACGCGTAATTGTCCTTCGATGATCATTTCGAACCTCCGCAGAAGGGGTAGGTGATTCCCCCGCTTAGTTCAAGTTCATTTCAGATTTACATATCGAGTATGTGCCCAAGTTTCTCTTTCTTGGTTTTCAGATAGCGCTCGTTCTCGCGCCGGGACGGCACCTCCAGGGGCAACCGTTCGACGATCTCAAGTCCGTAGGCCTCCAGGCCCACGATCTTCTTGGGATTGTTGGTGAGTAGACGGATTTTTCGCACTCCCAGCTCGCGCAAAATTTGTGCGCCTATGCCGTAGTCGCGCAGGTCGGCGGCAAAGCCCAAGTGGTGATTGGCCTCCACCGTGTCCATTCCCTGATCTTGCAAAGCATAGGCACGCAGCTTGTTCATGAGCCCGATGCCTCGGCCCTCCTGCATCATGTAGAGGAATACACCCGAGCCCTCGTGATCGATGATGTCCAGAGCCTTGTCCCTCTGCTCGCCACAGTCGCAGCGCTTGCTGCCGAGCACGTCGCCGGTGAAGCACTGGCTATGAACGCGCACCATGGCCGCCTCGTCCTTGTCGGGCTCGCCCCTCACCATGGCCATGTGCTGAGTGCCGTCGAGGTTGTTTTCGAATAGCACCAAACGGAACTGCCCGTGATGAGTGGGAAGCTCAACGTCCACCACCGGACGCACCAGGGTTTCACGCGACACACGATAGGCGATGAGCTGTTTCACGGATATCATCACAAGCTTGTGCTCTTCGGCGAAAATCTTCAGGTCCTTGAGGCGCGCCATGGATCCGTCTTCATTGAGAATTTCGCAGAGCATGCCCACGGGACGCAGACCCGCCAGGCGGGCGAGATCCACGGCGGCTTCGGTGTGTCCTGCACGACGAAGCACGCCACCGGGCACGGCGCTCAAAGGAAAGATGTGACCGGGACGCGAGAAATCTTCGCCTGTGGCCAGCTTGTCGGCCATGAGCTGAACGGTGAGCGCTCGATCGGAGGCGCTGATGCCGGTGGTCGTGCCCTCGCGAGCATCCACGCTCACGGTGAAGGGCGTGCCCATGCGGCTGCTGTTCTGCTGAACCATAGGCGACAGATCGAGGCCCTCGAGCAGTGCCCGTTCAGCAGGTGCACAAATGAGCCCACGTCCGTATCGCGCAAAGAAATTCACATCTTCCGGGCGCACCTTTTCGGCGGCCATGATCAGATCGCCTTCATTTTCGCGATCCTCGTCGTCCACCACAACGATCATGCGGCCCTTGCGAATTTCCTCGATTGCTTCTTCCACTAATTTGAATTCCTGGTTCATTCGTTCTTCCCCGCGAATCCGTGTGACATGAGCAGTCCCATGAGGTTGCTGTCCTTGCGGCTGTTCTCGCCTTCTTCCAGGTAGCGCATCACGTACTTGCCGAGCAGATCTGTTTCGATGTTCACGCTGTCGCCCGGCTTCGCCTTACCCAGAGTCGTATGTTCCAAAGTGTGAGGAATGATGTAGACCTCGCAGCCGTCGGGCATCACTTCAGGACCCACGGTAAGCGAAATACCATCCACGCTGATGGATCCCTTGGGCACGAGCTGATCCACAAGCTCAGGGTCCATGACCAGGCGGAAGGTGGACCACTCCCCTTCAGCTGTGATGGAATGGATGGTGGCTTTACCATCTACATGACCGCTCACGAAATGCCCACCCAAGCGGCTGCTGGGCGTGAGCGCGCGCTCCAGATTCACGACAGCACCCGGCGCGATCTCACCCAGGCTGGTAGCGCGTAGAGTCTCACCCATGGCGAAGAACTCGAAGCGATTCTGCTCGAGTTTCGTAACGGTTTGGCAAACGCCGGCAACAGAAATGCTGTCGCCCACGGCCAGTTCATCCATCACGCGCTTGGCTTCCACCACTAGAACCTTGCCAGCGCCTTCCTCGCGCATCTCGCGAACGATGCCGGTTTCTTCCACGATGCCTGTGAACATCTAGGCTTCTCCTTCGGGGATGAGTGAGAAGTGCGCGTCCTCGCCACACTGATTGATGCTTTCGATTCGAACTCGGGGCCCCTCGCCGGGCAGGGTCCAAAGGGGTCGCCCATCCGCGGGAAACAGGGTGGGCGCTGCGAAATGTTCCCAACGATCCCAAAGACCCGATTCGATGAAGGAAGTGAGCAGGCGTCCTCCTCCTTCGACCATGAGATGGGCGATGCCTTCCTCGGCCAAAGCGGAGAGCGCTTCGGAGAGGTCTACACCTCTCTCGACCTGCGGAATCTTTCGGACCTTCCAATACCCGGGCGCTTCTACGTTTCTTCCGGAAAGTAAAATGGGCGAGCGCTTTTCCCATTCGAACAGGGAAAGTTCGGGTACACATCTGCCGGCGAAAATCACCGGCCGAGGCGGTAAAGCTTCATCTTCGATTAGGCGCAGGTCTAGCCTGGGGCGATCCTGCTTGGCGGTCTCCGCTCCCACCGCCACGGCTCCGGCTTCCGCGCGTAAACGATGACCTTCACGACGGGCGGCCTCTCCGGTGATCCACTTGGAGCTGCCATCGGCGCGAGCCAGCATTCCGTTGAGCGTGCCGGCACTCTTGAGCGTGACGTAGGGACGACCCTTTTCCTGTAGCGTGAGGTAGGCGATGTTTTGCTTGCGAGCCTCTTCTTCGAGCAGACCACATTCCACTTCCAATCCTGCTTGGCGAAGCAGGTTTGCGCTGCTTCCTTGTTCGGAAGGATTGGGATCGTCCATGGCATAGACCACACGCGCGAGCCCGGCCTCGATAATGGCGATGCTGCAGGGAGGTGTTCGGCCCTGCAGATGGCAGGGTTCCAGATTCACATATATCGTGGCGCCGCGAGGATCTTCCTGGCAGGCAGCGAGAGCTTCCCGCTCAGCGTGAGGTCCACCGACACGGTGGTGCCATCCCTCACCGATAAGCTTGCCATCTTTCACAATGACCGAACCCACCAGGGGATTGGGCTGCACGGCACGACCGCCGCGCGCGGCCAATTCCAGGCAGCGGCGCATCCAGCGAAGATCGTCTTGGGCGGTCCGGCTCATCACACCCCTAAGAAAAAACCCAGTCCTGGGGACATGGGAGCGCGAGCGGTCCATAGGGACACGCCTGCCTTCTCCCGTCCGGACTATGACCGTCGGCTCCGGATTTTCACCGGATCAGCAGCTTGCGCCGCTCGCGGGCTGAGGGCCTGGGCCCATCACCGCCGGTGGGGAATTCCACCCCGCCCCGAAGGCTTTGTATAGATTGTGGATACAAGCTGCCTCCAGGGCCTGATTTTGTCAAGATGACGGCCTTGGCAAAGGGCGGAAAGGTGTCTAATTTGATTCCGTTGGCCCCCTGCTTCAACTATCTGGAACGAGATGCGATATGCCCGATAAGCAGTCCACCGAAAATAGTCCCGATCGCGTGCTGGACACCTGCGGAACCTACTGCCCCGTTCCGGTGATCGAAACCGCCAAGGCCATGGCCGACCTGGAACTGGGTCAGGTGCTCGAACTCGTCAGCGACGACATCGGAGTGAAGCTGGATATTCCCGCCTGGTGCCAAGGGCAGGGCCAGCGCCTGTTGACCATGGAAGAAGAAGGACGCACCATTCGCATTCGAATTCTCAAGACCGGAGATGTGGCCTGATGGAAGCTCGACTCAAGCCCGACGGAAGCCGCGTGAAAGCCATCGGATTGGTTTCCGGCGGACTGGATTCCACGCTGGCCGTGAAGGTCATTCGAGATCAGGGCATCGAAGTGGTGGCCATCAACTTTTCGACAGGGTTCTGTCGTAGCGACCATCACCGGGCCATGGGATCCTTCGGCGCCGATCAAGATCCCAAGCGTCTTCGCAACGAAGCGCTTCGCGCGGGTGCCGACCTGGGCGTGCCCGTGCGCGTGGTGGACATATCCCAGGACTACATGAGCGTGATCCTCAAGCCCAAGCACGGTTATGGCGCCAACATGAACCCCTGCGTGGACTGTCGCGCCTACATGCTCGACGCCGCGCGCGTGATCATGGAGGAGGAAAGTGCCGATTTCGTTTTCACCGGCGAGGTCCTTGGGCAGCGTCCCATGAGCCAGCACCTGCGCGCAATGAAGGTGATCGAGAAGGACGCGGGACTCAAGGATCGATTGCTGCGCCCCTTATCCGCACAGCTTCTCGCCGCCACACTTCCCGAGCGGGAAGGTTGGGTGGATCGAGAGCAACTCCTTCGCCTGCAGGGTCGCACACGCAAACCTCAGTTGAAGCTAGCCAGAGACGCCGAGCTCAAAGATGTGCCCTCCCCCGCCGGTGGATGCTGCTACCTCACCGACGAGGTTTACTCCTCCCGCTTCCATGATCATCTGTTGCATCTGGAAGATGACGCCGCGCCTGACGCCAAAGATGTGCTGCTCATGAAAGTGGGGCGACATTTTCGATTGGGCCCCAAGCTCAAACTCGTGGTGGCCCGCGACGAAGCCGAGTGCAACTTCCTGACCCACTTCTTCCCAGAAACCATGAAGATCGAGGCCGTGGATGTATTGGGTCCTCTGGCCGTGGCGCAGCTGCGTCCGGGCTATGAGCCCAGCGCTGAAGAGCGCATGACCATGGCCCGCATGGTGGCCCGCTACGGCAAAGGTAAGGGTGACGCCAGGGTGAAGGTAGCCTTGCGCGACGGCGAGGCCGAGGAAGTCATCGAGGTCAAGCCCATGCAGGCGGAAAGCGAGATCGCGCCTTTCCGCATTCCCGAGAAGTTCGATCCATGGCAGCGAAAAAAGGGCGAAGCGGAAAAGCAGGAGTCATGAACAGTCAAGATATTCTGAATTTGTCTCTTGAGCTTGCCGGATTGGTTTCACGCTGAAGGAATCAGGACCCATTCGGCTTAAGGTTTATGACCTTCAAGGTAGATGTCTATCCGCCCTCGTCTCCGGCCAACACGAAGCCGGGCGATACGATCTGGATTGGCAGGGTCGAGGGAAAGATGGGAAGGAACTTCCCTCGGGGATCTATCTCGTCAGATTGAAAGCGATGGATTTCACAGAGTCTCAGCGCGTGGTTCTCTTGCGCCAAGGTGCTTGGCCAAGCTTTGTCTCATACAGTTTCTGCAAATCTAGATAGGCCTTCTTGAGGGAATCACCGGCACCCTCCCGGGAGGCCAGGGTTTCCAGTCGATTGAGAACCTCCAAAGCGCCATCCGAGTTTTTCGCCGCCAATTCCAATCGCCCCAAGTCATAGAGCAGGTTCGCATCATCCGGATACAAATCCAGAAGTGATTGAATCTCCTGAGCCGCTCGGGTCGGCTCACCCTTCTCGAAAAGTAAACGAGCCAGCGCGTGACGGCCCTGTTCACCAAATCCCAAGGTCCCCAATTTTCCCTGCCCGAATGTCCACCAGACATGCTGGTTTCGCCACCTGTCACCCAAGGGAACTTCGTAGGCGAACTCCACACGATCAACATTCGGGAAAAACAGCCGAAGCGCCCTCCCCGCAAGCAGCGCGCGATCCACGGGAAGAAACTGCACCTTCCGTCCGCCTTCCACATCGCGCAAGCCCTCTCCGAGTTTCTGACTATCTCCGAGAAATGGAACGAGGATAAGCATATCGCCTTTCGGCGCAGTTTCACTTTCCACTGCGGAATCCACCGCGTTCTCCGCAAGCTGGGCGTATCGAATCATGGGATCTTCCAAAAGCCCGCCGCCCAACTCAGAGTGCCGACGCTCGGATGCGAGCCAGGAACTTCCCAGAGCGATGAGAGAGATACTAACCAGCAGTATCCACTTCCGAGTAGTCGAAACCCTCGCCAAGCCCTCACCCAGTAGCAGCCAGATAGGCACAAGAGGCAGGTACAGATAGTAAAAATAGCTGTGACGAAGAAGCGGTAAAACCGGAAGAAGGAGCAATAGGAAGATTGCCAGGGCTTTCAGGATCGCAGCGCGTGCCGACTTCAAACTCAAATATGCGAAGAGAGCGATCGCGGGAAGAGCAAGCCCCCAGAGCGCCAGACTCTTTTGAAACTGCGGCAGACGGTCGGGGAAATAGTCCCAGAAGCGAGCCAACCAGGCCAGATAGGTCAGGAGATTCCAAAGCAGATTCAAGCCGTAGCCAGTTTCGTAAGGATCGCCGGAAGGCTTGGGCGCATACGCACCCGCCAGGCTTAACAAGAATGCTGCCAGGACAAGTCCAGCGGCGCCGAGCAAAACTCGGCGTTGGCGATTGCCCGGCAAAAGCAGTGCCATCGCCGGCAAGAGAAGCGCCGCCGACTCCTTGCAGAGCAATGCGGCGGCAAAGGCGATGAGAGATAGAACGGCGCTCCTTATCCCTTTGCCCAGTGCAAGCCAGGCGGCCAGCAATGCAAAGAAGGTCATCGACAATTCCTGAATGCCGCTGATCCAATGCAGCGAGGTGAAGGCCACCGGCGTAACGAGGAAAAGTGCCGCGGCCGCCACGCCCCCCATGAACGCCAGTTTTAAGCGTCGGGCGAGCAGGATGATCATCCAGGAGCTGGAAAGATGAAGCAACAAAGCAATGAGGTGATAGAACTCCGCACGCTCGGCGAACAGACCCCAGGCTGCGCTGAAGAAGAGGCGCGTGGAGAGGATGCGTCTGAAACCGTCGGGCCAGGGCTCTCCCCCTGATGCCCTCAACAGGAATTCGAAATCGTCGAGGCTGAAGAAAACACCCAGGATCGGCGCATAGAGCGCAAAGGCGAGCAGGGCCAGCACGGGGAAGAATTTTGCGGCGGGTGAAAGCTTGCGAAGTAGCATGCATTACTCCCGGGCCAGCAAGGCCTCCGCGAAAAGTTCGGGGTTGAAGGGCTCCAGATCGTCCAGGCCTTCGCCGAGTCCCACGTAGCGAACGGGAACTCCCAATTCACGTCCGATGGACAGGACCACGCCACCCTTGGCCGTTCCGTCCAACTTGGCCAAGACCAAGCCCGTCAAATCGGTGGCCTCTTTGAATACACGAGCCTGCTGGATGCCGTTCTGGCCCGTGTTGGCGTCGAGTACCAGCAATACCTCGTGGGGCGCAGTTTCATCTTCGCGAGCGGTAACCCGGCGCATCTTGGACAGTTCCTCCATTAGGTGCTGCTTGTTGTGCAGGCGGCCTGCCGTGTCCACCAAAACCACGTCACGCCCTCGGGACCTGGCGGCACTGAGAGCGTCGTAGATTACGGCAGAAGGATCGGCGCCCGTCTTGTGCCCCACCATGTCGCAACCCAGACGTTCCGCCCAAATTCCAAGTTGCTCCACCGCCGCCGCGCGGAATGTATCGGCTGCGGCCATGAGTACGGTCTTACTCTCGCTCTGATAGTAACGGGCCAGTTTGGCGGCGGTCGTGGTTTTACCCACACCGTTGACACCCACCAGAAAGATCACGTGTGGCGATCCGGTTTTCGGCTCTTCCGTCGCGGCCAATCCTTGGAGTTCGTCGCGTAGTGTGTCACGCATGAGGGTAAGCACCGAGTCGATGTCATCACCGGAAACCTTGCTCTTCTTCAGGCGCGTTTCCACCTTCTCGGCCAGATCCAGGGAGAGATCCACGCCCAGGTCCGATTCGATGAGCAGTTCTTCTAGGGATTCGAAAACTTCGGGGCTGTAGTTTTCACGACCGGTGAAAAGTTCGGCCACCTTGCCCACAAGGTTTTCACGGGAGCGTCCCAGCCCCTTTTTGAAACGATCAAAAACGCCCATCTATGCGCCCTTCTCCGCCACCAGCGGCTCCTTCTCCAGATCGTCGGGCACCTCGTCGAAGGCCACTGAAACGATCTTGGATACGCCGCTCTCTTCCATGGTCACGCCGTAGAGATGCTTGGCCACTTCCATGGTTTTCTTATTGTGGGTGATGAGAATGAACTGCGTGCGCTCACTGAACTGCCTGAGAAGGCGCAGGAATCGCGCGATATTGGCATCGTCCAGAGGTGCGTCCACCTCGTCGAACACGCAGAAGGGACTGGGCTTGCTGAGGTAAATCGCAAATAGAATCGAAAGAGCTGTGAGAGTTTTCTCTCCCGAGGAAAGCTGGCTGATGTCAGCGATTCGCTTTTCCTTGGGCCTGGCGGTCACGATGATGTCGGCCTGCAGGGGATCGTCCTCGGTGCTGTAACTCAGGTCGGATTCCCCACCCTCGAACACGGCCTTGAAGATTTCTATGAAGTTCGTGCGCACCACCTGGAAGGTCTCGTCGAAGCGCTGGCGCGCCTCGCGATTGATCCGGCGGATGGTTTCCAGCAAGCCGTCCCGCGCAGTGATAAGATCTTCCTTCTGGGCCAGCAAGAATTCGTAGCGCTCGTTCTTCTCTTCGAACTCCTCGAGGGCCAGCAGGTTCACGTTGCCGAGGCGGCGGATCTTCTCTCGCAGTTCGTCGATGGCCTCTTCGACGCTCTGACCTTCAGGAGCCTCATAGCAATCTTCGGCCTGGGCCGGATCCACCGAGGCGTCGGGTTCGGCCTGGTGATTCTCCCGTAGGAGCTCTCTAATATTGTCCATGCGCACGGCCAGGGTGTTGCGCTCGATCTCAAGCTGATGTAGCGCTTGTTCATGCTCGTGGCGCTGCTCGCGAAGCTGCCTGACCTCTTGCTGCTTCTCCTGAATTTCCTCGCGACGAGATTGGATAGCTTCCAGCAAGGTGTCGCTTTTTGAGCGGCGCGTCGCCAGGGAGTCTTGTTCATCCTTCATGCCTTCGCGCAGAAAAGCCGAACGCTCTCGGGCCTCGGATGAAGCGCGCTGGCTCTCAGACAAACCTTCACCAGCACGAAGGAAACGCGCTTCCTGATCGCGTACTTCCCTGCGACGATTCTCTTCCCGAAGACGCAGGTTTTCCAGATCGCCGCCCAGAGCAGCAAGTTCGAGTCGCATTTCAGCGATGCGAGCCTGCTCGGCATCCCGCTGCTTTTCTAGCGAAGCCACTTCCGTTTCCAGGGCAGGGAGATCACTGCTCTCGGGTTTTTCCACACCACTGAGTTTGAGAAGTGTCTGCTCGGCCTCGGCCAAGGCATCTCCCAAGGATCTCTCCTGGCGACCGCGAACTTCCTTTTCAGCGACCAGGCCCTGCTCCTCTTCGCGCAAACGGAGCAAGCGTGTTTCCAGGCGCGCCTTCTCCAGATCCAGCTCGGCGCGGCGCTTTGCCATGTCCCCCAGCTCAGCATCCTTGGCATGCAAATCGGCACGATGTTTTTCCAGTACCGCACCTGAGGCGTCCGATTTTTCCCCAGCCTCTTTTTTCTCTTTGCTCAGCTCATCCAAACGGCTTTGCAGTTTTTCGATTTCCTCTTCCCTGCCCAGGGGAGCCGAAACACTAGCCTGGGAACCACCCTCTGAAAGGCCCCTGCCTTCGGCGAGGAATCCATCGCGAGTGGCAAAGCGCAATGCGGGATATTCACGCGCGGCAGCGAGGGCACTTTCCGGATCGGGAGCCAGATGGGCATCGCCAAGCAGGCGGGACAGGGCAGGCTTCAGGGCCGCATCGGTTTCCACCAGCTTGATAAGCGGAGTCATTCCGGCAATGGACTTAACGGCGATTTCCTTGCCGCCAAGATCCAGCAGCAGCGCGCGGCCGCCCTCGCCCTCAGACAATTCCCTTAGCCAAGGCAATCCACGGCTGGGATCCTCCATGGCCACGGCACCCAAGGCACGTCCCAGGGTCAGCTCCACAACGAGGCGATCTTCCTCGGATACACGAAGGGCATCGGCCAAGGGGCCCAACACTCCGCTCTCACCCCCATGGGCCTCAAGCAGTGTGCGCGTTCCTTCGGAGTAGCCTGCTCGCTCTTCACGCAGACCTTCCAGTAGTTCGAGGCGTGCGCCCAACTCGCCTTCTCTCATTTGCAGAGCTTGCAATTCGTCGCGGCAAGTTTCCAGATTGGACCCGGCCTGACGCAAGGCTTCTTCACAAGCGAGGTGTTCTTCGTTTTTGCCGCGCAGCTCCGAATCGAGCAGCGCCAAAGATTCCACGGGGCCGCGCAGTTGCTCGTTGAGTTCGCCGCCCTGGGTTTTCAATTGAGCGGCTTCTTCATCCAACTGTTTCAGGCTTTCCCGGGTCTGCTGAATACGCTCACCCAAACGTTCTACTTCACCGCCGGCCTCCGCGCGACTCTGCACGAAGTCCAGTTGCAACTGCTTCTCTTTTCCCAGAAGCTTGCGCCGTTCCTGATAGCGTGTAGCGATGTCGCCCAGCTTGGATTCCTC
Source organism: uncultured bacterium (assembly GCA_964440095.1). Classification (GTDB taxonomy): domain Bacteria; phylum Krumholzibacteriota; class Krumholzibacteriia; order JACNKJ01; family JACNKJ01; genus JACNKJ01. The sequence goes on along the minus strand of CAYTPZ010000004.1, from coordinate 50,487 downwards.
GGCGCCGAGCAGGGACTTCTTTTCGCTTAGCTTGTTCTCTTCCTCTTCCAAACGAACGTTCAATTCGCCGCCGACACTTTCCAGGCGATCGAGAGCTTCGCGAGATCGACGAATCTCCCCTTCGAATCCCTCCGCGCGGCGCCCCTCGGAGCGGGCTTTTTCCTCGAGAACGGCCACATCCTCTTCACGCTTGCGAAGGGCTTCGGCCTCACGCTCCAGAGAATCGCGGCCGTCCTGATAGGCGGTTTCCTCTTCCAACAAGGCGGCCTGAAGCTTCTCCAGCTCTTCCTCGCCGGTAGCCAGACGCGTGTCATCGCCCAGATTCTCGTCGCCCAATCCTTCCAGGCGTCTGCCGAGTTCGCGATCACGGATCCACATGTCGTGCAGTTTCACCGAGGACGAGAAAATCTCCGCTCCGCCAAGTTCTCCCTGCAATCGCTGATAGCTTCGCGCGCGACCCATCTGAACTTTCAGGGATCGGACGTTGCGACCGAGTTCATCGAGGATGTCATCCAGGCGTGTCAGGTCGCCTTCCACCGAGGCGAGTTTGGACAGACTTTCCTTGCGGCGCATCTTGTAGCGCAAGATTCCGCTGGCCTCTTCGAAAAGGATGCGGCGCTTCTCGCCATTGTCGGCCAGCAGTGATTTGACCATGTCCTGTTCGATAATGGCGTAGACGTGATTGCCGATTCCGCTGCCGGCGAGCAGATCGTTGATGTCGCGCAGGCGATGAGGTTGTCCATTGAGAAAATACTCGGAACCGCCGCCGCGACTCACGCGGCGCTTGATGCTGATCTCATCCCAATCCACGGGAAGTGTTTCGCTTGCACCGGTGAAGGTCAGGGTGACTTCGGCGATGCCCATGGGCGGACGATTCTTGGTGCCCTGGAAGATGACGTTTTCCATCTTGGAGCCGCGAAGCAGCTTGGCGCTCTGTTCACCAAGCACCCACCTTAGAGCATCCACAATATTGCTCTTGCCGCAACCGTTGGGGCCAAGGACCGAGGTGATGCCTTCTTCGAAACGAAGGTCGGCCTTGTTCATGAACGATTTGAATCCGAGCATCTCGAGGCGGGCCAGGCGCAAGGTTCCTCCAAGCGGGGACGCGGATCAGGGTTCGGGGTCGATGCCGATGACGCAGAAGTCTCTACCGGCCTGATCGAGCAGGGAGTCCCGGAATGCGGCGGCGGAGAGCAGGTCGGGGAATTCACCCACCAAGACTCGGTACCAGGTTCGACCTTCCACATCCACCGGATGAAGGCGTACGGGAAGTTCGCTAAAGCCTTCTCTCTCCTGGGCCAAAAGCGCCCGGACACTGTCCCTGAAAGAACTCACGTGTACGTGAAAGCTGCCCATGTGGTCAAGCGCTGAATTCCAATTGGATCGGCTCTCGGCCCGCCGCTGGGCCGCCCGGGGCGCGGCTTTCACGACTTCGTCGTCCCCGGGATCCGGGGTTTCCGTGGCAGTTTCATGGACGCTCTCCTCCGGCAAGCTTTCCTGCTGCATGGGGAGGGAATCGGGGGCGTTCCTCAGCGCCACATTCGAATCGTCTCTCGCGCCGAGTTCCACCTCGGCGGAATCCCCTTCCGAGACGGTCGGCTGCGCCAGCTCGCTGCCGTTTCCGCCACCAAAATAGGGCAGTTCCGCGTTTTCGGACAGGGCATGCACCCGATGGGAAGGCGGCGGCGGTACATCGATGGGTAGCTCAGCCTTGGGATCCTCATCAGGTAGAAGCATGTAGATGAGCCAAACGATCAGGGGAATACCCAGGATGAAGAGCATGCGCATGCGACCCGCGCTACGGCGTGAGGCCAGACGTTCCAGGTGCTCATCGAGTTCGGGATCGCTGAGGCGAAGTCGAAAAGCGGCCTCCTCGAGAAGGGATGTGAGCAGGCCCTCGCCGTCGCGACTGTCCACCAGCAGAATGACTCGATCGGCCGCCGCGGCCAGACGCCTGAGGCTGCGCGCCGGTTCGGCCGGATCCGCGGAGGCTAACTTGCCCATACCACCCGCGGCGATGAAATCCGCATCCATCTCGGGATACTTGACGCGAAGACTTTCGGGGCTCAGGCCGTAGTGAAGCATTTCACTGAAGCCCTCAGCCGGCGCGCTCTCGAAATTGATGAAGGGATCATCGGCATGGGCGTCCACGATCAGAAGGCGCCTGTCGCGCCCTCGCCAGCGCTGATTCAGTTCGCCCAGCAGCCGATTAACCTCGCCCAGGGTGCGCCGGTCCATTTCAAAAACGATAACACGCGGACCATCCGCCACGGAAGCGTCCAGAGCGCTGATCAGCTTGTCCAGTTCGAGCGCCCGTTCCTTCTTGCGGGGCACCCGCCAGCTTTGTTGCTCAGGCACGGCGCTCCTTCCGAGGACAGGCGGCCGACAAGGCCTTCACCACAAGGGGAAACTCGTCGGCATCCAAGGCAGCCATATCGAGATAGAAAACTTCTTTGCGAACCGTGCCCAATAGGGCGGTCTTCTGAGCTCTCAGTGCAGCGGCCAAGCGACCGGCGGGAAGGGATTTCACTGATATTTTCAACGCCATGGAAGGCCATGTGTTTTCCGCCGCAGCCCCTCCTCCACTTCGCGCTTCGCTCTCTACCAAGGCGAGAGTGAGGCCGGGTAGTTTGGCCGCGCGAATGAGTTTGGCCAGAGCCTTGCCTGCCGATTCAAGATCTTTGCGCTCACGGGAAAGGAAATCGCGGGCGGGAATATCGCCCTCATTGCGCAGCCGCTCCACCAAGGTTTCGCCCAGGGCGGCCAGAGAGAACTTGTCCAGGCGGAGTGCGCGCGCCAGGGGATTTTTCCGCATGCGGCTCACGAATTCCTCGCGTCCCAAAATGATGCCGGCCTGGGGACCTCCGAAAATCTTGTCGCCGCTGAAGGTGATCAGGTCAGGATCTGCGGCCAAGGTGCTTTCGAAGATGGGTTCATCCAACCACTCCATGCCCGCATCGAATCGTCCGCTGCCCAGGTCATAGATAACCGGCGACCCCTTGGCGCGCCCCAGGGCTACGATTTCTTCCAGACTTGCTTCCTGGATGTAACCGATCTGCCGGAAATTACTACGGTGAACCTTGAGCAAGACATCGCCTTTGCGCGTGATGGCTTTCTCGTAGTCGGCCAGGCGCGTGCGATTGGTGGTTCCCACTTCCACCATTTTCCCTGCGAAACGCTCGAGAATTTCAGGTAGGCGGAAGCTACCGCCGATTTCCACCTGCTCGCCGCGAGACACGATGAGCCGCCTTTTGCGCGCCAGGGTATCCACAGCCAGGGTCAGTGCCGCCGCATTGTTATTCACGGCGAAGGCCGCCTCGGCACCACTCCACACGCGTAGCAACTCTTCGATTTTGCGTGTGCGCGACGCGCGCTGGCCATGATCCAGATCGAGTTCCAGATCTACTGGCCAGCGAGCAGCGATGGCCAGTGCCTTGCGTGCCCGAGCGCCCAGCGCTGCGCGTCCCAGATTAGTGTGGAGAAGAACGCCCGTACCGTTGATCACTCGGCGAGTCGGAGCACCCGTGAGCAGTTTCCACTCAGCCGCCCAGGCCGGAGCCAGCTTCGACAGGATGCCCTCGCGATCCAGGGCCTTGCCGCTGTTTTGTAGATCGCTGCGATACCCGTCCAGGCGCATTTGCAGAAAACGACGCAAACCATCGCGTTGCCAATTGCCCGTCAACCGGTCGAAGGCAGGCTGGGCCAGCAGTAGATCTACGGAAGGTATGGCGCGAAGGGCGGATTTGCGATCGGCCAAGGGGGCTCGCTTTCGTCTCGCTCGCCGTGAGCGCTCAGGATACTCTGGAACTGATGAACCTTAGCCCTTGATATAGATAGCATTGGGCGGATAGCTTCGAAGCTATGATTCTCAGATTATCACTGGGAGGGCGGGCCGTCAATCAAAGCGCCTAGTCGAGTCGAAAGAAATCCTCGCCGCCGAAAGACCTGATCTCCCCACCTCTGATGGTCATGAAGGTCACCTGCCCGGCCAGAGCCTCCCGGCGCTGCTCGCTTTCGCCTCGATCATCCAAACGAAGGGCCAATTGCTCCCGAATTTCCGAGCGGCTTCCGGCACCATCGTCCAGAATTTCCAGGAGCGTGGTCATGCCCAGGAAACTCCGCGCCGCGATGGGATTGGCCTCCTGGCCGGTGCGTTGGGCATAGAGCTGGGAGAACTCCTGGTAGAGAGGCCGATCGCGACTGAGAAACAGGTCACTGGGAAAAATAGCTCCCTCTACCCGCGGGCCTCCCAAGCGTGCCAAGCGACGCGAATTCCAGGCTTCGTTTCCGAGGATCTGCCCGTAGATGTCGTGATAATGCAGCTGGGGCACGATGAGCAGGAGCTGGTCACTCTCACCCGGAAGGAAAAGTACCTCGGGCTGCGCATCACGAATTTGTTCGAGAGGAACGGTGAAGTCGGTCATGCCCACTTCATAGGCCACTGAGGCCACCATCTCGCCGCCAAGCTCCTGAACAATGTCGCCGAAGTATCGGGCCAGATCCTGCCCCTTGCCTTGCCGGGGATAAAGCACAGCGAAGCGGGCCGCAAGGCCTTCATAAAATGCGTGGCGCGCCAGTGCCAAGACCTGCGCTTCGGAAGTGATGCTGTTCTGGAAGATCCAGTCGCCCACCTCGTGGATGTTCTCCGCCGTGGCCGACGGCGATAGCATGGGCACCTGTCGCGCGTTGGACTCAACGGCCGCCGCCACGGTTGGGTTGGTGAGCACCTCGCCCAGCAGCGATCCCACACCCCGCCCACGAATGAGTTCTCGCGCGGCCAGGGCTGCCGACACCGGCTCACCCTTGGTGTCGGCCACCACCATTTCAAGATTGCTTAGTTCCAAGGCGTTGTAGCGTGACAGGGCCATGCGTGCGCCTTCCAGGAAGGCCTCACCATAAACGCTGAAACGCCCGCTCAGGGGAACCAAGACACCCACAAGGTCGGACCGTGGCTCGGCGGCGGGCAGTTCACTGAAAACGGGAAGTTCCGCGCCCATTCCCGACAACAAATCCCGCGCCTGATTTCTAAGCCCACCGGCCCTGGGATCGGCCATGACGGCTTCCAGAAGCGGTTCGGCTTCATCTCGGCGCAAGGCAGAGATCAACTGCCTCGCCAAAGACAAACGGGCCCGGCTGGTTTCCGGAGAATTTGATCGCCGCCTCAGGAACTCACGCAGTTCCGTTTCCGTCAATCCTCGATCGAGCAATTCCCGAAGCTGACGACGAGCTGCTTCACTTTCAGACCCCAATCGATCTTCCGCCAACAACTGGTCCAAGCAACCTGCGGCTTCCAGCCCTTGCTCCCGGGAAGCAAGGGCGCGGGAACGAAGCAGTTGTCCCTTCATCCATGCGTCCGACCTGGGATAGTCCTCATCGAGTTTGCCAAGATGGTGAAGGGCCAAGTCGGGGCGGGAGTCATCGAAGTATCCCTGGGCCAATCGGAGGCGCAATTGCGGAGCCCCGGCATGATCGGCATGGGCATCCAAAAAGGCTACGGCCAAGACCCGAGCTTCCGCCTTGTTTCCTTGCCGGAAAGACTCCTCCACTTTCGCAAGGCGCAAATCGGCCTCGCGATCTACCGGCGCTTCCACTTGCACATCGACCTGAGGACGCTCGCTCACCTTTGGCGTGCAGGACGCCAAGAGCGAAAGTGGCAGAAGAAGCCATAGGCGCTTCATGGGGAAATCTCTTTTAGCTTGGTGGCATAGTGGGCTGCCGCTTCGCGGTAGTGTGCGGCATGACGAAGCCTGGTGGTGATGGTTTCGTCTTCGGGAAGGCTGCGCTTCACCTGGGCCGGCACGCCCACCACCAGACTGAACGGTGGAATAACCGCGCCTTCGCGAACCAGAGCACCCGCGGCGATCAAACTTCCGCGGCCGATGTGCGCCCGGTTGAGAATGATAGCGCCCATGCCCACCAGAACCTCGTCCTCCAGGGTGGCACCGTGAACCACGGCACGATGCCCGATGGTGCAGTTCTTCCCGATGACCAGCGGCGTGTCGGTGTCCACGTGCAAGACCGAACCGTCCTGCACGTTGGTTCCCTCGCCCACGCTAATGGGCGCCATGTCGCCGCGGGCGATGGCACCGAACCAAAGGCTGACGCCGGCGGCCAGGGTCACATCGCCGGCCACCTGTGCGTCGGGGGCCAGCCAAACGTCGTCGGCCAGTTTCGGTTTCTGATCTTCGAGCATGTAGATGGGCAAGCGTCTACGGCTCCAGTTCCTGAACCTCACCCGAGAGGGCCCGGATCATGTATTCGGCGTCCTTGGCCAAGTCGCTGTTCGGATAGAGCGTGAGGAATTCCTCGAAGGATGCTTTGGCGCTGGTGCTATCCTGCAGCTCTTCCGAATACACGAAGCCAATCATGAACTGAGCGCGGTCGGCCTGTTCCGAGTCGCCGAATTTTTCCACCAGCTTCTTGTAGAAGCCGATACGCTCCTGAGGATCACGTGTATCCTGGGCCAGCTGGAAGAGTTCCTCGGGGCTGCCGATTTCATCGAGGGCATCGCTGATGACAGTGGCGCCATACTGATCGCGCAGGTCACGCAGACGCTTCTTGTAATACTCTTCGCGAACCTGGGGAAGCAGGCGACGTTCGATTTCCTCGCGCACTTCTTCCAGATCCTTCTGGTAGGCGGCCTGCTTCTCTTCCACCTTCACAAGAGCCCAGCCCTTTTCCTTAATCTCGTAAGGACCACCCACATCACCTGCGTTTAGCTGGAACACCTTGGCGGTAAACTCCTTGTTCACGCCGACGCTGCGCACGTAGCCGTCCTGTGTGAACCAACCCAGATCGCCCTTTTCGTTCTTGAGGGAGCCGTCGAGATTCTCGGTGCCGGCCAAGTCAACGAAGTCTTCGCCGCCCTGGATTCGCACGCGCAAGGCTTCGGCGCTGGCAGCATTCTCGGCCAGGATCATCCGCGCCTTCACCTTGTCCTTCTCGGCGAACTGCTCGAGGTTGTTCTCGTAGTAGCCGGCGACCTGAGCTTCTTCAGGCGCGGCCGCCTCCTCGATATGCTTCTTGTAGAAGTGCTTCATCATGATCTGACGACGGGCGTACTCGAGTTCATCGAGAACATCCTGGTCCTTCTCCATGCCGGCTTCAGTAGCTGCGGAATAGAGCGCTTCCATGTCGAGCATGCGCTCGAGGAACTGAGCGCGGCCCTTGGGCGTCTCGAATTCCTGTCGCTGGAAGGGGGGAATCTTCTCCAACTCGGCGTCCAGATCCCCGCGGGTGATATCCTTGCCGGCGATGGTGGCGAGAACATCCTTCGCCCCTTCGGCCACCGAGGACTCACCATCATCGGCACCGCCGCCACAAGCAACGAGTAGCGGGAGTGCCAGTAACATAATCATCAACAACTTACGCATGTCTCCTCCAGTAGGTTCTAAGGCTAAAGATCCTCTTCGGAAAGCAGTTTCACCAGGTCCCGGACCGATTGGGCCCGATCGCGACGGCAGACAAGCAAGCGCTCACCCGCTCTGACCACGACCAGATTTTCCACGCCCACCAGTGCGGTGAGCCCGTCCGGATCCATGACGATATTGTTCTTTGAGTCCAATGAGATTAAGCGCCCCTTGGCGCGATTGCCCCCGCGATCTTCGAGCAGATCTCCCAGGGCCTCCCAGTTTCCCACATCGTTCCAAGCAATCTTCACGGGGATGACCCGCAGTTCCTTGGCCTTTTCCATAACGGCCACATCAAATGACTTGGCGGGGATTTGGGGGAATTCAGCACGCAGTCGCCGCTGAAAACCCGCACCGGGATAGGAAGCCGCCAGACTCTCGGCAGGTTCCCATATATCCGGGGCGGATCGGCGAAACACTTCTTTGAGCACCGAGGCGCGAAAGAAGAACATGCCGCTGTTCCAAAGATGCCGACCATCCTTGCGAAAGCGCTCGGCCCGTCGTGCACCCGGCTTCTCGATGAAAGCCTCGGCCTGCTGCAAAGATCCCGTACGAGCTCTTGCGCTCAGCCGAATGTAACCGTAACCGGTTTCAGCGCGGGTAGGAGGCACACCCAGGGTGACCAGGGCATCCTTCTCCTTGGCGGCCTTGAGGGCCATGCGTGCGGCCCGGCGAAATGCGGGAATGTCGCCAATGGTGTGATCGCTGGGAAAGACGGCCAGCTGGGCCTGGGGATCTTCGGCGAGAGCCAGAGCCGCGCCCAGGGCAACCGTGGCAGCCGTGTTGCGTCCTACGGGTTCACCGATGAAACGCGAGGCGGGCAGCTCGGGAACTTCCGCCAAGCTGGCGCGCTTTAGCGACGCGGAACCGAGAAGCCAGATTCGATCCGGCCGGGCCAGCGGGCGCACACGGTCGTAGGTTTCTCTGAGCAAGCTGTCGTCGCTAAGCAAGGGCAGCAATTGCTTAGGCCGCCCGGCCCGGCTCAGGGGCCAGAAGCGGCTGCCCTTTCCTCCCGCCAAAAGAAGCAGGTGGACAGACACGGCTACACTCTCTCCGGCAAGAGAGCGTTCAAGGCGCTCTCCATGATCTCGCGAATCTTGGCGAGGGCATCGTCACTCTCGGCTTCAAAGCGCATGACCAAGGTTGGGCTGGTGTTTGACGCCCGCACCAGACCCCAGCCTTCGGGCATTTCCAGACGCACGCCATCGATGTCCACTACCTCATAATCGGCGGCCAGTCGGTCGCGCAGTTTCGCCACCACCTCGAACTTATCTTCATCGGGGCAACTGATTTTGATCTCGGGCGTGGACTTGAACTTGGGCAGATCCGCCAGGAGTTCGCTGAGAGGCATGTCGCTCTCGGCCAGGATTTCCAGCAGACGGCCAGCCGCGTAGAGGGCATCGTCGAAACCGTAGTAGCGATCGGCAAAGAAGAGATGACCGCTCATCTCGCCGGCCAACAGAGCACCGGTCTCTTTCATCTTGGCCTTGATGAGCGAGTGACCCGTTTTCCAGAGCACCGGGTCGCCACCGTGGGCCGCAATGTCCAGGGCCAGAGCGCGCGAGCACTTCACTTCGAAGATGACCTTGGCGCCGGGATGCTCCTTGAGCGTTCCCCGTGCGAAAAGTGCGAGAAGCTGATCGCCCCAGAGGATCTGACCCTTCTCGTCCACCACTCCCACACGATCGCTGTCACCGTCGAAGGCGATGCCCGCTTCGTATCCCTCGCCGGTGACCTTGGCAATGAGATCCTTCAGGTTCTCGGCCACCACAGGATCGGCGGGATGATTGGGGAAGGTGCCGTCGGGTTCTTCGAAGAGAATCTCGAAGTCCGCGCCCCAGGCCTCGAAGAGTCGGCGGGCCACGGTACCCGAAGTGCCGTTGGCGCAATCCAGGGCCACCTTCACCGAACGCGCCGGCTTCAGCTTGGTGGAAAGCTCGGCAATGTAGTCGTCCAGCACGGGTTCTTCGCGATAGCCCCCCTCGCCCTTGGGCAATTCGCCCAGCGCACGGGTACGCAGTTCACGAATTTCCTCACCCGATAGGGCGCGACCCAGCGAGACGATTTTCAGGCCGTTGTATTCCGGAGGATTGTGACTGGCGGTGACCACGGCGCCGCAGCCGTTTCCACTTCGCGCCAGGGCGTAGTAGAGGGCCGGCGTGGGAACCAGGCCCACGCTGACCACGTCCAGGCCGGTAGACTGGATGCCGGCCGCCAAAGCCGCGTGCAGCTCGGGAGAGTGAAGACGGTTGTCGTGACCGATCACCGCCTCACTGGCGCCATCTTCCAGAAAACGGGCGCCCAGAGCGGCGCCCAGCTTGTGATAGGACGCGGCGTCGAGGTCTGTACCCACGACGCCGCGAATGTCGTACTCACGAAAAATGTGAGTCGGCAAGTTCATCGATCGCTCCTTCCCCCCCGCAGGGGTGGACTATTCGGCTACGACCTTGATCTTGATGACCGCGTTCACGTCGTGGGGGAAGCGGACGGTGACGTCCACCGGTTCCTTGACGAGAGCTTTGAGGGGTTCATCGAGCATGACGTTCTTCGAAGGAACCTTCTTGCCCAATCGGCCCAACTCCTGTGCGATCATGAGGGAACTGACGGAACCGAAAAGCTGGCCGTCCTCTCCCACCTTCATTTTGAATTCCAGTTCCACACCGTTGACCTCTTCGGCGGCTTTGCCGGCCAGATCCAGGTGCTTCTTCTTACGCAGCTCGCGGACACGGTCTTCTTCGACGAGGCGCTTCTTCCCGCCCTCGGTGGCCAGAGTGGCCAGTCCTCGGGGACCCAGGAAGTTGCGATAGTAGCCTCCGGCCACACTCACGATCTCGCCACGGTCGCCGAGACCTTCCACATGCTGCAAGAGAATGATTTCCATTTGCATGTCTCCCGGTTGCGGCTAACGCCAGTGCTCGCGTGCGAAGGGAAGCAGGGCCATGTAACGGGCCCGCTTGATGGACTGTACCAGCGTGCGCTGATGCTTGGCGCAGGTACCGGTCACTCTCCGCGGAGCGATCTTACCCCTGTCGTTCACAAAACGAGTCAGGAGCTCGTGGTGCTTGTAATCGAGTTCGTCGATCTTCGTGACGCAAAACTTACAGACCTTTTTGCGGCCATAAGGCTTGCGGATCTTCTTCTTTCTGCGCTGGGCCATTACTCAGTCCCCCCTTCTGTCGCGGGAGCCGGGGCCTCGGCGGCGGGCGCCGAATCGGCCTTGGCTTCGGGTGCTGCGGGAGCAGGTGCGGGGCCGCGATCGCGATCGCGACCGCCACGGTCGTCACGATCGTCATGATCGTCACGACGATAACGTCCACCACCACCGCCGCCGCCATCATCCCCACGGAAGCGTCGCCGGCCACCACCACCGCCACGGCGGGGACGATCCTTCTTCTCGGTGAGAACCATGAGCTCGTCGCTGCGACCGACGCCTTCGGGGATCTCGTAGGTGACCATGTAGCGGAAGATTCTGTCATCCACGCGCATGTTGTGTTCCAGCTCGTTGAGGGTTTTGTTCTCACCCTCGAAACGGAGCAGGATGTAGCTGCCTTCTCGCACGTTGTTGATGCGATAGGCCAACTGCCGCTTACCCAGAATTTCAGCCTTCTTCAAAGTACCCTCGTTGTCGGTAATGATCTTACCGTACTTCTCCGAGGAGCCCTTGAGCTCAGCTTCCTGGGCGGCAGGATGAACGATGTAAAGGCATTCGTAGGCCTTCAATGCCGTCCTCCCTTCGGACATAAGGCCCCCGACCATCCAGAGCGGATTCCGGGAGCAGGGTGTGGCCGGTGGCCCGGCCGGGCATTTTCAGATATTAAAATGGGCCGGAAGATTGTTCTTCCGGCCCGCCAATATACCCTGAGGTCCTGTATCTGTAAAGGCTTACAGAAAATTTTTCATCAGAGGAGCCAGCACCAGGCTGACCACGCTCATGAGCTTGATGAGGATGTTTAGGCTCGGTCCAGCGGTATCCTTGAAGGGATCGCCCACCGTATCGCCCGTGACGGCCGCGTGATGGGCATCTGAGCCCTTCCCGCCGTGAGCGCCGCCCTCGATGTACTTCTTGGCGTTATCCCAGGCGCCGCCCGCATTGGACATGAACAGGGCCATGAGCACGCCGCTGGAGGTCACACCGGCCAGCACGCCGCCCAGCATGATGGGATTTCTGAGAATCAGCCCGAAAAACACTGGGGTCAGCACGGCCAGCAGGCCGGGCAGAATCATCTGACGAATGGCCGCCGCCGTAGAGATGTCCACGCAGCGCGCGTAGTCGGCGCGAGCCTTGCCCTCGAGCAGACCGGGAATCTCGCGGAACTGGCGACGCACTTCTTCGATCATCTCGAAGGCCGCCTTGCCAACCGCGTTCATGGCGAAGGAACTGAACAAGAAGGGCAGCATGGCCCCCACCAGCAGCCCACCCACCACGTTGGGGTCGAGGATCGAAATCTCCACGCCCTTTTCGGCGAAGCCGACGGTGGTCGCGAAAGCCGAGAACAGAGCCAGGGCCGTCAGGGCCGCCGAGCCGATGGCGAAGCCCTTGCCGATGGCCGCAGTCGTGTTTCCCACGGCGTCGAGTTTGTCGGTGCGCTGACGCACCTCGGGAGGCAACTCGGCCATCTCGGCGCATCCGCCGGCGTTATCGGCGATGGGGCCGTAGGCGTCCACCGCGAGCTGGATGCCCGTGGTCGCCAGCATGCCCAGGGCTGCAATGGCGATTCCGTAGAGACCGGCCAGTTTGAAGCTGAAGACGATGGCCAAAGCGATGGCGATAACCGGGAAAGCCGTCGACTGCATACCCGTACCGAGACCGGCGATGAGGTTGGTCGCAGCGCCTGTTTCGCTGGCCTTGGCGATGCCGTGAACAGGCTTGCGGTTCTCGGCCGTGTAGTACTCGGTGAGCAGGCCCACCGCCACACCGGCGATGAGTCCGACAACGGTTGCACCGAAGATATTTTCCGCCGACCAGGTACCGGTGCCGGTGGCGTACTGCTTGATGAGGAACCAACTCACCACCACCATCAGACCCGCCGCACCGAAGGTTCCCACATTCAGGGCCACCTGCGGGTTGCCGCCCTCTTTCGTGCGAACGAAGAAGGTGCCGATGATCGACACCAGGATTCCCACGCCGGCCAGGATCAGAGGCAGGAGCACGTAATTCAGGTTTTCACCGATGCCCGAGGCCACGGTGGCTCCCGCAGCAAGCACCATGGCACCCACGATGGATCCCACATAGGACTCGAAGAGATCGGCGCCCATACCGGCCACGTCACCTACGTTGTCGCCCACGTTGTCTGCGATGGTGGCAGGGTTGCGAGGATCATCTTCGGGGATTCCCGCTTCGACCTTACCGACCAGGTCTGCGCCCACGTCGGCGGCTTTGGTGTAGATGCCCCCGCCCACACGCGCGAAGAGCGCGATGGAGCTGGCGCCCATGGCGAATCCGGAAAGGATCTCCATCACCTTCGGAAGTGTGGCGACTTCATTGCCGTACATACTGCTGTAGAGCCAGAGAAGGCCGCCTAGGCCCAAAACGCCGAGTCCCACCACGGCCATACCCATGACGGCGCCACCGGAGAAGGCAACCTGCAAGGCGGCCGGCAGGCTCGTGCGAGCGGCCTGGGTGGTGCGAGTGTTCGCCGCCGTGGCAACACGCATGCCGAAGAATCCGGCAAGACCCGAACACAGAGCGCCCACGATGAACGATAGCGCCACCAAGCCGGTGCCTCGCCCGTTATTGGCGAAGAAGAGCAGAACGGCCACGGCTATTACGAAGATGGAAAGCACCTTGTACTCGCGGCTGAGGAATGCCATGGCACCCTCGCGGACGGCTTTGCCGATCTCCATCATCTTCTCATCACCCGGATTTTGACGATTTATCCAGGCGGACTTGTAAGCCGCGAACAGGAGGGCCAGAACCCCCGTGACCAGAACCAGTATTATCTCCATGTCGACCCCTCGTCTGCACTAGCAGTTCAATCGATTTTCAAGGAATTGAAGCGACTTGCGGCCCGCTCCAGACCGTTCTCCAAGTAAAACATCACCGCATCGGCGGCAGCCTCGACAATCCTGTTTACCCTGTCAAGATCTTCTTCCGGGAAGCTCGAGAGCACAAAATCGGGGATATCCCCGCTTTCCGGGCGCCCGATGCCCAGTCTCAGCCGCGGGAAATCATCGCGGCCCCATTCGTAGATCAATGACTCCAGCCCGCGATGTCCTCCGCTGCTTCCACTGGCCCGAAAACGCAATCTGCCGGGGGGCAGATCCAGGTCGTCCAGGATGGTGAGGCAACGGCTGGGATCCAGATCGCAGAGCTCGGTCAATTCGCGGCCGGCGATTCCCGATCGGTTCATGAAGGTGCTGGGCAAAGCCAGCATGGCCCTTCCGAATGCCCCATCCATGCGAGCACCCTCGAAGGAGCCCTTCCCCGGCAGGAAACGCAAGCTATGCCGCGTGGCCAAATTCTCAAGAACCCTGGCCCCGATATTATGCCGGGTCGCCGCATAGCGACGACCCGGATTATTTAAACCTAGGACAATGTGGTCCAGGTCTTCATATCGAAGACGGGATCGGCGAAAGAGCCTAAGATTCCTTAGAAGATTCCTCATCGCCCTCGGCGTCTTCAGCGCCTTCTTCACCCTCGACAACTTCGCCCTCTTCACCTTCCTCGGCTTCTTCGGCCTCAGTGGACAGACGCGGCGGTGTGACCATGACAACCGTCTGGCTGTCGTCCACCAGGAACTCCACGTTCTCCACGTTCAGTTCGCCGATATGGATTGCATCGTTGATATCCAACTCCGACACATCCACTTCGATGAAGTCGGGGATCTGACGAGGCAGGCAGCTGACCTCCACTTCGCGGATGACCTGCTCGAGGACACCGCCGAAGTCTTTGACGCCGGGTGCGACGCCGACAACATTGATGGGCACAGCCACATTGAGAGGTTTGCCCAGCTGAACGCGCTGGAAATCAAGGTGGACGGACTTGCCGCTGACCGGATGCACCTGATGCTCGCGGATCAGCGAAAGGATGGGTTCTTCGCCTTCGAAGTTCAGCTCAATAAGAACATTGGAGCCGTGAAAGCGAAAGATCTGGATGAGATCGGCGTTGCTAACCTGCATGGTGACAGGATCGCCGCCGACTCCATAAAGATTGGCTGGGATGGTACCGGCAACACGCAGCTTGCGGGTCACCGATTTACCGATTCCTTCGCGGCGCTCGGCCGGGAGGCTTACGGTCTGCATATTTCCTCCTGTCTTCACCGCCCCAGCCTAAGTAGCCGGGATACGAGAAGCGTTTTCGCCCGGACCCGAAAGCCCGGGATGGTCGCCGGATCTATTGATCGTGGCGTGTCAGACGAATAGGGAACTTACCGATTCGGCATTATGAATACGCCGAATTGCTTCTCCTAGCAAGGGGGACACGTCCAGAACCGTACATTTTTCCGGCATTCTGGACTTATCCAACTCGAGAGAATTCGTGACGGCGAGACTCGCCAGGGGCGACTCGTCGATGCGTTTCTTGGCCGGACCCGAGAGCACGGCATGGGTAGCCGTGGCGTGAACGCTCAGGGCCCCCTTCTTGGCACATAACTCCGCCGCCTGCACCAAGGTACCGGCGGTGTCGATCATATCGTCGAGGATGTAGGCATGCTTGCCTTCCACATCCCCGATAAGGTTCATGGACTCGGATACGTTGGGCGCAGCACGGCGCTTATCCACGATGGCCAGATCGGCACCCAGGCGCTTGGCGAAGGCCCGGGCCATTTTAACACTGCCCACATCGGGAGCGATAATGCAGGAGGGCTGCAAGTGCATGCTATCCACATGATTAAGCAGGACCGGCGCCGCCAGTAGGTGATCCAGGGGAATATCGAAGAAGCCCTGAATCTGGGGAGCGTGCAGGTCCATGGTCAGGACACGATCCACACCAGCCCCCACCAGGAGGTTGGCCACCAACTTGGCGGTAATGGGCACTCGGGGGCGATCTTTGCGGTCCTGGCGCGCATAGCCAAAATAGGGCAGCACGGCGGTCACACGATCGGCCGAGGAGCGCTTGCAGGCGTCGATGAGCAGGAGCAGTTCCAGCAGATTCTCGGCAGGTGCTGGGGTGGACTGGATGATGAAGGCGTCCACGCCGCGGATGTTCTCTTCGATCTGGACGTGAAGTTCACCATCGCTAAAAGCTTCGCATGTCACATCGGTCAGACGCGTCCCGAGATTCACGGCGATTTTCTGCGCCAGTGTCTTGGTCGCGTTTCCGGAGATGAGACGGAGATTATCCCGCTTGCCGAACATGCCCCTCCCTGCAGGTTATGCGCAACGAAAAACACCGGGCCGTGCCGGTGCGTGCTCTCTCTACATCAAAGGATGGGGCGGCAGGATTCGAACCTGCGAATGCCAGTACCAAAAACTGGTGACTTGCCACTTGTCTACGCCCCAGGATTTCAAGGGTTGAGGTCTGATCCGCTCGAACCTCTTATAAATCGTCTGTGCCAGACAGGGCTGAAATCTCTCCCGCCTCCACCCGAGCACGCTCCCTGGCGTATTCGCTCAGGATGCGAGCCTCGATTTTCTGTCGCATCTCGTTGTTCACGGGATGAGCCACATCTTGATAAGTACCGTCATTGCGGCGCCTACTGGGCATGGCGACGAAGGTTCCCTGAGCGCCCTCGATGATCTTGAGTCCGCGTACGACGAAGCAATCATCGAAAGTGATGGAGGTGAAAGCCTTGAGCTTGTCATCATCTCTCAAAGAAATGCGGACTTCTGTGATTTCCATTGCCGCTCCCAGGGGTGTCGCCGCACCTTTTGGCGCGTCAGGCTTCTTCCAATCGGACGCCATTGGGGAGGGGGCGGGCCACCCAGGACATCCACTTGTCCCCCAAGCCCTCCCGAACTTTTTCGGCTTGAGACGCATCGGCGAAGGTTCCGTAGAGCGTGGAACCACTCCCGCTCATGGACACATGCACCGCTCCGGACTCATCCAGCGCTTCCGCGATCTCACCCATAACCGGGTGTGCGGGATAAACCACATCCTCCAGGCGGTTCTTGAGAACCATACCAGGGGCGGGAAAACGCATGATAAACGCCTTAACTTGTTCAACACTAATCCGATAGGGGTTTCGTGTCAAGCCCAATTTAATTTGTTCATAAGCCCATCCGCTTGAGATGGCAATGCCCGGATTTACCAGCAAGAACACGCCTTGGCTGAGTGCTGGAAGTGGCTCCAGCTTCTCTCCACGCCCCCGCCCAATGGCCGTTCCGCCGCGGAGCAGAAAGGGCACATCACTGCCCAACTGGGCAGCCAATTCCCCGAGATCTTCCTGAGCGAGATTCAGTCTCCAATAGCGATTGAGGCCCAGGAGCATGGCCGCTGCATCGCTGCTTCCCCCGCCCAATCCAGCGCCCAGGGGAATTCGCTTGAGCAGTTCCAGACGCAGTCCCCTTGGGGACTTCCCGGCTTTCTCACGCATGAGAGACCAGGCCTGAGCTACAAGATTATCGCTGCCCTCGGGAGCTTTGACGCCTTGGATATCCAAACGAAAAGAACCGGGCTCGGCGCTCTCGTGAAAAACCAATTCGTCACTGAAATCGATGGTTTGGAAAATGGTCTCGATATCGTGGTAGCCGTCCCGCCTTCGCCGAACGACCTCGAGACCTAAATTGATTTTTGCAGGCGCGTAGGCGCGCAGCAAACGCATCGATGACATATCAATTACCTACGCAGATCACGACAGTGATTACCCAAAGGAGAACACCGACTCCCAAGGGACGATCCTTGAGCAGAAGCTCCGAGGGATCGGCCCCCAGCTTCTCCCGATAGACCAGATAGAAGTAGCGCATGATCCCGTAAGTGACGAAGAGATTGGAAATGATGATGTCCTGCCCCAGACGACTCACGGTACCCGGCCAGAGTGTGTAGAGGGCATAGGCGAGCAGGACAACTCCCGCAGTGAGGGAAAGCAGCTGGTCGAGCAAACGCTTGGTGTAAGAAGCCAGCACCTTGCGATGCTCGTGGGCATTTTCAATCTGCAGTTCCCCACGCCGTTTGGCGAAGGCCAGGAAAAGGGCGCCGAAGAATGTGGTTACCAAAAGCCATGGGCTCAGGAAAGCGCTGCCGGCGGGTGCGCCGGCGGTTTCGATTCCGGTGACCAGGTGCTCGGCCAAAAGAGCAACACCCGCCACCGCGCGGAGGACGAAATTCAAGGCGATGCCGAAGACGTCCAGGATTACCTGATGCTTGAGCCAGAGGGAATAGAGCAGGTTGAGCAGGAAGAAGAGCAGGGCCACCAGGAAGAAGTTCCTGCCGAGGCTCCAGCTCCAGGCCAATGAGCCCAGGGAGAAGAAAACGAAGCCCAGCCGGAACATTGTTTCGGACAGGCGTCCCGAAGCCATGGGGCGATTTCTTTTCACCGGATGCAAGCGGTCGCGTTCTACATCCAAACGATCGTTGAACATGTAGATGGATCCGGACAGGAAACAGAAAATCAAAAAGCCCTCGAGGCTCTTCAGCAGAAGGGTGGTGTCGCCCGCACGCTGGGCAAACACGACGCCGAAGAACAACAAGAGGTTTTTTGTCCACTGCTTGGGACGTAGGGCTTCCAGTAGAGCGAAAAAGGCCTTCATGCTTCAGACTCCTTGGTCTCGTCCTTCCGGTTCAGAATATCCTGAACCTTGGTGACGATCAGGTCGATGGCCACTTCGTTGTGCGCGCCCTCGGGAATGATCAGATCCGCATAGCGCTTGCTCGATTCAACGAATTGCAGATGCATGGGACGAACGGTCTTGCTGTATTGCTTGATGATGGAATCGATGTCCCTGTCGCGGCTCTTCACGTCGCGCTGAAGGCGGCGAATGAAACGCTCATCGGCGTCCGCATCGATGAAAATGCGTATGTCCATGCGCTCGCGCAGGCGAGCGTCTTCCAATACAAGAATTCCCTCCAGCAGGATGATCTCGGCCGGCCCCACGTTCTCGCCTTCATTCTTACGCGAATGGGTCTCGTAGTCGTAGATGGGCTGGGTTACGGCCCCCCCATCGCGCATGGTGTCTAGATGATAGAGCAGCAGCTCGGTCTCGAAGGCGGCGGGGTGGTCATAATTGATCTTGGCCCGTTCTTCCATGGACAGGTTGGAATTGTCGCGATAGTAGGCATCGTGGCTCAGGATGACCACACGCTCATAGGGGAAATAGCTCTGAACCTTCAGAGCTACGCTGGTCTTGCCTGAGCCGGATCCTCCAGCCAAGCCGATGACGACGGGTCCCTTCATGTGCTCCCTCACTGATCGGCCCAAGCTAGCAAAGGCCCCTAAAAGCGACAAGTGAATCTATTGGCCGTCCATGATGTGGTCGGTGAGTTCGCAAAGAAGATGCCCAAGAGCGATGTGAGCCTCTTGGATCCATGGCGTATGATCGGAAGGCACCAGCAAGGGCAGGTCGCATAGCGGCAACATGGGGCCGCCGCCCTTGCCCAGAAGGCCGATGACCTTCACGCCTTTGTCTCGGGCGGCCTCGGCGGCCAAGATCAGATTCGGGCTCTTGCCGCTGGTGGAAATGAGAATGAGCAGATCACCCGAGTTTACGAATCCCTCTACCTGGCGTGCGAAAACGCAATCGAAACCATCGTCGTTGCCGATGGAACTCAGGGTCGATGTGTTGGCTCCCAGGGTGTGTACCGCGCGGGCGGGGCGATCTGTCAGGTAGCGGCCCTCCATTTCGGCGGCGATATGTTGGGCGTCGGCGGCACTACCACCGTTTCCCGCCAGATACACGCGCTGACCCGCCGACAGGGCCCCGGCCACGAGTTTGGCCGCCTCCTCAAGAGGGCCGGACAAATCGTCGAGGCGGGCAAATAGTTCGCGGTGGCCGTCCAGGTGGGCCTTTATGCGCGTTTTCATTTCACCAGCCATCCCTCTTCCTCCATGTATTGCTTGAGCGCGTCCGGCCAATCTTGAAGTGCGGAAAACTGCTTGTCCAGAAGACTTGTATCCAGACGGCTATCGGCGGGCCGGGCAGCCGGTCTGGGATACTCCTCGCTGCTGCAGGGGCGAATGAGTTCATCCGCGGATAGATCCATGCCCTCAGCGATGGCGCAGGCAAACTGGTACCAACTGGTCCATCCCCCATTGCAGATGTGCCAGATACCCGGGGCCCGAGCCTCGGTCAGATCCATAATGGCGCTGGCGGCATCCCTCGTGAAGGTGGGCCGGCCGATCTGATCGTCCACCACCTTGAGATCCTTGCCCTCTTTTAAGAGCCCGGCCATGGTTTTGACGAAGTTCCCACCGCCAGGGCCGAAGAGCCAGGACAGACGCGCTACAGCGCCGCCCGCCTCAAGGGCTAAACTTTCGCCCAGCAGTTTGGATCCTCCATAAACGGTTTGAGGATTGGGCTGGTCATCCACCGTGTAGGGCTGGCCCTTCTCGCCATCGAAAACGTAGTCGGTGCTGATGGCCAGAAAGTAGACGCCTATGTCCAGAGCAGTCTGGGCCAAGGGACCCACGGAAAGACCGTTGATGGCCATGGCCTCATCCGAGCGCGATTCGCATGCGTCCACATCGGTAAAAGCCGCGGTGTGGATGACCGCCTCGGGCGCTTCGGCGCGAAGGATCGCCGCCGCTTCCTTGGGATTGGCCAGGTCGAAACTGGGCAGATCCACGGGAATAACGTGATGGGCGCGTCGCCATCCCAGTTCCACCAGGCGCTGACCGAGCATGCCGCCGGATCCTGTTACGAGGATGCGCATTATTCCGCCAGCGCCTTGCCCACGGCTTCGAGAACCGTCTCGAAACTTTCGGCATTGGGCAGACCGGCCTGGGCCAAGGTGGGACTGCCGCCACCTCGCCCGCCGATGGATTGAGCAGCCTTGGACACCAGGTCGCCCGCCTTGATGGTTTTTGACAAGGCGTCGGGCACAAGAATGAGGAAGGACAACTTGCCTCCGGCCTCGGCTTTGAGAATCGCAGGACCATCTTTCAGTTTGCCGCGAATGGAATCGGCCATGGCGCGAATGGACTTGGGATCTTCCGCGCTCAGTTCACCGCGGAACAATTCGATCTCGCCGAACTTTCCCGCCGAACTGAGCAGATCACCACTGCTGGCGGCCGCCTGCTTGGCCCGCAAATCTTCCATGTCCTTGCGCAGCTTCTGACGCGATGCGGCAAGTTCCGCCACCTTATCCAGAATCTCATTTTCCTTGGCCTTGAAGCGCTGGCTGAGAGATGAAAGCGTGCGTGCGCGTGAGGCCTGGAGGCGCTGGGCTTCCAATCCGGTGAGCGCTTCGATGCGCCGAATGCCACTGGCCACACTGGTTTCAGCCACGATGACGAATGCGCCCACCGACCCGCTGCGTTCCAGATGAGTGCCGCCGCAAAGTTCGGTGGAGATGCCGCCCACGCGCACCACACGCACTTCGTCACCGTACTTCTCGCCGAACAGTGCCATGGCTCCTGCAGCGATGGCGTCCTGGTAGCCCATCTCCTCGCAGCCCACGGGCAGGTTGTCCAGAACCCAACGGGTGACCTGTTCTTCCACAGCCTGCTGCTCATCCAGATTCACACCCTGATGATGATTGAAATCGAAGCGAAGACGGTCGGGGCCGACCCAGCTTCCCGCCTGCGTGGCGCCGTCGCCGACTACCGAGTGAAGCGCCGCGTGCATGAGATGGGTGGCTGTATGCGCCCGGGCAATGGCAGCCCGGCGCTCTTCATCCACCCGGGCATGCAGGGCACCTTCCGACAACTGGGATACCACCGTTTCGGCCTCAAGGCCTTCGGGCAGGCGCACACGATGCAGATGCCGGCTTCCCCGCTTCTGTACATCGATGACTTCCAACTGATTGCCTGCCACCTCGAGAATACCCGTATCGGCAACTTGTCCGCCCGAAGTCGCGTAGAAAGGCGAACGATCCAAGGCGATTTCCATTTGAGATTCGTCGATGACCCGATACTCCAGAGCCTTGCCTTCAGCCTCCAAGTTGTCATAGCCCAGGAACTCAGGCTCGCCGCCAGCCTCGATCAGTTTCTCATAGTTGGCCTCGCCGGTGCCCGGATCCGTCTCGTCGAAGCGGCTGGACTCCTGGCTCAAGCGTCGGTCGGCCTCCAGAGCTTCTTTATAACCGGCCTCGTCCACGCCAAGACCTTCTTCCTCGGCCATTTCCTGGGTCATCTCCCAGGGGATTCCGTAGGTGCTGTAGAGACGGAACACGCCTTCTCCGGGCAGCAAGTCGCCGCCGGCCTTGCGCGTTTCATCCACCAGTTCCCGGTAACGCAAAACACCCTGTTCGAGGGTTTTGAGGAAGCGCTCCTCTTCGGCCCGAATGGTCGTGGCCACGCGTTCGATCTTCTCGCGAAGTTCCGGATAAGAGGCCCCCATCACCTCGGCCACCAGGCCCGTGACCCGATAGAGCATGGGTTCATGCACGCCCAGGGTACGCAGACTCATCATGGCGCGGCGAAGGATGCGGCGCAGCACATAACCGCGTCCCACATTGCTGGGAACGAGACCCTCGCTGAGGGTGAAGGTGAGGGTGCGCGCATGGTCGGCCACCCGGCGAAGGGCGATGAGAGCGTCGCCCTCTTCTTCGCCTTGGAAGCCGGTCATGTCTTTGATGCCGTCCATGATGCTTCGAAAGATGTCAGTCTCGAAAACGTTGGCCTTACACTGAAGCATCATGAGCATGCGCTCGAAACCCGAGCCCATGTCGATGCCTCGGTTGGCGAGTTCGGGACGGCTGCCGTCGGGCTGTTGGTCGTACTGAGGGAAGACCGAATTCCAGACTTCCACATAGCGGTCGTCAAAGCCCACGCCGCCGCCGATCTCGCCGCCCTCATGTTCGGGACCGAGATCCCAGTAGATTTCGCTGCTGGGTCCGCAAGCGCCGGTGTCGCCGGCCGGTCCCCAGAAGTTGTCGGCCGCGCCCAGGCGCACGATGCGCTCGGCGGGGAAGCCGATTGCTTTCCATGCCTCGGCCGCTTCATCGTCGTCCTCGAAGACGGAAACCCAAAGACGCTCGGTATCGACCTTCAGCACGTCCTTGAAGAATTCCCAGGCGAAGGCCACCGACTCATTCTTGAAGTAGTCGCCGAAGCTGAAGTGGCCGAGCATCTCGAAGAAGGTGAGATGGCGCGGACTCTTGCCCACGTTCTCCAGGTCGGAATCCTTGCCGCCGGCCCTCAGGCACTTCTGAATGCTCATGGCGCGCCGGTAGGGCAGCTCACCCGTGGTGGAATAGAGCGACTTGAACTGAACCATGCCCGCCGTGGTGAAAAGCAGGGTGGGATCCCCCCCCGGCACCAGGCTGGAACTGGGAACATGCTTGTGTCCCTTGGCCGCGAAAAACTCCAGAAACACGCGGCGCAATTCATCATGGGTCATGCTCGTAATCCTCCAGGCTCAAATCCTCCCGCAGGAGGGGATGACACAACTCGCGCACCAGTGACGGCGCGAAACCTCTTCGGGCCAGATAAGCACTCAGCCGACGGACCCTGGCCTCGGGCGCCAAGGGAAGAAGCGAAGGTAGGCGCCTGAGAACAAGCCTTAGGGCCAATTCTCGTTGAAGATCCAGATCGCGCAGCGCCTCGACAGCCTCGGAAGCCAGATCGGAGGCCACACCCCGCTGGCGCAGCTTGCGCAGCAGCCTGGGTGGCCCCACGGGATCGTGACGCTGGTGATAGCTCGCGAGCTTTTGCGCAAAGGCCCGGTCATCGACCAGGCCCTTGTCTATCAATTTTGCGAGGATGACGCCGGTCTCCTCGATATCGACTCCCCAATCCCGCAGTTTGTCACGAATCTCCCGTTCACTGCGATCACGGCGGGCCAGCCAGTCGAGGACGCGGGCGTAGGGATCCCGAGCCCTGCAAGGTGAACTCATTTTCCGGCGCCGGCTTTCTTCGTGGTGGTCGCCTTGGCGGCTTTCTCCACCTTCTCATCCTCGGGAGCCTCGGGGGCTTCCTCCACTACCGGGGTTCCATCCAGGCCGTGGAAATTCCGCAGCTCGCCGTTGAGCTTATCGCGAATCTCGGGGTTCTGAATGAGGAACTGCCGAGCATTTTCCTTGCCCTGCCCCAGGCGAATGTCTCCATAGCTGAACCAGGTGCCCGTCTTCTGCACGAAGTCCGCCTTCACACCCAGATCGATAAGATCACTTTCCAAGCTGAAGCCCTCGCCGTAGTAAAGATCGAACTCGGCGATCTTGAAGGGAGGCGCCACCTTGTTCTTGACCACCTTTACCTTGGTGCGGTTGCCGATGACGTCTTCGCCGCTCTTGAGAGCCTGAATGCGCCGTATGTCCATGCGCACGGAGCTGTAGAACTTCAGCGCGTTTCCGCCTGTGGTGGTTTCGGGATTGCCGAACATGACACCGATCTTCATGCGGATCTGATTGATGAAGATGAGGCAGGTGTGGCTTTTGGACACGGCGGCGGTGAGCTTGCGCAGGGCCTGGCTCATGAGCCGCGCCTGCAGGCCCATGTGGCTGTCGCCCATGTCGCCTTCGATTTCCGCGGCGGGTACCAGGGCCGCCACGGAGTCGACCACGATCACGTCCAGCGCGCCGGAACGCACGAGAACTTCGGTAATCTCGAGAGCCTGCTCGCCCGTGTCAGGCTGGCTGACCAGAAGATCGTCCACATTCACGCCCAACTTGCGGGCATAGACCGGATCCATGGCGTGCTCGGCATCCACGAAGGCCGCAGCGCCCTTCTTCTGAGCCTGGGCCAGGATGCTCAAGGCAAGCGTGGTCTTACCCGAACTCTCGGGACCATAAATCTCGATAACCCGTCCGCGCGGCACGCCACCCACTCCAAGAGCCAGATCCAGGGCAAGGGTACCCGTGGAAATGGTGGGAATGTTGGTCTCGATGGGCCTGTCGCCCAGGCGCATGATCGAGCCTTTTCCGAACTGCTTTTCGATGGACGAGACAGCGAGGCCAAGAGCCTTCTCGCGGCCGTTGTTTTCCTGACTGGGCATGTTCTCTCCTTGGACAAGGCGGACCTATCCATCCGCCGCGATGCGGCCCATCTTCCGAGGCCAACTTAGCACTTCCCCGGAGGGCTCGTAAATTCAATTCTTGCGGGAAATCCGCGGCAAGGAGCGGCATTTGCCAGGAGCGTGCCGAGGCGAAAACGGGGGTTATTCCCGTCCTTGGGCCACGGCCCGACAACTACGGCGTCGGCCATCGGCGAGAATGGAAACCTCTATGGGCCGGCAGTATTCGACGGCACACCTGGGCCTCCATGAACCCGTGAATGACAGGCAGAACAAAGGGTAACTAGCTTGGCCGGGTCGTTGCCGACGCCCTGGGTCCAAGAATTTGACTGAGAGCCAAGCGCTGCTGTGCGGGAAGTGGTACACCGACAAAAAGCCGCATGAAATCCTTGTATAGAAGCAGGATAGTTAGAAAGAATCTTCGGCACAATGCGATGACGCACTTGGGCATTGGCATCTGTCCTGCTAGAATACCCTCTTGCGCGGATCCCTTCGAAAGTTGCCGCCATGATGCGTCGTGTCGTTACAATCCTTGCCCTGATTCCCCTAGTGCTCATGGCCTGCGGCAAGAGCAGCACCGATCCCGTGGAATGGGAAGGCCTGCCCGATTGGACCGGGCCCACCCATGGCAGCAGCACCGCACCGAATATCGATACGGTCTTCCCCTCGGATACTGTTCAGCGTTTGGACATCGTCATCGATCCCGATCAGTGGCAGGCCATGCTTCAGGACATGGAGGACAGCTACGGCCCCTTTGGACAGGGTGGAGTTCCGCCGCCACCTACCAATGACAATCCCATCTGGGCACCATGCTCCGCTTTCCACGAGGGTATCGAATGGTACCATGTGGGTGTTCGCTTCAAGGGAAACTCCAGTTTGGTTTCAGTCTGGCGCGCAGGCATCTGGAAGATGGCGCTGAAGCTCGACTTCGATCAGTACGAATCCACTTGGCCGGAGATCAACAACCAGCGCTTCTACGGATTCAAACAACTGTCTTTGTCCAACGGATTCGAAGATCCCTCGCTCATGCGCGAGCACCTGACTGCGGGGATCCTGCGCGAGGCGGGCGTTCCCGTGGCGCACACCGTGCCCTGCCGCATCTTCATCGACCATGGCGAGGGTCCACTCTACTTCGGGCTCTACACCCTCGTTGAGGTTGTGGACGACACGGTCATCGAGACGCAATTCACCGAAGGCGGAAACCTTTACAAGCCCGAGGGCACGGGCGCGACATTCCACGATGGCAGCTTCGACGAGAGCGACTTCGACAAGAAGAGTAACGAAACGACATCCGACTGGAGCGATATCCTGGCCATTTTCGCCGCACTACATTCGGATCTTCGTCAGAGCGATCCGGCCAGCTGGCGAGCAGAACTGGCAAGGGTCTTCGATGTGGACGGATTCATCCATTGGCTCGCGGTGAACACCGCCATCCAGAATTGGGACAGCTACGGGCGCATGTCCCACAACTACTACCTGTACAACGAGCCGGGCGATGACATCGTCAGCTGGATACCCTGGGATCACAACGAAACGCTTCAGATCGGCAAACAGGGCGGAGCCATCGCGCTGGATCTTGGTGACGTGGCCGAAGCCTGGCCGCTTATCAATTATCTTGCAGAGGATGAAGTCTACTGGGATCGGTATCTGGCCTGGCTCGACGATACCATCAACGGAGCTTTCGCCCCCAGCCGCATGCAGTCCATTTACCAGGCGACCCACGCGCTCATCGAACCCTATGTTACCGGCGACGATGGCGAACAGGCGGGATACACTTTCCTGGTGCAGGATGCGGACTTCACAGTGGAGTTGGGATCCTTGGAAAATCACGTGCAGGAACGCTACGACGAAGCGGCTGAGTTGCTGGCGGATGAAGGGCGCTAGGAGGACTTGTAGAAACCCGGCTCTCTCAGCTTGGAGTCCACCCGGGTGGACTCCAATTCAATCAATAGTTCAAGTGCATCCAAAGCAAGGTCAACGCACCCTGCACGGCGAAGCGTCGATTGCCTTCGCGGTCCCAGGGTGCGCGGCGCATAATGTGCCGCGTTTCTTTTTTCCCCGCCAGCGCGATGTGCATCGTGCCCACGGGTTTTTCCTCCGTGCCGCCTTCCGGCCCTGCGATACCCGTAATCGAAAGCGCCCAGTCCGCGCCGAGTTTCATGCGCACACCTTCGGCCATGGTCCGAGCGCACTCTTCGCTCACCGCGCCGAATGTTTCGAGCAGCTCGTGCGGCAGGCCGAGCAGATTCTCCTTCACTTCGTTCGCATAGGACTGCACGCCGCCAAGAAAGACTTCGCTGGCCCCCGCCACACGCGTGATGCGCGCACCCAGCATTCCGCCGGTACAGGATTCCGCCACGGCCAGAGTTTCGCCACGCTCGCCTAGCTTGGCCACAAGTGCATCCTCCAGCATCGCGCCGTCCCGCGAGACCAGATGCTTGCCCAGTCGCCGGGAAAGTTCCTCCGGGTCGAAGTCATCGACCGGCAAACGCACGCGGATACCCTCGCGATTGGGATAGAAGCCGAGTTTCTCGAGCCCGGGCATGCCTTCGAGCAGGGTCGCGAGCTTGTCCTCGCCGAGACCTGCCAGTCGCCATTCCTGCGCGCGCAACCGGTCATCAGGCAGAGGAAGCACGCTTTCCAAGATAGCCTTGTACTCGACAGGGACACCGGGAAGCACGAGTAGGAACCCGCCCCTGTTTTCGCAGAATATCGAGGGCGCGGTTCCCACTGGGTTTTGCAGGGGCCGGCAACCCTCGGGCATATTCGCTTGCCGGTGTGTATAAGAAGTGAAAGTGTGCGCGCGACGCTTCTCCAGATCGCGGATCATCGCGGAGGCCTCTTCATTCAAAACCAACGCGACACCCAGTCCCGCGGCAATCTCATCGCGCGTGGCGTCGTCTTCGGTGGGCCCGAGCCCACCACCAAGAAAGAACGTGCCGCCTTCTTCTCGCCAGCTACGAACGGCAGCCTCAGCCGCGCCCGTGCGATCGGGAAGCTGCTCGATGGAATCGGGTACGTGGCCTAACTGGGCCAATCGCTCGGCCAGCCAGGGCGAGTTGGTGTCGGGATGATCCCCACGCATCAGTTCATCGCCGATGGCGACAATGCGCAGGGGACGGGCGAGACGAGCACCTAGATCCACGGGAACCAGAGTACCATCAACTTCAAGACGATGAGTGTGTAGACGCCGGCCATGAGATCGTCCAGCACGATACCCCAGCCACCGGGTAGGCGCTCGAAGCGGCTAGCCGGCCAGATCTTGGCAATGTCGAAGAATCGGAAGAGGAAGAAGGCAGACAGTAACAGTTTCCACGCGCCGGGCTCATTCAAAGGCTCGCCCAAGACAGCCAGCGGCAATAAAATGCCCACCACTTCATCAATGGTGCAGGCGCTGGGATCCTTGCCGTGGAGTTTCTCCATGAAGTAGGACAGGGGAACGGAAACCACGAGGGAAGCCAGGAAGAACATCCAGAGCCACCAGGAATTTGGACCCCAGAACCACAGAATCACGACAATCAGAAAACTGGATACCGTGGCGGGTGCGATGGGGAAGTATCCCGTTAGGGCCGTGCTGCCGAGGAAGCGTAAGAAGAATCTCATGCCGGATTCCTTTCCGTGCGGGTATGCAGGCTGCTAAAGCTTCACGCGTCCTTCAAAGGCGCGCGACAGCGTGGCTTCATCCAAGTATTCCAATCGACTTCCGGCGGGAAGCCCGCGGGCCAATCTTGTGACGCTCAGGCCCAGGCCATCGAGTTGCTCACCCAGGTAGAGCGAGGTGGTCTCGCCCTCCACGCTCGATGAAAGCGCGAGGATGATTTCGCCAATGCTTTCATTCTTCACCCGAGTTAGCAAGCGTTCAATGCTGAGATCGCCCGGGTGAATTCCGTCCAGAGGGCTGATGACCCCGCCGAGCACATGATAGAGGCCACGGAAGATGCCGCTGCGCTCGAGGCTGAGAACCTCCACCGGCTGCTCCACCACGCAAAGTTTGCCCTCCACGCGTTTGGGGTCGGCGCAAATGGGACAGAGAAGCGCTTCAGCATAGAAGCCGCATCGCTCACAAAAGCCGATCTTCTCGCGGGCTTCCGTGAGAAGACGTGTGAGTTCGCGCGTCTCCGGTTCTTCCTGACTGAGAAGGTGAAGCGCAATGCGCTGGGCGCTGCGTTCCCCGATTCCCGGCAGGCGGGTGAGTCGGCGAACGAGACGGGCGAGAAGGGGGCTGATTTTTTCCATTAGAAGCCGGGCATGCCGCCCATGAGAGGACCCATTTTTTCAGCACTAGCGCGTTTGGCGGCCTCCATGGCCGAACGCAGTGCCGCGAGGATCATGTCTTCGAGCATTTCAGGGTCGGCGTCTTCCAGAGCTTCGGGCGCAATCTTGATTTCCACGGGATCCATGGCGCCGGAGACCTTGGCCGTAACCACGCCGCCTGCGCTTGCCTCGAAGATGGTCTCCTCCAGTTCCTTCTGGATCTCCGCCATCTGCGACTGCATCTGCTGGGCCTGCTTCATCATTTTGCCGATGTTCTTCATGCTGTCTCCATCTATCGATCATCGACGATCTCGCCGTCGAACTTTTTGAGAAGGTCCGCCACCAGGGCGTTGTCGGAATGTTCCTGAAGTGATCGTTCGCGCCGCGCGTCATCCGCCCGAGACTGACTCACACGCGGGGCCTCAGCTTCGGGGGCCGCCTCGTCTTCGGGAGCCATGAAACGCACCGTGCGCCCTTCGCCGAAAAGCTCACGAAACTTGTCCTGCAGTAGAAGACGGTCTTCGTGATTGTCGAGCAGGGTGCGAAAGTGACCGTCCAGGTGCAGCGTGAAAGCGTCTCGATCGATGCCGCCGGGCCTGGCCTTATCCAGAAACTGGCCCTTGATCATGCTGGACTGCTTCACCGCGCCGACGAAGGTCGACCAGGCCGCTTCAAGACCTGAACGGCTGAGAGCGTAACTGGCCTTGGCATTGGCGCTCGCCGAAGAAGTCTCGGGACTGGAGACCGGCGACTGGTGACTTGCTGCAAGCCGCTGGCCGCTATCCGCTGACCGCTGACCGCCGGAAGTGGGTGATTTCCGGCTGGAGACTGGAGACTGAGGACTGGCGACTGGCGACTGGGGACTGGGGGCTGCCTGCCCACTACTCTTCAGGATTGACAGCACTTCGGAAAGCAGGACGCGCTTTTCATATCGTGTGAGTTCCACCACGAATGCTTCAGCGAGAATACGCGGCTGGCTGGCTCTACGAATCTGTTCGGCCCGGTCGCCCGAAAGACGAGTGAGATAGAGCAGGTCCTCATCCTTGAATTCTGCAGCCAAGCGCTTGCAAGTGGCCAGGTCTTCAGCTGGGAGTTCACCTTCCAGAAGCTGTTCGTTTACTCGCATGACCAGGAGATTTCGAAAGTGCACGGCCAATCCCAGGATGAAATCGCTGGGCGTGCCTCCCGCGTCCGATGCCGCATCAAGCGCCTTCAAGGCCGCTCTGCCATCGCGCTGAATGATGGCATCGGTAAGATCGAAGTAGTGCTCATAGCGGGGCAGACCGAGAAGGTCGATGAGCGCGTCCATTTCGAACTTGTTTCCCAGAGAGGAAACAGACTGGTCAAAGAGAGTCAGGCCGTCGCGCATGCTTCCCTCGGCTTTTCGGCCAAGGGCCATGGCAACACCATCACCCAGTTCGATACTCTCGCTTCCCGCGATGTGTTCGATGCGCCCGGCAATTTCCTCGCTGCGAAGTAAGCGGAAGGCATAGCGCTGACACCGTGAGCGGATGGTGGGGGTGATCTTGTCGTACTCGGTGGTGGCCAGCACGAAGACCACGCCGGGAGGCGGCTCCTCGAGGGTTTTCAGGAATGCATTCGCTGCGGGACCGGTAATCTGGTGGGCTTCGTCAAGAATGATCACACGGTAGCGACCTTCCAGCGAGCCGTAGCCCAGATTCTCGCGCAAATCGCGAATGTCGTCGATGCCGCCCTTGCTGGCTGCATCCAGTTCCAGAACCGCCATGCTCCGGCCAGCGGCAATGGACTTGCAGGATTCGCACTCGCCGCAGGGTTCGCGGGTGGGTCCCTTTTCGCAATTGAGTGCTTTGGCAAGGATACGTGCGACGGTGGTCTTGCCGCAGCCGCGCGGGCCGCTAAAGAGATAGGCGTTGGCCACACGGTCCTGTTCGATGGCACCGGCGATGACCTGACTCACATGGTCCTGCCCCACCACGTCCTCGAAACGTTGAGGTCGCCATTTTAGGGCTAGCACCTGATAGTCCACGCGTATCCTTTCAATGAAAAAGGCCAGGTTGATCCACGGCACATCCGGGGGTTTTCGTGCCGCTGCTACCTTCCGGTCCTGACGGGGTTGGAAAAGCCGAATTGCGTGGGACCTGGCCAAGACCCAATGGGAAGGGCGGAGAGGCAGGGATTCGAACCCTGGGAACCCGCGAAGGCTCAACGGTTTTCGAGACCGCCCCGTTCAACCACTCCGGCACCTCTCCTGTACAACCGAACGATAAGGCGGAGAGTCTGGGATTCGAACCCAGGGTACCTCTCGGTACACACGATTTCCAGTCGTGCCGATTCGACCGCTCTCGCAACTCTCCAGGTCTACACTAGTGCCTCAGGCGCCTAAAAAAATCCCGCATCAGCTGGGCCGAATCTTCGGCCCTGACACCCCCGAGGACATCCACGTGATGATTCCAACGCGGCTCCGCGGGAACATCGAGGATGGAACCGCAGGCGCCGAACTTTGGGTCCGCCGCCGCGAAGACCACCCGGCTGATCCGGGCCAAGTGAATGGCTCCGATGCACATGGTGCAGGGTTCCAAAGTAACAAAGAGCTCGCAGTCGGTCAATCGCCATGTACCCAGTGTATTGGCCGCCGCCGAGATAGCCAGGGTCTCGGCGTGGGCCGTGGGATCCTGAAGGCGTTCCACGGCATTGCGGCCACGGCCGACGACACGATCCCCCTGGACCACCACGCAGCCAACGGGCACCTCGCCCTCTTCGAAGGCCTTAAAGGCCTCAGCCATAGCCTGATCCATCCACTTAAACTCGCGTTCCTCCACGAAACACCTCCGGATGAACTCAAACTAGAACCTGGACATGAACTTGGCCAGAATTATAGTGGAGAACAGGCTCCAGATGGCCGCGACATTCACCGATTGACAGATGGGATGGCCCGCCCTAACCTGCCGGCTTTAGCATGCTAGGCCGATCGGCCCGAATCGAACCCCCAAAGGATGGTCCCATGAACGTCACTCAAAGCGAGTACGCATTCGCGGAGTATATCTGGATTGATGGGCAGCGCCCCACGGCCAAGCTGCGCAGCAAGACCAAGGTTCTAACCGCCGACCTCGACGATCCCCCCACCTGGGGATTCGACGGATCGTCCACCCAACAGGCCGAGGGCAACGATTCCGACTGTGTGCTCAAGCCAGTGAAGGTCTACCCGGACCCCCTGCGTGGCGGTGAAGCCCGCCTGGTGCTCTGTGAAGTTTATGGCTCCGACGGCCAGCCCCACTCCACCAACACGCGCGCCCTCTTGCGCAAGCAGGAAGAGCTACACGGCGAGCAGAAGAGCATCTTCGGCATTGAACAGGAATACACGCTCTTCGAGGGCAACCATCCACTGGGATGGCCCCAGGGCGGATTTCCCGCGCCCCAGGGCAACTACTACTGCGGCATCGGCGCCGATGAAGTTTTTGGACGTGAACTGGTCGAGCGTCATATGGTGGCTTGCCTGGATGCAGGCATCATGATCGCCGGCATCAACGCCGAAGTCATGCCAAGCCAGTGGGAATTCCAGGTAGGGCCCGCCGACGGGCTCACCGTGGCCGATGACCTTTGGACCGCGCGCTGGTTGCTCTATCGCATCGCCGAGGATTACGGCGTCAACGCCAAGCTGCATCCCAAACCTATCGCCGGCGATTGGAACGGTGCGGGTGCTCATCTGAATTTCTCAACCGAGGAAATGCGCAATAGTTTGGATGCTTGCTGGGCGGCCATCAGGAAGCTCGAGCCCAAAACCGATGAACACATCGCCGTCTACGGTGAACTCATCGAGATGCGACTGACCGGCCTTCACGAAACCTGCGATTATCGCACCTTCCGCGCCAGTGTTTCCGACCGAGGAGCCAGCGTGCGCATTCCCTGGCATGTTGCGAAAGCGGAGAAGGGTTACATCGAAGATCGTAGGCCCAACGCCAACATGGATCCCTACGCGGCCTGTGCGAAGATGATTGAAACGGTCTGCGGCTGATAAATCCTAGATAGCCATAAAGGAGAGGGCTCGGCCCTCTCCTTTATTTTAGCATCAACATCTTGCCCGTATCCGACACATCACCCGAACTAAGCAATGAGAAGTAGACGCCTGAGCCCAGTTCGCGGCCCTGCTCGTCACGCCCATCCCAGATAACGCTATGATTGCCGACGCTCAGGTAGCTCGCAGACAGTAGCGAGCGCACGCGGCGTCCTTCCAGGTCATAGATGGTCAAATCGACCCATCCATCCACGGCTAGATCGAATTGAATAGTCGTACTTGGATTGAAGGGATTTGGGTGAACCCCCACGAATTTGAAATCAGGCATGGCAGCTTCTTCCACGCCCGTGGGATCGTTAGGTTCGGTGATTTCGATTATCTGATCAACAGCGAGATCGCCAAGGGTGGAAGTTAAGCCCGAGGGCCAGATTATTTCCAAGGATTCGACCAGATTATTGTCGGCCAAGCCAAACTCAATTCGCAGGCTTCCCTGGGACATGTAAGCCGTGTCGCTTCCCACTTCGCGAATCTGTGTCTGTCCACCGCTGGTCAACCTGACCTTGCTTCCAAGGCCAGAGCGATTGGAAACTGTTCCCACGAGGTCCACGTGCAGCCAATTGTTCCCAGAGTTGTTCTCGTTGCGAATCAGGCGATTGGACGAGTCGCTGTTGACCAGGTACAGATCGATTCGGCCATCTAGGTCGAAATCGCCCCAAGCGGCACCGCGCGTATCGGATCCATCGCCCAGGAGAGCATCTGTGGTTTCCAAGAAACTACCGTCTCCATTGTTGTGGAAAAGACGGTTGACTCCATCGCAGGCAAGGAAGAGATCCAAGTTGCCATCATTGTCGGTATCAGCCCACGCTGCACCGCGACCCGCTCCAGCATCGGCCAGGAGAGGCGAGGTCACTTCACTGAAAACACCGCCGCCTTCGTTTCGGAAGAGCACGTTGGCCCCACCGTTTACGAGATAGCAGTCGAGATGCCCGTCATTGTCATAGTCGCCCCAGGCGGCTCCGTACCCATCTCCGGCATCGGCCAGTGCGCTTGAGGTCATGCGGGTGAAGCTGCCGTCACCATTGTTGCGATAGAGTCGATTGGTGGAATAGCGAATCAGGTAAAGATCCAGATCGCCATCTTCGTCGTAGTCTGTCCAGTTGGCGGATCGACCGTATCCGGCATCTCCCATGGGCGAAGCAGTTGCCTCGCTGAAGTTGCCGTTCCCCTCATTGTGGAAGAGACGGTCGCCTGCGTAGACGTTAGTCACGTAAAGGTCTACCAAGCCATCGTTATCGTAGTCGCCCCATGCCAAGCCGGAACTGTAGGAGGATCCACCCAGAAGGGCCGTACTTAAATCGGTAAAACCATCGCCGTCATTTCGGAAAAGGAAGTTGGTCTCGCCACTGGTTCGGGCAAGGAAGATGTCCAGGTCGCCATCGTTGTCCATGTCGGCCCAGGCCACGGCCCGGCAATCGCCCACGGTATTCAGTGGGTCAACGGCCAGATCTTCGAAACTGCCCGTGCCCTGATTATGGAAGAGACAGTTGCCGTCATTCTTGTTGGACAGGTAGATGTCCGCCAAGCCGTCACCGTCGTAATCGCCCCAGGCCGCTGACTGTCCGGATCCTCCGTTATCCACAGGAGGCAAGCCGGCATCGGACCATTCCTCAGGTCCGTAGATGGCGAAGTAATCACTCCATCCGAATCTGTCATCTTCGTCGATCACCTTGATGCGAAAATCGGTGCCTGTCCCCCACTCCGCCAGCACGAGACCCAGAGGCAATTCCGTATCGTCATTGGGACTGTTCTCGAACAGACGCGAGATACGGGCAAGACCGTAGTAGAGGTCGGCGCTGACCATTGTTCCCCCGCATCCCGACCATGCGATTTCGCTCATGGTTTCGCCATGAATCCAAACAACGTTGTCGTCAGGTTGATTGACTCCGAAGTGTCCTTCGGGCTCGATGCCGATGGTCATGTTTTCGACCAGGAAGTCGCAGCCATCCCAAGGACAATAAACGTCGTCCAGCGCGTACCAGGCATTGGCCGAGCCACCCCAGCCGTAGTTCATATGATAGAACTGCCCGCCGTCTTCCATATAGCCGTCGCAGACGATGGCGTGGCTGTGGATTCCGTAGGAAATGGGACGCGCAGGCACGGCGTCCAATTCGGTTTTGATGAGATCCCACCACTCGGCGGAGGTGTAAAGACTTCGCCTCACATATTGGAGATCATCGGAGTAGCGGTAGAAGTTGGGATAAACCTCGAGGCCTCGCTGCAGGTAGGCACCCGACGCACAGGCTCCATAATCCATGTCGAAGGCCACGCCCATCTCATAGTTCAGTTCGGCCGCGGCTTCCGCTTGCGCAGCGTCGTAGCCGCCGCTGTAGCTGTCGAGGATATTGTCCCAATCGTAGGGATCCCAGAACTGCACTTCCAGAAAACCGCCCCCAACGTTGCCGCCGCAGGATTCATCACCGTCCCAGGTGTATCCATAGGAGCCTTCACCCATTTCGGGATACTCCCAATAGTTCAGAATCTGAGCGGCCGCCGTGGCCACACAGCCCACCACGCAGAGCCCGCCATCGCCTTCTGGGCAATCGTTGTTGAAGGGACCGCCCTGGTGCCAATCGGATGTGAGCAGCGGCCCCACCGTAACCCTATCGCGATCTGCGGGAGCGCCGCTTAGAAGGCGATCCCAGCTTTCGCGATTTTTCGCGGGAGCCACATGGACAGGAAGGTTTTCAAGGTCGCCGTAGTTTTCTTCCAAAAACTCCAGGGTGAGCTGGAAGACGTCCTGAATCAAGGTCGCGTAGCCTTCTGCATTGGGATCGAAATTGTCGGTGTCGGAGAATGCCTTCACCGCCGGCAATTCACGTAGAGACGAAAGGATGATGTGCCCCACGGGATGCACGGGTATCCAATAGCCGAGAACTTGTCCGTCGCGAGTGAGAACTTGCAAGTCACCAGCTGAAGCGGAAGAGTTATCGCTCCATCCATTTTCCAGGGAGAGCCTTTGATTCAGAAAAGCCTGACCAGCCCGCCTTGCATCGTCCGAACTGACACGTTCGGCCTGGACGGAAACAGTGCAGAGCAGTACAAATATCGCCAGAAGGGTGCTGAAATGACGCATGGATTTCGACCTCAGAGGAGTAGGTTGCCTGGAATTATAACAGACTTAGTCCGACTCCCAAAGCGGCTTGCTTACAAGGATTTCGGAGGATCTTATCTTCTCTGTCTCGAATCGCCATGCGGCAAAGCCGGAAGACAGGGAACGATGTCCGATACCCGCTTTGCGCTTCAGGTTGTCCAGGAAATCCTTTGGCGAAGGTAGGCTGTCCCAAACCGAAGGAAGGAAGAGGGCTTTGCCCCCCCTGTCCTCAATGATAAGGCCGTCCTTGCCGGGGCGTAAGAGACCCAGAAGATGATCCTCATTGGGCGCGACGATGGGCTTGGGATGAGTCAGAATGGACAGTTCCATTTCCAAATCTTCCAACTCGTTTTCGACCAGCCTCGGAAAGCGGATGTCGTTGAATGCGGCACTGAATGCATTTTTCAGCAGATCTTCACCAAGCGAACGATAGGCCTCGGCCGATCCGATGCATCCACGTAATTGCCCACGATGTTCCAAAGTGACGAAGCAGGCGCCGGGCGCTCGCAATTCATTGTCGAAGTCGATGCCCTCAAGGCTGATATTGCGACGGGTTTTAAGTCCGTGCAAAATGGCCATGGCCGCCAAGTTCAGCATCCGTTCTTCGCGTGTGCGTGCCATCAAGCCTAATCTTCCCTTTCGTGGAAGGCCCAGGCACCATAACCCACAACCCTGTCCCGGTCACCTGCCGTATCCCCTGAACTTCGGAGGTCCAAGGTTTCCACCTCCATATTCAAACGGCGGGCCAATCTGAGCAATCCGAGGATAGGAATACGTCCGCAGGCACTTTCCCAAGTCCATCCTTCAGTATCCAGAGACTCGATGGCCTTGCGGGTCACTCCGTCGAGTTCACGGGCCTCATCGTAATTCAGGAAGTGGCTCAGGTCCGAGCTGACGACGATGAGCGTCTCTTCACCTCCGCCGAACTCGTGGAGAAGCGCTTCCACCATGGACGGGTCAGCATCTCCCACCAGCACGGGCAGCAGGATGAAATCGTCCAGCAGGACTTGCAGGAAGGGAAGCTGAACTTCGATGCTGTGTTCCTTCTCATGAACGAGATTGGAGATTTGCACTTCCGGACGTCCGGTCATGCGGGCGATGGATGCCATGTCCAGGGGTATATCGCCCAGGGGTGTCTGGAAAGCTTTCACGGAGGGAAGGGCCATGCCCGCCACGGCCTCGTGGTGCGTGGGACCCAAGAGTAATACGCGCGTGATGCCCGCGGCATAGTCTCGAATTCGAGCATAAGCCCGCGCCGCAATGGGTCCGGAGTAGATGTAGCCGGCGTGAGGCACAATGAGTGCCTTTGGACAAGGACCGTCTGCGGCCTCCTTGTCCATCAGGCTTGAGACTTCGGCACCTAAGGCTTCTGGATCTTCGGTATAGAATGCACCGGCCACTGCAGCTCTGCGAACATCGGCCATGGCTTCCTCCTCGCGATTTCCGCCAGACTGCGCTAGGCTCTACCTAGCAGCGCTAATGAGAGCATGCCCCGAGGAGAGCAATGACGCAAGTGCCGCCCAGCGGAGGTGCCGCCCGATACTGGCACTCTTTGGAGGACGGTCGCATCCAGTGCGACCTCTGTCCACGTTACTGCCGCCTGGCTGAGGGGCAACAGGGATTCTGCTTCGTGAGATCTCATCGAGGCGGCAGCCTATGGCTCGACGCCTACGGTCGATCTACGGGATTCTCCGTGGACCCCATCGAGAAGAAGCCCTTGAATCACTTTCTGCCCGGTTCCCGCATCCTCTCCTTTGGAACTGCGGGGTGCAATCTTGGATGTCGTTTCTGTCAGAACTGGCACATGAGCAAATCCAGGGAGACCGAACGTCTGTCTGAAACGGCCAGCCCCGATGAGATCGCGCAAACGGCGAAGCGTTTGGGTTGCCATTCGGTTGCATTCACCTATAACGACCCCGTGATCTTTTTAGAGTACGCCGTGGACACGGCCCAAGCCTGTCACGATCTGGGAATTCGCACAGCCGCCGTCACCGCAGCTTACATTTGCGATGAACCTCGTCGCGAATTCTTCCAACACATGGACGCCGTGAATGTCGATCTGAAATCTTTCACCGCTCATTTTTACCGG
The DNA here is from genome assembly GCA_964440095.1 of uncultured bacterium. Classification (GTDB taxonomy): domain Bacteria; phylum Krumholzibacteriota; class Krumholzibacteriia; order JACNKJ01; family JACNKJ01; genus JACNKJ01. Next base: position 12,604 of record CAYTPZ010000004.1, on the reverse strand, counting down.
CGACTTTGTTCCGGACGGCTGGAACCGGTGCTCGATACTCTTCGCTATCTGGTAAAGGAGACCGAGGTCTGGACGGAAATCACCACTCTGTTGATTCCCGAGCTCAATGACTCCGACGAAGAACTGAAAGCCCTTGCCTCCTGGATCTTCGAGGAACTGGGGCCCCAGGTGCCCATTCATTTTACGGCCTTTCACCCTGACTGGCGCATGACCGATCATTCCGCCACACCGCTGGCCACCTTGCATCGTGCACGAAACATCGCCTTGAAGGCAGGGATGCAATACGTCTACACCGGCAACCGAAGGGATCCGGCAGGAACGCGCACACTTTGCTCAAACTGTGAAACCTTACTCATCGAACGCGCAGGGTTTCACATGGTGAACGATCACATGACCGAACCTGGCCACTGCCCCGCTTGCAAGCGATCGATCCCCGGTGTTTTCGTCTAGAGTCCCAAGACCTGGACTGCTTCATCGAAATCTTGAGGGCGTAAATAAATCACGTAACCGTAGGCGCTGTTCCCATCGGTAACGCCATTGGATGCATAAACGTTGATGTTGGCGTCGCTGAGTTTTTCGTGGACTTCCACCAGCGCCCCCAACTCGTCATCGCCCTGAATGAGAAAAGCATTTTGAGGACCGGTGAGCACCAGACCCAAAGATTCGGCCACGCGAGCCAGAGCGGTTTCCTCCTGGGGGAAGATTACCAACTGCGTGTGGGCCGGCCCCTGGGGAACGGCATTGAATGCCAGCAGATTCACTTCCTCGCGCGCAAGGCGCGCCAAGAGGCGATAGGCCTCTCCCGGACGATCCTTGACGGTGGCGTAGAAATATCCAACGGGTCGGATTGTTGCTGGCATGGTCCCCTCCTGGCTATGGGCCTCTGGCCCCACCTTTCACAGGTACTAGCCTTGATCCGACAATAAATCACGGCTCAAGGATAATAGCAGTATAGCCGAACTTGGACCCCGGCGACATTTATCTTGTTCTACTTGTGCAGAGGCAGATCGGCACGGCGCCACCCCTCAACGCCGCCTCGATACCAAAGCAGATGAATGGGCAGGCTGACGGCCGCGGGTAGATGTCGACGATTGAAATCGAGTTTCCTTCGCAAATCCAAGAGCGCGAGAGATTGGAAGGAATACTGTGAGGGATGTGGCCGGCGCGAAGGTTGCCAATTTCATCATAGCACATCCATACATCGCGGCCGCGCAGATCGATGATCTCGAAGTCCTCGCGAACAAAAGCCTCGGACACCTCAGCCCCTTCCACATACTGATCAGCAGTTTTACTAACAAGCCCTGCTTTCCGATTCCGCTCTGCTTCACCTGCCTCGAGCTCTCCCCTTGCGGCACGCCAAGCTTCAATACCACCCACTAGAATTCGAGGGGCAGGACCTCCGAGCCACCTTCATAACTGAAAGTTGCAGTCCGTTTTCCCTTACACTATTCGTTTTCTATTTCCATTACTGACTCCAATTGCTAGGGTGAATTGGGTCCACCACTGGAGGAGAAGCTATGGGTTACTGGGAGAGAAAAGTCGCGGGTGTCCTCGTCATCCTTGCATGTGGTGTATCCGTGCAGGCGGAAAGTGAGTTGACGGTTAATCCCGATGGTGGCGGCGACGTACCGACCATTCAGGAAGCCATCGACCTGATCGCGCCTGGCGGTACCGTATATCTTGGTAACGGTGTCTTCGAAGGTCCCGGGAACGTCGAACTCGACTTCCTGGGTAAGGACTTCACCCTTCGCTCTCTGAGTTTGAATCCCTTGACCTGCGCCATCAATTGCGAAGCCCCTCCGCTAGGAAGCCGAAGCTCAGCATACAAACATGGCACTCAGGACAATTGGACCGCTGAGCGCGACCGTCCTGGAGTTACCGGAATCTACTTCGTATCAGGCGAAGGTCCCCTAGCTGAACTCAGAGGAATCTCCATCATCAATGGTAGCAACAGTTTTGGTGGAGGAATCTTTGTTTCAGGGTCATCCCCCACCATCAGTGATTGCATCTTCGAGAACAACTTCGCCATCGCCGAGGGTGGCGCCATCTATATTGAATACAGCTCCGCGACCATTTCACGCTGTTCCTTCCTGCAAAACGGCGGCAGCTGGGGCGCGGGTGTTGACGTTTATGGTAGCGGAACTGACGTGACCATCGAAGACTGCTTCTTCACGGGCAACGCCGTATCTGAAGTCGGTGGCGCCATCGATATCCACGGCGGCGCTAATGCCGCGATCAGCTTCTGTACCTTTTCTTTAAATTCAGCCACCTGGGGTGGTGCCGTGGCATTGGAGTATCCTTCGACAATGGATATCCGCCACTGTACAATCACAGAGAATATTGCTGATTGGGGTGCGGGCATCTACGCCGAGAACTACCACCGCTGCTGGTTCAACATTATCTCTTACAGTAATGGTGGTGGCGCCTACGCCTTCAACGACATTGATGCCGGACCTCGAGACAGCTTCGATTTCGCCTGCTGTAATTTCTTCGGAAACGTGGAAGGTGATTGGACCGGTTTAGTGGCGGATCAGCTGGGCCTCAACGGCAACTTCTCCACAGACCCCGAATACTGTGGAATGATCGGATCAGGCAACCTCTACTTGCAGTCTGATTCACCCTGTCTGGCCCTGTACAACGACTGCGCCCAGCAGATCGGTGCATGGCCCCAGGGCTGCGGCGACTCTGCTTCACGTCCCTCCAGTTGGAGCGAAGTCAAATCGATGTACTGAGTAATCGGAATTCTAAACCCGGTGCCACGCGGTGCCGGGTTTTTCTATCCTACCAGGCTGGGGAAGTCTAGATCCGATGAGGGTTTTGCCCAACGTCGACGATTAAAATCCCAGCCCCCCCTTTTTGCAGCCGGCGCTTCCATCTTCGGATGGAGGTGCTTGCTTTTAGGACTCCCAGCCGGAATAATGGGTCCATGGCAAGCCTGCATGAAACCTATTCCAATCCTAAACAGCACGAGGCCATCTCGGCTCTTATTCGTCGCCACTCCACCCACCTCACCGATGTTCGTCAAGCCACCTTGGAGCCCCTGGACTTTTCTGATGAACAGGAGATTCTCGACCTCGGATGTGGCTTCGGTTTTCTTGCAGAGGAGATGGCGCGGCGATCGCCTTCTGGCACACGAATTGTGGGCCTGGACGCATGCAAAAACAATCAGCGAACCTATCTGCATCGAGTGAGGGCTAGAGATTGCGAGGCGGAATTTCACCAGGCTCAATTGCTCGACAAACTCCCCTTCCAGAAATCTCGTTTCCGGAAGGTCATGAGTTCCTACTCGCTCTATTTCTTCCCCGAAATCGTTGGCGAAGTCTCGCGGGTGCTGAAACCCGAGGGAACATTCTGGTGCCTTACCCACAGTGAAAACAGTTTCGAAGGCATATTTCGAGCAACGGGAATTGACCCCATAGGAACCTCGCTGGTGAAACTGTTGAAAGAGTTCTCCACGGAAAACGGGGTAAGTCTGCTCGCCCCTCATTTCGAAGTAGTGGAGCGTACTGTGTACCGCAATGTTCTAATCTTCTACCGGCAGGATTTGGCGGATTTCCTAAAATACCTGCGCTTCAAGCTTCCGCTCATCGACCAAAAATTCAAGCTGGACGATCCTCTACCGCCGATACTTGTGGAAAAAAGTATGGCGTTTCTGGATCGCTATGGCAGGATCACCGTCGAAAAGGACGACAGCGCTTTCTACTGTCGGAGGCCTCGATGATTCAGGATCCCATTTACTGCGATCGCTGCGGCGCCATATTGGTTTCGCGAGAAATTGAAGGGCGGCCGCGTGCGGTCTGCCCAGCCTGCCACTTCGTGCACTATCGAAACCCACTGCCTGTGGCGGCAGCTGTCGTGCTCAACGACGAGCGGCAGGTACTTCTCGTGAAGCGACTCAACGAACCACATCGAGGGATGTGGTGTTTGCCTACAGGGTTCGCCGAGAGTGGTGAAACCATAGCCGAAGCCGCACTCCGCGAATTGAAAGAGGAGACGGCGCTAACAGGCAGGGTAATACGTCTACTCAGCGCCGATTCCAACGCAGACAACTACTACGGTGATCTGCTTTTTGTGATTTTTGAAGTTGAGAAAATGGATGGCGTCGCCACCGCCGGTGACGATGCCGAGGCTATCGAATGGTTTCCCCTGAACGCTCTTCCCGAACTGGCCTTCGCCCCCCACCGTGAAGCGGCTGAGATTTGCGCACGACTTCACAGGGAGGAGTGGGCCATCCAAGACTCCTTTCAACGATTGCACGATGAAAAAGAAGCCGAGGTCTTATCGGACGCCCTTCTCGAGTTGGTGAGAGACAAGGCCGAGGAGATCAGTTTCAACTGGCTCTTGTCGGTGCGTGGAAATCCGTCCACACCTAACTATGGGGAAATTGAAGAGTGGAAAATTCGCGAACGTGCCTTGGAGGCTCTCACTCGATTCCAGTATTGGCTTGGAACTGACGGCGAAGATCGCGAACTGGCCGAATTCTATTTCGCCCTGGGACGTGAACGCCGCGAACAGGGATTTTCCACCGCAGAAGTGATAAGCGCCCTCACTCTGCTAAGGCGGGAAATCTGGAATTTCGCCCGCCACCACCAAGTGCTTGAAAGCCCCATGGATGTTTACAGAGTCATGGAACTCAGCCGCCGAGTGGTGCTCTTTTTTGACAAGGCCATCTACCATGCCAGCAAGGGTCTTGAGACTTAACGCTACTCTCCCGGTTGACTGTTTCAACAACACAAGATTGCTCTGGCGATTACTCCAGGGGCACGCCAGCTCAGCATGTCAGGTCTTGTAAGGACGGAGGTTGCTTCGCATCAGGGATAGACATTTCAAAGCCCTGTCCCGAGTTCTGTGGGAAAGGGCCATCACGGCAGCGATGGAGAATTAGTATTGTCGAAGCCCTGTTTCACGGGACCTCCTTGGACTTTGATTCTGGATCTGACATCGTCGAGTCAAATTGATAAAGCTGATAATATTCCCGATTGTGGAGCACCATGAAGGTTTGAAACAGCTCCTGATCTAGGATGACTAGCGGATCATATCCAGATCCAAGGCCACCTGCCGAATCATTTGGAAGTCCTCATTTTTTGCAGGGATCAACTTCTCGCGAGGCAGGGCCGCCAGGAGCTCGGAATCCTCAATGCCCACCAAGGCCGACTGCAACATGTCGATGAAGCCTTCCCCATAGCGCTCTTCGAGCAGAGGATGTGCAGTCCAGTTGTAATCGGGGTAGCTGGGCGTCTTCCAAATGATCCGGCACATTTCCGGATTGATTTTCCCTTCATCGACGCGCTTCTCGTAGACCTTGTAGTTCACAACCCCCGCCTGGAACTGGCCGGTCTGCACCAACTCGAGTGTTTTGTCGTGGCTACCCGAATAGAAGGCCGTTTTCGTAAAGAATGACGTGGACTTGTACTTGGTGTACTTGCGGATGAAGTACTCGGGCATGACGCGACCGGAGGTCGAGCTTTCCGATCCGAAGGTGAAGCTGAGTTCGCGGATATAGGCAGGGAAGTTGGGATGCTGCCCCCGCCCCACGCTGCCATGGGCAATGAAGTAGGAGAAGTACTCGGGATCCACCGCACCTTGAGCAATGGCCCTGGCTCCCTCCGTTGCCTCTCTGGCCTGGACACCTGTGAGCCCCCCGAACCAGGCCAGCTGTATATCACCATTCTTGAACATTTCGACCGCGGCCTGATAGTCGCGAGCGGGAACGTACTCCACCGACACGCCCAAAACCTCGCTGAGATGCTTAGCGAGAGGTGCGAACTTTTCGGTCAACTCCGTGGAGTTCTGATCCGGGATAGCACTGAAACGCAATACTTGTTCGAAATCCGATCCACCGCAGGCAGTTAAGAGCAGGGTCGAAGACAGAATAGCAATGAGAATGACGGGAAGTAGTCGTCGCATGGGGCGGCTCCATTTTCGGGGTTCATGCTGGAAACCCGGCAAAGATAGAGGCTGCCTATCACCCCAACAAGAAAAAACCCCGGCGAGACCGGGGCCCAAGGCAATCATCAATCATTAGACCTTCAGAAGGCTCCAGAATCCCCAAAGATGGAAAGCCGCCAGGGCTGCGTAGACAATGAATATGAACCAAACCAGAAATCGAGCCCAGGCGAAGAAGCGCTTCACGGCCAGCAGAACCAGAAATAGCGGCAATGGTCCCAGTTTTACAGCCCAAAATGCAAGGGGGCCAAGGCTGAGAATCCAGACTATGAGCGGGTTTCCCTCTTCGACCCCTTGGCGGATGATCAGCCAGGTAGCCGTGGCGTCGAAGAGTACAAGCAACATGATGGCATAGAGCATCCATAGGTAAGGACCAGCCGCCCAATCGACATAGTAATCATTCTGGGGGTCCAGATCGCGGCGGTTACCACGGCGCCGGCCAAAAAAAGTATAGCGAGAGAGAGGCGGCGTAGGTTCACGCCGTCTATCAGGCCCTTCGAATCGACGATCGGCACTCGCCGAGGACAATTCTTCGGCCATATTCTTTCCACCCTGGATACTCAATTCATACCTCCGGCCCCTATTCCCCATCCAAGAGGCTCTATGCGCTGCCTAAAGCGTCAAAAACAGACAGGATAAGGACTTACATGAAAGAAACGGGCCAAACTAAATAGGATTCGGAGGCTCCCCTTATCATAGACACACACCCTGCTAGACGAATTCGGCTTCGGACTATTCTCTCAGTAGAATCAGACCGAGTATGACGAAGTTCATAGGCACGATCAACAAGGCCAGCGGGCTCAAGATCACCGACACCTCCAAGATTCCCGCAACGATGTTGAGAACCGCGAAGACTCTCAGCAATTCGCTGAACTCCGTGCGCGACTGCATCAGCCTGACTCCGGTGAGTATGTCGATAATGCCGATGCTCAACATGAATATACTCATGAGTGCGAAGGATATGACCAGGTAGGCTGTTATGTTCACCGACCAGGACAGAAGCATCACACCGCTGATGGCGACGAGACGGTCACGGCCGAAACCAGCTGGAGCACGCTAAAGAAACTCTTCTAAGGGCTTAGCGAAGCCTCTTTTCGAGACCTGCGGGTCTTTTTACCTGGATCGAAGATCGATTTTTCCTTAAGCTATTCACTTCAAACTATTCACTTCCATAGTACCGGCTCTTGGTCTGAGCCGGTGTTTTTGAATAGACCAAGACGAAATCCATGAAAACCCAGACACTCAGACGCTCTTTCCAGATCCTCACCCTTCTGCTCGTGGTCAATGCGGGCCTGGGCTATGCCATGGGATGGATGACCTTCGGCGTGGAGCGTTTCTGTCCCTTCGGCGGCATCGAAACCCTCTGGGCCGTGGCCACCAAGCAATCTTTCACCTGTGCCATGGGCCCCTTCAACCTGTCCCTCATGCTGGCCCTGCTCGCCATGACCCTGGTGGCCCGCAAGGCGTTCTGCAGTTGGGTCTGCCCCGTAGGCACGGTTTCAGAATGGTTGGGGATGCTCGGCCGACGTCTGCGCATTTGGCGTGACCAGCTACCTAGCTCCCCAAGCCTGGGTATCATCTTCCCGTCCAGCCGCAAAGACGCAGCATGGCGTTGGATTCGTCTGCCCGTGCTGGCCGTGATCCTATTCTTCACCGTCGGCACCAGCGAGCTCATCTTCCGTCCATTCGACCCCTACTACGTACTCTTCAGCGCTCACGGCCACGACGTCCAGATGTGGAGCTACCTGGTGGTCGGCGCCATTCTGCTGGCCTCGGTGATACTGCCCATGGCCTGGTGCCGATACCTCTGCCCCCTGGGCGGAAGCCTCTGGCCCTTCTCGAGATTTGCCTGGCTCCGCATCGCTCGAAGCGAGAAGTCCTGCACAAGTTGCGGCAAGTGCGACGCAGTCTGCCCCCATGGCATACCCATTTCGTCGGTGGAACAAGTAGATTCCGGGGAGTGCACCCTTTGCATGGAGTGCACTAGCGTCTGTCCGAAAAATGAAGCCCTGGCGCTTGGATCAGCGACTAACACATCTCGAGCGGTACCGGCATGGGCCGTGGCCATGCTCGTAGTTCTGGCCAGTGGCGTGGGCTACATCAGCGCAGGGGCCTTTGCATTTTCCAGTGTGGAACACATTTACGAAGGACGTGAATCCAATCAGGGCCTTGAGCAGCTCACCCTTTATGTGGATGGCGTCATGTGCGTCGACACTGCTGAAACAGCGGCACTTCAACTGGAAGGCATGCCGGGGATGATCTCGCTCATCGCCTATGCCGCCGACAATCGTCTCGAAATCGAATACGACGGGTCTCAACTGAGTTCGGAGGCCATCGTCAAACAGCTCGAAGCACCGGTCTACAATGCCGAAGCGGAGGAATTCTACTTCGGCGTTTTCAGGGTGCGAGAGGTTCAAGAACAGAAGCGTTAGTTTCAATCGATCCAAGGAGTGGAAATGAAAGCCATCACGATTCTCTTCCTTCTCGTTCCCCTCTTCATTGCGTGTGGGCAGGGCGATCAGGATGTCCAGGATACCGTGGAGCCTGCCGCTCAGGTAGCCCACGCCGACAAAGATAAGGGGTGTCACGACGGTGAAACCTGCAATGAAGTGGCCGTTTTCTCCGTTGAAGGTCTCGACATGAATATGGCGGGTTCACTGGTCAAGGCTCTGGCCGAGCTTCCCGGCGTCCTCAAGGCCAAGCCTGCCGTGGCCGACGGCAAGTTCGCGGTGGAGTTCACCAATCCCACCTCCACTCCCAAAACTCTCTTGGCGGCCATGAAAGATGCCGGCGCTTCAGCGATTCTGCTCGACGTGACCCCGGCCGAGGCCGGAAGCGGTGAGAAGAGCGGCTGCGCAGGGTGCCCATCCCAGGCCAAGTGCCAGGATAAAAGCTGAGCCTAGCTCTATCATTTGCAAGGCTTTGCCCCCCACGGGGGGCTTTTTTATTGCCTCTAAGTCGTGCATTTTGGGGGCGCTCTGCCTACCTTAGTGCGCCTCCCCATCGAATATTCCCCCCGAATCGGAGATGAGTATGAGCATTCGCAATATCGCGATCATTGCACACGTGGATCATGGTAAAACCACTCTTGTGGACCAGGTTCTCAAGCAGTGCCACATCTTCCGTGAGGGTCAGCAGGTGCAGGAGCGTCTGCTCGATTCGGGCGACCTGGAACGAGAGCGCGGCATTACCATCAAGTCCAAGAACATTGCGGTGCCTTACGGTGATGTGCGCATCAACATCATCGACACGCCGGGCCACTCGGATTTTGGCGGTGAGGTGGAACGGGTTCTCAAAATGGCCGATGGTGTTTTGCTTTTGGTGGACGCTTTCGAGGGTCCCATGCCCCAAACGCGTTTCGTGCTGCAGAAGGCTCTGCAACTTCACCTCAAACCCATCGTGGTGATCAACAAGGCCGATCGTCCCAACGCACGGCCCCTGGAAGTACACGATGAGGTTCTCGATCTGTTCATCGACCTGGATGCCGACGAAGATCAGCTGGAATTCCCCGGCGTCTATGCCTCCGGTCGCGACGGTTGGGCCATCGATGAGTTGGGGGACGAGCCCAAAGACCTTTCGCCGCTGCTCGACATGATCGTTAAACACATTCCACCGCCACCAGTGGAAGATGGACCGGTTCAGATGCTGGTCACCTCCATCGACACTAGCGACTACGTGGGACGCATCGGCATCGGCCGCATTTTCCGCGGCAAGCTGAAGAACAACGCGCCCGTGGTTATGATCAAACGCAACGGCACCACCACGAAGGAATTCGTGAAACAGCTCTTCGTCTTCGAAGGTCTTGGCAAAGCCAAGGTGGACGAAGTGGCCTGCGGCGATATTTGCGCCGTGGTGGGACTTCCCAATGTGGAAATCGGCGACACACTGGCTGACGATGAGAAGCCCGAACCACTTCCCATTATCGCCATGGATGAACCCACACTCACTATGAGCTTCATGGCCAATACCAGCCCCTTCTTTGGCCAGGAGGGGAAGTACTCCACCAGCCGGCAGTTGCGCGAACGTCTGTACAAAGAAATCGAGCGTGACATGGCTCTGCGTGTAGAGGGAACTTCCAGCGCTGACTCTTACAAGGTTTCCGGCCGGGGCATCCTGCACCTATCCATTCTCATGGAGAACATGCGCCGCGAGGGATACGAGTTCATGGTCGGACAGCCGAGGGTTATCTACAAGGAGATCGGCGGCAAGAAGGCCGAGCCCGTGGAAATCCTAACGGTAGACGTTATCAGCCATCATTCGGGTGCGGTTATCGAGTACATCGCCGGGCGCAAAGGCGAGATGGTCAAGATGGAGCAGAAGGACGGTCGCACACGACTGGAGTTCCATGTGCCCAGTCGTGGACTCATCGGCATGCGCAGCCGCATGCTCCGGGCCACATCCGGCGAGATCATCATGAACCACCGCTTCTTCCAGTACGAGTACTTCAAGGGATCCATTCCCCAGCGCCAAACAGGAAGCATCATTTCCATGTCTTCGGGTGAGGCCGTGCCCTTCGCACTGGATGCACTACAGGATCGCGGTCGGTTCTTCGTCGAGGGTGGTGACAAGCTCTACACGGGGCAGGTCATCGGTGAGCACGCCAAGGATGGCGACCTCTTGGTTAACGCTCAAAAGTCGAAGAAGCTCACCAACATGCGTGCGGCGGCTTCGGATCGCGGTCTCAAGGTGGCTCCGGCCCTGAAGATGAGCCTGGAAGAGTGCCTGGAGTATCTGAACCCCGATGAGTACGTGGAGATCACACCCAAGACCATTCGCCTTCGCAAATCAGTGCTGGATGAAAACGACCGCAAGCGCGCCGAAAAAGACGGGTGCGCCGGCGGTCTGAATGACTAGTGAGCTTATCGCAGCTTAACGACACGACCCGTGGCCGCCGAACAGCGAACTTCGCGAACACGACGTCCACAAGTGTCGAAGACGAGGTAAAGTCGCTCTATAAGTCCTGTAGAAATTTGATGGAAACAAAAAAACCCCGGGGTCCCAAAGGACTCCGGGGTTCAATACTAAACGGGGTCTAGCGCCAGCCGCCGCCACCGCCGCCGCCGCCGCCGCGATTGTCGCGACGCTTCTCTTCCGCAACGTTAACACGAAGATTGCGGCCGTTCATTTCATAACCGTCCAGCGCGCTCATCGCGGCTGTGTGGTCATCCATTTCAACGAAGCCGAAGCCACGGGGACGACCCGTGTCACGGTCATTGATCAGGTTGACGGAAACAACGGTGCCATGCTGGGCGAAGAGATCACGCACTTCGTCCTCGGTGGCAGAGAAGGGCAAGTTACCCACGTACAGTTTCTGAGCCATTGAATTCTCCAAATCGCCCCTCAGTCTAACAACGTATGCCGCCGCGACGAGTTCGCGGATGCGGCAGTCGGTCTTCTCATGGATGGAGCTTATTCGTTAGGTAGTCGCGATGATCAGCGAAAAAGATCCCACGAGATGCAATCGATGCGACGGGGGCGAACGGCGAATCGAATCCAAGGCGAGAAGTTGACGCGCCCAATATACCGCAGCATAGAGCGCATGTCACCCCCTGAATCATTCTTTTTCAATGTATTACAGGAGTTTACTTGAGTAAAAGAACGCGCCCGAAGGCACTTTCGGACCCGGATCCACGTCGAATCAAGAACGCGTTGATCAAGTAGAGCCCTGAGGAAAAAGACCGCCCTCGTAAATTGTCCATGTTCCAATTCAAGGTCAAAGATCCTATTTCAAAGTAAGAATCCGCTATCCCGGTAATTTATCGACCATCAAAGCTGTAGAGATTATATTGTAGAAAATTGGACTACAAAAAAAACGTCCCGAAATCCGTGAGGACTACGGGACGTAAATTCAAAAAAGTGAGCTAGCGCCAGCTTCCGCCGCCGCCACGATTGTTGTCGCGGCTCTTTTCTTCGGCAACGTTCACACGCAGGTTGCGTCCGCCCATTTCATAACCATCCAGCGCGCTCATGGCGGCTGTGTGGTCGTCCATCTCGACGAAACCGAAGCCACGGGGGCGGCCGGTTTCGCGATCATTGATGAGGTTCACGGAAACAACGGTGCCATGCTTCGAGAAGAGCTCGCGCACTTCGTCTTCGTTGGCCGAAAAGGGCAGGTTGCCCACGTACAATTTCTGAGCCATGTAATGAATTCTCCAGTTTGCCCTCGATCTATGCAATACATGCCGCCGCGACAGTTTCGCGGGTCGGCAGTCGGTCTTCTCTTTGGATGTTGCTTAGTCGTAAGGCGTCGCGTTGATCAGCGATAAAGATCCCACGAGATGCGATCGATGCGACGAGGGCAGGCGGCGTATCGAATCCAAGACGAGAAATTGACTCGGTGAATATAGTCCAATAGCTGGAATGCGCAATGCCAAGCAAAGAAGCAGTTCCCTAAGTTGATGGATCTATAGGTCTTCGGCGACTATTTTAGTGCCGCTTCCGGATTTCCTGTGGGCCGCAGACTCAGCTCCTCTTTCCTAGCCGCGTTGCAGCCCAAGCCCGGCCTTTTCAGCAAGCGAGTCGCTTCGCTCATGCAGATGCCGATGACAGCTGGCGCAAAGCGTGATCAGGTTTTCCTCGTTATTGTCCCCTCCACGGCTGCGTGATTTAATGTGATGCACTTCCAGGAAGCTGGTGGATCGGCAACCTTTAGTCTGGC